>NZ_JBITLH010000005.1:441764-594821 GCF_044465125.1 Micromonospora sp. NPDC049836
CCGGGGCCTCCTCGCCGACCGGCGGCCTGGTCGGGGACCAGCGCGGCTCGCCTCCGTAGGGACGGTCCTCCCGGGCCGGGGCGAGGTCGTCGGTGACCGGCAGTTCGCGGGTGACCGGGGCCTCCTCGCCGACCGGCGGCCTGGTCGGGGACCAGCGCGGCTCGCCTCCGTAGGGACGGTCCTCCCGGGCCGGGGCGAGGTCGTCGGTGACGGCCGTCCCGGGCCACTCGTCGGCCGCCACCCCGCCGGTGACGCCACTGGTCGGCGTCGCGTCCTCGTACGGCGCCGCGACGGTGGCCGCCGGCTGCTCTGCGGCGCCGTCCCCGGCGTGCCGCCCGGAGCGCAGCGCCCCGAGCAGGCCGAGCAGGCCGATGAGGATGAGCGCGCCGGCCAGGAACCAGCCGACCGGGGGCAGGGTGAGCCCGAGGATCTGGGCGAGCAGCCACCAGAGGGCGAGCGCCAGGAAGACCAGCCCGAAGGCGAACGACACGAGGTCGGTGCGGTGGGCCTTCACCGGGTCACCTCCAGGTTGCCGGCGTTCACGTGGACGATCAGCCGCAGGGTGCCGCCGCCGCGGCCGTCGGCGCCGAGGTCGGTGTTCTCCCACTGGCGTCCGTTCAGCCCGCCCGTGCGCCGGCCGAAGACCGTGGCGTCGCCGGCGTTCACGTCGGCCACCGTGGTGACGTCGACCTTCGGCGGTACGACCACGGTGACCTCACCGAAGTTGACTGCCACCGTCACCTGGGTGTCCTTCTTGTCGAAGTCGATCGCGCGCAGGTCCAGCACCGCGTCGCCGAAGTTGTTCTCGTAGCGGTTCGCCAGGTCCCGGAAGTCGACCGGGGCCCAGGTGACGTCGCCGTCGATGCCGCGGACCCGGTCGTAGGACTCGGCGACGGTGGCGAAGCCGAGCGCCACCGCGGTCACCAGGCCGAGCGCGATCAGCCAGCGGGCCCGGCCGAACCAGGTGCCCACCAGCAGCCCGAGGCCGATGGTGGCCAGCGCGGCGGCGAAGTAGCCGGCGGCGCCCACCGGGAAGACGTCCAGCAGGTCGAGCACGCCCACCACGCCGAGCGCCAGGAAGATCAGCGAGAAGGTCACCGGGCCGAGGGCGGAGCGCTCCTTCGGCCGCTTCGGGGGGCGGACCGGCCGGGCCGGGGGCGCCGGCACCGGCGGCGTCGGCCCGGCGTACGGGCCGTGCGGCGCGAAGGGCGGCCGGTAGCCGCCCGGTGGCAGCGGCGCACCCGCCGGGACCGGCCCGGCCACCGCCTCCCCGACCGGTGCGCCGGTGGTCGGCGCGCCCGGCCAGCCCGGCGTGCCGGCGGCCGGCCAGGTGGTGCCGGTCCGACCGCCGGAGACCGGCGTCGACTCCGGGTAGCCACCGGCTGACCAGGCCGGCTGCGCGGTGGTGGGTGCGGAGCCGGACCAGGCCGGCTGGGCGGTCGTGGGGTCGGCGAGGGTGGGTTCGTAGCCGGCGGGCGGCGCGGCGGGCGGCCCTGAGGGGGCCGCGGCGACGGTCGGGTCCGGCGCGGCGGCCGGCGTCGACCAGGCCGGCTGCGCGGCGGCGGGCGGCGCCCAGGGGCCCGGGCTCGCCGCGCCCGCCGGCGGGGTCGGGGACGGCCCGGGCCAGGTGGCGGCGGCCGGTGGGGTGGCGGCCGGCGGCACCGGGCCGGGCGGCGTGCCGGGCCCGGCGGGCGCGGGCTGGCCGGCGCCGGGGCCGCGGGCGTCCCGGTTGAGCATCAACGCACCGCCGATCAGGATCACCGCGCCGAGCAGGATCGCCCGGAACGCGTTGGTGACGACGTACCCGAAGCCGACGGCGACCACGATGCTGAGCACGATCACGGTGACCGGGGACATGCTGGACCGGCCGCGGCCGAGCATCGACTCCACCGGGGAGGCGGTGTCGCCCTCACCGGGGATGATCAGCCAGGCGGTGACGTACACCAGGATGCCGATCCCGCCGAAGAAGCCCAGCACCGCGAGGAGCACCCGCCAGAGCACCGGGTCGGTGTTCGTGGCCCGGCCGATCGCCGCGCAGACCCCGGCCAGGTACCGGCCGTCGCGCGGGCGGACCAGCCCGTACCGGGACGTGAAGCCGGTGCCGCCGGGTGGCGGAGCGTACCCGGCCGGCGGCGCGCCGGGGAACGGCGCGGAGCCGGCGGTCTGCGCCCCGGGTGGCGGCGCGGCCGAGGGACCGGCGGTGGTGGGTGCCGGTCCCGGTGGGGGTGGTGGTGGCCCGTCCTGTGCTGCCGCCCCGGGCTGGGGCGGACGGGCGGCGTCCTCGCTCATGCTGTAGATCCTGCTGCGCCGGCCGCCCGAACGACCTCCGGACCCGACCCTGACGCCACCCTGAGATCCGCGGCCGGCGAATGTCGGGGGCGTCCCCGTGGTCCCGGCGGGCCTGCCCGTGTGACGATCGGGACGGTGCCGGCGCAGACCGGCCCGCATCACCCGTCCCCCGACCCGGGAGCCTCCGATCAGCAGCACCGTGACCCCGCAACCGCGGCGCCTCTACCGGACCACCGACCACCGGTTGGCCGCCGGGGTGGCCGCCGGCCTCGCCGAGCACCTCGGCATCTCGGTGCTCCGGGTCCGGATCGCCTTCATGGTGCTGCTCGGCCTGAACGGCCTCGGGTTGCTGCTGTACGCCGCGTTCTGGGCGGTGGTGCCGCCCCGGCCGGGCGACACCGCCCTGCCGCCCCGCCGGGACCTCGGCCAGTTGCTGCCGTTCGTGGCCATCGGGCTGGGCGTGCTGATGATCCAGGTGCTCGCCTTCCACTCGGTGGGCGCGGCCGGCACGGCCGGCTGGCTCGTCGCGATCATCGCGGTCGGCGCCGGCGTGATCTGGCACCAGTCCGCCCCGGAGCGCCGCCGCCAGTGGGGCGACACGGTGCCGGTGCCCTGGCTGGGCGCGGTCGTGGAGGAGAGCGACCGGCGGGCGTTCGTGCTCCGGTTCATCGGCGGCGGGCTGCTCGTCGCCGTCGGGATCATCGGCGTCGCGGCGGTCTACTCCCCGGCGCAGAACTTCGACGCGATCCTCAACGGCGTGATCTTCGCGCTGGTCGGCCTGGCCGGGGTCGGTGTGGTGACCGGCCCGGTGCTCTGGCGCACCTGGAACCAGCTCCGCTCCGAGCGCGAGGGGCGCATCCGGGAGCAGGAGCGGGCCGAGCTGGCCGCCATGGTGCACGACCAGGTGCTGCACACCCTGGCGCTGATCCAGCGCAACGCCAGCGACGTCAAGACGGTGCAGCGGCTGGCCCGAGGTCAGGAACGGTCACTGCGCAACTGGCTCTACAAGCCGACCGCCTCGCCCACCGAACGGCTCGCCGCCGCGCTGGAGCAGGCCGCCGCCGAGGTGGAGGACACCTTCGCGATCACCGTCGAGGCGGTGGTGGTGGGCGACCGGGAGACCGACGAGCGGGTCGGCGCGCTGGTCGCGGCGGCCCGCGAGGCGCTGGTCAACGCGGCCCGGCACGCCGAGGTGCGAACCGTCTCGCTCTACGCCGAGGTGGAGCCCGACCAGGTCAGTGTCTTCGTCCGGGACCGGGGCAAGGGCTTCGACCCGGATACGGTGGAGGATCACCGGCACGGCGTCCGGGGTTCGATCATCGGGCGGATGAAGCGGCACGGCGGCCGGGCGGAGATCCGGTCCGAGCCGGGGGAGGGGACCGAGGTCCGGCTGATCCTGCCGATCAGCGGCAACGGCTCCACAGCGGAAAGGGACAAGTGACCATGGCCGAGCAGGAACCCGTCGACCTGGCGGCGCGGGACGGACGGCTGCGGGTCTTCCTCGTCGACGACCACGCCATGTTCCGGGCGGGGGTACGCGCGGAACTCGGCGCGCACGTCGAGGTGGTGGGGGAGGCGAGCACGGTGGCCGAGGCGGTCAGCCGGATCGCGGCCACCCAGCCCGACGTGGTGCTTCTCGACGTGCACATGCCGGACGGCGGTGGCCGGGCGGTGCTGGAGGCGATGCGCCGTACCCACCCGCAGGTGCGGTTCCTGGCGCTGAGCGTCTCCGACGCGGCCGAGGACGTGATCGGGCTGATCCGGGCCGGCGCCCGGGGGTACGTCACGAAGACCATCTCGCCGGACGAGCTGACCGACGCGATCCGCCGGGTGGCCGACGGGGACGCGGTGTTCAGCCCTCGGCTGGCCGGGTTCGTGCTGGACGCCTTCGCGGCCCGTCCGGACGCCCCGGTCGCCGACCCGGAGCTGGACCAGCTCACCAACCGGGAGCGCGAGGTGCTGCGGCTGCTGGCCCGGGGGTACGCGTACAAGGAGATCGCCAAGGAGCTGTTCATCTCGATCAAGACGGTCGAGACGCACGTCTCCAACGTGCTGCGCAAGCTCCAGATGTCCAACCGGTACGAGCTGTCCCGCTGGGCGGCCGACCGCCGGCTGGTCTGAGCCGCCCAGCGGCGCCGCACCCGACCGCTGTTCGCCAGCGGTCGCCGGGCTCACTCGGTGCGCAGCACGGTGAACGCCTCGGCCAGCCGGCCGGCGGGGAGGCCGGCGTTGTCCGCCATGGTGGTGAGCCGGTCCCGGACCCAGGTCGGCACGTCCAGGTGCGCGGTCTGGGAGTGGTGTGCCCGCATCGCGGCGATCCGGCGGTCGAGCTGGTCGGTCACGTCGACCACGTGGTCCGGGCCGGGGCCGCCGGCGTACCAGATCTCCCGGACCACCCAGGGCGCCAGCCCCGCGTCGAGCAGCTCCGGAAAGGCGAAGCGGTTGCGCGAGTCGGGGTAGACCGCGCAGGTGGTGGCCTCGCCGACCGCCAGGTGATCGGGGTGGCTCGGGCCGGCCAGGTGCTCCCAGCGGCGCAGCGGGGAGCTGGTCAGCACCCGGTCCGGGCGGAACCGGCGGATCGCCGCGGTGATCTGGCGGCGCAGCTCCAGGCTGGGCGTGAGGGTGCCGTCCTGGTGTCCGTCGAGGAAGTCGACCCGGCGTACGCCGACCGCCGCGGCGGCGGCCCGCTGCTCGGCCTCGCGCCGGGCGGGCATCTGCTCGCGCGGGGTCTCGTCGAAGCCGCCGGAGTCACCCCGGGTGACAATCAGGTACGCCACCTCGACGCCCTCGTCCACCCAGCGCGCGACGGTGCCCGCACAGCCGAAGTCCACATCATCCGGATGGGCAAAAACCGCGAGGGTTCGCCGGACGTCGGGCAGCGGCGGAGCGGAGGGCGGGAAGCTCACAGCGCCTCAGCCTACGCGTGCGGAGTCGCCCGAAGTGGCGCTGTCCTGCCTGTTCATGGCGGTACGACCGGCCCCTTTCATGATCTTTTTTCAAGTATCGGCAACGTGGCGGCCAACTAACGTCTTGATAACGGCACCTTCACGGAAAGGGCTGGTGGGTGTCACAGTGGCAGCACCTCACCCCCGGTGTGGGGCACCCCGTCGGGCCCGCCGACCACGTGACGCTGCCTTCGCGTGACGCCGCGTGGCTGTCGACCCTGCGCGGTGGCGTTCACCGAGGATGTGGTGCCCGGCGGATCGGTGCCCTTGGGGGTGTCCCGATTTCCCCTGCGGTAAACCGCCGACCTGTGCTTCGGGCCGGCGGTGGCGTCACCCCCCAAACGTGCGTGAAACCCACGACGGAACCAGGTTAGAAAGAGGAGGCCCCTCGGAATGAGAGTCTCGAAGCGGGCGAGCGGCGCGCTCGCGGTGGGCGCGGCATTCGCGCTCATCGCGTCCGGCTGCTCCAGCGGCGACAACGAAGGTGGCGACCCCGGCGCCAGCGCGGACGGTGCCATCGTCATCGACGGCACCCAGCCGGAGAACCCCCTGGTTCCGGCGAACACCACCGAGACCGGTGGCGGCAAGATCATCGACTGGATGTGGACCGGCCTGGTCGAGTACCCCAACAACGGTGGCGCGCCGCAGAACGCGCTCGCCGAGTCGATCGAGACGAGCGACTCCAAGGTCTTCAAGATCAAGATCAAGCAGAACACCAAGTTCCACGACGGCAGCACCGTCAAGGCCGAGAGCTTCGTCAAGGCCTGGAACTGGGCTGCGTACGGCCCGAACGGCGCGCAGAACGCCAGCTTCTTCTCCGACATCCAGGGCTTCAACGACACCTACACCGAGGACCCGGACGGCCCGGACGGCCCGAAGAAGGCCCCCGAGCCCAAGGCCAAGGAGATGTCCGGCCTGAAGGTCGTCGACGACTGGAACTTCGAGGTCACGCTCTCCGCGCCGACCGCCGTGTTCCCGACCAAGCTCGGCTACAGCGCCTTCATGCCGCTGCCGGACGCCTTCTTCTCGCAGAAGCCCGAGGAGTTCGGCAAGAAGCCGATCGGTAACGGCCCGGTCAAGCTCGTCTCGTGGCAGGACGACGTCGAGATCAAGCTCACCCGCTTCGACGACTACAACCTGCGCGACAAGATGAAGATCAAGGACGTCACCGTCAAGATCTACCAGGACGACACGGCCGCCTACAGCGACCTGGTCTCCGGCAACCTGGACTTCCAGCAGCAGGTGCCGGTCTCCTCGCTGGCCGGTGACAAGTGGAAGACCGACCTGGGCGACCGGGCGATCCAGACGACCGTCCCGTCCAACGGCATCATCGCCTTCCCGATCTACGACTCGAAGTTCAAGAACCCCAAGCTCCGGGCCGCGATCTCGCACGCCATCGACCGGCAGCAGGTCACCGACAAGATCTTCTTCGGTAACCGCAAGCCGGCCGACAGCTGGGCCAACCCGCTGACCCCGGGCGCGACGCCCGGCGACTGCACCGCCTGCAAGTTCGACCCGACCCTGGCGAAGCAGCTCCTGCAGGAGGCCGGCGGCTTCACCGGCAAGCTGACCCTGTCGTACAACGCGGACGCCAGCCACAAGGAGTGGATGGAGGCCGTCGCCCAGCAGATCAAGACCAACCTGGGCATCGACGCCGTCGCTGTCGGCGTGCCGACCTTCGCGGTCTTCCGGGCCAACATCAACGCCCACAAGATGACCGGCGCCTACCGTGCCGGTTGGCAGCAGGACTACCCGGACGTGGAGAACTGGATCAACCCGCTCTACGTGACCAACGGTTCCTCGAACGACGGTCTGTACAGCAACCCGCAGGTGGACGCCCTCGCCAAGGAGGCCTCGTCGGCCCCCAGCCTCGAGGAGGCCCACAAGAAGTTCGCCGAGGCGGTCAAGATCATTGACCAGGACGTCCCGGCGATGCCGATCTACTTCAGCGGCGAGCAGTCCGGCCACTCGGAGAAGATCAAGAAGATGGAGCTGACCAACGTCGGCGAACTCGACATCACCTCGGTCGAGCTCTGACCCGAACGGTCTGACCCCGGGTCGGGCTCGCCTACCGGTGAGCCCGACCCGGGGCCGTTCCGCGAGGGGGTGTACAACAAACCCCTCGCACGTTTGTCACCACCGTGTCGGCCGTCCGACGCGCCCCCTGTCTGGAGGACCACCCCATGGGCCGTTATCTCTTGAGACGGCTGCTGCAACTCGTGCCGGTCTTCATCGGCACGACCTTCCTGATCTACTGGCTGGTCTGGTCGGTGCCCGGCGACCCCTTCGCCGGCAAGTGCGGCGACCGCGGTTGCCCGGACAACTTCCGGGCGATGATGACCGAGAAGTATCACCTCGACCAGTCGATCTGGGTGCAGTACGCCAGCTATATGAAGGACCTTTTCCAGGGTGATTTCGGCGTCACCTACAGTGGTCGCCAGATCGGCGACATCATCATGACGTCGTACCCCAACACCCTGAAGCTGGCGGTGGTGGCGCTCACCATCGAGGCCGTGATCGGCCTCGGCGCGGGCGTGCTGACCGGTCTGCGGCGCAACGGCTTCCTGGACAACCTGGTCCTCGTCTCGTCGCTGTTCCTGATCGCGCTGCCGGTCTTCGTCATCGGCTTCATGCTCCAGTGGTTCCTCGGGGTCAAGTGGGGCATCATCACCCCGACCGTCTCCAACGAGATGCGGCTCAGCGAGCTGATCGTGCCGGGCTTCGTGCTGGGCAGCGCCTCGTCGGCGTACATCGCCCGGGTGGCGCGGACCAGCATCGCGGAGAACCGCCGCGCCGACTACGTCCGTACCGCCATCGCCAAGGGCCTCCCGATGCGCCGGGTGGTCGGCGTGCACCTGCTGCGCAACTCGCTGATCCCGGTGGTCACCCTGCTCGGTACCGACCTCGGTGCCCTGATGGGCGGCGCGATCATCACCGAGGGCATCTTCGGCATCAACGGCATCGGCCGCCAGGTGCTGCGGGCGATTGTCACGAAGGAGAGCGCTACCGTTGTCGGCATCGTGGTGGTCCTGGTGCTCGTCTATCTGGCGATGAACCTGCTGGTGGACCTGCTCTACGCCGCCCTTGACCCGAGGATCCGCTATGAGTGACCCGAGTACCGCGTCGATCATCTCGACGCCGCCCGCGACCATGCCGACCGAGGCCGGTTCCGGTGCGCCCACGAACGCCGGCCTGCCGGAGAGCGCGCAGAAGCGGGAGAGGCCGCGCAGCCTGCTGGGCGACGCGTGGCGCGACCTGCGGCGTAAGCCACTGTTCTGGATCTCCGCGGCCATCATCCTGGTGTTCGTGTTGATGGCCGCCTTCCCGTGGCTGTTCACCAGTGGCGACGCGGTCAACGGTGACCTGGGGCGCAGCCGGGTCGAGCCCTCGTCGTCGGCCTGGTTCGGCTACGACGTGCAGGGCCGGGACGTCTACGCCCGGACCATCTACGGTGCCCGCGCCTCCATCGTGGTGGCGCTGCTCTCCGTGATCGGCACGCTGCTGATCGGCGGCACCATGGGCATCATCGCCGGCTACCGCGGCGGCTGGGTGGACGCGCTGCTCTCGCGGGCCGCGGACATCTTCTTCGGCCTGCCGTTCGTGCTCGGCTCGATCGTCATCCTGACCACCTTCAACGGGTCGGGCACCGACAACGGCGAGTGGACGATCATGGGCCTGGTGATCGCATCGTTGACCGTGCTGAGCTGGCCGGTCGTGATGCGGTTGATGCGCTCCTCGGTGCTGGCCACCAAGGAGGCCGACTACATCGTCGCGGCCCGGGCCCTGGGCGCCAGCACGGGACGGATCATCCTCAAGCACCTGCTGCCGAACTGCCTGGCGCCGCTGCTGGTCTACGGCACGATCATGGTTGGCTCGTTCATCGGCGCCGAGGCCACGCTCTCCTTCCTGGGTATCGGGCTGAAGAGCCCCGTGGTGTCCTGGGGCATCATGATCAGCGAGGCGCAGAACTACATCCGGGTCTCGCCGTTCCTGCTGTTCTTCCCGGCCGCGTTCCTCGTCACCGCCGTGCTGAGCTTCGTGATGCTCGGTGAGGCGGTCCGCGAGGCCCTCGACCCGAAGCTCCGATAGGGGAACTGAGTTGTCCGACATTCTCGTCTCCGAGCAGTCCGCTCCGGGCGCCGACGGATCCGGCCGCCCCGCCGGCCGGCTGCTCGAGGTCGACGACCTCCGGGTGGAGTTCCGTACCCGGGACGGCGTCGCCAAGGTCATCAACGGTGTGACGTACCACGTCGACGCGGGGGAGACCCTCGCCGTGCTCGGCGAGTCCGGCTCCGGCAAGAGCGTGACCGCGCAGACCATCATGGGCATCCTCGACACCCCGCCCGGCTTCGTCACCGGTGGCCAGGTCCGCTTCCACGGCAAGGACATGCTCAAGATGTCCGCCGAGCAGCGGCGTCGGATCCGTGGCGAGGGCATTGCGATGATCTTCCAGGACTCGCTCTCCGCTCTCAACCCGGTTTTCACCGTCGGCTTCCAGATCGCCGAGCAGTTCCGCATCCGTCGCGGCATGAGCCGCGGGGACGCCAAGAAGCACGCGATCGAGATGCTCGACCAGGTGAAGATCCCCAACGCCAAGGGCCGGTACAGCAACTACCCGCACCAGTTCTCCGGCGGCATGCGACAGCGCGCGATGATCGCCATGTCGCTGGCGCTCGACCCCGAGGTGCTGATCGCGGACGAGCCGACCACCGCCCTGGACGTGACCGTGCAGGCCCAGATCATGGACCTGCTCGGCGAGCTTCAGCGGGAGCGGCGGATGGGCATGATCCTGATCACCCACGACCTCGGCGTGGTCGCCGACGTCGCGGACCGGATCGCGGTCATGTACGCCGGCCGGATCGTCGAGGAAGCCGACGTGTACGAGCTGTACGCCAAGCCGGCGCACCCCTACACGCTCGGCCTGCTCAACTCGATCCCGCGGATGGACGAGAAGGGGCAGGAGCTCCGGACGATCAAGGGGCTCCCGCCGAACCTGATGAACATCCCGCCGGGTTGCCCGTTCAACCCGCGCTGCCCGATGGCGCAGCCGGTGTGCCGGGAGAAGGTGCCTCCGCTGCTGCAGGTCGGCAGCGGCCGGGCCAGCGCCTGCCACTTCGCCGAGGAGCTCGTGAGCCGTGACTGAGAACATCATCGAGGTCCGTGACCTGGTCAAGCACTACCCGGTGACCCAGGGCATCGTGTTCAAGAAGACCATCGGTCAGGTCAAGGCGGTCGACGGCGTCTCCTTCGAGCTGAAGGCCGGGGAGACCCTGGGCGTCGTGGGCGAGTCCGGCTGCGGCAAGTCGACGCTGGCCCGGGTCCTGATGAACCTGGAGAAGCCGACCGCCGGTCAGGTGCTCTACAAGGGGCAGGACATCTCCCAGCTCCGGGGCGGCGCGCTGCGCCGGCTGCGCCGGCAGATCCAGCTGGTGATGCAGGACCCGTACACCTCGCTGAACCCGCGGATGACGGTCGGTGACCTGATCGGCGAGCCGTTCGAGATCCACTCGGAGGTGGCCCCGAAGGGTTCCCGCCGCACCAAGGTCAAGGAACTGCTCGACCTGGTCGGGCTGAACCCGGAGCACATCAACCGGTACCCGCACCAGTTCTCCGGCGGCCAGCGGCAGCGCATCGGCATCGCCCGGGCGCTGGCCCTGCGGCCGGAGATCATCGTCTGTGACGAGCCGGTGTCCGCCCTGGACGTCTCCATCCAGGCCCAGGTGATGAACCTGCTGGAGAAGCTCCAGGCGGAGTTCGGGCTGTCGTACGTCTTCATCGCCCACGACCTGTCGGTGGTGCGGCACCTCTCCGACCGGGTCGCGGTGATGTACCTCGGCAAGATGGTGGAGATCGGCTCCGAGGACGAGATCTACGAGCGCCCGACGCACCCGTACACCCAGGCGCTGCTGTCGGCGGTGCCGGTGCCGGACCCGACGCTGCGGGACAACAAGGCGATCATCCGGCTCACCGGTGACGTCCCCTCCCCGGTCAGCCCGCCCTCGGGCTGCCGGTTCCGCACCCGGTGCTGGAAGGCGCAGGACCTCTGTGCCCAGGAGGTGCCGCTGCTCCAGATCCGGCGGGGCTCGGACCACCCGAGCGCCTGCCACTTCGCCGAGCGGCGGGAGATCGTGCCGACCCACGAGGCGGCCTGATCCAACCCGGACCGCCTGCCGGCGTCACGCTGACGCCGGCAGGCGGTCCGTCGTATCCGGGGTCGGTGCGGCCGCGTCCACGCCGCCGCCGCACCCCGTCACAGGGGGCCGCGGCCGGCCCGCAGCAGCAGCAACGCCAACTGGGTGCCGTCCGCGCCGAGCGCCTGCCGGAACCGCTCCAGGATCTCCCGCTCACGGGAGAGCACCAGCCGGGTGCCGCCGGACGCCATCCGGGTGGCCCCGACCTCCTGGGACAGCGCGGCCCGCTCCTGCCAGAGCGCGATGATGGTGCGGTCGATCTCGTCGATCCGCTCCCGGATGGCCACGATCCGCTCGGCGGCCGCTGAGTCGTCGGTGCCGGTGCCGGTGCCGGCCGCCGCCCCGGTCGGCTCGGTGCCGTCGGTCCGGCCGGGCCGCGCCAGGCTGCCGCTGGACTCCACCACGTCAGTCATCATCGTCGTCCCTCTCGGGTCTCGGGCCCGGTGCCCGGATCCCGGGACGAAAAAGCCCCGGGCTCTCCGAGCCCGGGGCTTTGCAGGTCTGTGATCAGGCGCGACCTACGGCTGCCGGACTCCCGGTGCCGTAGTAAAAGTAGAAGCGCTGATCGAACACGCCGTCGAGTATGCCGACCCGCGGGCGCGGTGCGCAAGGAAAGCCGCCAACTGGTGGGACGTGACTCCTCGGTCCCGTCGGTGCCGCGCGGTCGGGAAGTGTCCGGCGCGCGGCATAGACTCGCCGTGCGATGCATCCTCTCTTCGACATCCCCGCGTCCCCGCCCGAGCCCGCGCCGCACGGCGACGCCGGCCCTCCTTCCGCCTCGCCACCGGTGGGCGGTGCTCCCGGCCGTGTGGCGGCCGGTGCGGCGCTGTGGCGTGGGGCGGGGTCGCCGGGTGCCCGACCGGGCCCGCAGGCCCTCCTCGACGGGCTGAACGGGCCGCAGCGGGACGCGGTCACCCACGCCGGCTCGCCGCTGCTGATCGTGGCCGGCGCCGGCTCCGGCAAGACCCGGGTGCTGACCAACCGGATCGCGTACCTGCTCGCCGCGCGGGACGTGCACCCGGGCGAGATCATCGCGATCACCTTCACCAACAAGGCCGCCGGCGAGATGAAGGAGCGGGTGGCCGCCCTGGTCGGCCCGCGCGCCCGGCTCATGTGGGTGTCGACCTTCCACTCGGCCTGCGTCCGGATCCTGCGCGCCGAGCACGAGCACGCCGGCCTGAAGTCGACCTTCTCGATCTACGACGCCGACGACTCCCGCCGGCTGATGCAGCTCGTCACCCGCGAGCTGGACCTCGACCCGAAGCGCTACCCGGCGCGCGGCCTGGCCGCCCAGGTCTCCAACCTCAAGAACGAGCTGGTCGACCCGGAGGAGTTCGCCGGCCGGGCCAAGGGTCCCAACGAGCGCGCCCTGGCCGAGGCCTACACGCTCTACCAGCGGCGGCTGCGCGAGGCGCACGCGCTGGACTTCGACGACCTGATCATGACGACCGTGCACCTGCTCCAGTCGCACCCGCACGTGGCGGAGAGCTACCGGCGCCGGTTCCGGCACGTCCTCGTCGACGAGTACCAGGACACCAACCACGCCCAGTACGTGCTGATCAAGGAGCTGGTCTCCGGCACCGAAGGGCTGCCGCCGGCCGAGCTCTGCGTGGTCGGCGACGCCGACCAGTCGATCTACGCGTTCCGCGGCGCGACCATCCGCAACATCCTCGAGTTCGAGCGCGACTTCACCGACGCCCGGACGATCCTGCTGGAACAGAACTACCGCTCCACCCAGACCATCCTCAACGCCGCCAACGCGGTGATCGACCGGAACACCTCCCGCAAGCCCAAGCGGCTGTGGAGCGACGCCGGGGCCGGCGAGCAGATCGTCGGCTACGTCGCCGACACCGAGCACGCCGAGGCCGACTGGGTGGCCCGGGAGATCGACCGGCTGGTCGACGAGGGGGACACCCGCCCCGCCGACGTGGCGGTCTTCTACCGCACCAACGCGATGTCCCGCGTCTTCGAGGAGGTGTTCATCCGGGTCGGCCTGCCGTACAAGGTCGTCGGCGGGGTGCGCTTCTACGAGCGCAAGGAGGTCCGGGACGCGCTGGCCTACCTGCGCGCCGTGGTCAACCCCGACGACACGGTCAGCGTGCGCCGGATCCTGAACACCCCGCGCCGGGGCATCGGCGACCGGGCCGAGGCGTGCGTCGAGGCGCTGGCGAGCCGGGACCGGATCTCCTTCGGCGCGGCGCTGCGCCGGGCCAAGGACGCCCCGGGGATCTCCACCCGGGCCGCCAACGGCATCGCCGAGTTCGTCGCCCTCCTCGACGGCGCCCGCGAGCTGGCCGACACCGGCACTCCGGAGGAGGTGCTGGAGGCGCTGCTCACCCGCTCGGGTTACCTGAGCGAGCTGGAGGAGAGCCTCGACCCGCAGGACGCCGGCCGGGTGGACAACCTCCAGGAGCTGGTCAGCGTCGCCCGGGAGTACACCGAGCGGATCGAGGCGCTGGGCGGCGAGGACGAGCGGGCCACCGTGGCGGGCTTCCTGGAGCAGGTGGCGCTGGTCGCCGACGCCGACCAGATCCCCGCCGACGACCCGGACCACCAGGGTGTGGTCACCCTGATGACGCTGCACACCGCGAAGGGCCTGGAGTTCCCGGTGGTCTTCCTGACCGGCCTGGAGGACGGCGTCTTCCCCCACCTGCGTTCGCTGGGCGACACCCGGGAACTGGAGGAGGAGCGCCGGCTCGCGTACGTGGGCATCACCCGCGCCCGCCAACGGCTCTACCTGTCCCGGGCGGTCACCCGGTCGGCTTGGGGCGCGCCCGCGTACAACCCGCCGTCGCGCTTCCTCGAGGAGTTGCCGCCGGACCTGGTCCGCTGGGAGCGGACCGAGGGGTCGTACACCTCGTGGGCCGGCGGGGGCGGCGGCGTCGGCGGCCGCGCGGACCGCGCGCCCGGCGGGCGGGCCGGCTTCACCGGGGGTACGCCCAAGGCGACCCAGCTCGCCAAGCGGCTCGGGGTGGACGCCAGCCGGCTGTCCACGGCCAGCGAGCTGAAGCAGGCCCCGAAGGTGGCGGCGGGGGACCGGGTCAACCACCAGCGGTACGGGTTGGGCCGGGTGCTGGCCGTCGAGGGGCACGGCCCGGGCGCCCGGGCGCAGATCGACTTCGGCGACCAGACCATGTGGCTGGTGCTCCGGCACGCCCCGATCGACAAGCTCTGACCACGTGACACGGCCCGGCCCGGCGAGACGCCGGACCGGGCCGTTGCTCGTGCCGGTGCGGTCAGCAGGCCACGTCGATGCCCCGGGCGCGCAGGAACGGCGCCGGGTCGATCTGGTTCCACATCTGGCCCTGGTGCACCTCGAAGTGCAGGTGCGGGCCGGTGGCGTCGCCGGTGGCGCCCTCGTAGCCGATGACCTGGCCGGCGCTCACCCGGTCGCCGACGCTGACGAGCAGCCGGCTCTGGTGCGCGTAGTGGGTCAGGTAGCCGTTGTGGTGGTCGACGAAGACCGAGTTGCCGTACCCGTCGCCGGCGTCCCCGGCCTTGACCACGGTGCCCGCGAAGGCGGCGTGGATCGGGGTGCCGGCGGGCATCGCGAAGTCGATGCCGGCGTGCAGGGTGCCCCACCGCTGCCCGTAGCAGGAGGTGATGGCGGCGCCCTTCATCGGGATGACCCAGGTGGGCTTCGGCTTGACCACCTTCTTCGGCTTGGGCTTCGCGGCGGCGGTCTTCGTCGGCTTCGGGCTGGCCGTGCTCGGGCTCGGCGACGGGCTGGCCGGGGTGGCGGACGGGGTGACCGGCGCGGTCGACTCGCGGGCCGAGCGGTCGGCGCGCGCGGCGGCCTCGGCGCGCGCCTCGGCCTCCAGATCGACGGCGGCGGCCGGGTTCGGGGTGCCGTGGTCGGCGGTGACGACGGAGACGCCGCCGAGGCCGAGCGCGACCAGCGCGACCGCACCGACGGCCAGGTATGTGGTGCGCCGGACCGGGCGCGTGCGCCGGTGCCGGGCGGGGGCGTCCAAAGCGTTCTCGTTCTGGCGGGAGTTGTCTTCCTGCACGGGGACCTTCATCAGTCGAGGGGCACGTTGACCTCGAAATACTGGTGTCGGCCGTGCCTTCGCCGGGTACGGGCTCCCGGTGCGACGCCCGGCCGCCGACGGCTGCTCGCCGGCTTCGTGCCCGTCCGGGCGGTTCCCGCCGGAAAAGGATCATGCAGGGGTGTGCCGCCGCTCACACTTCTGCCTGTGACCTGGCAGACTTTGCCGCAACGAAAACCGCCCGGATCGACTGATCCGGGCGGTCAATGGGCGATACGCAGCGTCAGGACGCGGCTACGTCGGCGTAGATTGCCTCGACTTGCAGCTTGATGTCCACTCCGCGGTCCGCCAGCCACGGCACCGGGTCCAGCGGCTGCCCCTTGACGTGGATCTCCAGGTGCAGGTGCGAGCCGTAGGAGTGGCCCGTGTTGCCCACCAGGCCGAGCTGGTCGCCGGCCTTCACCTGCTGGCCCTCCCGCACGTTGACCGCGGAGGAGTGCCCGTAGATGGCCTCGCTGCCGTCGGCGTGCTGGACGATGACCGTGTAGCCGTACCCGCCGAACCAGCCGGCCTTGGTGACCGTGCCGTCGTGGATCGCGAGGTACGGCGTGCCCTCCGCCGCCACCAGGTCGATGCCGGTGTGCAGCTTGCCCCAGCGCATGCCGTAGGGCCCGTTGAAGTCGTAGCCGTGCAGCGGGAGCAGCCAGACGTCCTGCTCGGTGGCGGCCTTGCTCTCGGCGCGGTCGTCACGCGTGGCGCGGTCCGCGGAGTCGGCACGGGCGGCGGCGTCCTGGCTGGTGACCGAGGCCTGGCGGAGCTCGTCGAGGACCGACGGGCTGACGCTCTTGGCGTCCGGGAGGGCGTTCGCGCCGAGGGCGACGATGCCGGCTCCGACGAAGGCGGTGGTGACGACCGCGGCGTAGCGGCTCCGCGGGGGGGTGGGTACGCGGCGGCGGCCGCGATATCTATCGGGCTCAGACGACAGGCGCTGGCGCACGCATACCCTCCGTTGTCGGGGATCCGATGCGACCTCGGACCGTTCGGTGAAGCTCGGTTGAACGTCCGGTGGCCGCGTCATCACCCGTCCGTGGACTTGATGACAACCGTGGACACGTTAGCCAACCGCCACTCCTGTCACAAGCCGAAGCGCCGAATTGGCGTTTCATTCTGTCCGTTTCCGTCCGGCCTTGTCATAGCTCGTGCCGCCGGTCGGGTGGCCCGGTAACTGCCCGTTCGTCGCGTACAGTGACCGTTCGGCGGAGGCGTCCAGCTTCCCGCCGGGCGGATCCGCCGTTAATGGGACTCCCATCGCGGGTAGGGGTCGGCCCGGGTTTCCGGCCGCGGCCCGGCCGGGTTACCGTTCGTTCAGTCGAAGGAGTGCGGTAGCCGGGGAAAGGTGTGCGCTGATGAGCTCTCGGATCCGGGTCGTCGTCGCGAAGCCCGGCCTGGACGGCCACGACCGGGGCGCGAAGGTCGTCGCGCGTGCCCTGCGGGACGCCGGCATGGAGGTCATCTACACCGGCCTGCACCAGACGCCGGAGCAGATCGTGGAGACCGCGATCCAGGAGGACGCCGACGCCGTCGGCCTCTCCGTGCTCTCCGGCGCGCACATGACCCTCTTCAAGCGGGTGCTCGAGCTGCTCGCCGAGCGCGACGCCACCGACATCGTGGTCTTCGGCGGCGGCATCATCCCCGACGCCGACATCCCCGAGCTGGAGCAGCTCGGCGTCGCGAAGATCTTCACCCCGGGCGCGACCACCCAGTCGATCGTGGACTGGGTCCGGACCAACGTCGCTCAGCCGGTCGCCTGACCCGATAGGCGCGGCTGCACCCGATAGGCGCGGCTGCGCCGGGGGCCGGTGCCGGTGTCCGGGCAGGGGGAGAGGCCGGACGCACCCCTCACACGCCCGGCCCCTCTATGCACGATGCCCCGCCGCCACCCCTCGACCGACAGGGCATCGGCCGTCTCCCGCCGTCGCGCTTGACCAGCGCTCCGACATCAGACTCAACGACGCCCTCACCAGGGGGTTACGCACCTCCCCCAACATCCCCCGTACGGCTGAACCGGGCCCTACGTTCCTGCGGGCCGGGGGTCGCTTCCGGCCGTTGAGGCGCTGCCCGCGCGTTGTCGCCCCCCGCTGCCCGTCGCGTTGCCCGTCGCGTTGTCGCCGCCTTGTCGCCGCGCTGCCCGCGCGTTGCCTCCGCGTTGGTCGTCGCAGGGCGCAAGGTGCGGCGATCCGGTGTTTCCTGACCCGCGGAGACCGCGATTCTCGGCATGTTGTCGTTTCCGCGGCGGCGCGGCGCGGCTCTCCGATCCGGTAGCGGGGCCAGGGCGCGCCCGGGGCAACCGGGGAGCGGGCCGCGGGGGCCGCGGGGCCGCGGCGCGGAGGGCGGGGATCGTATGGTGTGGCTGCCCGTACCGCGTCCGCACTCGACGACCCTGCCGGGAGCCCGCCGTGACCCAGCCGTCGCACCCCGCCTCGAATCCGGAGCCGGGGGAGCCGCCGACCGCCGGCGCGGCGCAGCCACCACCGGAGGGGCACGGCTCACCGCAGTCGGCCGGCGCTGTCCCATCACAGCCGGCCGCCCAGGTCCCGCAGCAGCCGGGCGGTGCGGGCTGGCCGGCACACCCTGGTCCGCCGGGCCAGCCGCTGGCCCCGCCGGGCGGGCCTGCGCAGCCGGAGCAGCCCGGCCAGGCATCGCCCGGAGCGGGCCAGCCATCGTCCGCGCCGGGCTGGTCGCCACCGCCGGGCAGCGGGGGTTGGCCGACGCAGCCGGGTAGCGGGGGTTGGCCGGCACAGCCGGGTAACGCGGTTTGGCCGGGGCAGCCCGGCAGCGCGGGTGGGCCGGCGCAGCACCCCGCCGGGCCGGGATATCCGGCGCAGCCGCCGGCCTGGACGGCACAACCCCAGGGCTGGGCGCCGCAACCGCAACACCCCGGGCCCCCCGGTCAGCCGGCCCGGCTGGTCCGCCCGCCGCTGCCGGGCCAGCCCGGCGCAGCCGTGCACCCCGCCGGGGTACCCGGGCGCAGCGGCGTACCCGGGCGGGGTGGGGCCGACCGCGGTGACGACCCGGCGGATCCCCGAGGACCTGCCGTTCGTGCTCCGGCAGAGCGTGGGCAAGCGGGCCCTGCTCTTCGGGGTGCTGATCCTGCTCATCGGTCTGGTGCTGGGCTGCCCGCTCGGTGCGGCGGTCTCCGGCGGCGAAGCCGACCGGCTGGTGCTGCTCGCCGTCCCGGCGTTCATGCTGCTGTTCGCGCTGCTGCTCGGCTTCCAGCTCTGGATGATCACCTCCGGTGGCCCGGTGCTCGCGGTCGGGCCGCACGGACTGTGGATCAAGACCCGGCCCACCCGGGGGCAGGCGATCTGGCTGCCGTGGGCGGCGATCGAGCACATCTACCCGCGCCGGTGGGCGCTGGAGCGGATGCTCTGCGTCAAGCCGCGCGACCCGCGGGTCGCCGCCGGCCTGGGCGCCTTCACCGCGTTGGACTCGGGCCTGCAACAGGCCTTCTACGGCACCGGCTTCACCGCGACGATCAATTTCGCCGACCGGCCGGAGGAGGAGATCATGCGAGCGGTCGTCGGCTACGCGGCGGGCCGCTGCCGGGTCGGTTGATCTCCCGGACGCCGCCGGTTGTGCATTACCGCACACCGCGCACCCGCTCGGTTGCCGCCGGTTCCCATCTCGTTAGGCTGCGGCAAATGGCCTGTCTCTTCTGATGACAGGCGTCAAACTGATTTTCCGAAGCTGGTGGCGGCGCGACGGCGCGCCGCGGAGACGGGACGGGACGCGCAATCGTGGACCTGTACGAGTACCAGGGGCGGGACCTGTTCGAGCGGCACGGCTTGCCCGTGCTCGCCGGCGGCGTCGCCACGACCCCGGAGGAGGCCCGCGCGATCGCCGAACGCCTCGGCGGCCGGGTGGTCGTCAAGGCGCAGGTGAAGGTCGGTGGCCGCGGCAAGGCCGGCGGCGTGAAGCTGGCCGAGGGCGCCGAGGAGACGGTGGCCCGGGCCACCGACATCCTCGGCATGGACATCAAGGGTCACACCGTCCACAAGGTCATGATCACCGTGACCGCGGACGTGGCCGAGGAGTACTACTTCTCGTACCTGCTCGACCGGGCGAACCGCACCTTCCTCTGCATCGCCAGCGTGGCCGGCGGCATGGACATCGAGCAGGTCGCCGCGGAGACCCCCGAGAAGGTCGTCAAGGCCCCGATCGACGCCAACACGGGCGTGGACGAGGCGAAGGCGCGCGAGATCGTCAGCGCGGCCGGGTTCCCGGCCGAGGTCGCCGACCAGGTCGTCGAGGTCGCGGTCAAGCTGTGGCAGGCGTTCGTCGCCGAGGACGCCACGCTGGTCGAGGTGAACCCGCTGGCCAAGACCGGTGACGGCAAGGTGCTGCTGCTGGACGCCAAGGTCACCCTGGACGAGAACGCCGCGTTCCGGCACCCGGACCACGAGGCCCTGGTCGACCAGGCCGCGGTGGACCCGCTGGAGCAGGCCGCCAAGGAGAAGGACCTCAACTACGTCAAGCTCGACGGTGCCGTCGGCATCATCGGCAACGGCGCGGGCCTGGTCATGTCCACCCTCGACGTGGTGGCGTACGCGGGCGAGCGGCACGGCGGCGTGAAGCCGGCCAACTTCCTCGACATCGGCGGCGGCGCGAGCGCCGCGGTGATGGCGAACGGCCTGGAGATCGTCCTTTCCGACCCGTCGGTGAAGAGCGTCTTCGTCAACGTCTTCGGCGGCATCACCGCCTGCGACGCGGTTGCCAACGGCATCGTGCAGGCGCTGGCCCTGCTCGAGCAGCGGGGCGAGCAGGTCACCAAGCCGCTCGTCGTCCGGCTCGACGGCAACAACGCCGAGGCCGGTCGGGCGATCCTCGACGGCGCGAACAACCCGCTGATCGAGCGGGTCGACACCATGGATGGCGCGGCCGAGCGGGCCGCCGAGCTGGCCGCTGCGGGGGTCTGACAATGGCAATCTGGCTGACCAAGGACTCCAAGGTCATCGTGCAGGGGATGACCGGCTCCGAGGGTTCCAAGCACACCCGGCGGATGCTGGCCGCCGGCACCAACATCGTCGGCGGCACCAACCCGCGTAAGGCGGGCCAGACCGTCGACTTCGACGGCACCGAGCTGCCGGTCTTCGCGACCGTGGCCGACGCCATGAAGGAGACCGGGGCGGACGTCACGGTCATCTTCGTGCCGCCGCAGTTCACCAAGGCCGCGGTCGTCGAGGCGATCGACGCCGGGATCGACCTGGCCGTGGTGATCACCGAGGGCGTGCCGGTGCACGACACCGCCGCGTTCTGGGCGTACAACGTGGCCAAGGGGGAGCGGACCCGGATCATCGGGCCGAACTGCCCGGGCATCGCCTCGCCGGGCGCCTCCAACGCCGGCATCATCCCGGCCGACATCACCGGCTCCGGCCGGATCGGCCTGGTCAGCAAGAGCGGCACGCTGACCTACCAGATGATGTACGAGCTGCGGGACATCGGCTTCTCGACCTGCGTCGGCATCGGCGGTGACCCGATCATCGGGACCACCCACATCGACGCCCTGGCCGCGTTCGAGGCCGACCCGGAGACCGACGCGATCGTGATGATCGGCGAGATCGGCGGCGACGCCGAGGAGCGCGCGGCCGAGTTCATCAAGGCCAACGTCACCAAGCCGGTGGTCGGCTACATCGCCGGTTTCACCGCCCCGCCCGGCAAGACCATGGGCCACGCGGGCGCGATCATCTCCGGCTCGGCGGGCACCGCCGACGCGAAGAAGTCGGCGCTCGAGGCCGTCGGCGTGAAGGTCGGCAAGACCCCGACCGAGACCGCCAAGCTGATGCGGGAGATCATGTCCAACCGCTGAGCGGTCCGTTACGTGCCGAGGGGGTCGACCGTTCCCGGTCGGCCCCCTTCGGCGTCCTACCGGTACCAGTACGGGTAGTAGTAGCTGCCGCGGGCCCGGATGATGGCGCTGGCGACGATGTTGATGACGCCGAACGCGATGGCCAGCCAGCCGAGCAGCTGGGACTTGCCGAACCGGCGGGCGTCGCGGATCGACAGGTAGCCGAACACGATGCCCAGCAGGCCGCAGCAGAGCAGGCCGGTGATGATCCCGAGGATGCCCCAGAGGGTGGTCCGGTCCCGGCCGGCGGCCGGTCGCGGTGGCGGCGGCGGATACGGAGCGTTCACGGCTTCCTCCGAGCGGTCGGTGCCGCGACGGAAGGTCGCGTCCTGGCCCGAGGCTAAACCGGATTTGGGGCCGGGAAAGCGTGGATCACGGAACTCGCCGTCGCCCCCACGGCGGTATCGGACTGCCGGCACCGCCCCGGCATGCCAGAGTAGAGCCGATGTCACCCGTCACCCCTGACCAGCCCCGCCGTACCGCCGATGCCCGACCCGCCGACGCCCGGCCCGCCGACCGTGACGGGCGCGGGCCGCGGGTGCCCGCGCCCCGGTCCGGGGAGGCGCCGCGTGGCCGGGCCCCGCTGCCGGTTGCCGCCGGGGTGGCGGCGCTCTGGGCGGCCGTGACGTCCTGGCTGCCGGTGGCCCTGGTGCTCGGCCTGGCCCAGCTCAGCGAGGACGCCGGCGGGCTGACCGGGGCGGCCCGTGCCGGCCTGGCCGGCTGGCTGCTCGGGCACGGGGTGCCGCTGGAGACCTCCGCCGGGCCGCTGGGCCTGGCGCCGCTCGCGCTCAGCGCGCTTGCCGTCTGGCGGCTCACCCGGGCCGGGGTGCACGTCAGCCGGGCCATCGGCGCCCGCGGTGGCCGGTCGGTCCGGCAGGCGCTCACCGTCGCGGTCGCGGTCGGCATCGGGTACGCGCTGCTCGGCGTCCTTGCCGCGGTCCTCGTGAGCGCCGGTGGCCTGCGGGTGTCCCCGTCCCGCGCCGGGGTGACCTGCGCCGTGGTCGGCACGCTCGCCGCGCTGGTCGGTGCGGCCCGGACCACCGGGGTGTCGGTGCTGCTGGCGCACCGCGCCGCCCCCGCCCTGCGCAACGGCGTGCGGACCGGGTTGGTGGCCGGGCTGCTGCTGCTCGGCGCCGGCGCCGGGGCGGCCGGGCTGTCCGTGGCGACCGGCGGCGGTGACGCCGCGGACATGATCGGGGCGTACCGGACCGGGGTGGCCGGTCAGGCCGGGATCACCCTGGTCAGCCTGGCGTACGCGCCGAACGCCACCGTCTGGTCGGCCAGCTACCTGCTCGGTCCCGGCTTCGCCATGGGCACCGACACGGCCGTGCGGACCAGCGAGGTGTCGGTGGGCGCGCTGCCGGCCGTACCGCTGCTCGCCGGCCTGCCGCGCGGCCCGGTCGACGGGCTCGGGGTGGGGCTGCTCGCGGTGCCCGTGCTGGCCGGGATGGCCGCCGGCTGGCTGCTGGCCCGGCGGCTGCTGCGGGCCGCCGGCGACGGGCGGACGGCGCCGGACTGGCCCCCGCTGCTCGCCTCGGCGGCGCTCGCCGGCCCGGTCGCCGGGCTGCTGCTCGGCGCGGCCGCCGCGCTCTCCGGCGGGCCGCTCGGCGGCGGCCGGCTGGCCGAGATCGGCCCGGCGCCGTGGCTGGTGGCCGGGGTGGCGACCCTGGTCGTCGCCGCCGGCGCGCTGCTCGGTGCCGCCGCCACCCGGGCGCTCACCCGCACCGCCACTGTCTCCCGCTGACCGACGGCGGACCGGCGGAGGAGGCGTCCCACGGGTGGACGCCCCCTCCGTTCGGCCGGTTCAGGAGCCGATGTTGTTCAGGTTGATCGCGGCGCCGGCGACCGCGCTGATGATGGAGAGCACGATGCCGATGCCGCCGCAGATCAGCGCGGCCTTGGCCTGGCCCCCGTTGGTCGCCTGGCCCTGCTGGACCTTCTTCTGGCCCAGGATGCCGAGCACCACGCCGGCGATGCCGCCGATGATGCCCAGCGGGGTGCAGCAGAGCGCGAACACGATGGACGCGATGCCGGCGATCATGCCGATCAGGCCGAGGGTGTTGTTGTTCTGCCCCTGCCCGGTCGGGTAGCCGGCCGCCGGGTACTGCGGGGCGGCGCCGTACGGCTGCTGCTGCTGCTGGGCGTACGGGTCCTGCCCGTAGGGCTGGCCGGAGGTGGGCTGGCCGTACGGCTGGCCCGAGGTCGGCTGCTGGCCGTACTGCGGGGCCTGCGGCGGCTGCGCGTAGGGGTCCTGCCCGTACGGCTGACCCGAGGTCGGCTGCTGCCCGTACTGCGGGGCCTGCGGCGGCTGCGCGTACGGGTCGTACTGCGGGGAGGTCGGGTCCTGGTGGGGCTGCTGCTGGCCGTACGGGTCCTGACCGGGGTAACCGGGCTGCATTGCTGGTTGCTCCTCAAACTGGGGGTCGACGGTCCATGGTCGGTCGCTGCCGCTCATCATTCCGCCCAGCACCGGGACGCCGCGACACACGGCCCGGGACCAAGGTCACGATGTCGACGCCGGGCCGGGCGTACGCCGGCACCGGGCGTCGGCAGCGTATCGTGTCGGCGCCACCGCGGAGATCAGCCGCGATGCCGCGCCCGAACGCCGGACGGCCGGCCCGGCCCGATAGGGTTGCCCGGTGACCGAGCCCGCGTCCGTCGCCCGCCTCGTCGTCCTCGTCTCCGGTTCCGGCAGCAACCTCCAGGCCCTGCTGGACGCCGCCGCCGACCCCGGCTACGGGGCGCGGGTCGTCGCCGTCGGCGCCGACCGGGACGGGATCGCCGGTCTGGACCGGGCCGCGGCGGCCGGGGTGCCCTCCTTCGTCGAGCGGCTCAAGGACCATCCGTCCCGGGAGGACTGGGACAAGGCGCTGACCGCCCGGGTCGCCGAGCACGAGCCGGACCTGGTGATCAGCGCAGGTTTCCTCAAGCTGGTCGGCCCGCACTTCCTGGGCGCGTTCGGCGACCGCTACCTCAACACGCACAACACCCTGCTGCCGGCGTTCCCCGGCATCCACGGCCCCCGGGACGCGCTCGAGTACGGCGTGAAGGTCACCGGGGCCACCCTGTTCTTCGTCGACGCCGGGATGGACACCGGCCCGATCGTCGCCCAGGTCGCCGTCCCGGTGCTGGACGACGACGACGAGGAGACGCTCACCGAGCGCATCAAGTCCGCCGAACGGCGCCAGCTCGTCGAGCAGGTCGGTCGGCTGGTCCGTGACGGTTGGACGATCACCGGCAGAAAGGTCACTGTTCCGTGAGCACGACTGAGGACGTCCGGCGCCCGATCCGGCGGGCACTGGTCAGCGTCTACGACAAGACCGGCCTGGTCGAGCTGGCCGGCGCCCTGCACCAGGCGGGGGTGGAGATCGTCTCCACCGGCAGCACCGCCGCGACGATCGCGGGCGCGGGCGTGCCGGTGACGCCGGTCGAGCAGGTGACCGGCTTCCCGGAGATCCTCGACGGCCGGGTGAAGACGCTGCACCCGAAGATCCACGGTGGTCTCCTCGCCGACCTGCGCAAGGACGCGCACGCCGCCCAGCTCGACGAGCACGGCATCGCCGGCATCGACCTGCTGGTGTCCAACCTCTACCCGTTCCAGGCCACGGTCGCCTCCGGTGCCAGCCGGGACGAGTGCGTCGAGCAGATCGACATCGGTGGGCCGGCGATGGTCCGGGCCGCGGCGAAGAACCACGCCTCGGTGGCCGTGGTGACCGACCCGGCGGCGTACCCGGCGCTGCTCGACGCCCTCGCCGAGGGCGGCTTCACGCTGGCCCAGCGGCGGGCGCTGGCGGCCCGCGCGTTCGCCGACATCGCCGAGTACGACGTGGCCGTGGCCGAGTGGTTCGCCCAGGACCCGGCGGACGCCGACTGGCCGCCGCGTTTCGCCGGGCTGGCCCTGCGCCGCCAGGCGGTGCTGCGCTACGGGGAGAACCCGCACCAGGCGGCGGCCCTCTACGCCGACCCGGCCGGCCCGGCCGGTCTCGCGCAGGCCGAGCAGCTGCACGGCAAGGAGATGTCCTACAACAACTACGTGGACGCCGACGCCGCCTGGCGGGCCGCGCACGACTTCCCGGAGCAGCCGGCGGTGGCCGTCATCAAGCACGCCAACCCGTGCGGCATCGCGGTCGGCGCGGACGTGGCCGAGGCGCACCGCAAGGCGCACGCCTGCGACCCGGTCTCCGCGTACGGCGGGGTGATCGCGGTGAACCGGCCGGTCAGCGTGGAGCTGGCCCGCCAGGTCGCGGAGATCTTCACCGAGGTGCTGGTGGCGCCGGGCTTCGACGAGGGCGCGGTGGAGATCCTCCAGGCGAAGAAGAACATCCGGCTGCTGCGGGCGCCCTCCTTCGCGCCGGCGGCGACCGAGTGGCGGCAGGTCAGCGGCGGCGTGTTGGTGCAGCGGCGGGACGCCATCGACGCGGCGGGCGACGACCCGTCCACCTGGACGCTGGCCACCGGTACGGCCGCCGACGAGGCGACCCTGCGCGATCTCGCGTTCGCCTGGCGGGCGGTCCGCGCGGTGAAGAGCAACGCCATCCTGCTGGCCCGCGACGGCGCCACCGTCGGCGTCGGGATGGGACAGGTCAACCGGGTGGACTCGGCGCGGCTCGCGGTGAGCCGGGCCGGCGCCGACCGGGCCCGCGGCGCGGTCTGCGCCTCGGACGCGTTCTTCCCGTTCGCCGACGGCCCGGCGATCCTCATCGAGGCCGGTGTCCGGGCGATCGTGCAGCCCGGCGGCTCGATCCGGGACGAGGAGACGATCGCGGCGTGCAAGGAGGCCGGGGTCACGTTGTACCTCACCGGCACCCGGCACTTCTTCCACTGACAGCTCGACGACAGGGGCGCGGCCGACCCGGCCGCGCCCCTGTTTCATGTGTTGGCCGTCCTTGTCGGAGCGATGTCACGAGCGCGGCGCTGACCAGCCGAAAGTACGACGGTCGCCCATTGCCGGGTTGCGAAAGTTGTTGCTAGCGTTGTCCCGCAGCAAGCGATCGACCCTCCCCGTTCTCTCCGTCGCCCTGCTCCCGTCGGCCGGCCCCGCGCGCCGCCCGCCCGAGCGGCTCGCCCTCCCCCCAGGTGTGCCCATGCGCGTGTTGGACCGGCTGACCGCCGCCGTGGCCGCGCTGGCGTTCGTCCTGGCCGGCCTCGGCGCGCCCGCTGTGGAGGGGACCCCTGATCCCGGCGCGGTGGTCACCGCCGCGCACCGGTCGATCGTCCACGACGGCCCGTCCGTTCTTCTTCCGGACGGACGGACCGGGCGACGACTCCCGCTCGGCGTGTCCGACGCCGCGCCACGACGTGGAGTCGTCGTCGACACACCGGTCTCCCTGCCGGACCGTCCCACCCCGCCCCCCGGCGACCCCCGAGCCGTCGACGTGCGCCGCACGCCTTCCGACGCTCCGCCGGTGCGGTGGACGGAGTTCCTCGGCGGACCCGGTGGTGACCACCGCGCCGGCGTCGAATCCGACGGACCGGACGATCTCCTCCTCGTGGCGCCCGTGCGCGTCGACGGCACGCCCGCCGAGACGGTCGCCGCGATCCGCTACCGGCAGCCGGCCCTGCCGCTGCCGCCGCGCGGCACCCTCTCCGGTCGGGCACCACCGGCCGTCGGCTGACCCCTCGCCACCCTGCCCGCCGCGACCGACGCTCTTCGTCGCGCGCCGGGTCGACAGCGGACGGTGTCCGTCCGATCGCGAACGCACCGTGGGCGCCAATCCGCCGCCCCGGTTTCCACCCGGGCCATCCGCCCGGATCCCTTGAATCCCGGAGGATTCACATGTCCAAGTTCCGCTGGCGCAAGCCGGCGACCATCGCGGGCGCGCTGGTGCTCACCGCCGCGCTCGGTGGCGTCGTCGCCACCAACCACGAGGTGCGGGAAGCCCTCGGCCTGGCCGATGAGCCGGGCGCCAACATGCCCTGGCATCCCAGGGAGTTCATGGAGATGGCGGCCGGCGAGTCGTCCGAGGAGGCCGGCGAGGAGGCCTTCGAGGCCCGCACCATCGCCGAGCAGTTCGCTCAGGCCCGGTACGCCCCGGGCATCGTGTCGCCCGGCGCGTACTCGAACGCGCTGAGCCAGCTCAACGGGCTCGCCAGGACCGGCGGCAGCTGGCGCGAGGTCACCAAGATCAAGTACGACGGCGACGACCCCCGCTACCGCGACTACGCGTCGAACTCCTCCGGGGGCGCCGGCCTGGTCACCGGCCGGATCACCGGCCTGGCCTCGGACAACAGCGGTTACGTCTACGCGGCCGGCGCGGACGGCGGCGTGTGGCGCTCCTCGATCGGCGGCCGGAGCTGGACGCCGATCACGGACGCGCTGCCCACGCTCTCCAGCGGCGACATCGTGCTCGCCGGTGACGGTTCGCTCTGGTACGCCACCGGCGAGGGGAACACCGGCGGCACCTCGTACGTGGGTGCCGGGGTGTACCGGCTGGCCAACCCGAAGTCGGGCGCGTTCAAGCCGACCGACCGGGTCGGCGGGACCGAGTTGGAGAGCACGGTCATCAACAAGCTGCGCTTCTTCGACGGCAAGGTCTGGGTCGCCACCAACCGGGGCCTCTTCTCGCACCCGATGAGCAGCACGTCCGGCGCCTGGAAGCTGGAGTTCGCGCCGAACCCCAGCTATCTGCCGGGCGGGGCCGACGCGGGCGACGCGAACGCCGCGTACAAGAACATCGTCAACGACGTGGCCCAGGACCCGCGCAACCCGAAGCACGTGGTGGTCGCCTCGGCCTGGCGCTCCGGCGACACCTACAACGGCTTCTACGAGACCGCCGACTACACGGCCGGCGGCTGGACGAAGGTCAACCCGACCGGCGCCATGCCGGCCGACGACATCGGCTACGTGACGTTCGCCTTCTCCGCCGACGGTGGCAAGCTCTACGCGATCAACCAGTCGCCGCGGCTGCTCAACAAGCCGGCCGGCAACGTGAACAGCTACCTGGACGGCATCTACGTCTCCAACACCGGCAACCCGGCCGGCCCGTGGAACAAGATCGCCGACTCGTCGAAGCTGGGCAACTCCGGCTCCGCGCTCAAGCAGACCGTGATGGGCAAGGGCTACGGCCCGGGCATCCAGGCCTGGTACAACCAGTTCCTGGCGGTGGACCCGGCCAACCCGAACCACGTCTGGGCGGGTCTGGAGGAGGTCTACGAGTCCACCGACGCCGGCGCCAACTGGAAGACCGTCGGCCCGTACTGGAACTTCAACTTCTCCTGCTGGAACATCCACGACGCGCAGAACACCTGCCACAAGACCACCCACTCCGACCAGCACTCGGTGGCGGTCGGCAACGGCTTCGTCTACGTCGGCAACGACGGCGGTGTGTACCGCCGGCCGATCAACGGCAGGACCGACAAGGACGGGCACGCCACCGACTGGCAGAGTTTGAACGACGGCACCATCGACGCCCTCCAGTACTACTCGGTGGCGCTGGGCAGGGACCCGGCGAAGGCCGGCACCATCGTCTCCGGTGGTCTGCAGGACAACGGCACCTCGATCCTGCGCCCCGGCGACACGGTGATGGGCTCGCACTTCGGCGGTGACGGCGGCGACGCGCAGGCCGACCCGGCGAACGGCTGCCGGCAGGTCCAGGAGTACACCAACCTGGCCATGCGGGTGACCGAGAACTGCAACGCCAACACCGGCTCCGGCACGCTGGCGGACTCCACCTCGCGGGACATCCAGCCGTACACCTCCCGTCCGGGCGACGAGTTGGCCCGGTTCATCGCGCCGTTCGCCCCCGACGACCACGACGCGAAGGTCTGGGTCGCCGGTGGCCAGCACGTCTGGGTGAACACCAAGGGCTACGCCATCCAGGACGGCAAGGGCTGGACCAACGTGTTCGACCTGGGCGCCGGACACACCGCCACCTCCGTCGCGGTCTCCGGCGGGACGGCGTACGTCGGCTGGTGCGGCCCGTGCAACAACGCCGGGTTCGCCCGGGGGCTCGCGGTCGGCAAGGTGAACGACCCGGCCAGCTGGCACCAGGTCACCCTGCCGGGTGACTTCCCGAACCGGTTCCTGCAGGGCGTCGGGATCGACCCGGCCAACCCGGCGCACGCCTACCTCGCGGTCAACGGCTTCTCCCGCCGGTTCACCGAGGGGCCGGGCGCCGGCGTGGGGCACGTCTTCGAGACCACCGACGCGGGTGCGACCTGGAAGGACGTCTCGGCGAACCTGCCGGACGTGCCGGCCAGCTCGATCAAGGAGCTGTCGAACGGCGCTCTGGTGCTCGCCACCGACCTGGCCACGTTCTACCGCGCGCCCGGCGCCACCGACTGGCAGCGGCTCGGCACCGGCCTGCCGCTGACCGTCGGCATGGACGTCGAGTACAACGCGGCGGACAACTCGGTTTACGTGGCGACCCACGGTCGCGGGATCTGGGCGTTCGACCTGGCCCAGCTCTGAGGCGTCGTCCGGTCCGGCCCGGTTCCCGATCCGGGCCGGACCGGACGGCAGAAGGACCCGTCCGGTTCCGGACGGGTCCTTCGTCGTGCCCGGCCCGGAAACCGGCGGCCGCTGCCTGACGGCCCCGGCTCGGAAACCTGCGGCCGCTGCCTCACGGCCCCGGCCGGGGCCGGGCCGCCGCGAGGGCGACGGGGCTCAGGCGGCCGGGCGCACCTCGGCGAAGTGGCAGGCCGACGGGTGCGGGTCGGCCGCCCGCAGCACCGTGTGCGGCTCCTGGGTGGCGCAGACCTCCTGCGCCTTCCAGCAGCGGGTCCGGAACCGGCAGCCCGACGGCGGGTCGGCCGGGCTCGGCACGTCGCCGGTGAGCCGGATGATGCTCCGGTCGGTCCGGGCGTCCGGGTCGGGCACCGGCACCGCCGAGAGCAGCGCCTGGGTGTACGGGTGGGTGGCCCGCTCGTAGATCTCGTCCTCGGTGCCGATCTCCACGATCTTGCCGAGGTACATCACGGCGACCCGGTCGGAGATGTGCCGGACCACCGACAGGTCGTGGGCGATGAAGATGTACGACAACCCGAACTCGTCCTGGAGCTGCTCGAGCAGGTTGATGACCTGGGCCTGGATGGAGACGTCCAGGGCGGACACCGGCTCGTCGCAGACGATGATCTCGGGTCGCAGGGCCAGCGCCCGGGCGATGCCGATGCGCTGCCGCTGGCCGCCGGAGAACTGGTGCGGGTACCGGTTGATGTGCTCGGGGTTGAGCCCGACCACGTCCAGCAGTTCCTGCACCCGCCCCCGCTTGCTGCCCTTCGGGGCCGCGTCGGGGTGGATGTCGAACGGCTCGCCGATGATGTCGCCGACCGTCATCCGCGGGTTGAGCGAGGTGTACGGGTCCTGCATCACCATCTGCATGTTCCGGCGCAGCCGGCGCAGCTCGGAGCCGGAGGCCTTGAACAGGTCCCGCCCCTCCAGGGTGGCCCGGCCGGCGGTCGGCGTCTCCAGCCGCATGAGCAGCCGGGCCAGGGTGGACTTGCCGCAACCGGACTCGCCGACCACGCCGAGGGTTTCGCCGCGGCGCAGTTCGAAGCTGACCCCGTCGACGGCCTTCACCGCGCCGATCTGCTTCTTGAACAGCACCCCCTGGCTGATCGGGAAGTGCTTGACCAGGTTGTCGACGGAGAGGATCGTCTCGCCGCGGACCTTGGTCGGGCTAGCGGGCGCTGTCATCGCGGACCTCCTGGGCGAAGTGGCACGCGCTGGTCCGGCCGTCGCCGAGGACCAGGTCGTGCGGCACCTCGTCCACGCAGACCTGCTGCGCGTACGGGCACCGGGGGTGGAACGGGCAGCCGGAGGGGATCCGCATGAGGTTCGGCGGCAGTCCCTTGATGGTGGCGAGCGCCTGGCCGCGGACGTCCAGCCGCGGGATCGACTCCAGCAGACCCTTGGTGTACGGGTGCGCCGGTGCCCGGTACAGCGAGCGCACGTCGGCGTGCTCGACGATCCGGCCGGCGTACATGACCGCGATCCGGTCCGCCACGCCGGCCACCACGCCGAGGTCGTGGGTGATCAGGATCATCGCCATGTCGAGGTCGCGGCGCAGGTCGGCCAGCAGGTCCATGATCTGGGCCTGCACGGTGACGTCGAGCGCCGTGGTGGGCTCGTCGGCGATCAGCACCTTCGGGTTCAGGGCCAGCGCCATCGCGATCATCACGCGTTGGCGCATGCCGCCGGAGAACTGGTGCGGGTAGTCGCCGAGCCGCTTCGCCGCGGCCGGGATCTTCACCAGGTCCATCAGCTCGACGGCCCGGCGGCGGGCGTCGGCCCGGGACATCCCCTCGCGCTGGCGCAGCGTCTCGCCGATCTGCCAGCCGACCGGGAAGACCGGGTTCAACGCCGACAGCGCGTCCTGGAAGATCATCGCGATCTCCTTGCCGCGTACCTGCCGGCGCTGCTCCTCGGACCGGGTCAGCAGGTCCTGGCCCTGGTAGCGGATCTGACCGGCGGTGATGTGTGCCGGCGGAGTGTCCAGGATGCCCATGATCGCCTGGGCGGTCACCGACTTGCCGGAGCCGGACTCGCCGAGCACGGCCAGGGTCTCGCCTGCGTCGAGGTGGTACGACACCCCGTTGATCACCTTGGCCACGCCCTCCCGGGTGCGGAACTCGATGTGCAGGTCCCGTACGTCGAGCAGGTGGCCGCCGGGCGGGGTGGGGGAGGCCGGCGTGGGCCGGACCGCGGACTCAGTCATCAGGTTCACCGCAGCTTCGGGTCGAAGGCGTCGCGGATCGCGTCGCCCAGCATGATGAAGGCGAGCACGGTCAGCGCGAGGAAGGCCGAGGGGACGATCAGCGGGGTCGCCGACTCCCGCATGTGGATGCGGCCGGTGTCGATGTCCTGGCCCCAGGAGATGGTCGGGGCCTTCAGGCCGATGCCGAGGAAGCTCAGGGTCGCCTCGGCCGCGATGAACGAGCCGAGCGCGATGGTGAGCACCACGATCGCCGGGGCGAGCGCGTTCGGCAGGATGTGCCGCCACATGATCCGGCCGTTGCCGGCGCCGAGCATCCGGGCCGCGGCCACGTAGTCCTGCTCCTTGGCGGTGATCACCGAGGAGCGGACCACCCGGGCCGCGGTGGTCCAGCCGAGCACCGCCAGTACGAAGATCACCGCGAACAGCCGGATGTTGTCGCTGCTGGTGCTGACCCGCTTGAGCAGCACGATCGCGGCGAGCAGCAGCGGGATGCCGAGCACGATGTCGATCACGCGGGAGAGCACCGCGTCCACCCAGCCGCCGAAGTAGCCGGCGAGCATGCCGACCAGCAGCGCGATCACGCCGGTGGCCAGCGCGGCGATCGCACCGACCAGCAGCGAGGCCCGGGTGCCGTAGACCGCCCGGGCGTAGACGTCGCAGCCCTGGAAGTCGTACCCGAGGATGGCCGCGCCGGACGGCCCGGCGTGCTGCCGGGAGAGCAGGCAGTCACGCGGGTCGTTGCCGGTGAACAGCGACGGCACGGCGGCCATCGCGGTGAAGAGCACGACCAGGCCCAGGCTGATCCAGAAGATCGGGTTGCGGCGCAGGTCCCGCCAGGCGTCACCGGCCAGGCTGCGCGCCTTCTGCGGGGCGCCGACCTGGTTGGGGGTGCCGGGCTCGCCGGAGACGCCGCGCCGCGCGGCCTGGTTCTCCGTGGCCGCCACGGTCTCGAAATCGCTCATGCCCGCACCTCGTTCCGCTCGGCGCGGCCACGAGCGGTCCGGCGCACCGCGTTGTTGGTTCGTTCGCTGCGCTCACTCATAGCGGATCCTCGGATCGAGTACGGCGTACAGGACGTCCACCACCAGGTTGGAGATCAGGTAGACCACGACGAGCACGCTGACGATGCCGACCACCAGCGGGCCGTCTTCGGTGCGGATGCCGCGGAACAGGTTGAAGCCGACGCCGGGGATGTTGAACACGCCCTCGGTGATGATCGCGCCGCTCATCAGGTTGCCCAGCTCGACGCCGAGGAAGGTGATCACCGGGATGAGCGAGTTGCGCAGCACGTGGACGCTGACGATCCGCCGCTTGACCAGGCCCTTCGACCGGGCGGTCCGGACGTAGTCGGCGCGCAGGTTCTCCGCCACCGAGGTGCGGGTCAGCCGCAGGGCGGTGGCCAGCGACAGGGAGCCGAGCACGATGCCGGGCAGCAGCAGCGCGTAGAGGCTCGGTTGGGCCCCGGCGGTGGGCGGGAAGAGCTGCCACTTGACGCCGAGGAAGTACTGCGCGAGCGGGGCCAGGACGATGGTCGGGATGCCCAGCACCAGCAGGGTGAGCACCAGCGTCGAGTTGTCGAAGATGCTCGCCCGGCGGATACCGGCGATCACGCCGGCCGTGACGCCGAAGAGGATGGCCACGGCGAGCGCGATGAGCGCCAGCCGGACGGTGACCGGCCAGGCCTGCTGGAGGATGTCGCCGATCTGCCGGCCGGTGAGCGACTGGCCCAGGTCGCCCTGGAGCAGGTTCTTGACGTAGTCGAAGTAGCGGTAGAAGAAGCCGCCGACGCCGGTGGCGTCCAGGTGGTACTTCTCCGTGAGATATGCCCGCTGGGCCGCGGTCACCGGTCGCTCCCCGGCGAGGGCCTGGATCGGGTCGCCCTGCCCGGCGAACATCAGCGCGTAGACGATCAGCGTGGTCCCGAAGAACGCGAGGACCATCTGCAGGAGGCGCCGCAGGATGAAGCGGAACATGCTTGCCAGTCTCTCCGGAATAGCGCGAAAGGGGCGCTGGATGACATCTCTGGTGTACCGGAAATTAGCCACCGGTCCCCTCGGGCCGGCGCGGCCCGTGCCGGGATCGGCCCCGCGGGCCGTCGGCGGGCCGCACCGCCACGTGCGGGCCACCCGGGTCGCCCCGGGTGGCCCGTGCCGTGGTCAGCTCAGCCGGCCGCCTCGATCTTGACGAGGTTGACCCGCTGGAACAGGTCCATCTGGACGTTCTTGACCTTGTTGGAGTGCCCGAACACGTTCTCGCCGAAGCGGAGCGGAATCACCGGCATGTCCTTGGCCAGGATGTCCTCGGCCTGCTGGTACTTCTTGATCGCCTCTTCCTGGGTGGGAGCGGCCGAGCCCTCCTTGACCAGGCGGTCGAACTCCGGGTTGCTGTAGCCGTAGTAGTTCGACGAACCGTTGGTGCTGTACAGCGGGCCGAGGTAGTCCTCCATGGACGGGTAGTCCATGACCCAGCCCATCCGGAACAGACCCACCGGCTGCTTCTTCTCGACCTTGGTCAGCAGGTCGGCGAACTTCGGCTCGGCCGAGCCGACGCAGTCGACGCCCAGGTTGGCCTTGAGCTGGTTGCAGGTCGCGTCGACCCAGTCCTTGTGGCCGCCGTCCCCGTTGTAGGAGATGGTGATCTTCGACGGGCCGCCGGCGGCCTGGTAGAGCTTCTTGGCCTCGGTCGGGTTGAACTGGCCCGCGGCGCCCGTGGTGTTGTCCCGGTAGCCCGGCAGGACCGGCGAGACGAACGAGCGGGCGGACTGCTGGGACTCCTTGAAGATCGACTTGGTGATCTCGTCCCGGTCGATCGCCATCGAGATCGCCTTGCGCACGTCCGGCTTGCTGTATTCCTTCTCGAACGTGGGGAAGGCCAGGAACTGGAACGACGACATCGGGCTGGTCTGGTAGTTGTCGCCCAGGTCGCTCTGCGCGGTGCTCAGGTTCTCCGTCGGGATGGTCGGCAGCACGTCGAGGTTGTCCGACTGCAGGTCCGAGTACGCGGCGGTGAGCTGCTGGTAGACCCGGAACTCGACGTCCTTCACCCGGGGCTTCTCGCCCGGGTAGGCGTCGTAGCGCTCGACCTCGAGCTTGCTGTCGTGCTGCCAGGTGCCCTTCATCTTGAACGGGCCCTGGCCGATCGGCGCCTGCTCGTACGAGTCGTTGAGCACGCCCGGCGCGGAGAACGCGGCCTTCGGCAGCGGGTAGAACGCGGTGTAGCCGAGCATCGACTTGAAGTCGATGTACGGCTCGGAGAGGGTCACCCGGAAGGTGAGGTCGTCCACCTTCTCCAGGCCGGACATCGTGGTGGCCTTCGGCTTCTCACCCTGCAGGTCCTGGTAGCCCGCGATCTTCTCGAAGAAGTAGCTGGCGCCCTGGCCGTTGGGCGCGTACGCGCCGTAGTTCCAGGCGTTGATGTAGTCGTCCGACGTGACCTTCTGGCCGTCGTGGAAGGTGAAGCCGTCCTTGAGCTTGATCGTCCAGACCTTGTTGTCGGACGACGTCACCGACTCGGCGGCCACCTCGTAAGGCTTGTTCTGCGCGTCGTAGTCGACGAGCGGGCTGAACAGGCCGGCGAGCACCTGCGAGCCGGACGTTTCGGTGGTGTTGGTGGGAACCAGGTGCTGCGGCTCCGCGATCTGGATGCTGACGCCCGCACCCTGGCCGCTGCCGCTCGAGTCACCGTTCCCGCCGCTGCCGCAGGCCGCCAGGCCCAGCGTCACCACGAGCGGGAGGGCGGCCCAGGCGGCGAGTCTACGAACACGCATGAACTCTCCTCATCTCCTCATGCTGCGCAGTCAGGCCCGACGCTGGGTAACGCTGCGCAACGATCGGTAACGGTAGGTCGCGCGCTGGCGATCGACAACGGAAGGGTTGCGAACCGGTAACGGAAGGTGCCGACCGGGCTTGTCGCCGCCGGGTCGGCGTGGTACGGCAAAACCCGTAAATGCCTCTGGCCAGGGCTTCTGCCCCGCGCGGCTGCGCGATACGGCGTGCTCACGATGCGGCCGGGTTGATCCGGCGAGGCCGTCCCGGTCGTCCGGTCCGGTGTCTGGCGTCCGGCTCCGGGCGTGGCCTGCGGCACATTTGGTTACTCTCAGTGACAATCGCCACCTGACGGATCGTCACCGTTCGCCGTCGGCGACCCGCCCGGCGCGCGCCGTGAGACGATCCATGCGTGACGGCGACCATCCTCGACGGCAAGGCGACCGCGGCGGAGATCAAGGACGAGCTGCGGGCGCGGGTCAAGGCGCTGGCGGAGCGGGGCATCACCCCCGGACTGGGCACGGTCCTGGTCGGGGCGGATCCCGGCTCCCAGGCGTACGTCAACGGCAAGCACCGGGACTGCGCCGAGGTGGGCATCGCCTCGATCCGGCGCGAGCTGCCCGCCGACGCCACCCAGGAGCAGCTCGACGCGGTGCTGGCCGAGCTGAACGCCGACCCGGCCTGCCACGGCTACATCGTCCAGCTGCCGCTCCCGGCGCACCTGGACACCCAGCGGGCGCTTGAGCTGATCGACCCGGAAAAGGACGCCGACGGGCTGCACCCGGTCAACCTGGGCCGCCTCGTCCTCGGCTACGACGCCCCGCTGCCCTGCACCCCGCGCGGCATCATCGAGCTGCTGCGCCGACACGACGTGCCGCTGCGCGGCGCCCGGGTGGCCCTGGTCGGCCGGGGCAACACGGTCGGCCGACCGCTCGGCCTGCTGCTGACCCGGCGCAGCGAGAACGCGACGGTGACCCTCTGCCACACCGGCACGCTGGACCTGGCCGCGCGCACCCGCGAGGCGGAGATCGTGATCGTGGCGGCCGGGGTGCCGGGTCTGCTCACCGCCGACATGGTCAGCCCCGGCGCGACCGTGGTGGACGTGGGCATCACCCGGGTGGTCGGCGCGGACGGCAAGGGCCGCTACACCGGCGACGTGGACCCGGAGGTGGTCGAGGTGGCGGGCAAGCTGGTGCCGATGCCGGGCGGGGTCGGCCCGATGACCCGGGCCATGCTGCTGACCAACGTGGTCGAGCGCGCGGAGCGGCAGGACTGACCCGCCCAGGCATGTCATAACTGTCCGCCCCTGGCCCGATCAGTGCCAGGATGGCTGATACGGTCCGGAAAACCGACTGGTATCAGGGAGTGGGACGACCATGGGTAAGAAGGTCACTGTCGTCGGGGCCGGCTTCTACGGCTCCACCACCGCACAGCGCCTGGCCGAGTACGACGTCTTCGACACCGTCGTGATCACCGACATCGTGGAGGGCAAGCCGGCGGGCCTCGCGCTGGACCTCAACCAGTCGCGGGCGGTCGAGGGCTTCGAGACCAAGGTCGTCGGCGTCACCACCGGCCCGAACGGCGAGGGCTACGAGGCCATCGAGGGCTCGGACGTCGTGGTCATCACCGCGGGCCTGCCGCGCAAGCCGGGCATGAGCCGGATGGATCTGCTGGAGACCAACGCCAAGATCGTCCGCCAGGTCGCCGAGAACGTGGCCAAGTACGCCCCGAACGCCGTCGTCATCGTCGTCTCCAACCCGCTCGACGAGATGACCGCGCTGGCCCAGCTCGCCACCCAGTTCCCCAAGAACCGGGTGCTCGGCCAGGCCGGCATGCTGGACACCGCCCGCTTCACCAACTTCGTCGCCGAGGCGCTGAACGTACCGGTCAAGTCGGTGAAGACGCTGACCCTCGGCTCGCACGGCGACACCATGGTCCCGGTCCCGTCCAAGAGCACGGTGAACGGCAAGCCGCTGCGCGACGTGATGCCGGCCGAGCAGATCGAGGACCTGGTCGTCAAGACCCGCAACGGTGGCGCCGAGGTGGTCGCGCTGCTCAAGACCGGTTCGGCGTACTACGCCCCGTCCGCCGCGGCGGCCCGGATGGCGAAGGCCGTGGCCGAGGACTCCGGCGACGTCATGCCGGTCTGCGCCTGGGTCGACGGGCAGTACGGCATCGCCGGCGTCTACCTGGGCGTCGAGGCCGAGATCGGCGCCGAGGGCGTCAAGCGGGTCGTCGAGACCGACCTGGACGCCGACGAGCTGGCCGCCCTCAAGGAGGCCGCCGAGGCGGTCCGCGCCAAGCAGGCCGACGTCGCCAACATGTGACCCAAGCCCACCCACCCCCACCCACCCGACCGCGTTGATCATGAAGTGGTAGCGGTCCGTCGAGGCGACAAGTTCATGATCGACAAGGCGGGGGTGGGCGGTGGGGCAGTCCCGGGCGGTTTCCAGTACGCTCGTACTGCTTGAGCACGTGTCCCCCGAGAGGAGCGCCGGCCGATGGCGAAGATCAAGGTAAACAACCCGGTCGTGGAAATCGACGGCGACGAGATGACCCGGATCATCTGGAAGCAGATCCGGGAGCAGCTGATCCTGCCCTACCTCGACGTCGACCTGCACTACTACGACCTGTCGATCGAGCACCGCGATGCCACCGACGACCAGGTCACCGTCGACGCCGCCAACGCCATCAAGGAGCACGGCGTCGGCGTCAAGTGCGCCACCATCACCCCGGACGAGGCCCGGGTGGAGGAGTTCGGCCTGAAGAAGATGTGGCGGTCGCCGAACGGCACCATCCGCAACATCCTCGGCGGCGTGGTCTTCCGCGAGCCGATCATCATGTCGAACGTGCCGCGGCTCGTCCCTGGCTGGACCAAGCCGATCATCATCGGCCGGCACGCGCACGGCGACCAGTACAAGGCCACCGACTTCGTCGTCCCCGGCCCGGGCACGGTGACCATCACCTACACCCCGGCCGACGGCGGCGCGCCGATGGAGATGGAGGTCGCCAACTTCCCCGGCGGCGGCGTCGCCATGGGCATGTACAACTTCGACGAGTCGATCCGGGACTTCGCCCGCGCCTCGATGCGCTACGGCCTGGACCGCGGCTACCCGGTCTACCTGTCCACCAAGAACACCATCCTCAAGGCGTACGACGGCCGGTTCAAGGACATCTTCGCCGAGGTGTTCGAGAACGAGTTCAAGTCGGAGTTCGAGGCCGCCGGCATCACCTACGAGCACCGGCTGATCGACGACATGGTCGCCGCCGCGCTCAAGTGGGAGGGCGGGTTCGTCTGGGCCTGCAAGAACTACGACGGTGACGTGCAGTCCGACACCGTCGCGCAGGGCTTCGGCTCGCTGGGCCTGATGACGTCGGTGCTGATGACCCCGGACGGCCGCACGGTCGAGGCCGAGGCCGCGCACGGCACCGTCACCCGGCACTACCGGCAGTACCAGAAGGGCGAGAAGACCTCGACCAACCCGATCGCCTCGATCTACGCCTGGACCCGGGGCCTGGCCCACCGGGGCAAGCTGGACGGCACCCCGGCGGTCACCGAGTTCGCCAACACCCTGGAGCAGGTCATCGTCGACACCGTCGAGGGCGGCCAGATGACCAAGGACCTGGCGCTGCTCATCTCGCGGGACGCCCCGTGGCTGACCACCGACGAGTTCATGAACGCGCTGGACGAGAACCTGGCCCGCCGGCTCGCCGCCTGACCGTTCCGTTCGCCCGGAAGCCCGTCGACCGCCCGGTCGGCGGGCTTCCGCGTACCCGAGGCCGCGTCACCTCGACCTGGCGCGCCTCGTTGAACAGGGTGGACGGATGCCAGTCCCCGTCCAGGAGGGCTGACGCGGTCGTCTCGCGGCGATCAGCCAGCCGTCCCCCGGCTGTCACGCACAGCCAGCCGTCCCTTCCCTTGCGGGGGGCCCTGTCCCGGGCCCCCCGCGCCCTGTTGTCCGGCGCAAACCGGGCTCAGCCGGCTCCGCCGGCTCGGGCCGGCCCGGGTGTTGAGCAGGGGCCACGGCACCACCGCAGGCGTCAGGCGGCCCCTCCCGTCACGCGGCGCGGAGCAGTTCCGCGGCCCGCTCGGGCGCGATGTCGTTGATGAAGACGCCCATCGCCGACTCCGTGCCGGCCAGGTACTTCAGCTTGTCCTTGGCCCGCCGGACGCTGAACAGCTGCAGGTGCAGGTGGCCCAGCTCGCGGTCGATCCGCACCGGTGCCTGGTGCCAGGCCGCGATGTACGGCATCGGCAGGTCGAACAGCCCGTCGAAGCGGCGCAGCACGTCCAGGTAGAGCGGGCCGAAGGCGTCCCGTTCGGCGTCGTCCAGCGCCGGGATGTCCGGCACCGGCCGGTGCGGGGCCAGGTGCACCTCGAACGGCCAGCGGGCGGCCGCCGGCACGTACGCGGTCCAGTGGTCGTTGGCCGCCACCACCCGGTCCCCGGCGGCGCGCTCCGCGGCGAGCACGTCGGCGTAGAGGTTGCCGCCGGTGTGCTCGGCGTGCCGGCGGGCGGCGGCGAGCATGGTGCGGGTCCGCGGCGTCACGAAGGGAAGCGCGTAGATCTGCCCGTGCGGATGGTGCAGGGTCACGCCGATCTCCACCCCGCGGTTCTCGAACGGGAAGACCTGCTCGACGCCGGGCAGGGCGCTCAGCGCGGTGGTCCGGTCGGCGAGCGCGTCCAGCACGGTGCGCACCCGGCGGGGGGAGAGGCTGGCGAACGAGGCGTTGTGGTCGTCGGTGAAGCAGACCACCTCGCACCGGCCGCGTCCGGGGCGGACCGGGGTGAACGGGGTGATCTCGGTGGCCGGTTCGTCGGCGAGCCGCTGGCTCAGCGACGGGAAGCGGTTCTCGAAGACCACCACGTCGTAGTCCGGGGCCGGGATCTCGCTGAGCCGGTCGCCCCGGGACGGGCAGAGCGGGCACTCGTCGGCCGGGGGCAGGAAGGTGCGGGTCTGCCGGTGCACCGCCACCGCCACCCACTCGTCGGTGAGCGGGTCGTACCGGAGTTGGGAGGCCGGCGGCGGCGGGGGCAGATCGCGCCGGTCCGGCTGGTCGCGGACCGCGTCGTCCCGCTCGTCGAAGTAGATCAACTCACGGCCGTCGGCCAGCTCGATCTGCGTACGCTTCACTGCGCCCCCTCCGTGGCCGGCACGATGACCAGCTCACCCACCCTGTCCCCGAGTACCCGTCGCGCGTCGGGCGCCAACCGGTCGTCGCTGACCAGCACGTCCGCCGCGTCGAGGCCGACGATCGAGGAGATGCCGACCGTGCCCCACTTGGTGTGGTCGGCGAGCACCACCAGCCGGTCCGCGGCCGCCACGAGCGCCCGGTCGGTGTCCGCCTCCATCAGGTTCGGGGTGGTGAACCCGGCCCGTTCGCTGATCCCGTGCACGCCGAGGAAGAGCAGGTCCAGGTGGAGCGCCCCGAGCGCCGCCACGGCCAGCGGGCCGACCAGCGCGTCCGAGGGGGTGCGTACGCCGCCGGTGAGCACCACGGTCTGGTCGGGCCGGCCGCCGACGTGCAGGATCTCGGCCACCGGCAGCGAGTTCGTCACCACCGTGAGGCCGGGCACGTCGACCAGGCGGCGGGCCAGCCCGGCCGTGGTGGTGCCGGCGGAGAGCGCGACCGCCGCGCCGGGCGGGACGAGCTGCGCGGCCCGGGCCGCGATGGCGGCCTTCTCGCCGGCCTGGCGGACCGACTTGGCGTGGAAGCCGGGCTCGTCGGTGGAGCCGGGACCGGCGAGCGTGGCGCCACCGTGCACCTTGGCCAGCAGGCCCTGCTCGTGCAGCGTCTCCAGGTCGCGCCGGATGGTCATGTCGGAGACGCCGAACTCGCCGGCCAGGTCGGTGACCCGTACCCCGCCGGAGGCGCGGACCCGTTCCAGGATGGCCGCCTGCCGTTGCCGCGCCAGCACCCGCCCCACCTCCCGCCACCACGTCTCCACGCGGTCGAACGCGTTCCAACAAAGACGAACACTAGCGCGCACCAGCGCACGACGGAAGCAAGGGGTGCGGACCTGCCGCGCCCGGGCCAGGGCGGGACGGCCGCGACCGGACCAGCCGGCCCGCGCGCGGATCGGACGGCACCCGAGGCGCAGGCCGGGCAGCACCCACCGCAGGCCAGGCGGCGGTCGGCGGGCCAGCGCGGGCCAGGCGGCGGTCGGCGGGCCAGCGCGGGCCAGGCGGCTGTCGGCGGGCCGGCGCCGGACGGCCGGCGCGCGGCCGAGGCGGCGGCCGGGTGCGGGACGGTCAGGCCGAGCGGAGGCGGGGCTCCACCCAGCCCGCCTCGACGAGGTGGTCCATCACCTGCTGCACCGCCTCGTCGACGGCCAGGTCGGAGGTGTCCACCAGCAGGTCCGCGTCGGTCGGCTCCTCGTAGGGGTCGTCGATGCCGGTCATCCCGGTGAGCAGGCCGGCGCGGGCGCGGGCGTACAGGCCCTTGCGGTCCCGCTGCTCGCACACCTCGAGCGGGGTGGCCACGTGGACCAGCAGGAAACCCGCCCCGGCCGCGTGCGCCATCTCCCGGGCGGTGGCCCGGGCGGCCGCGTACGGGGCGATCGGACAGCAGATGCCGACGCCCCGGTGCCGGGCGATCTCGGCGGCCACCCAGCCGATCCGGCGCACGTTGGCGTCCCGGTCGGCCTTGCTGAAGCCCAGCCCGGCGGAGAGCTCCCGGCGCACCACGTCCCCGTCCAGCAGGGTGACGGTCCGGTCGCCGTTCTCCCGGAGCAGGTCGGCCAGCCCGCGGGCGATGGTCGACTTGCCCGAGCCGGAGAGTCCGGTCAGGAAGATCACCAGGCCCCGGTGCCGGCGGGGCGGGCGGGCCCGGGCCAGCTCCTTGGCCACCGCCGGCGGGGTGTGCCATTCCGGCAGCGGGAAGCCCCGGTCCAGCAGGTCGTCGATCTCCGCCTGGCTCAGCGCCAGCCGCCGGTTGCGCGGCGGGATGTCCTCCCGCCAGCGCCACTGCCCGTCCCGGTTGTCGTAGGCCAGCTCCCGGGGCACCAGCACCCGCAGGCCCGCGCCGGAGAGCATGCCCTCGGTGGAGAGCAGGTGGGTCACCCCGTACGCGGCGGCGACCCGGGCCCGCAGCAGGGCGTCGCTGATCTCGTCGCGCCGCCGGGCCAGCGGCACCGCCACCAGGGTGGCCGGGGGCATCCGGTCCCGGGCCGCGAAGACGCCGCGGACCAGCGCCTCGGCCGGCAGCCCGCCGGTCGCCTCCTCGCCCACCGGGATCAGCACCAGCAGGTGCGCGCCCAGGGTGCGGGCGGCGTGGGCGATCTGGGCGAGCTGCGGGCGGTGCAGCGGACGGTCGGCGAAGACGCCGAGCACCCGCCCCGGGGGCAGCAGCGCACGGATCTCCTCGGGGCTGCGCCGCAGCCGCTGGAACGGCCCGTGACCGCCGTCGCCCAGCCGGCGGACCGCGCCCCCCACGCCCACCACGCCCTCGCGGGTCGGCCAGACGTCGGTCACGTCCATGGCGGCGACCGGTGCGCCCTCGCCGTCGGTCAGCACCAGCGCGCGGCGCGGCGGATAGTCCAGCGCGAGCCCGTCGGCCAGTCCGGCCGGCACCTGCAGGGTCACCGGCACCGACCACGGGGTGCCGTCGGCCAGCCGGCCGCGCCGGCCCACCGCGACCAGGTCGGCGCGGGTCATGAAGCCGGTCAGCGGGGCGTACGCCCCGGTCAGCAGCAACTCCAGATCGGCCAGCTCAGCGTTGCGGAGCGCGTACGTCGGCGCATCCCGCAACACGTCCTCGGGCAGCACCCACCCGTTGTTCATCGAACCCCCAAGTCACCGGCCGGCACACAGTTTCTCAGCCCACCGGCGATCGGTCGAGAGCGCCACTCCCGACCCGGTCCACCGCATCCGGCGTCGGGGCGGAATCAGGGGCAACCCCGAGCGTTTCCCGATACCCGGGACCGCCCCGACTTTCTAGGCTGTCGGCGTGACACTGCTCGCGACCGAGTCGCTGACCAAGACGTACGGAGGCCGGGTCACCGCGTTGGCCGACCTCACGGTGTCGGTCGAGCCGGGGATCATCGGGCTGGTGGGCGCCAACGGCGCCGGCAAGTCCACCCTGATCAAGATCCTGCTGGGCCTGCTCGCCCCGACCACCGGCCGGGTCAGCGTGCTCGGCCTCGACCCCACCACCGACCCGGCGGCGGTCCGCGCCCGGGTCGGCTACATGCCCGAGCACGACGCCCTGCCGCCCGACCTCACCGCCGCCGAGCTGGTGACCCATCTGGGCCGGATGAGCGGCCTGCCGCGCACCGTCGCCCGGGAACGGGCCTCCGAGGCGCTGCGCCACGTCGGGCTGCACGAGGAGCGGCACCGGGCCGTCGGTGGCTACTCCACCGGCATGAAGCAGCGGGTCAAGCTCGCCCAGGCCCTGGTGCACGACCCCGACCTGCTGCTGCTCGACGAGCCGACCAACGGCCTCGACCCGGCCGGCCGGGACGCCATGCTCGCCCTCATCCACCGGATCGGCACCGAGTTCGGCATCTCCGTGGTGGTCTGCTCGCACCTGCTCGGCGAGGTCGAGCGGATCTGCGACACGCTGGTCGCCATCGACGGCGGGCGGCTGCTCCGCGCCGACCGGGTCGCCGCGATGACCTCCGCCACCGACGTGCTGGCCGTGGAGGTCAGCGAGGGCACCGACGACCTCGCCACCCGGCTCGCCGGGCTCGGCCTGCCGGTGAGCCGGGAGGGCCGGCTGCTGCTCGTGCCGCTGGCCGACGACGCCACCTACGACCAGATCCTCGGCGCGGTCGCCGAGCTGGACCTCCCGCTGCACCGGCTGGACCAGCGCCGGCACCGGGTGGCCGAACTCTTCGCCACGAGGGAGCCCAGCCATGCCTGAACCGACCGGCGTCATCCACGACATCGGATACCAGCGCTACACCGGTCCCCGGCTGGGCCGCCGGCACGTCTTCGGCGCGCTCTACCTGCACGGCCTGCGGACCGCGTTCGGGCTGGGCCGCTCCGCGAAGGCGAAGATCTTCCCGTGGCTGGTGATGGGCATCGTGTTCATCGTGGCCGCCGGGCTCACCGCGGTGCGTACCCAGCTCGGCGAGGTCGTCATGACGTACGCCCAGTTCGCCGACACGATGAGCTGGCTGGTCATCTTCTTCGTCGCGGTGGTCGCACCGGAGCTGGTCTCCCGCGACCTGCTCAGCGGCGTGCTGCCGCTCTACTTCTCCCGGCCGCTGCCGCGCGGCGACTACGCGCTGGCCAAGCTCGGCGCGCTGGCCACCGCGCTCTGGCTGCTGCTCGGCGCGCCGCAACTGCTGATGTTCCTGGGCGCCGCGTTCACCACCGACACCGGCATGCGCGGGGTCTGGAACGAGCTGGGCGACCTGCTGCCCGGCCTGCTCTATGCGGCGCTCTGGGCGGTGGTCTTCGCCTCGATCGGGCTGCTCATCGCCTCGCTCACCGGCAAGCGGGCGTTCGCGGCCGGCGGCATCGTGGCCGTGTTCCTGATGACCGCACCGATCGTCGGCATCCTGTCGATCATGCCGTCCCGGACGGTCAACGAGCTGGCGCTGCTCGGCTCGCCCACCGCCCTGGTCCATGCCGTCGGCCAGTACACCCTCGGCGACCTGCTCGTCCCCGCCGGGCAGAGCGAAAGCGAGATCGGCGGCTTCGGCCCGGTCTACGTGGCCGCCGCCGTGCTGCTGGTGACCGGCTGCGTCGCCCTGTTGCTGCTGCGATACCGGAAGGTGGCCGCCCGATGACCACGATCAGCACGGAGCCGGCGGCCCCGGCGACCCCCGCCTCGACCCTCGACCTCGCCGGCGTGTCCCGCTGGTACGGCAACGTGGTGGCGGTCAACGACGTCACCATGCGGCTCGGCCCCGGGGTGACCGGCCTGCTCGGGCCGAACGGCGCCGGCAAGACCACGCTGCTGCACATGATGGCCGGCTTCCTCGCGCCCTCCCGGGGCGAGGTCACCCTCGACGGGGCGCCGACCTGGCGCAACCCCGACGTCTACCGGGGGCTCGGCCTGGTCAGCGAGCGGGAGGCCGTGCACACCTTCCTCAGCGCGTACGAGTTCGTGCTGGCCAGCGCGAAGCTGCACCGGCTGCCCGACCCGGAGGAGGCGGCCCGCCGGGCGATCGCGCTGGTCGAGATGGAGAGCGCGCAGGACCGGAAGATCGGCACCTACTCCAAGGGCATGCGGCAGCGCACCCGGGTCGCCGCCGCGCTGGTGCACGAACCGCGGGTGCTGCTGCTGGACGAGCCGTTCAACGGGATGGACCCGCGCCAGCGGCTGCACATGATGGCCCTGCTGCACCGCCTCGGCGACGCCGGCCGGACCATCCTGTTCAGCTCGCACATCCTGGAGGAGGTCGAGCAGGTCTCCGGCACCGTGCAGGTGATGGTCGCCGGCCGGCTCGCCGCCTCCGGCGACTACCGGACCATCCGCCGGCTGATGACCAACCGGCCGCACGTGTTCGCGGTCCGCTCCACCGACGACCGCGCGCTCGCGGTCGCGCTGATCGCCGAGGAGTCGGTGACCGGGGTGGAGCTGGGCCCCGCCGGGCTCACCGTCCGGGCCGGCGACTACGGCGCCTTCACCCGGGCGCTGCCGAAGATCGCGCTGGCCCGGGGGCTCCGGGTCCGGTCGCTGACGCCCGAGGACGAATCGTTGGAGAGCGTCTTCTCCTACCTGGTGGGGAGCTGACCATGTCGACCGTTACCTGGATCACCGCGCGCGGCCTCTTCGGCCGGCGCCGGTTCCTGCTGCTGCTCCCGCTGCCCGCGCTGCTGCTGGCGCTGGCGATCCTCTCCCGCTCGCTCGGCGTCGACCCCGGCCAGTGGGGGCCGGCGGTGCTGGTCGGGCTCGGGCTCGCCGTGGTGCTGCCGGTGGTCTCGCTGATCATCGGCACCGGCGTGCTCGGCGCCGAGATCGACGACGGCACGGTGGTGCACATCCTCACCAAGCCGCTGCCGCGCTGGCAGATCGTGCTGCCCAAGCTGGCGGTGGCCACCGCGGTCAGCGCGGCCACCGTCGCCATCCCGCTCTACGTCGCGGGCGTGCTCGCCCATTCGGTACGCCTCGGACTGGCGCTCGCCGCCGCGTCGGCGCTCGGCGCGCTGGCCTACTCGGCGCTGTTCCTGGCGCTCAGCCTGCTCACCCGCCGGCCGGTGCTGCTCGGCCTGGTCTATGTGCTGATCTGGGAGGGGCTGCTCGGCCGCTTCGTGGACGGCACCAAGGTGCTCTCCGTCCAGCAGTGGGTGATCGCGCTGGCCGACCGGATGGCCCCCACGGACCTGCTCGGCACCACGGTGTCGGTGCCGGTCGCCGGCGTGCTGACCGCCCTGCTCGCGGCCGGCTGCACGGTGCTGGCCGTCGACCGGCTGCGCTCGTTCAGCGTGGCCGGCGAGACGAGCTGATCCGCGCGACCGCCCACCCTTCCCGGGCGGTCACCGGTCCCCGGCGAGAGCGGCGGTCCGCGACGCGGCGGCCACTCTCGCCGGGGATCCACGCGTTCAGAACGCGCAGGCGACCACCAGCTCGGTGGTGCGGTCCGGCAGCAGGTCGAGCTTGGCGATCCGGCCGGCCGCCCGGACGTCGTCGGCGACCAGGGTGAGCCGTTCCAGCAGGGCGGCCGGGCCGAGCGCCTCGGCCAGCGGCACGTCCGCCTTCATCGACAGCTTCCGCTCCGACTTGGCCCGGCGCACCTGCCCCAGCGCGTCGGCGGCCAGCCGCAGCAGCTCCGGGTCGGCCGGCCCCTGGACGGCCCGGCCCACCTCGTACGTGGTGGGCCAGGTCGACCGGTGCACCGACCCGTACCGCCACCAGGACCAGACCTCCTCGGTGACGAAGGGCAGCACCGGCGCGAAGAGCCGCAACTGCACCGAGAGGGCGGTGGCCAGCGCCGCCCGGGCCGAGTCGGCGCCCGGCCCGGTGCCGTAGGCGCGCTCCTTCACCAGCTCGATGTAGTCGTCGCAGAACCGCCAGAAGAAGGCCTCGGTGGCGATCAGGGCCGCGGTGTGGTCGTACCCCTCGAAGGCCGTGGTCGCGGTGGCGACCACGGCGGACAGTTCGGCGAGCATGGCGGTGTCCAGCGGCGCGGTCGCCGGGGCACGCAACGCGTCGGCGGCGCCCAGCCCCAGCGCGAACTTCGACGCGTTGAGCAGCTTGGTGGCGAGCCGGCGGCCCACCTTGATCTGGGCCGGGTCGAAGGCGAGATCCATCCCGGGCTTGCCGTTGGCCGCCCAGTAGCGCACCGCGTCGGAACCGTGCTGCTCCAGCAGGCCCATCGGGGTGACCACGTTCCCCTTGGACTTCGACATCTTCTTCCGGTCCGGGTCGAGGATCCAGCCGGAGAGCACCGCGTCCCGCCAGGGCAGCTCGCCGTGCTCCAGGTGCGCGCGGACCACCGTGGCGAACAGCCAGGTCCGGATGATCTCCTGCCCCTGCGGGCGCAGGTCCATCGGGAACACCCGGCGGAACAGTTCCGGGTCGGTCTCCCAGCCGCCCACGATCTGCGGGGTCAGCGACGAGGTGGCCCAGGTGTCCAGCACGTCCGGGTCACCGACGAAGCCGCCGGGCACCCCGCGTTGCGCCTCGTCGAAGCCGGGCGGCGGGTCGCTGGACGGGTCGACCGGCAGTGCCGCCTCGTCCGGTGTGAGAGGGTTGCGGTAGTCCGGCTCGCCAGCGTCGTCGAGCCGGTACCACACCGGCACCGGCACGCCGAAGAAGCGCTGCCGGCTCACCAGCCAGTCCCCGGTCAGGCCGCCCACCCAGTGCTCGTAGCGGTGCCGCATGTGCTCCGGCACCCAGCGCAGCTCCCGGCCCCGGGCCAGCAGTTCCTCGCGCAGGCCCGGCTCCCGCCCGCCGTTGCGCAGGTACCACTGCCGGGTGGAGACGATCTCCAGCGGCCGGTCGCCGCGCTCGTAGAACTTCACCGGGTGGGTCACCGGGCGCGGCTCGCCCACCAGGTCACCGGCGTCGGCCAGCAGCTCCACGATGGTCCGTCGGGCCCCGTTCACGGTCTGCCCGGCCAGCGCCGCGTACGGCTGGGCCGGCACACCGGCCGGCGGCTCGCGGAGCAGCCGACCGTCCCGGCCGATCACCACCCGGGTGTCCAGCTCCAGGTCCCGCCACCAGGTCACGTCGGCCAGGTCGCCGAAGGTGCAGACCATCGCGATGCCGGTGCCCTTGGTCGGGTCGGCCAGCGAGTGCGCGTGCACCGGCACCTCGACCCCGAACAGCGGGCTGCGCACGGTCCCGCCGACCAGGTCGGCGTACCGGTCGTCGTCGGGATGGCAGACCAGCGCCACGCAGGCCGGCAGCAGCTCCGGCCGGGTGGTGTCGATCAGCACCTCGCCGCCGTCCGGGCGGCGGAAACGCAGCCGGTGGTACGCGCCCGGCCGCTCCCGGTCCTCCAGCTCCGCCTGGGCCACCGCGGTGCCGAACCCGACGTCCCACAGCGTCGGCGCCTCCGCCTGGTACGCCTCGCCCCGGGCCAGGTTGCGCAGGAACGCCCGCTGACTCGTCGCCCGGGCCAGCCGGCCGATCGTGGTGTACGTCAGCGACCAGTCCACCGACAGCCCGAGCCGCCGCCACAGCGCCTCGAAGACCTTCTCGTCCTCCGCGGTGAGCAGCTCGCACAGCTCGATGAAGTTGCGCCGGGAGATGGTGACCGGGTCCTTCCGGGCCGCCTCGCTGATCGGCGTGGCCGGCGGCCGCCAGTCCGGGTCGTACGGCAGCGCCGGGTCGGGCCGCACCCCGTACACGTTCTGCACCCGGCGCTCGGTGGGCAGGCCGTTGTCGTCCCAGCCCATCGGGTAGAACACGTTCCGGCCGCGCATCCGCTGGAACCGGGCCACCGTGTCGGTGTGCGTGTAGGAGAAGACGTGCCCCATGTGCAGCTCGCCCGATACGGTCGGCGGCGGGGTGTCGATGGAGTACACGTCCTGCCCACGACCGTCCGGGTCCGGCGCGGCCGACGCCGCGCCCCGATCCCGGACAGCCGGCGTCGAGCGGTCGAACGTGTAGGTCCCGTCCTCCTGCCAGCGGCGCGCCCAGGTCTCCTCGATGCCGTCCAGGGTCGGACGCTCGGGGATGCCGGCGCGGGCCGTCCTCGCCGTATCGGTCATCCGTCGATGCTAGGCCCCGCACCGGGCCCGGGCGACGTCATTCCGGCGCGCCGCCGGTGAGCCGGTCGCGGCTCACCGGCGGCCCGGTCAGGGCGTGGGCCGCACGTAGAACGGGCCCTGGGTGGCCAGGCGCAGCCCGAGCCCGGTGCGCGCGTTGGCCCGGTCCAGGATGGTGGAGACCGGCGCGTAGTGGTTCTGCTCGTTGGGGTTGGTGCACGCACCGGAGCCGTCGTCGCCGAAGGAGAGGATGCCCAGCGCCTTGCCGTCCGTCTCGGTGAAGAGCGGACCGCCGCTGTCCCCGGGCCGGGCGCAGATCCGTACGTCGATGCCGCCGGTGCTGGTGCCGAGGACCTCGCCGCACCGGGTGCCGGGCAGGTAGCCGGCCCCGGCACCGGAGTCCACGTACACCTCGCCCGACTTCGGCGTGTACGCGGAGCCGGTCGCGCAGACCACCCAGCCGGCCTTGACCTGGGTCACCGGCACGTACCCGGTGATCGCGACGTCGCGGCTGCCGGTGCAGCGCGGGTTGTCCTTGACGCACCAGTAGTTGACCAGGCTGGGCGTGCCGCCGGTCTTGCGCACCGGGTACGCCCACCCGCGCAGCGCGCCGCTCTGGTACGGGATGATCGCGTAGTCGTTCGGGTAGGCGTTCTCGCCGAGCCCCGGGTTGGTCGACTCGTAGCCGACCGGCTTCTTCGGCCCGAGGTACTGGTGCCAGGTGCGGTCCCGGTGGGTGTGCGTGCTGCTCAGCACGCAGTGCCCGGCGGTCAGCACGTAGTCGACGTTGTTCTTGTCGCGCACGTTGAAGCCGGTGGTGCAACCGCCGACCGTGCCGTTGTCCCGGGGCACGTCCAGCCGGATCCCGCCGCGCATCGGGGCCTGGTCGCAGTAGCGCGGGTCGCAGGCCTTCTCGACGGTGCCCGCCGCGATCCGGGCCTGGCTGCGGGCCGGTACGCCGGCTCCGGCGAGCGCCTCGGCCAGCCGCGCGTCGTCCGTGCCGTCGGTGAGCACGACGAGTTCGTTGGCCCGCTGGTCGACCACCACGTCGGCGCCCGCGGTCACGCCGAGGGTGCCGGCGAGCCGGGCCGCGGCGTCGGTGAGCCGCGCCAACGAGGCACGCACCGGCACCACCCGCAGGTGGGCCGCGTCGGAATCGGCCGCCAGGGCCGGGCGGATCGCCTCCGGCCGGGTCGCCCCGATGGTGAGCAGGCCGCCGCCGGCCTGGTCCAGCCACATGCCCCCGTACTCGTCGGGGAAGCGGGCGGCCAGCGTCCCGGCCAGCGCCCCGGAGCGCTCCTGCAACGCCAGCCGGCGGGCCGCCTCGGCCGCCGGGATCCGGTAGCGGTCGGTCAGGTAGGCGACCGAGGCGGGCGCGGCCTGGGCCAGCTCGCTGCTGCTCCGGCCGGCGGCCGATCCGCTGCCGGCGCCGGACCGGACGGGCCGGCGGTCGCCGGAGGCCGACGGGGCCGCCGATCCGGCCGTGCCGCCGGCCGGGCCGCCGCTCGTCTGGTCCTCGGCCGGCCGGGCCGCGGCGGCCGGCGCGGTGCCCGGATCCGGGGCGCCCGCCCCGGCGGTCAGCGTCGCGACGCCGGCCGACACCGTGGCGACAACCGCCAGCCCGATGATGATCGTTCTTGGTCCTGCGCGCACGCCGCGATCCTCCCCGTGTCCGCGTGCCCGATCGGCAGCAGCGCGGCCGGCACCGCGGTGCGGCAGTCCCGGCGCGGAGGGTGGCCGATCGACGAGCGGCCAGTGTAGCCGGGCCTGCCGGCGCTGTCCCACCGGACGTCGCGGGGGCGGGTGCGCCGCCGGAACCGCCGGTGCTGGCGGCGGGACGGCGGTCCGCTCAGATCAGCGAGTCGCGCCACCGCCGGTGCAGCTCGGCGTACCGGCCGCCGGCCGCGGCCAGCTCGGCCGGCGGGCCGTCCTCGACGATCCGGCCGCCGTCGAGGACCAGCACCCGGTCGGCGATCTCCACCGTGGAGAGCCGGTGCGCGATGACCAGCGCGGTGCGGTCCCGCAGCACCGTGTGCAGCGCCCGCTGCACCAGGCGTTCCGTCGGCACGTCCAGCGACGAGGTGGCCTCGTCCAGGATCAGCACCCGCGGGTCGGCCAGGAACGCCCGGGCGAACGCGACGAGCTGCCGCTGCCCGGCGGAGAGCCGGTTGCCGCGGCGGCGCACGTCGGTGGCGTACCCGTCGGGTAGGGCGGCGATGAACTCGTGCGCGCCGATCGCCCGGGCGGCGGCCGCCACCGCGGCGTCGTCGGCGTCCGGGCGGCCGAACCGGATGTTCTCCGCCACCGAGCCGCTGAACAGGTGGGTCTCCTGGGTCACCAGCACCACGGCCCGGCGCAGCTCCGCGTCGGCCAGGTCCCGCAGGTCGACCCCGTCCAGGCTGACCGTGCCGGCGGGCGGGTCGTGGAACCGGGCGAGCAGCTTGGCGATGGTCGACTTACCGGCCCCGGTCGGCCCGATCAACGCCACGGTCTGCCCGGCCGGCACGGTCAGCTCCAACCCGGCCAGGATCGGCTCGTCCGGCCGGTACCCGAAGTGGACCGCGTGGAACGCCACCGCGCCCCGCCGCGCCACGGCGGGCAGCGGCACCGGCCGCGCCGGCTCGGCCACGGCCGGCCGTTCGTCGAGCACCCCGGCGAGCTTCTCCAGCGCCGCGGTGGCCGACTGCAACGCGTTGTAGAACTGGCTGAGCTCCTCCATCGGCTCGAAGAAGCGGCGCAGGTAGAGCAGGAACGCGGCGAGCACGCCGACCTCGGCCCGCCCGCCCAGGACCCGGACGCCGCCGTAGGCGAGCACCAGCGCGGTGGTCAGGTTCCCGATCAGCCGGATGCCCGGCGAGTAGACCGCGATGAGCCGGAAGGCGGAGAGGCTGGCCTGCCGGTAGCCGTCGTTGACGGCCCCGAAGATGAGCTGGTTGCGCGGCTCCCGCCGGTACGCCTGCACCACGCGGATGCCCCGCAACGACTCGACGAAGTGCACGATGACCAGGGCCACCGCCTCCCGGGTCCGCCGGTACGCCCCGGCGGAGGCGCGGGCGAACCACCGCGACAGGCAGAACAGGAACGGGAAGGCGAGCAGGGTGACCGCGGCCAGCGGCAGGTCGAGCCAGAGCAGGATGCCGGCCACCGAGAGCACCGACAGCGCGGCCATCACCAGCTTGTCGATGCCGCCGTCGACCAGTTCGGCGATCGACTCCAGGTCGCTGGTCAGCCGGGACACCATCCGGCCGGACGTGTAGCGCTCGTGGAAGCCGACGTCGAGGCGGAGGAAGTGGCCGTAGACCCGGCCGCGGAGGTCGAGCAGCACGGCCTGACCGATCCGGGCGGCCACCAGGAGGAAGGCGCGCCGGGCCGCGTACTCGGTGCCGGTGGCCACGGCGAACGCGGCCGCGACGGCGACCAGGGGACCCGCGTCACCGGACCGCAGCGGGCCGATGCCCCGGTCGATGCCGAGCATGACCAGGTAGGGCCCGGCCATGGCGGCGGCGTTCTGGGCCAGCAGCAGGGCCACCGCGAGCGCGAGCCGGCGCCGGTGCGGGCGTAACACCCGGCCGAGCAGGACGCGGCTGCGCGCCCGGAGCCGGGCGACCGCCTCCGGCGCGGAGTCCTCGGCCCGGCTGCGGTCGGCGTCCGGGTCGGTGGCCCGCCCCCGCCACCGCGACAGCTCCGGCTCGCCGGGCTGCCGCGACGGCTCGGGCCTGCCGGGACGGCGTGCCGGGTCGGAGTCGGGGTCGCCGGGTTTCGGGGGGTGGTCGGGGTCGGGGTCACCGCGCTGCCGGGGGATCCGGGGTGGCCCGGCGGCGGCCCCTGTCACGACCGGACCAGCCCGGCGCCGTCGTGCCGCCGGTCCGGCTCGGCGGAGAGCACGGCCCGGTACGCCGGCACCTCGGCCAGCAGCGTCGAGTGGGTGCCGACGGCGACGATCCGCCCGCCGTCGAGCAGGGCCACCCGGTCGGCGAGCGCCACCGTGGAGGGGCGGTGCACCACCAGCAGCGCGGTGGTGTCCCGCAGCACCCGGCGCAGCGCCGCCTCGACCAGCGCCTCGGTGTGCACGTCGAGCGCGGAGAGCGGGTCGTCGAGGACGAGCAGCGCGGGCCGGCCGAGCACCGCCCGGGCCAGCGCGAGCCGCTGCCGTTGCCCGCCGGAGAGGGAGAGGCCCTGCTCGCCCACCCGGGTGGCCAGCCCCCACGGCAGGTCGTACGCGAACTCCGCCTGGGCCAGCGCGAGCGCGGCGCGGACCTCGTCCTCGCCGGCCTCGGGTCGGCCCAGGGTGAGGTTCTCCCAGACCGACATGGAGAAGAGCGTGGGCTCCTCGAAGGCCACCCCGACCAGTCGGCGCAGCGAGCCCAGGCGCAGGTCGCGCAGGTCGTGCCCGTCCAGGGTGATCCGGCCGGTGGTGACGTCGTGCAGCCGGGGGACCAGGGACAGCAGGGTGCTCTTGCCGGAGCCGGTCGCGCCGACCAGGGCCAGCGTCTCGCCGGGCTCGACGGTCAGCTCGATCTCGCGTAGCACCGGCGGCCCGCCCGGGTAGCGGAAGCCCACCCGTTCGAAGCGCAGCCGGCCGCACACCTCGGCCCGGTCCAGCGTCCGGGCGTGCGGCGCGTCCACGATGGCCGGTGGGGTGTCCAGCACCTCCTGGATCCGGTCGGCGGCGGTCGCCGCCTCCTGGCCGTTGGCGATGATCCAGCCGAGCGACTGCACCGGCCAGATCAGCATCAGTTGGAGGCTGACGAAGGCGACCAGCTCGCCGATGGTGAGCCCGCCCCGGGCCACCGCCGTGGCCCCGGCGACCAGCACCACCCCGAGGGTGAGGTTGCCGACCAGGTCGAACAGCGCAGAGGTGCGGGCCAGCAGCCGGGCCTTGCCGATGCCGGTGTCGTGCAGGGCCCGCGCGCCGGTCACGAAGCGGGTGACCAGCTCCGGCCCCCGCCCGTACGCCCGCGCGGTGCGCAGCCCCAGCGCGGTCTCCTCGACCAGGGTGGCCACGTCGCCCTGCTGGTCCTGCATCCGCCGGGACGCCGCGTGGTAGTGCCGGGCGAACCGGCGGCTGATCAGGAACAGCGGCAACGCGCTCGCCGCCACCAGCAGGCCGAGCCACGGGTGCAGCCGGATCAGCAGCACCACCACGGCCGCGTAGGTGACCAGGTTGAGCACCAGGAAGAGCAGGCCGAAGGAGAGGAACCGGCGGATCACCGACAGGTCGCCGGTGATCCGGGAGAGCAGTTGGCCGGACTGCCAGCGGTCGTGGCAGCCGGCCGGGAGGCGTTGCAGGTGCGCGTAGATGTCGGCGCGGATCGCCGCCTCCATGCCGACCGAGGAGGAGGACTGGGTCCATCGGCGGATGAAGATCAGCACCGCCTCGGCCAGGCCGAGCGCGAGAGCGAGGGCGCCGAGCCGGAGCAGCCCGGCCTCGTCGTGCCGGGCCACCGGCCCGTCCACCACCCGCTGCACCACCAGCGGCACCGCCAGGCCGGCCGCCGTGGCGGCCAGCGCCGCGAGCAGCAGCCAGGAGAACTCGGCCGCGTACGGGCGCAGGTAGGGGTGCAGTCGCCAGAGGTTGCGCAGCGGGTGGGGACGGGCGTGGTCACGCACCGCCGGGTTGCCGTCGCTCTGCGCAGGCACTATCCGACGGTAGCGGCCGGGTGCGACACGGTGGCTGTCAGCTAGCCGTCAACCGTCCCTCATGCCCGAGAAGCCAGTTCTTCACGTCCAGGCCCCACCGGTAGCCACCGAGCGTGCCGTCGGTGCGCAGCACCCGGTGGCAGGGCACGAAGAGGGCGGCGGCGTTGCGGGCGCAGGCCGCCGCGGCCGCGCGGACCGCCGCGGGGCGGCCGGCCAGCCCGGCGAACCCGGTGTACGTCACCGGCTCGCCCGGCTTCACCTCCCGCAGCACCCGCCAGGCGTGCGCCAGGAAGGCGCCGTCGGTGTGCTGCCGCACCGGGACGGTGTCGATCGCGGTCAGCTCGCCGGCCAGGTACGCCCGGACCGCGGCGGTCACCGGGCCGAGGTCGGCCCGCTCCCGCAACTCGCCGCGCAGGCTCGGGTGCACGAGCGGCGCGAGATCGGCCGGGGCGGCGGTGAAGCCGGCGGCGCGGACCGCCCCGTCCGGTCCGGTGAGGACGCTGAACGGGCCGGCGGGGGTGTCGATGACGGTGCTGTCCAGTGTGTTCATGCCGCTCTCCAGAGTCGGATCACCGCGTACGACCGCCAGGGGCGCCAGCGGTCCGCGTACGCGTGCAGGGTCTTCGGGTCGTCGGGCGCGCCGAGCGCGGTCGCGCCCCGGCGTACACCCAGGTCGGTGGGGAGGAAGGCGTCCGGGTCGCCGAGCGCCCGCATGGCCACGTAGCCGGCGGTCCACGGGCCGATCCCGGGCAGCGCGGCCAGCCGCCGTACCGTCTCCTCCCGGTCCCCGCCGGGTTCCAGGTCCAGGTCGCCGGCGGCGACCGTCCGGGCGAGCGCGCGCAGCGTCTCCCGCCGGGCGGCCGGCATCCGGAACGCCTGGTCCGGCGCCGCCGCCACCGCCGCCGGATCTGGGAAAGCGGACAGCTCCGGCCGGTCGTTCCCGTCCGGGCCGCCGCCATCCGGGGCGTCCCCGTCCGGGCCGTCCCCGTCCGGGCCGACGCCGCCGCGCCCGGTCGGGCCGCCGCCGGCGACGGCGGCGAGCAGGTGGGTGAGCGTGGTCCGGGCGGACCGGAGTGAGATCTGCTGGGTGGTGACGGCGCGGACGGCCATCTCGAAACCGTCCACCGCGTGCGGGAGCCGGACCCCGGGCTCGGCCCGCACGGCCGGCCCCAGGACCGGGTCGGCGGCCAGGACGGCGTCGACCGCCACCGGGTCGGCGTCCAGGTCGAGCAGGCGACGGCAGCGGGCCACCGCCGGCGCCAGGTCGCGCAGGTCGGCCAGGCGCAGGGTGGCGGCCACGTGGCCGTCGGCCGGGGTCAGCGCGACGCTGCCGGGACCGTGCGGCAACCGCAACCCCCGGTGGTACGTCCCGTCGCGGACCTCCTCCACCCCGGGCAGCGCGCGCAGGGCGAGGAAGTCCAGCAGCGCCGCCGCGTGCAACGGCGGCCGGTATGCCAGCCGCAGCGAGATGGTGCCCGCCCCGCCCGTCACCGGCCGGCCGCCCCGGCTGATCCGCAGGTCGGACGGGGTGGCCGCGTACACCTCGCGGACCGTGTCGTTGAACTGCCGGACGCTGCCGAACCCGGCGGCGAAGGCGATCTCGGCCATGCCCAGCTCGGTGGTCTCGATCAGGATCCGGGCGGTCTGCGCCCGCTGCGCCCGGGCCAGCGCGAGCGGCCCGGCGCCCAGCTCGGCGTGGAGCATCCGGTGCAGGTGCCGCTCGGTGTAGCCGAGCCGGGCGGCCAACCCGGGCACGCCGTCCCGGTCCACCACCCCGTCCGCGATCAGCCGCATCGCCCGGCCCACCACGTCCGCCCGGACGTCCCACTGCGGGGAGCCCGGGGCGGCGTCCGGCCGGCAGCGGCGGCAGGCGCGCAGCCCGGCGCCCTGCGCGGCGGCCGCCGACGGGAAGAACCGGACGTTCTGCCGCTTCGGCGTCATCGCCGGACAGGACGGCCGGCAGTAGATCCCGGTCGACGTCACGCCCGTGTAGAACCACCCGTCGAACCGCTGATCGCGGCTGTCGACGGCCCGGTAGCACCGTTCGAAGTCCAACTCCACGCCATCGATCCTGCCTCGCAGGTCCCGCCGCCGGCTGGCGGGATTCGGACCTGACCGTACGCGCCTCCCCGCCCCTCGGCCCTCCCCGTCCCCGCCCGCCCCGCCGGCGCGTCGGCGGAGCGGGCGGGCGGGTCTTCACCGGCCGCGGCGTGTCGGTGTCCCGGCAGCAGCGGCGCGTCGGTCTCGGCCGCGGGCATGGCTCTGGGGTGACCCGAGGACGGCCGTCGCGGCCGAGCCGGGCAGCACTTTTTGTCGATATGCCGCAGCGGCATATTTATGCCTCTGCGGCATATCGCGCTGAGGTGGTGGTCCTTCTCCACGGTGGCCAGCCCCGCGGAGGAGCCCGCACAGGGAGGGGCGCTGACAGCCGTTGCCATGCGAGTTCGCTCTGCGCGCCGGTCGCCGTCGGCTCCGTCAGGGAAGCGACGGCTCCAACGCACGCTCGGAGGGCTCGGCAGGTGACGTCGCAGGTCAGGCGCGGGATCCCAGGCGTGGCAAGGGATTCCGGCGCGGAAAGTGTCGGTAGTGGCCGGTACCGTCCCGCCACCAACTCAAGAAAAGGTGCGGGGAGATGGCGTGCGTGGCCGGGCGAGGTGCCTGCTGATGCGGTCGGGGCGGATACGGCTGGACCGCGCGGTGGTGCAGGGCTTCTACGACCGGATGCGGGTGGTGGCGTCGGCCGCGTACGGCGCGATCGAGCGGGACCGGGCCGAGGATCCGGGGCGGCCCTTCGTCGAGACCGCGTGTGGCCGGCTAGCCAGCTCGCTCGATCCGGCCGGGCTGCGGGCGCTCGGGATGTGGGCGCACCACTGGTGCGTGCGCTTCTACGACGACGACACCCGGGTCGGGGTGCGGCTGGTGCGCCAGATCGCCGGCCGGTCCGGGCTGGGCTGGACCCCCGACGAGGTGCGCTGGCTGCTCGACCAGTCGTACGCCGCCGGCCCGGCCGCCGCGCACCGGTTCATCCTGCCCCGCGCGGCGGCGGCGGAGCTACCGCCCGGCACCCTGCCCGAGTGGGGCGACGACGTGCCGGAGCTCCCGCGCCTCCTGGCCGGCTGACCCGCCGCCCCGCCCGCTCCGCAACGGTTCCGCCGGCACCGGCACGGCCTTCCGTGGTGCGGCCTGCGCTGGCCCGACCGGCGTCGGTCCGGCCGGCGTCGGTCCGGCCGGCGTCGGTCCGGCCGGCGTCGGCCCGGCCAGCGGGGATCGGGGGAGCGGGGAAGGAGCCGGAGGGCGGTCGGGGAGTTGGCCGACCACCATGGCGGCCACCGCGACCAGGAACCCGGCGAGTTGGAGCGGGCGGAGGGACTGGTCCAGCACCAGCCAGCCGAGCGCCGCGGCGGTCAGCGGGCTGAGCGCGCCGAGCACCGACACCCGGGTGGCCGGCAGCCGGGCCGCGCCCCGGAACCACAGCACGTAGGCCAGGGCGGTGCCGGCCAGCCCGAGCCAGGCGTACCCGAGCAGGGCGGGCCCGTCCGGCGCGGGCGGCGCGCCCTCCACGGCGGCGGCGACCGGCATGATCATGAGGCCGCCGGCGACGAGCTGCCAGCTCGTCGCGGCGAGGATGCCGACGCCGGCCGGCCGCCCCCAGCGGCGGGTGAGCACCAGGCCGGCGGCCATCGCGGCGGTGCCGGCGAGGCCGGCCGCGACGCCGAGCGGGTCGAGGCCGCCGCCGCCGCGCAGCACCACCAGGGCGACGCCGGCCGGCGCGGCGAGCGCGGCGAGCAGGGCCCGGCGGCCGGGCCGTTCGCCGAGGGCGGCCACGCCGAGCGCCGCGACGAGCAGCGGCTGGGCCGCCCCCAGCACCGCCGCGGTGCCGCCGGGCAGCCGGTACGCGGCGACGAAGAGCAGCGGGAAGAAGGCGCCGATGTTCAGCGCGCCGAGCACCGCGGCCCGCCACCACCAGTCGCCGGCCGGCCGGCGCCGGGTCAGGGCGAGCAGCAGCAGCCCGGCCGGCAGGGCACGCAGCGCGCCGGACCAGAGCGGCCGGCCGGCCGGCAGCAGCTCCGCGGTGACCAGGTAGGTGGTACCCCAGGTGGCGGGGGCGGCGGCGGTGAGCGCGACGTCGGTCCAGCGGCGATCCACGACGACCTCTTTCCTCGACAGCAAGTAGCTCAGCGCTAAGCTAACGAGTGTCGAGCGAAAGGGGAAGTGCGAGGTGCGGCACAATCCCTGCGTGGCAACGGACGAGGTGGACCTGATCGTCGAGCAGTGGCGGCGGGAGCGGGCCGGACTGCGGCCCGAGCCGATGGCCGTCTTCGGCCGCATCTACCGGCTGGCCCGGCTGGTCGGCGACGGTCAGGAGCGGGTGTACGCCAACTGGGGGATCGGTCGCGGCGAGTTCGACGTGCTGGCCGCGCTGCGCCGCTCCGGCGCGCCCTACACGCTCGCCCCGAAGGCGCTCACCGCCGCCCTGATGCTCACCTCCGGCGGGATGACCGGCCGGCTCGACCGGTTGGAACGGGCCGGCCTGGTCCGGCGCGCCCCCGACCCCGCCGACCGGCGCGCCCTGCGGGTCAGCCTCACCGACGACGGCCGCCGGGTCGTCGAGGAGTCGGTCGAGGCCGGCCTCGAGGTGCAGCGGCGGATCCTCGACGCGCTGCCCGCCGCCGACCAGGAGCGCCTGGCGGACCTGCTCCGTACGCTGCTCGCCGCCGCCGAGGCGGACCGGCCCGATCAGGCAGGATGATCCCGACCCGTCCCCGACCGGAAGGACCACCGTGCCCGCCAGCGAACCCACCATCGTCGCCACCAGCATGGGCTTCAGCAGCCGGCGCCGGGGCCCCTGGGACGCCCAGCCCGGACCGGTCTTCGACCTGATGGCCGAGCTGGCGCAGGCCGGCGAAGCGCCGAAGATCTGCTACCTGAACCAGGCGGTCGGCGACCAGCCCACCTCGTTCACCCTGTTCCACGGCGCGTTCGCCGGCACCCGCTACCGCGCCTCGCACCTGGCGCTCTTTCCGATGCCCAACGTCGACGACATCCGGGCCCACCTGCTCGACCAGGACATCATCTGGGTCGGTGGCGGCAGCGTGGCCAACCTCTGCGCGGTCTGGCGGGTGCACGGCCTGCCGGACATCCTGCACGAGTGCTGGCAGGCCGGGGTGGTGCTGGGCGGGGTCTCCGCCGGGTCGATCTGCTGGCACCTGGGCGGCGCCACCGACAGCTTCGGCCCGACGCTGCGGGCGTTCACCGACGGCCTCGGCTGGCTCCCGTACGGCAACGGCGTGCACTACGACAGCGAGGAGCAGCGGCGACCGCTGATGCACCGGCTGGTCGGCGACGGCACGCTCCCCACCAGCCACTGCACCGACGACGGGGTCGGGCTCGTCTACCGGGGCACCCGGCTCGCCGAGGCGGTGGCCGACCGGGAGGGTGTGGCCGCGTACGAGGTGAGCCGGGCCGACGACGGCAGCGTCCAGGAGACCCGGATCGAACCGCGGCTGCTGACCCGGCCGGCCTGAACCCGGCGGCCGGGACCCGCCGGCCGCGCCGGCTCCGGCAGGCGGGTTCCCGGTGACCCGGGTCCCTTTTCCCGGTCGCCGTGGACCTGCCTGCCCGGGACCGCGGGCGAACCGCGTAAGCTGGCTCGTCGTGAGTCTCACCATCGGCATCGTCGGCCTGCCCAACGTGGGCAAGAGCACCCTGTTCAACGCGCTGACCAAGAACGACGTGCTCGCCGCGAACTACCCGTTCGCCACCATCGAGCCGAACGTCGGCGTGGTCGGGCTCCCCGACGAGCGGCTGGCCGAGCTCGCCGAGATCTTCTCCTCGCAGAAGGTGCTGCCCGCGCCGGTGTCGTTCGTCGACATCGCCGGCCTGGTCCGGGGCGCCTCCAAGGGCCAGGGGCGGGGCAACGCGTTCCTGGCGAACATCCGGGACGCCTCGGCGATCTGCCAGGTGGTGCGGGCCTTCTCCGACCCGAACGTGGTGCACGTCGACGGCAAGGTCTCCCCGGCCGACGACATCGAGACGATCAACACCGAGCTGATCCTGGCCGACATCCAGACGCTGGAGAAGGCGCTGCCCCGGCTCGAGAAGGAGGCCAAGCTCCGCAAGGACCGGGCCGCCGCGGTCGAGGCCGCCAAGAAGGCCGTCGAGGTCCTGGACGGCGGCACCACCCTGTACGCGGGCGCGGCCGCCGCCAAGATCGAGCTGGAGCACCTGCGCGAGCTGCACCTGCTCACCACCAAGCCGTTCCTGTACGTCTTCAACGTCGACGAGGCCGAGTTGGCCAACGCCGAATTCCTCGACGAGCTGCGCGCCCTGGTGGCCCCGGCCGAAGCCGTGTTCATGGACGCCAAGATCGAATCCGAGCTGGTGGACCTGCCCGAGGAGGAGGCCCGCGAGCTGCTGGAGTCCATCGGGCAGTCCGAGCCCGGCCTGAACCAGCTGGTCCGGGTCGGCTTCCGCACGCTCGGGCTGCAGACGTACCTGACCGCCGGGCCCAAGGAGGCGCGGGCCTGGACCATCCCGGTCGGCGCGACCGCGCCGGAGGCCGCCGGGGTCATCCACAGCGACTTCCAGCGCGGCTTCATCAAGGCCGAGGTGGTCTCCTACGCCGACCTGGTCCAGGCCGGATCGATGGCGGCGGCCAAGGCCGCCGGCAAGGTCCGGATCGAGGGCAAGGAGTACGTCATGCAGGACGGCGACGTGGTGGAGTTCCGCTTCAACGTCTGAATCCGGCCCGTTCCCGCAGGTCAGAAGGGTGTGTCCGTGCTCGGGGCGCACCAGGGGGTGCGAACCCACCCCGGCTTACCCGGTGACGAAGACGCCGACGCCCGGGAACTCGCCGTTGGCGATGCGTCGGGCGCTCGCCGAGATCGGGCCAGGTCTGGGACGCCCGCTGGTCGACACGGTGCGGGGTTCGAGGGGCCCGATCTACGCTTCGCCCGTCAGTCCGAGGTCCGGACCTGCTCCAGGTACGTCAGAGGTTCCCGGAGGTACTCCATGAGCTCCCGCAGCGCGTCCTTCTCCGCCGTGGTGATCACGACGTCCTCCTCCGACAGGGCGCCGACGAGTTCCGTGATCGCCAGGTCCCAGGCCCCGGCGCCGGCGGCGGTCAGGACGAACGGCCGGTGATTCGGGCTGATCCTGGGTGCGAGCTGGTCGGTGATCCGGCGGCTGCGCCGGTAGTAATCGTTGACTTCCATGGGTCTCCCGTGGGTTCGGTGGCTAGGCCGGTGGGTTGGTGGTGACGCCCTCGCCGCTGACGGGAAAGCCGCCGGAGATGCTGCCGTCCTTGTCCAGGATAACGATGCAGGTGATGCCGTCGCGGGTGCCGGTGACGCGCCAGCCGTCGCCGTGGGGACGCGCCTGAGGAGGGCTGTCGGGGTTGGTGGCGATGCTCTTGAACCAGCCCTCGACCTGCGCCCTGGTAGTGCCGGGCGGGAAGAGCGTCTTGCCGGGCTCGGTGGACGAGGGCTTGTGGTTGCCATTGCCCAGGCCGTCGCCGTCCCAGATCTTGTCCATCGCCCCCTCGCCCATCTGCCCGAAACGGCGCATGTCGTACATGGCCTCGGCGAACTCGGGGTCGTCCCAGGGGTTGGTCCTCTTGGGCGCCTCGGGCTCGGATGTGTCGGCGCCCTTCGGGCGGCCCTCCTCGGCGCGTTTGATGCCGTGCTGCTGGGCTGCTCCCACGCGCTTGGGCATCATGCCGGGGTTGAACTTGGGGCGCTTGGGGCCCTCGCCGTCACCGCCGTGCGGTGGGGTGGGGCCTGAGGGGTGCTTGTTGTGGAGGCCCGCCACAGCGAACAGGACCACCAGGACGGCGGTGGTCCGCAGAGCCGCCATGAGTTGTCGCATCGAGGGCCGCCTAGACGTCGAGGAGTGCGCGGAGGGCGGAGAGGCTGGTGATCAGGCCCATCAGCCAGCCGAAGATGCGGCCGGTCCAGCGGACGACGGCGACCGCGAGCTGGGAGGCGACCAGCGGTGTGGCGACGCCGAGAGAGAAGACCTCCTCGGCCAGCCACACCACGACCTTGGCGATGCAGTCGGCGATGAAGGCGCGCACGAACTCCCGCACGATCTGCACCAGGGTTCCCGCGCCACGGGTCGCGGCACCTATGCCGGCGGCCGTGCCCGCGAAGATCCCGGCGACGTCGATGTTGATGGCGAGGATGTCGCGGTAGGCGTCGGCGGCGGCGCCCTGCCATCCGTCGAGGTCGCCGACCAGCCGCGCCTTGAGGTCCTCGGCGATGGCGAACAGCTCATTGGCCATGTTGTCCCAGGTCATGGCGTGCGTCTCGATGGTCTCGGGATCACCGGCGAGCCAGTCGAGTGCCTGCTTCAGTGGCTCGACCTGCTCGATGGCCCACTCGATGCCCATTGACAGGAGCGTGCTGAACGGGTCGATGGCGATGGACGCCACGTCGAGAGCGGCGCCCATGCCCGCGATTGAGCCGTCGATCCAGCTGCCGGAGTCGATGGCGTCCTTGATGCCCTTGTAGTCGTCGGCGAGCGGCAGGCCGGTCCAGCCGTCGCGGTGCGCGGCGCTGGTCGAAGGGATGTCGGAGATCGTGGCGACCAGTGGGTTGCTCATGAGAGGACGCCGGGCTCAGGCCGCGGAGTGGAAGGAGTTGAAGCCGTCGGTGGTCGACTCCTCGGCCCGCTGGTAGGCATCGGCGGTTTTCTTGATTCCCGCGGCGAGCAGCGCGATGTTCTCGGCGAGCATCGCCACGCCCTTGTCCTGGTCCCGGTGGCGTCCCTCCAGGATGGGCGGGAAGAACTGGCAGAGCTGCCCGTAGGCATCGTCGGCCTGGAAGATGGTGGCGCTGGCGGCCTTGACGGCGGCGAAGCGGTCGTGAATGGCCCACATGGCCGTGGCGTGCGCGCGCAGGGCCTCGATGTCGACCTCGAACCCTCCGTACATCAGTAACGCCCCTCTTCGTCCTCGGTGTCGGCGGTGCGGAATCCGGCCAGCAGGGCCCGGCCGGTCGCCGAGTCGGCGCCGACCGTCTCCCGCACGACCTCGGCGGCGGCCTCGGCGAGCTTGACCCGCGCGTTGCGATAGGCGCCCATGATCGCCTGCTGCGTCTGCTCCAGGCTCATGCGCTGCACCCGAGCAGAGAGCCGGACGTCGGCCATCGCCCCCGTGGAGTCGACGGTGACCTCGACGGTCCCGTTGGCGTCGGTGGTCGTGACCCGCAGCGCGCGCAAGCCGGCACCGGCGGCCTGCGTCTCGGCGGCCCGGCGCGAGGCATTGGCCCGCCATGCCTCCAGGCGTTCCCGCGCATCCTCGGCGTCCAACAGCGGATTACCCATCGCGCCTCCGTTTCCGTTGCCGAGCAGGGAATTGAGAGGCGTCAGTGTAGGCGCGGCCCGCAACACCAAGATTGCCGAGCGAATGCGGCGTGATCTGGTCAATCTGGATCTCGGCGACGTGGGTGACACCTCCGGCGCGTCGGCGAGGATGGAGACGCCCGTGCCGCGGACCTCATTCGGCTCACACGGCAGCACGGGTAGGAGCACGAGGCCGTGAAGAGATCGGACATCGTGCGAGCCGCCCTCGGTGTGGGCCGAGCTCAGAGTGGTGGCGGCGCGGACTCCTATCGCTGCGGGCGGTCGTCGTCCCATACGGCCGCGCTGATGCGCCAGCCGGCGTCGGTACGCACGAACTGGATCGACTTCATCCCGCCGCCGGTGTAGGGGGTGTCGTTCATGCGGCCCTTCTTGGCGTACCTACCGAACCACTGCGCGATGTCGCCGAACAGGTCCAGTCGGCCCGACCGGGCCTCTTCCTGGAAGTCGGTGAGCGTGCCGTCGGTGAGCATGGCACGCCGCGGCTCGATGAACGCGTCGACGTCGTACACCGTGGGAGTCGCCCCGCACGTGCGGACGATGATGGCTCCGGGCAGCATCGCGTCGCGCAGTGCCGCCATCCGTTCGTCGACCCCGGGGCCGGAGGTGAAGGCGTCGAAGTAGCGGCGGACGAGGACTTGGATCTCCTCCTCGTCCCTGCCGGTCGTCGCCGGCGTTCGCCAGTCGTCTTCGGTCAACCCGAAGAGGAGCCGGGTGGCCCAGCCGCCCTTGAACCAGATGTCGTCGACCAGCCGCCCTTCCTGGACGAATCCGAGCCGTCGCAGGAGCCGGACCGAGGAATCGTTGTCGTCGACGCACACCGCGGTGATGCGGTGCAGGCCCAGGTCCTCGAAGCCCAGGCGCAGCATCTCGGCGGCGGCTTCGCCGGCGTACCCCTTGCCTTGATGGGCCCGCCCGAAGGCGAAGCCGAGCTCCCCCTGCCGGTGCTCGGCGCTGGCCCACTTCAGGAGGATCTCTCCGATCACGGTCTTCGTCTCGCGCAACTCGACGGCGAGCACCAGCCACTGGCCCGGTTCGGTGAGGGCCGCCTGGCCCAGCTTCGCGGTGAGCGCGGCCTTCGTCGCCGCCCGGTCGCGGACGGGCCACGGAAGGAACCGTACGACCTCGGGATCGCCGTGGAACTCGAGCAGGTCGTCGAGGTCGTCCGCGCGGTGCGGCCGCAGCGCCAGCCGTGGCGTCAGGATCGGGTAGCCGGGCCGAAAGGTCTCGGGCATCATGTGCCTCCGCTGGTCGTGCTGGGGGTCAGGGCCGGATCGCGATCTTGACCGCCTGGCGGGTGTCCATGGCGTGGTAGGCGGTGGCGATCGCGTCGAGGGGGACCTCAGCCGAGAAGACCGGGGACGGGTCCAGCCGCCCGGCGAGGACGTCGGCAACGAGGGACTCCATGTAGCGGCGGGCGGGGGCGACCCCCGCCCTCAGCGTGATGTTGTGGCGAAAAAGCCAGTAGAGGTCGACACGGTCCACGCCGTTCGGCACCCCGACGGAGCCGATCGTGCCACCGGGCCGGACCAGGTCGATCGCGAGGTCGAGGGCGGACTGGGTTCCTGCGCATTCGGCAACACCCGGCACGCCGCCCTCGGTCGCCTCCCGAACGAGGCCGACGGTCGCCGGATCGTCAGCGGAGAGAACATCAGTCGCCCCCATGCGGGTGGCGAGAGCGCTCCGCTCGGGGTGACGGCCGACGAGGATGATCCGTGCTGCTCCCGCCCGTCGCGCGGCGAGCGTTGCGCAGAGTCCGACGGCGCCGTCGCCCACGACGACGGCGGTCGCACCCGGCCCGACTCCGGCGAGCGAGATGGCGTGGGTACCGGTCGCCATCACGTCGGTCAGCGGGAGCAGCCGGCGCAACAGCTCCGCGTCAGCATCCGCACGCACCGGGACGAGCGTCGCGTCGGCGAATGGCACGCGGATCGCCTCGGCCTGACCCCCGCCGTTGCCGCCGCCCCAGAAGCCGCCGGCCGGGCAGGAGGTGAACCAGCCGTCGCGGCAGACGGGGCAGGTTCCGTCGGCGAAGGCGAACGGGGCCAGCACGAGGTCGCCCGGCCGGACACGAGCGACGTCCGCGCCGGTCTCCTCGACGACCCCGACCCACTCGTGCCCCATACGATCGCCGGGCGTGAACGACTCCTGGCCCCGGTAGGGCCAGAGATCGGAACCGCACACGGCCGCGAGGGACACCCTCACCACGGCATCACCAGGAGGCCCAATCATCGGATCGGGGACGTCGATGACGTCCACCCTGCCGGCCTCGGGCAGCACTGTCGCCTTCATGGTGGATGACACTATGCTGCGACCAGGCCCTCGCCCATGCCACTTCGACGGGATCGGCGGGCATTGACCGTCGATACGGAGCTGATTCCTCATGACAACCGGCAGATCGTCACAATGGGATGCCGCGGATCTCGCGATCATCCGCGAGCTCTCCCGCGACGGCCGGATCAGCGTCGCCGAGCTGGGCCGCCGCGTCGCGCTGAGCCGCCCGGCGGTCGGCGAGCGGATGCGCCGCCTTGAGGAGTCCGGCGTCATCAAGGGGTACGGGGTCCACCTCGACCTCGTCCGGCTCGGGCTGGGTCTGCGGGCCCATGTGTCCCTGCGTCCCCGACACCGGTCCGTTCGCAACTCCCAGGGCGTGCGTGAGCAACTGCTCGCCATCGGGCACGTGCTCTCCTGCGTCCATGTCACCGGGGACAACTGCTACGAGTTGACCATCGCCGTGCGGGACGCGGCGCACCTGGAGCAGATCATCGAGCGCCTCACGGAACTGGGCGACACCACCACCGGCGTCGTCCTCTCCGAACCCGTACACCCACGTGACGTCGACATTGCCGGATGGATCGCGAAAGACGGGACTGAGCCACGGGACGGAGACGACGGAGGTGGGTCTCCGCGTCCGACGTCGACCGGGTCAGGGGCCCGTCCCCGTGCTCGCGCCGTGCCAGGATTCCTGATGTGAAGCTTGATGATCTCGCGCGTCAGGTCGGTGCCAGGTCTCGCCTTACCGGGGAGTTCGTGCTGCGTTCCGGCCGGGTCGCGACCGAGTACTTCGACAAGTACCAGTTCGAGGCCGACCCGGTCCTGCTGGATGCGCTCGCGGAACAGCTGGTCGCCCTGGTGCCCACCGGGACCGAGGTGCTGGCCGGCCTGGAGATGGGGGGCATCGCCGTCGTCACGGCACTCGGCCGGCACACCGGCCTGCCCTGCGCGTTCGTGCGCAAGACCGCGAAACGGTACGGCACGGCCCGGCTGGCCGAGGGGGCGGCGGTGGCCGGGCGGAGGGTGCTCGTTGTCGAAGACGTGGTGACCTCTGGCGGGCAGGTGGTGCTCTCGACCAGGGAGCTACGGAGCCTGGGCGCGCGCGTCGACGCCGCCGTCTGTGTGATCGACCGCCAGGAGGGCGGCAGCGAGGCGTTGGCGGCCGAGGGCATCACCCTGCGCGCGCTCCTCACCCGTGCCGATCTCGGGGCGCCCAACGGACGGACGACACCGTGAGGCGCCGTCCGGCAGCGAGCATCCACCGCGGCCCGAGCAGGTGACACGGCGGCGGCCGCCGGCCCGGTGGGGGCCGGCGGCCGCGGGACGTGCCCGGGTCAGGCGTTGGCCCGGCGGATGGCCACCATCCCCCCGAGCCCGGCCATCGCGGCCAGCAGGGCGGGCCATCCCACCAGCAGGCTGGCCTGGTGCTGGCTGCTCAGCCACTGCCAGATGTCGCCGTACCAGCCCTGCCAGGTGATCAACGCGATCAGCAGGCCGATCACCAGGATCGCGACCGCGCCGGTGGCGAACAGTCCGTTGGTGCCGAACCGGACGTACCAGACGGCCACGAAGATGGCGAGGAAGTTCAGGAACAGGAACGGCACCGCGTAGACGGCGATCTGCAACAGGTCGTTGGAGACGTCGACGTACGGCACCCGGAAGAAGCGCAGCTGGATGCCGAAGCCGTTGGTGGCGCCCTCGACCAGGTTGAGCAGGTAGAGCAGGACACCGTAGGCGACCGCCTGCACCAGGTTGACGATTGTGGTGGCGAGATAGAAGGTGCGCCGGGTGACGCCCATGCCGAGCGCGAACGGGAACACCTGGGTGATCGAGGCGGCGGCGACGAGGGCGCAGACGATGTAGAGGCTGGCCAGGCCGCCGGTGGTGTTCTTGCCCGGCGCCGCCTCGTCGATCGAGGCGAAGATCAGCAGGTTGGTGCCCAACGAGATGCCCATGATGGCCCAGGGCCAGGCCAGTTGGCCGAGCCAGGCCACCGTGTGCATCCGGGCGACGTCGAGGATGCGAGTCATCGGGGGGTGGTCCCTTCCGCGGTCAGGCGCACGACGGCCTGCTGGAGCGACACCGGCGCGAGATCGATGCCGAGCTTCTTGGCGCGCATCCGTTCGGCGTTGTCGAACGACCCGCGCAGCGTGGTTCGGGCCGTGCCGCCGAGCTGCTCGCGGTGCAACGCCCGGTGCGCGGTCGCGAACCCGTCCACCGCCTCGGCGGGCCCGGACGCCTCCATCACCTGGCCGCGCAGCTCCTCGCTCGGCGCGTCGAGCAGCAGCTTGCCGTGGTCGAGCAGCAGCACGTGCTCGATCAGGTCGGCCACCTCGTCGATGAGGTGGGTGGAGAGGACGACCGTGCGGGGATTCTCGGCGTAGTCGGCCAGCAGTCGGTCGTAGAAGAGCTGCCGGGCGACCGCGTCGAGGCCGAGGTACGGCTCGTCGAAGAACGTCAGCGGCGCCCGCGCGGCCAGGCCGATCGTCACGCCGAGCGCCGACGTCATGCCGCGGGACAGCTTGCGCACAGTGCGCTTGCGGGGCAGCTCGAACTCGTCCACGAGGGACTGCGCGAAGTCCTCGTCCCAGTTGGGGAAGAGGCGGCTGGCCAGGCTCAGTACGTGCCGGACCTGGTAGGCGGCCGGGTACTTCTGGCTCTCCTTGATGAAGACCACCTGCATGAGCGCCCGCTCGTTCTCGAACGGGCGCTCACCGAAGAGCGTCAGGTCGCCGACGGTGACGCTGTTCTGGCCGGTGATCAGCTGCATCAGCGTGGTCTTGCCGGCGCCGTTGCGGCCGAGGAGGCCGTAGATCCGGTTCTCGGTCAGGGTGAAGGTGACGTCGTTCAGAGCGGTAACGTCGCCGAACCGCTTCGTGAGGCCGGCGGCCGCCACGACGCTCATCGCTGTTCCTCCCATGTCTCGATGAGCTTCTTCAGCTCTTCGGTGCCGATGCCGAGCTTGCGGGCCTCCTCGATGAGGGGACGCACGTACTGGTCGGAGAAGTCGAGCCGGCGACGTTCCCGAAGTGTTTCGCTGGCCCCCGTCGCCACGAACATTCCGATCCCCCGGCGCTTGTAGAGAATGCCGTCATCGACCAGGCGGTTGATCCCCTTGGCGGCGGTCGCCGGATTGATCCGGTGAAACGCGGCCAACTCGTTGGTGGACGGCACCTGGGTCTCCTCCGCGAGCGTCCCGTCGATGATGGAGTTTTCGATCAGCTCGGCGATCTGGACGAAGATCGGCCGATCGTCATCCATCCCGGCTCTTTGGTTCATTACTCATGTAGCTAACCATGGCACCAATGATCTCGGGCGTCAAGTGCCGTCGAGGCTCGGGGCTCGGGGCCCGAGGGAGCGCAGGGGAGTACCTCGCCCAGGGCGGGTTCGACCGCGACGGATGACCGCCGGCGGCCGGCGGCACCGGGCCCGCCCGGTCGTGCGTCGTGCTCTGCTGCGGCAGGTGGTCAGCACCGCCGCCACCCGGCGGCCGGCCGGGGCAGGCCGTCGCGGGCAGCCAGGGCTCGATCAGCGTCGGGTCGGCGACGGCGGACTCGACCTCACGCCGCTCCGGACCGGTCAGGTTGAGTTGCCGGAGCCGGCCGCCCCACTCCGGCACCCGATCTGCACCGTCTCGTCGAGCATCGTCAGCACCTCCGTCGGCGGCCGGGCGGAGCCAGCAGTCTGCCAAATCCCCGGCCGGCGCGCACATACCGGAAGTCGGCCGGCTACCGTGCGTGACGGTCCGGGCCAGGTCGCCGCCGAGGTGCCGGTCAGGGCTCATCCGGGGCGGTCACGGGTATCGGCCCCGGGCGTGTCTGCTGCTACCGTCGACATGTGATCGTCGAGGAACACTGGTGGAACGGGGACGCGTCCCCACGGGGACGTCGTGACGTCTACATCCGCACCGATGGTCAGCGCTGGGAAGTGCAGGCACAGATCGGTGGCGCGCAGGGCCGGTCCAAGGTGCTCGAGTGCACCAGCCGGACCTCGGCGAGCATCCTCGCCGGGGCCTGGCGCGGGGCCAACCCCGGCTGGCGCGAGCTGACCCACTGAACACCCTGACCGGCGGACCGGGCCGACGCCCGGTCCCGCTGGTCGCTACCCCGCTCGGCCACCAGCCCGCCCCAGGCGGGCGGTCAGGCCGTGCCCGACCGGCCGATGCGGTCCGGCCCGCTCGCCGGGCCGATGCGGTCAGGCCGCGTCCGACCGGGCCAGCCGGTGCAGGACGTCCCGGCAGCGGAGCAGCATCACGGTGATCTCGTCGAACATCGCCGCGTCGGTCCGCGCGCCCGGCCGCCACATGGCCCGCAGGGCGGCCTGACTCACCGCGAGCTGGGTGCCGGCACCCTCGACCGCGCCGACGTACTCCTGACGGTCCGCCGGCGGCACCCTTCCGGCGGCCGCACGGGCGGCCCGCAGCGCCGCCCCGGGCTGCGCGAAAACCGCCTCGGCGGTGGCGTCCGGGCCGGCGCCGAGCGCCGCCAGCGTGTGCTCCAACTCGGTCGCCGCGACGGTCATCCGCCCCACCGCCGTCAGCGTGTCCCCGGCCAGTCTCACCACGGACCGACCCTACTGCCGGCCGGCGGGGCCGAGCCAGCCAGCCGGCGCACCGGGCGAGCCGCTCAGCCGGCGCGCAGCGCGTCCTCCACGCCGGTCTCGTGCCGTCCGAGGTGGACCGGGTCGCGCCCGGAGAGCGCGTCCACCGCCGCCTTCACGCAGGCGCCGTACTCCCGGGTGGCGCTGATCCGCCAGGGGCGGGCGTACCGGCGGACGGTGTCGTCGCCAACCCCGTCGGCCTCGATGCCGAGGTGCCGGCAGAGCGTGACGGCCCGGGGCAGGTGGTAGGACTGGGTGACCACGATCGCCCGGCGTACCCCGAAGATCCGCCGGGCCCGGGCGCACGAGTCGTACGTGTCGAACCCGGCGTGGTCCAGCACCACCTTCCAGTCCGGCACGCCCCGCTCGACCAGCCAGTGCCGCATCGCGTCGGGCTCGTCGTAGTCGACGTTCATGTGGTCGCCGGAGACCAGGATGGCCCGGACCTTGCCGGCGGCGAGGAGCCGCTGCGCGATCGCCAGCCGGGCGGCGAGGAACGGCGAGGGTGTGCCGTCCGGGTTCACCTGGGCGCCGAGCACCAGGGCGACCGGCGCCGCCGGCACCTCGGCCTCGGCGTAGAGGTGCCCGTCGGCGCCCTCGCGGACCCAGACCACGCTGGCCACCGTGGCGGCGGCGAGCAGGGCCACGCCGACCACGGCGGCAACGAGCACGCGGCGTACGCCCCGCTGGTGCCGCCGAAACCATCGCCTGACGACCGCGACCCGTCTCCGCATGCCGGCGATTATCCACGGCCGACGCCCGTCGGCCGCTCAGTCCGACCGGGCCACGACGACAAGCTCGCCGTCGCCGCCCCGACCGGCTCGCCGCCCCAGCCGCCGTACGGCCGAGGTCCAATCGACCATCGTGACGCGACGCTACCAGCGGGCCGGCCGCCGCTCTGACGGCGAACGGCCCCGCCGCATGCGGCGGGGCCGTTCGGACGTGTCGTCAGTGGTCGACGCGCGGGTCGTGGTCCCGGGTGCGGCTGCCGGCCTTGGCGAGTCCGCGGCTGACCAGGTAGCCGATGGTCAGCAGGGTGATGTACCACCACGCCTTGTCGGCGACGAAGTAGTCGCCGCCGTTGTCGGCGGCACCGTCACCGACGGCGTTCGAGGCGATCAGGACGCCGATCACGGCGAGCAGGTAGACGGCCAGCTCGGTGGTCTTCCAAGCCGGCTTGGTCTCCTCGCCGTGGCGGTGCGGGTGCCGGATGTCGCGTTCGACGTGGCCCGGGTGCGCGCGGTCGGCGGCCCGGTCCGTCGCTGCGGTGGGGGTGGTCATCATCAGCTCCTCAAGCGGGTATCAGGCATTCCGTGTGACATGGGGGCTTTGCGGCTCCCTGTACCGGATTTCCTACCCGTGAGGATTGCTTGCTAATCGGCAACCATCAGGAATCTTTCCGAAGCCGTCGGGCCCGGCTCACGGCGCGGTGACGGCGCGGACCGCGTCCTCGATCCGGGCGGCGAGGAGAACCTCGCCCTCGGTGAGCGGGTCGCCGTCGCCGTGGCCCACCCTGATCTGGGTCCGGCCGGCGCGGCGGCTGATCTCGGGGCGCAGGCGCAGCGCGTCGGCGACCACCGCGACCCGCTCGGTCAGCGCGGCGTGCTGGGTGTCGTCCAGGGCGAGTGTCCGACGGATCTGCTCACCCTCACGGGTCCATCCGGACAGCAGGGCGAGGGCGTCGTTGAGGTAGTCATGCTTCTGTCGGCTGTTGAACAGCACGCGCATCACCGCACCTCCCAGGCGTCGTTGCCGGCTTGTGGCCAAATCGTCGCCATCCCGTGTCCTCGTCGACGCCCTCTAGTCTGTCGCCGCCCCGATGGCGTGTCCACGCCCACACTTCCGTGTTCTGTTGGCCTGACGGCGGCGTCGGCTACCCAAACCGCCGATTGATCTGGCACGCTGGACGGCCGTGCGGACCGAACGGGTTAGCGGAGGCCGGCAGGCCGACCGGCGTGAGCCGAGGGTCGTGGTCGGGGCGGCGATCATCTCCGACGGCAGGGTGTTGGCGTGCGCGCGTGCCGCGCCGCCCGAGGTCGCCGGCCGCTGGGAGTTCCCGGGCGGCAAGGTGGAGCCCGGGGAGGCGGAGACCGCCGCGCTGGCCCGCGAGTGCGCCGAGGAACTCGGCGTCCGCGTCGAGATCGGCGCGCGGGTCGGCCGCGACGTACGGATGGCCCACGGCCGCTCCGTGCTGCGGGTGTACGTGGCCCGCCTCCTCCATGGTGACCAGCCGGAGGCCCTGGAGCACTCCGACCTGCGCTGGCTCTCCGCCGGCGAACTCGACACCGTCGACTGGCTCCCCGCCGACGAGCCGGTGGTGGCCGCGCTGCGTCCCCTGCTCATCAACGGCTGAGCCGGGAAACCGGAAACGGGGGCGGAAAAGCGACGGGGGCCGGCGGCATCCGCCGCGGCCCCCGTCATGGTCGGTGTGCTGCTCAGTGCTTCGGCTCGTCCTGCTGCGGGTGGGCGAAGTTGAGGTGCTCGGGCGGCAGCGGGAAGGTGACGTCGTCGCCGAACGGCGACGGCGCCGCCGCCCGGTCGAAGGTCAGCTCGGTCAGCGGCAGCTTGCCGTTGACGTCGACCGCCGGGGCGGTCGGGTGCGGCACCTCGCGGTGCCAGTTGACGCCCTGCTGCGCCTCGCGCTCGGCCTGCGCGTCGTGCGAACCGCCCGCGTGCGAGTGCAGCCCGCCGTGGGTGGGGTTGCCGGTCACGGCACCGCTGGAATGCCCGCTGGTCACGCTGGTCTGAGGCACCTGACCCCTCCGGAAGATCTTGCTACCAAGCCACACGAGGGGATCGTACCTGCGGTCGACGACGCGTTCCTTCATGGGGATGATCCCGTTGTCGGTGATCTTGATGTGCTCGGGGCAGACCTCGGTGCAGCACTTGGTGATGTTGCAGAAGCCGAGCCCCATGTCGGACTGCGCGTACTCCTTGCGGTCGGTCCGCGCGTCCAGCGGGTGCATGTCCAGCTCGGCGGCCCGGATGAAGAACCGCGGTCCGGAGAAGGCCGGCTTGTTCTCCTCGTGGTCCCGGATCACGTGGCAGACGTTCTGGCAGAGGAAGCACTCGATGCACTTGCGGAACTCCTGCGAGCGCTCGACGTCCACCTGCTGCATCCGGTAGTCACCGGGCGCGACGTCGGCCGGCGGCGCGAACGCCGGCGTCTCCCGGGCCTTCTCGTAGTTGAACGAGACGTCGGTGACCAGGTCCCGGATCACCGGGAAGGTGCGCAGCGGGGTGACCGTGACGGTCTCCGTCTCGTCGAACGTCGACATCCGGGTCATGCAGCTCAGCCGCGGCTTGCCGTTGATCTCCATGGAGCAGGAGCCGCACTTGCCGGCCTTGCAGTTCCACCGGCAGGCCAGGTCCGGCGCGTCGGTGGCCTGGAGGCGGTGGATCACGTCGAGGACGACCTCGCCCTCGTTGACCTCGACCTGGTAGTCCTGAAGGTCGCCGCCGGTCTCGTCGCCCCGCCAGATGCGGAACTGTCGCTTCGCGCCCGGCTTGCCGGTCGCCTGCTTCGGTTCAGTGCCCATTCCTCAGCGCTCCTCCTCGGCGAGGGCGTCGAACTCGGCGAGTTCCTCGTCAGTCAGATACTTGGCCAGCTCGGCGCGGTCGAACAGCGAGATCAGCTCGGGTCGCATCGCCGGCAGCGGCTTCTGGGTCAGCCGCACGACGTCGCCGTCCAGCGCGCAGACCAGGTTCACCCGCCGCCACTTCGGGTCCATGCCGGGGTGGTCCTCCCGGGTGTGCCCGCCGCGCGACTCCTGCCGCTCCAGGGCGGCCTTCGCGGTGCACTCCGAGACCACCAGCATGTTGCGCAGGTCCAGCGCCAGGTGCCAGCCCGGGTTGTAGCGCCGGCCGCCGGCCGCGCTCACCTTGGCCACCCGCTCGCGCAGCTCCGCCAGCCGGGCCAGCGCGTCGACCAGCTCGCCCTCCCGGCGGATGATGCCGACCAGATCACCCATCACGGCCTGGAGGTCCTGCTGCAGGGTGTACGGGCTCTCCCCGGTGTCCCGCTGCAGGGGCGCCAGCGCCGTCTCCACCGCGGCCTCCACGGCCGCCACCGCCACCTTGGGGCGCGCGGTGAGCTGGTCGGCGTACGAGGCGGCGTGCCCGCCGGCCCGCTTGCCGAAGACCAGCAGGTCCGACAGGGAGTTGCCGCCGAGCCGGTTCGAGCCGTGCATGCCACCGGAGACCTCACCGGCGGCGAAGAGCCCGCGCACGGTGCCGTACGCGGCACCGGAGTCCGGGTCCACCTCGACGCCACCCATGACGTAGTGGCAGGTCGGGCCGACCTCCATCGGCTCCTTGGTGATGTCGACGTCGGCCAGTTCCTTGAACTGGTGGTACATCGACGGCAGTCGGCGCCGGATCTCGTCGGCCGGCAGCCGGGAGGCGATGTCCAGGTAGACGCCGCCGGCCGGCGTACCCCGGCCCTCCTTGACCTCGCTGTTGATCGCCCGGGCGACCTCGTCGCGGGGGAGCAGCTCCGGCGGGCGCCGGTTGTTGTCCGGGTCCTTGTACCAGCGGTCCGCCTCGGCCTCGTTGTCCGCGTACTGCTTGCGGAAGACGTCCGGGACGTAGTCGAACATGAACCGCTTGCCCTCGGAGTTCTTCAGCACCCCGCCGTCGCCGCGGACCGACTCGGTGACCAGGATGCCCTTCACCGAGGGCGGCCAGACCATGCCGGTCGGGTGGAACTGGAGGAACTCCATGTTGATCAGAGTCGCCCCGGCACGCAGCGCCAGCGCGTGACCGTCGCCGGTGTACTCCCAGGAGTTCGAGGTGACCTTGTAGGAGCGGCCGACGCCGCCGGTGGCCAGCACCACGGCCGGCGCCTCGAAGAGGACGAACTCGCCGGACTCCCGGTAGTAGCCGAACGCGCCAGCGACCCGGTCGCCGTCGAGCAGCAGCTCGGTGATGGTGGTCTCGGAGAAGACCTTGATCCGGGCCTCGTAGTCGCCGTGCTCCCGCTTGTCCTCCTGCTGCAGGGAGACGATCTTCTGCTGGAGGGTACGGATCAGCTCCAGGCCGGTCCGGTCGCCGACGTGCGCGAGCCGGGGGTACTCGTGGCCGCCGAAGTTGCGCTGCGAGATCTTCCCGTCCTTGGTGCGGTCGAAGAGCGCGCCGTACGTCTCCAGCTCCCAGATCCGCTGCGGGGCCTCCTTCGCGTGCAGTTCGGCCATCCGGAAGTTGTTGAGGAACTTGCCGCCGCGCATGGTGTCCCGGAAGTGCACCTGCCAGTTGTCCCGGGCGTTCACGTTGCCCATCGCGGCCGCCGCGCCGCCCTCGGCCATCACCGTGTGCGCCTTGCCGAAGAGCGACTTCGAGATGATCGCGGTCTTCTTGCCGGCCAGCCGGGCCTCGATCGCCGCGCGCAGGCCGGCCCCGCCGGCCCCGATCACGACGACGTCGTAGTGGTGTCGTTCGATTCGCGTCTCAGTCATGTCCAGGCTTTCAGTTGATGAACCGCAGGTCGGGGAACCAGTCGGCGGCGATGGCCATGACGTAGAAGTCGGTGACCGCCAGCGTGCCGAGCGTGATCCAGGCGAGCTGCATGTGCCGGACGTTCAGCCAGGAGATGAAGGTCCAGGCCTTGTAGCGCAGCGGGTGCTTGGAGAAGTGCTTGAGCCGCCCGCCGATGATGTGCCGGCAGGAGTGGCAGGAGATGGTGTACGCCCAGAGCATCACCACGTTGCCGAGCAGGATGAGGTTGCCGAGCCCGAAGCCGAAGCCCTTCGGCGAGTGGAAGGCGTAGATGGCGTCGTACGTGTTGATCAGCGAGATGATCGCGGCGAGGTAGAAGAAGTAGCGGTGCAGGTTCTGGCCCAGCAGCGGGAAGCGGGTCTCGCCGCTGTACGCCTGGTGCCCGTCCGGGACCGCGCAGGCCGGCGGGGACAGCCAGAACGACCGGTAGTACGCCTTGCGGTAGTAGTAGCAGGTGAGCCGGAACAGCAGCAGGAACGGCAGGGTCAGCGCCGCGTCCGGGATGATCCACCAGCCGGGCAGGAACGAGCCGAAGTGCGAGGAGCCCTCGACGCACCGCTCGGTCACGCACGGGGAGTAGAACGGCGTCAGGTAGTGGTACTGGTCGACCCAGTACCACTTGTGCATGAAGACCCGGACCGTCGCGTAGATGACCCAGGCGCTGAGCCCGACGACGGTGATCAGTGGCGCGAACCACCAGCGGTCGGTCCGCAACGTCTTGGCAGCTATCGCGGCGCGTGCTCGCGCCCCTCGCGGCTGCGGTCTCGGCGTCGTCGCCGACGTTGATGTCATTCCAGTCGTCTCCCTGACGGCGCCCTCGCGGGGGCGGCGGATCACCTTTCGTACCGGCCAGCGGACCGGCGAGACCGCATCCACTGCCACGTCTTGCGCACGCATGCGGCCGCGCCGGTGAACCGGCGCAGCTAAATGACACACGTTACGCCGATCTTCGCGGCCCGGCCGCGCAACGCAGTGTCCCGTGTGTCCCGCAGGTTGGAAAGACCCACGCCAAGATCAATGCTTCCGGTGCGGTGGACGGTGCGCCGACCGGTGCGCCAGCCGCGGTCGGCGGTGCGCCGACGGGGTGGGCGGCGGTGGCTCAGCCGGACGCCCCGCCGGTGAAGTGCCACGAGGCCAGCCGCAGCGGCGGCGCCTCCCACCAGGCACCGTCCACCCGGTCCGGCTGGCGCACCGGCGTCCCGCCCACGCCGAGCACCCGCGCCGGCCCCAGGGCCTGCGGATAGGACTCGGTGAAGCGGAAGTCGCGCACCGCCCGGGTCGGCACGCCGTCCTCGACCAGCCACACCCCGTTGCGGGTCAGTCCGGTGATGACCAGGCGCTTCGGATCGAGCACCCGGGTGTACCAGAAGTCGGTGACCAGCAGCCCGCGCGCCATCCCGCCGACCAGCGCGGCGGTGTCCGGGTCGGCGACCGCCCCGGTCACTCCGCCGCTCAACTGCCCCGCCGCCGGGCCCGGCCGGTCCGCGGCCGGCAGCAGGCGCAGGTTGTGCGGGATCGGGCCGAACGTCGACCCGCCGGGCATCCCGTGCCCGGTGGACCCGGTGCCCGCCTCGGCGCCGCTGCGCCGGTCGTGCGCCACCGCGCGGGTGGTGCCCGCCTCGACCAGGGGCAGCGGCCGTCGCGGCGTGCCCTCCAGGTCGTACGGCAGCCCCGAACCGTGCGTCGGATCGTCCACCACGGTCACCGCCGGGTCGAACTGGGCGACGCCCGGCTCGGCGAAGGACTGCCGCTCGAGGTACCGCTTGCCGTTGAAGCCGAACCAGGCGAGGTTCTGCAGCACGTCGCCGACGGCGGCCGGTTCGAGCACCACCTCGTAGTGCCCCGGGGGCAGCTCGACCGGATCGGCCGCGGCCCGCGCCTTGGCCGCCGCCCGGGCGCCGAGCGCCGCGCCGTCGATCTCGGCGAGCCGGTCGGCGCAGAGCCGGGCCACCCCGTCGGATCCGCCGGTCCGCGCGATGCCGTCCATCGCCGCCTCGGTGGTGCGCCCCACCGCCGAGTGCCCGGCCGAGTTGACGAACGCCCCCGACCGGTACGCCGTCCGGCAGTAGCCGGCCGCGGCCAGCCCCTCGACCGCGTCCACGAAGGCGCATACCCGGGCGGCCCGTTCGTCGGGCGACGCCTCGGCGGTGGCCTCGTCGAAGACGGCCGGCGGCACCGGCGCCGCCGGGGCGAGCCCCGGCCAGGCCGGGTCCGGCGGGCAGAGCCGCGCCGCCGCCACGGTCCGCTCGACCAGCGTGGCCAGCCCGTCGGGGTCGACCAGGCTGCCGCCGCCCGCGGCGGTCCGCCCGTCCAGGTGCAGCCGCAGCCGCACCGTGGTGGCCGACTCGGCGACGTTCTGGTGGATGAACGAGTTGGCGAACCGGGTGAGCGCCAGGTCGGCCCGGGTCACCGTCACCTCGGCCTGCGCGTGCGGCCCGGCGAGCCGGCGGACCAGCTCCACCACCTGCCCGGCGAGGTCCAGTTCGCTCATGCCGACGCCTCGCTTCGCTCGGCCTCGGCATGAGGCACCAGCGGACTGTGCCGATGATTCGCTCGCTGACGCTCGCTCATGCCCGTACCCCCACTCGGACGTTGCGGAAGCGGGCCGGGGCGGCCGGGTGGCCGGTGTGCCCGGTCTGGCCGGGCTGCCCCTTGCCGCAGTTCGGCGTCCCCCACGGGACGATCTCCGAGGAGAGCATGTCCATCGAGCGCCAGAAGACCGGGCCGATCCCGGTGTAGGTGGGGTTGCGCAGCATCCGCCCCCGCCGGCCCTTCTTCACCTCCCAGCCGACCTCGCAGCCGAACTGGAAGTTGAGCCGCTTGTCGTCGATCGACCAGGACCGGTTGAGGTCCATCAGCACCCCGTCGTCGGTGGCGTCGATGATCTCGTCGAGGGTGTGCGGGCCCGGTTCGAGGCCCACGTTGGTCATCCGCACCATCGGCAACCGGGCCCAGCCGTCGGCCCGTACGCTGCCGCCGTAATCGAGACCGGCGACGGCGCCGGAGTCCCGGCCGGCGAGCACCCCCACCCAGCGGCCGGCGCGGACGGCGTCCCGCTTGACCGCGGGGGAGCCCTCGTCGTCGTAGCCGAAGCTGCCCAGCGCGCCGGGGATGGTCGGGTCGATGGTGATGTTCATCAGCTCGGAGCCGTAGCGGAGCGTGCCGAGCTGGGCCAGGTCCAGCCAGGAGGTGCCGGCGAAGGCGGCTTCCCAGCCGAGGATCCGGTCCAGCTCGATGGCGTGCCCGACCGACTCGTGGATCTGCAGGGCCAGCTGTTCGCCGCCGAGGATCAGGTCGGTCTCGCCGGCCGGGCACTCGGGGGCGGTGAGCAGCTCCCGGGACTCCTCGGCGATCCGCGCCGCGTGCGCGGCGAGGTCGAGCGAGGTGACCAGCTCCCAGCCGGTGGTGCCGTACTGGCCGCGATAGCTCGGGTAGGACCGGCGCTGGGTCTCGCCGTCGCCGATGGCAGTGGCGGAGATGCCGCCGCCGCACTCCCGGATGCGCTGGTCGATCCGGTGCCCCTCGCTGGAGACGAACCACTTCGCGGTGTCCCAGATCTGGTAGAGCCCCTCGGCCAAGTCGGCGCCGTGCTCGCGCGCCGTCGCGGTGGCCCGGACCAGCAGGTCGCCCTTGTCGGAGAGCGGCACGCCGAGCGGGTCGACCTGGCAGGCCGAGGACCAGCTCGCCACGATGGCCTCGGCGGGGACCAGGTCGATCGGCGGGCCGGGCACCCGCGCGCTCGCGGCGGCGGTCGCCGCGGCGCGCCGGCCGGCTCCGCGGGCCGCGGCGTCGGACAGCTCGGGTACGGCGTGGAAGCCCCAACTCGACCCGACCAGCGCCCGGACGCCGAGGCCGATGCTCTCGTCCTGGGTCAGCTCCTCGATGTCGCCGTTGCGGGCCGACATCGACTCGTAGCGCCGGTGCATCACCCGGGCGTCCGCGTACCGCGCCCCGGCGTCGAGGGCGGCCTGGACAGCGGCGGTCGCCGCGTCGAATCCACTCATGACGGCACTACGCTTCGCTCCGTGCCGCCATGAGGCACCATCGGGCTGCGTTGATGATTCGCTCGCTGCCGCTCGCTCATGGGCCCGACCCTAGGTGAACGGGCCGACATCCGTCAGGGGACGAGATCCTCCGGCCGGATCGTCGCCCGGACGGGCTCGGTCAGCTCCAACGAGTCGCCGGGTTTGGTCACCGAGTCTTCGCTGTAGTGCCGACCGTGCCGGCGGTAGAGGTGCAGGGTCCCGTTCTCCTGCTCGACGAGCAGGTACCACTCGATGCCCGCGGCAGCGTAGTAGTGCATCTTGAGCACCTTGTCGGTGGCCGCGTTGCTCGGCGAGATGATCTCGCAGACCAGCCGCACGTCCTGCGCCTCGATCATCGGTTCGTCGAAGTCGATCGGCTGGGTGACGACCAGGTCGGGGATGGGGATCCGGCCCGGCTTGAGGCGAACGTTGACCGTCTCCAGCAGTTCCAGCCCGGCGTCGCGCGCCGCCTGCTCGAGGATGTTGCCGAGGTTCCGCTGGATGCGTTGGTGCCGTGGGGTGGGCGCTGGCGTCACGTGGAGGCTCCCGTCGAAGAGTTCGACGCGTTGCTGCGTCTCGCCGAGGGCGAGGTAGTCCTCTTCGCTCCACGGGCCGTCGTGGTCGAACACCGCCGCGGTCATCCTCACCTCCACCTCGTGCCGGCGCGAATCCTCCCTGGATCACCACCGCCATGGTCGCACCTCACGTGCGGCAACGCGGCGGCGTTGCCCAGTCGCAACCATGAATGTCCAGGTGAGGGCTGTTCAGGTGGGAAACCCAGTCGTTACGCTCTGGCCGCTGACAGGCCGCGTTCTGTAGCTTATTTTCGCCTCCAGAAGTTTGTTGTAAGTTCTCTTCGTCACAGAGGGAGGCGGTCATGGGCAGGTCGGAGACAACGCCGTCCGGGGAGCCGGACCGCCCCGAGGTGCCGGCGCAGCGCACCGGCGAGGACGGCCCCTATCTGCGGGTCAAGGACCTTCGCGTGCGGTTCGAGACCGAGGACGGCGTGGTGCGGGCCGTCGACGGGGTCTCGTTCGCCGTCGAGCGCGGCCGGACGCTCGGCATCGTGGGCGAGTCCGGTTCGGGCAAGAGCGTCACCTCGCTGGCGATCCTCGGCCTGCACAACACCAAGCGGGCCACCATCACCGGAGAGATCTCCGTGGGCGGCCGCCAACTGGTCGGCCTGCCGGAGGAGCAGGTACGCCGGCTGCGCGGCCGGGACATGGCGATGATCTTCCAGGACCCGCTGTCGGCGCTGCACCCGTACTACACGGTGGGCCGGCAGATCGCCGAGGCGTACCGGGTGCACCATCCGCGGGCCGGTAAGCGGGAGGCGCGCACCCGGGCCGTGGACATGTTGGGCCGGGTCGGCATCCCGCAGCCGGCGAAGCGGTTCGACCAGTACCCGCACGAGTTCTCCGGCGGCATGCGGCAACGGGCGATGATCGCGATGGCCCTGGTCAACGATCCGGACCTGGTGATCGCCGACGAGCCGACCACGGCGCTGGACGTGACCGTGCAGGCCCAGATCCTGGACCTGCTCAGCGACCTCCAGGACGAGTTCCGGTCGGCGATCATCCTGATCACCCACGACCTCGGGGTGGTCTCCCAGGTGGCCGACGACGTTCTGGTCATGTACGGCGGCCGGGCCGTCGAGCACGGCAGCGTGGAGCAGGTGCTCCGGCGGCCGCAGCACCCGTACACCTGGGGGTTGTTGTCGAGCGTGCCGTCGCTGCACGGCGACGCCGACGCGGACCTGGTGCCGATCAAGGGCAATCCGCCGTCGCTGATCAACCTGCCGTCGGGGTGCGCCTTCCACCCGCGCTGCCGCTACGCGGACCGCAACGGCGACCGGTCCCGGACCGAGGTGCCGGAGCTGCGGTCGGCCGGGGAGGCGGGCCACCTGGTCGCCTGCCACCTGCCGGCCGAGGAGCGCACCCGGCTCTACCAGCAGGACATCGCGCAGGTGGGAGTGGCCCGATGAGCACCGAGACCGAACCGCTGCTGCGGGTGCGCGGGCTGACCAAGCACTTCCCGGTCCGCGACGGGTTCCGCTCCCCGGGTGCCGTGCGCGCGGTCGACGGGCTGGACTTCGACGTCCGCCCGGGCGAGACGCTGGGCCTGGTCGGGGAGTCCGGCTGCGGCAAGACCACCACCGGCCGGATGCTGGTACGGCTGCTCGAACCGACCTCCGGCACCATCGAGTTCGCCGGGCGGGACATCACCCACGCCCGGCGCCGGGAGCTGCGGCCGCTGCGGCAGGACCTCCAGATCATCTTCCAGGACCCATACGCCTCGCTGAACCCACGGCACACCGTCGGCCGGATCGTGGCCATGCCGTTGCAGGTCAACGGCATCGACCCGCCGGGCGGGACGAAGAAGCGGGTGCAGGAACTGCTGGAGCTGGTCGGGTTGAACCCGGAGCACTACAACCGCTACCCGCACGAGTTCTCCGGCGGCCAGCGGCAGCGCATCGGCATCGCCCGTGCGCTGGCGCTGCGACCCAAGCTGATCGTCGCCGACGAGCCGGTCAGCGCGCTGGACGTCTCGATCCAGGCGCAGGTCATCAACCTGCTGCGCGACCTGCAACGCGAACTCGACCTGGCGTTCGTGTTCATCGCCCACGACCTGGCCGTGATCCGGCACTTCTGCCACCGGGTCGCGGTGATGTACCTCGGCAAGATCGTCGAGATCGGCGACCGCGACGACATCTACGAGCGGCCGCAGCACCCGTACACCCGGGCGCTGCTGTCGGCGATCCCGGACGTGACGGCGCTCGGCCCGGCCGGGCGGATCCGGCTCACCGGCGACGTGCCGACCCCGCTCAATCCGCCCTCGGGCTGCCGGTTCCGGACCCGCTGCTGGAAGGCGCAGGAGCGGTGCGCCGAGGAGGAGCCGGCCCTGATCGCCCGCGACGGCGGTCATCAGGTCACCGCCTGCCACTTCCCCGAGCAGGGAACGATCGCCGCTGGTCCCGCGCAGGGGTCGGGCGGCGCCGGGAGCAGCGAGGCCGTGACGGTGTCGCCCGTGAGCGCGCAGCCGCGAACTGAGGAGGCACCGTGAGCGCGAGGAGCGAGCCGGTTTTGCGAGCCCCGCAGTCGCGAACTGAGGAGGCAGGGTGAGCGCGAGGAGTGAGCCGGTTTTGCGAGCCCCGCAGTCGCGAACTGAGGAGGCACCGTGAGCCTGTCACCGGTCGAGAGCACGGCGCGGGCCGAGATCGAGCCGGCGGCCGACACCGTCAAGCCCGACGAGCGGGCCTTCGTCGGCCGGTCGCCGGGCCAGCTCGCCTGGACCCGGCTGCGCCGGGACCGCACCGCGATGGTCAGTGGTGTGGTGCTGGTCTTCTTCATCGTGCTGGCACTGGCCGCGCCGCTGGTCTCCAGGCTGTACGGGGTCGGCCCGAACGAGCAGTTCCAGCAGTTGTTGGACGGCAACGGGATGCCGCTGGGCTACGTCGGCGGGATCACCGGCGACCACTGGTTCGGGCTGGAGCCGCGGCTGGGCCGGGACATCTTCATCCGGATGGTCTACGGCATGCGGACGTCGCTGTTCATCGCGTTCGCCGCTGCCCTGGTGACCACGGCGATCGGCGTGGTGGCCGGCATCATCGCCGGTTATCTGGGCGGGATCGTCGACACGGTGATCAGTTGGATCACCGATGTGGCGCTGGCCCTGCCGTTCCTCATCTTCGCCCTCGCCGTGGTGCCGACCGTGGCGCTGCGCTTCTACGGCCCGCGCGAGGAGGTGCCGCCGTCGTTCCAGGTGGCCGTGCTCATCGGGATCTTCGCCGCGTTCGGCTGGACGAGCACCGCCCGGCTGGTCCGGGGCCAGGTCATCTCGCTGCGCGAGCGGGAGTTCGTGGAGGCGGCGCGGGCCAGCGGCGCCGGGCTGGGGCACATGCTCTTCCGGCAGCTCCTGCCCAACCTCTGGGCGCCGATCCTGGTCGCCTTCTCGCTCGCCGTGCCGCAGTACATCACCGGTGAGGCGGCGCTCTCCTTCCTCGGCATCGGCATCCTCGAACCGACCGCCGACTTCGGCCGGATGATCTTCCAGAGCATCCCGTACCTGCAGACCGACGCGGCGTACGTGTTCTTCCCCGGCGTCACGATCTTCATCCTCGTGCTCGCCTTCAACCTGCTCGGCGACGCGTTGCGTGACGCGCTCGACCCGAAGTCGTCCCGGTAGGGGTGGATGCGATGAGCGCGCGGAGTGCGGCGGGGCGGAGCCCCGCAGTCGCGAGTGAAGGAAAGTTCTGATGACCCGATTCCTGGTACGCCGGCTGCTCACCGCCGTGCTCACCCTCTTCGCGGTGAGCGTGCTCAGCTTCCTGATGTTCTTCGGCCTGCCCCGGGACCCGGTCAGCGGCATGTGCCCGAAGAACTGCAACGCGGAGCGGCTCGAGCGGGTCCGCGAGGAGTTGGGCCTGCGCGACCCGCTGCCCGAGCAGTACGCCAACTACATGAAGGGCATTGTCACGGGCCGGGATCTGGGCAGTTCCCAGGGCGGCCGGTGCGACGCCCCGTGCCTCGGTTACTCGTACGTCAACAGCGAGGCGGTGACCGATACGCTCGCCCGGGTGCTCCCGGTGACGCTCAGCATCGTCCTCCCGGCCGCGGTGCTCTGGCTGGTGCTCGGCGTCGGGCTCGGCATGATCTCGGCACTGCGGCGGGGCACGGTGCTGGACCGGCTGGCCATCGGCTTCTCGCTGGCCGGCGCCTCGATGCAGCTCTACTTCGTCGGCGCGGTACTGCTGCTGATCTTCACCTACAACCTGCGGATCACCCCGACGCCGGGCTACACCTCCATCTTCGACAACCCGGTGAAGTGGGCCAGCGGGCTCGTGCTGGCCTGGGTGTGCCTGGCCTTCCTCTTCTCCGCCGTCTACGCCCGGCTGTCCCGGGCCCAGATGCTGGAGACCCTGTCGGAGGACTTCGTCCGCACCGCGCGGGCCAAGGGCCTGGCCAAACCCAAGGTGTACGGCCGGCACGCGCTGCGCGCGGCGATCACCCCGATCGTCACCATCGCCGGTCTGGACGTGGGCAGCGCGCTCGGCGGCACGGTGATCACGGAGACCACCTTCGGTATCCAGGGCCTGGGCCGGACGGCGGTGGACGCGGTCCGGTCGGGCGACCTGCCGACCATCATGGCCACCGTGCTGATCTCGGCGGTCTTCATCGTGGTCGCCAACATCGTGGTCGACGTGCTCTACGCCGCCATCGACCCCCGGGTCCGGTTGCGATAGCGCAACGGCCCCGGGCAGGGCATGGAGAAATCCACCGCCCTCTGTTACACAAACCGTAGTTTTCCTACGTCGTCTGACGAGGCTCCAGATAAGGGAGGTGGCGCAGATGCGCCTGAAGAGGGCTGCCGCCGCCGGCGGCGCGCTCGCACTGCTCGCGGTGATGGGTGCGTGCAGCGAGAACAAGGGTACCGACGGCGACGCCGGTGCCGACCGGGTGCAGAGCGGCTCGATCGCCACCGACCCGAAGGACTCGATGGGTCCGGCCGCCGAGGTCCCGGGCGCCGCCAAGGGCGGCACCTTCCGGGTGATCCGGGAGACCAAGATTTCGCACATCGACCCGCAGCGGGTCTACTCGTTCGCCGGCCTGATGAACGCCCCGCTCTACAGCCGCTTCCTGACCACGTTCAAGGACGACGGCTCGGGCAAGGTGACCCTGGTCGGCGACCTGGCCGAGACCCCGGGCACCGACGTGAACAAGGACTGCAAGGTCTGGGAATTCAAGATCAAGGACGGGGTGAAGTTCGAGGACGGCAGCCCGATCACCGCCAAGGAGATCGCGTACGGCATCGCCCGCTCCTTCGACCCCGACCTGACCGGCGGCCCCACCTACCTGCAGGAGTGGCTCGCCAACGACCCGCAGTACGACACCAAGTGGGACTTCAAGGCGAACAAGACCTCGCTGCCGCCCGGCCTCACCACCCCGGACGCGAAGACGCTGAAGTTCGAGTTCGCCAAGCCGCACTGTGACCTGCCGTTCGCCGCGTCGCTGCCGTACACCGCGCCGCTGAAGCCGGAGAAGGACACCGGCGTCAACCTGGACAACCAGCCGTTCTCCTCCGGGCCCTACAAGATCACCAAGAACACCGCCGGGGTCGAGCTGGTGATGGAGCGGAACGAGAACTGGGACCCGAAGACCGACCCGGTGCGGCACGCGTACCCGGACAAGATCGTCTGGACCTTCGGCCCGGACGACGAGGCGGGCGCCAACCGGGTGATCGCCGACAACGGCGACGACCAGGCGGCGCTGGGCTGGAACGGCGTGCCCGCGTCGCTGGTCGCCAAGGTCACCGCCGACGCGGCGCTCCAGCAGCGCTCGGTGCGCGGCCAGACCCCGAGCCTGTGGCGGCTCACCATCAACACCCAGCGGGTCACCGACCTGTCGGTGCGCCAGGCGCTGAACTACGCCATCGACCGCAGCGGCCTGATCAAGGCGTACGGCGGTGAGGCCTCGGCGAAGGCGGTCACCACCCTGATGCCGCCGTCGACCATCGGCTGGGAGAACTACGACGCCTACCCGGCCGGCGCGACCGGTAACGCCGACAAGGCCAAGGAGCTGCTCGGCGGCAAGACCCCGGAGCTGGTGCTCGGCATCAGCGACGACTCGCCGGAGCTGGCCACCCAGCTCAAGGGCAACCTGGAGCGGGCCGGCTTCAAGATCACGGTGAAGACCATTCCGACCGACGCCAAGCTGGACGAGGTCGGCAAGAAGAACAACCCGTACGACATCTGGCTCGACCAGTGGGCCGCGGACTGGCCCAGCGGTGCCGCGATCCTGCCGGTGCTCTTCGACGGGCGCACCATCAAGGCGGAGAACAACAGCAACACCTCGTACGTGAACAGCGACGAGATCAACAAGGAGTTCGACCGGATCCTCGCCATGCCGGCGGGCGACCAGGGCAAGGAGTGGGCCAAGCTGGACAAGCGGGTCATGACCGAGCTGGCCCCGGCCGTGCCGCTCTTCGTCGAGCAGGGCTACTACCTGCACGGCTCGAAGGTGGGCGGGATCTACCTGTCCAGCATCTTCGGCTACCCCGCGCTGATCAACGCGTACGTCAAGCAGTAACCGGTTGACCGAAGGGGCCCTTGCCCGACACCCCGGTGTCGGGCAAAGGGCCCCTTTCCGGTCGGTTGGCGGCGCCGCCCGGCCTCGGCGCCACCGCAGGCGCTGAGCGGGCCCCGACCTCACAGGTGGCGGCGGAGGAAGTCCAGCTCCAGGCGGAGCAGGCGCTCGGCGACGCCGCCGGCGGCCATGTGGCTGGCCCCGGTCAGCGGGAGCACCGCGTGCGGGCGGCCGGCGGACAGCAGCGCGGCCGACAGCCGCAGCGTGTGCGCGGCCACCACGTTGTCGTCGACCAGGCCGTGCACCAGCAGCATCGGCCGGGCCTGCGCCGGGTCGCCGACCGGCTCGGCGGCCAGCTCCACCAGCGAGTGGTGGGCGTAGACGTCCATCCCGTCCTCCGGCAGGCCCAGGTAGCGCTCGGCGTACGCGGTGTCGTACAGGGTCCAGTCGGTGACCGGGGCACCGACGATCGCGCAGCGGAACAGCTCCGGGTGGCGCAGCACCGCCAGCCCGGCCAGCCAGCCCCCGAACGACCAGCCGCGCACCGCCACCCGGGCCAGGTCCAGGTCCGGGTGCTTGCCGGCGAGCGCGGTCAGCGCGTCCACCTGGTCGGTGAGGATGACGTCGGCCAGCCGGCGGTGGACCGCCTTCTCGAACGACGGGGCGATGCCCGGGGTGCCCCGGTTGTCGATCGTCACCACCGCGAAGCCCTGCTCGGCCCACCACTGCCGTTCCAGCCAGGCGGACCGGGCGGCGATCACCTCCTGGTGACCCGGGCCGCCGTAGATGTCCAGCAGCACCGGCAGCTTCGTGCCCTTGACGTGCTCGCCCGGGTAGAGCACCGCGCTGGGCAGCCGCCGGTCGGTCACCCGCACCATCGTCGGCCGGGGCGCGTACGGCGGGGTGGCGGCCAGCGAGCGCAGCTCGCCCACCTCCCGGTCGCCGTGCCACACCCGCCAGCGCACCCCCGGGTGCTCCAGCGAGGCGATGCCGACCACCAGCGTGCTCCCGCCGATCGTCGCGGTGTGCCAGCCCGGGTCGGAGCCCATCCGCCGGGCGTCCACCCCACCGCCGATCACCGTCCGGACCCGGTACAGGTGGCGCTGGCTCGGCTCGCCCTCGCTCGCCTCCACCAGCAGGTCGGCCGGGGCGCCCGCGCCGGCGGGCAGCCGCCCCACCACCCGCCGGACGTAGAGCGAGGGCGGGGTGAGCAGGGTGCCGTCGGCGAACAGGCAGCGGGCGTCGTACCCGTCGTGGGCCAGCTCGCCGCCGACCAGCACCCGGCCGTCCGGCAGGTGCGCCGGGGTGCCGGGGATCGGCTCCACCCAGCGCGGGTCGGCCAGCTCCGCGTGCACCTGGGTCTCCCCGGTCCGCGGGTCCACCGCGAGCACCAGCCCGTGCTGCTGGGAGCGGCGCAGCACGGTGATCAGCGGCCCGCCGTCGGCCCAGTCGACCGAGGTGAGGTACGGGTAGGTCTCCCGGTCCCAGTGCACGTCGACCCAGCCGCCGTCGAGGTCGAGCAGGTGCAGGCTGACCTGCGCGTTCGGCCCACCCGCCCGGGGGTACGCGACGGTCGTCGGCGGGCTCGCCGGGTCGGCCGGGTCGTGCAGGTGCCAGCGGTCCAGCCGGGACTCGTCGACCCGCGCGGCCAGCACCGAGCGCCCGTCCGGGGACCACCAGTAGCCCCGGTACCGGTGGAACTCCTCGGCGGCGATGTGCTCGGCCAGCCCCCAGCTCACCCCGCTGTCCTCGCCGGCCAGCAGGTTGTCGGTGCCGTCCGGCTCGACCACCCGCAACTGGCCCCGGCGTACCCCCTCGGCGGCGTCGGTGACGTAGGCCAGCCGGGCGCCGGTCGGGTCCGGCCGCGGGTCGATCACCGGGCCGACGGCGGCCACCTCGACCACGTCGCCGTGCACCAGGTCGGCCCGGAACAGCCGGCCGGCCAGCGCGAACGTGGCCACCCGGCCGGCGCCGTCCAGGGCGTACGAGCCGATGCCGGAGACGGCCAGCCGCAGCCGCTCGCGCAGCGCGCGCTCGCCGGGGGAGAGGGCGCCGGGGTCGGCGTCCGCGCCGAGCAGCACCGCCGGATCGGCGACCAGCCGCTCCTCGCCGGAGGCGACGTCGAGCAGCCAGAGCGCGTCCGCCGGGTCCTCCGGTCCGGAGGAGCGCAGGAAGATGACCCGGGAGCCGTCGTCCGCGACGGAGACGGCGCGCGGCGCCCCGTGGCTGAACCGACGGGTACGGGCGGCCAGCTCGGGAAAGTCCACGCCTCGGATGGTAGGCGCGCGTTCCGGGTGATGTGGCCGACCTGCGCGGACGCGTAAACCTCGGTGGGACAGGACCGCCGGTTAGAGTGACGGGCGTGACGACGCTGCCCGACCGACGACTTCTGCTGGTCCACGCGCACCCCGATGACGAGTCCATCGGCACCGGCTCGACGATGGCGCACTACGCCGCCGCCGGCGCCCACGTCACCCTGGTGACCTGCACGCTGGGCGAGGAGGGCGAGATCCACGTGCCGGCGCTGGCCCAGCTCGCCGCGGCCGAGGCCGACCAGCTCGGCGGGTACCGGATCGGCGAGCTGGCCGCCGCCTGCGCGGCGCTCGGCGTCACCGACCACCGCTTCCTCGGCGGCGCCGGCCGCTACCGCGACTCCGGCATGATGGGCCTGGCCACCAACGAGCACCCGCGGGCGTTCTGGCAGGCCGACCTCGACGAGGCCGCCGGGTACCTGCTGGAGGTCATCCGCGAGGTCCGGCCGCAGGTCATGATCACGTACGACCCGAACGGCTTCTACGGCCACCCGGACCACATCCAGGCGCACCGGGTGGCGATGCGGGCCCGGGAGCTGGCCGACCTCGAGGGGATCGCCCCGGCCAAGGTCTACTGGACGGCGATGCCGCGCAGCGTGCTGGAGGCCGGCCTGGACGCGTTCACCGAGAGCGCGGACAACCCCTTCGCCGGCATCGACAGCATCGAGGAGCTGCCGTTCGGCACCCCCGACCCGGAGATCGCCGCGCGGATCGACGCCACCGAGCGGCACGCCGCCAAGGAGGCGGCAATGCGCGCGCACGCCACCCAGATCCCGGCCAACTCCTGGCTCTACTCGATCGCCGGCAACTTCGGCGCCGAGTTCATGGGCGTGGAGTACTTCACCCTCGCGGTCGGCGAGCGGGGCCCGGGCACCGGCCCGTACGGCTGGGAGGACGACCTCTTCGCCGGGCTGCCGCTGGACGGCGTGGACCGGTCCCCGGTCGCGGCGGCCGGCCTCCGGTGACGCTGCCGGCCGTTCCGATGTCGCTCGCCGCCGAGCCCGACCCCACCGCGCCACCGGCCCGACCGGCCCGCTCCGCCGACCTCGCGCTGCGGGTGGCCGGCGGTGTGGTGACGGTCTGGGCCGGGGTGCTCCTGGCGCTGCTCGAACTGCTCTACGCCACCTGGTCCTGGGAGCTGGTGCAGGGGCCGCCCGGCGGGCTGCCGGCGGCGCTGGTCGGGATCGTGGCCGGGGTCGGCGGCATCGCCGTGGCGGTGCTGGTGACGGTCCTGGTGGGCTGGTTCGCGCACGCCGCCGTGGGGACCCGCTGGGCGGCGGCGCTGGCCGCGCTGCCGTGGTTCGTGCTGATCGTCGCCGGTGGCTTCCGGACCGCCGAGGGCGACCTCGCGCTCACCGGCGACAACGTGCTCGGCCTCGGGCTGGTGGTGGCCGGCGCGGTCACCTTCGCGGTGCTGGGTTTCCGGCAACTGGTGCTGCCCCCCGCGCATCGTTGAGGGTGCTGACGCGACACCGGTGGCGGTGGTAGACATTCCTGCCAGGAGCTCGCCGTGGGGGCGGGCGTACGGCGGGAGGCGTGCGATGAGGGAGCGGTGGCGCGCGATCGGCGTGCTGGCGGCGGCGCTGTTCTTGGTCAACGTGGTGGCGCGGCTGGTCATCAGGTTCGGGTTCCCGGACGACGATGCCGCCTCGGACCGGGTCTCCTGGCTGATGTTCCTGGTCATCGGGCTGATCCTGGCCGCGCTGGCGTTCCGCTGGGGGCAGGACCGGCCGGTCGGCCGGTGGTCGGCCGACCTGGCCGGCGCGGTCGCGGTGGCCCTGGCGCTGACCGTCTTCGTCGGGCCGCTGCTGGTCGGGGAGAACCCGTTCGGTGGGGGTGCCGGGCTCTTCTTCGCCCAGATCTGGCTCTACCTGGCCGCCGTGGCGGCCGGCGTGGCGGTCGGCTACCTCATCCTCACCGCGCTCGGCCGCGACCACCGGTCCCGCCAGCTCAAGCGGTACGCCGAGCTGAAGGCCGCCAAGCCGCGCCGGGTGGTACGCCGCTGACCCGGCGCCGGCTCAGGCCGGGGCGACCCGGGTGAGGTAGGTGTGGTGGGTGGTGAAGCCGAGCCGCTGGTAGAGCGCGACCGCCCCGGTGTTGTGCTGCTCCACCTGGAGGAAGGCGCGGGTGGCGCCCTCGGTCCGTGCCCAGTCGGCCAGGGCCCGGATCACCGCGCCCGCGTAGCCGCGCCGGCGGGCCTTGGGCAGCACCTCGATCAGGCTGAGGCCGAGCCAGCGCCCGTCGCCGGTGACCGTGCCCCGGCCGACCGCCAGCAGTTCGCCGTCGACGCGCAGGTGGGCGAAGCGGACCCGGTCCACGGCGGTGAGCACGTGCCGGGCCGCGTCGGGCAGCCCGCCCTTGCGGCCGGCGGCGATCGCCAGCCACTCCTCCGACGGGGTGGCGGCGAGGTCGACCGCGGGCGGCTCGGGCCGGCCGGGCGGGAGCGCGGCCAGCGGCGCGGTCTGTACCAGCACCGGCGGCCGGGCCGACCAGCCCCGGGCGTCCAGTTCGGCGCCGACCGGGCCGGCCAGCGGCAGCGGGGTGTTCACCAGGGCCGGCAGGCCCTGCGCGGCGTACCAGCGCACGACCGCGTCCAGTGCGGCGGGCAGCGGGCGGTCCGGGTCGCCGACCGGCAGCGCCGAGTTGGCCCGGCCGGTCCAGCCCGCCGCGCCGCGCAGCAGCCAGTCGCCGAGCCGGGCGCGTACCGGGGCGGGCCACGCCTCGTCGGCGGCCAGTTCGAGGGCGATCACCGCGGCGGCGGTCGGCCGGCGGGCCGGCGGTACGCGCCGGGCGCGGTGCACCTCGCCGACGGGCACCCGGAGCCGGCCGGTGTCGGTGGCGAGCGTGATGTGGGTCTCGCTCAGCTCGACGAGCTCGCCCAGGGCGTCGCTGAACAGCGGTCGGCCTTCGCGAATCCCCACAATCCGCCGGACCACGATCCGGTGTCCCACATCCTGCTGTCGGAGCACGATCGACCTCCTCCCCGGCGAGATACTAGGCTCTTACCGTCGCGGGTGATCGCGACGAGTCTTGCGGAGGAGAAGACCGGTGACCTACATCATCGCCGAGCCGTGCGTGGATGTGCTCGACAAGGCATGCATCGAGGAGTGCCCGGTCGACTGCATCTACGAGGGCAACCGGATGCTCTACATCCACCCCGACGAGTGCGTCGACTGTGGTGCCTGTGAGCCGGTCTGCCCGGTTGAGGCGATCTTCTACGAGGACGACGTCCCGGAGCAGTGGAAGGACTACACCGGGGCGAACTACGAGTTCTTCGAGGACCTGGGCTCGCCCGGCGGCGCCTCCAAGATCGGCAAGGTGGAGAAGGACGCCACGTTCGTGGCCGCCCAGCCGCCGCGCGGAGAGGGCCACTGAACCGGCCCGCGCCGGTCTCGTCGCGGCTGCCCGACTTCACCTGGGACACCCTGGACGCCGCGGCCGCGACGGCCGCGGCGCACCCGGACGGTCTGATCAACCTCTCGATGGGCACGCCCGTCGACCCGGTGCCCGCGCTGATCCGGCAGGCGCTCGCCGACGCGTCCGACGCGCCGGGCTACCCGCTCACCGCCGGCACCCCGGCGCTGCGGGACGCCATCGCGGCCTGGGTCTCCCGGGCCTGCGGCGCGGGCGTGGACGGGCTCGGCGTGCTGCCGACGATCGGCTCCAAGGAGTTGGTGGCCTGGCTGCCCACGCTGCTCGGCGCCGGCCCGGGTGACGTGGTGGTGGTGCCGTCGGTGGCCTACCCGACGTACGAGGACGGGGCCCGGCTGGCCGGCGCCACCACGGTACGCACCGACTCGCTGACCGCGCTGGGCCCGACCCCCCGGGTGCGCCTGGTCTGGGTCAACTCGCCGGGCAACCCGACCGGCCGGGTGCTGCCCGCGCGCCACCTGCGCAAGGTGGTCGACTGGGCGCGCGAGCGCGGCGCGGTGGTCGCCAGCGACGAGTGCTACCTGCCGCTGGGCTGGGACGCCGAGCCGGTCTCGATCCTCGCGCCGGAGGTCTGCGGCGGCTCGTACGAGGGCGTGCTCGCGGTGCACTCGCTCTCCAAGCGCTCCAACCTGGCCGGCTACCGGGCCGGCTTCGTGGCCGGCGACCCGGCGCTGGTGGCCGAGCTGCTCAAGATCCGTAAGCACGCCGGCATGATCGTGCCCGCCCCGGTGCAGGCCGCCATGGTGGCCGCGCTCGGCGACCAGGCGCACGCCGACGAGCAGCGGGAGCGCTACCGGGCCCGGCGGGAGCGGCTGCGCGCCGCGTTCACCGCGGCCGGCTTCACCATCGAGCACTCCGAGGCGGGGCTCTACCTCTGGATGACCCGGGACGAGGACTGCTGGGACACCGTCGACTGGCTGGCCCGCCGGGGCATCCTGGTCGCCGCCGGCGTGTTCTACGGTCCGGCCGGCGCCCGGCACGTCCGGGTGGCGTTGACCGAGTCCGACGAGCACGTCGCAGCCGTCGCCGACCGGCTGCGCGACTGACCTCGGGCGGCGGCGGTGACCGGCGACGCGACCGGGCGGGACGGCCCGGCCTCCGGCGACCGGCCGGTGGCCGCGGTGCGGGCCGCCGTGGTCGGCACCGGGCTGATCGGCGGCTCGCTGCTGCTGCGGCTGCGCGACGCCGGGCTGGACGTCGCCGGCTGGGATCCCGACCCGGGCGTCCGGGCCCACACCCGCCGGTGGGGCGTCCCGGCGCCGGACCCGGTCGAGGCGGCGGTGGCCGGCCGCGACGTGGTGTTTCTCTGCGGCCCGCTGCCCACCCTGCCCGGCATGCTGACCCGGGTGGCCGCGGCCACCGGTGAACACTGCGTGCTCACCGACGTCGGGAGCACGAAGGCGGAGGTGGCGGCGGCCGCCACCGGGCAGGGCCTCGGGCACCGGTTCGTGCCCGGCCACCCGATGGCCGGCGCCGACCGGGCCGGTCCGGCCGCCGCGGACGCCGGGCTGCTCCTCGACGCCGCCTGGGTGCTCTGCCCCGGCCCGAACGGGATGGCCCCGTTCCGCCGGCTCGCGGCGCTGCTCATCGAGGTGTTCCGGGCCCGGGTGGTGCCGATGTCCGCCCCCGAGCACGACCGGGCGGCCGCGCTCAGCTCGCACCTGCCGCACCTGCTGGCCGGCGCGCTCGCCGGGGCGGTGCAGCGGTCGGCGCTGCGCGACGCCGTGCTCGCCCTCGCCGCCGGCAGCTTCGCCGACGGCACCCGGGTGGCCGGCGGTCCGCCCCCGCGCACCGCCAACATGCTGCTCGGCAACCGGGGCCCGGTGCTGGCCGGACTGGAGTCCGTCCGCGCGGTCCTCGACGAGTTCGCCGCCGCGCTGCGCGACGGTGACCCGGCCGCGCTGACCGCCCGGTTGGACGAGGGGCGGGCCGCCCGCGCGGCGCTGGCGGAGCGCGCCTTCGACCGCCACGAGCGGGAGTTCCCGGCCGGCGTCGACCACGCGGGGGAGCTGGCCTACCTGCGCGAGCTGGGCGCGGCGGGCGGCCACCTGACCGGTTGCCGGCTGACGGCCGGCGCGGTGACCTACACCGGGCACCTGCCCCGCCGGCCCGCCGCGGGCTGAGCCGGGCGGCCGGCACCGCGCGGAGGAAGGTTCTAGGGTGGTGGGCATGGCGGAGGCACCGGTCGTGGTGGTACGCGGTGAGGCGTACCGGGAGGTCGCTCCCGAGCTGGCCCGCTTCACGGTGACCGCGACCGCCCGGGACCGCGACCGGGAGGCCACCCTGGCCCGGCTGGCCGAGCGGGCCGCCGCCGTGCGGGTGCTGCTCGACGGGGCCGAGCCGGCGGTGGCGCGGCGGGAGACCGACCAGCTGCGGGTCTGGCCGGAGACCAAGCGGTCGAGCGAGCGGGTGGTGGCGTACCACGGCAGCGTGAGCACCACCGTCACGGTCGCCGACTTCACCGCGCTCGGCGAGCTGATGCTCCGTCTGGCCGACCAGGACCAGGTCGAGGTGGCCGGCCCGTGGTGGTTGCTGCGGCCGGACAGCCCGGCGTACCGGGAGGCGCGGCACGCCGCGGTGGCCGACGCGCTGGCCCGCGCCCGCGAGTACGCGGAGGCGCTCGGCGCCCGGGTGACCGGGCTGCTGGAGCTGGCCGACACCGGTCCGGGCGCGCAACCGATGGTCCTCCGGGCGGTCATGAAGGGTGGTCCGGGCGGCGAGGCCCCGCCCGAGCTGGAGCTGGATCCGCGCCCGCAGCCGGTGCAGGCGTCCGTGGAGGCCCGGTTCCGGATCAGCGAACCGGTTCTCGGCTGATGCCGGCGGCGCGGGTGCTCCCGCTCGACGAGCTGGTGGCCCGGGCGCGTGCCCTGGCCGACGCCGGCCCGCGGCAGCTGCTCGGCATCGCCGGCGCGCCCGGGGCGGGCAAGTCCACCCTGGCCGAGCGGATCGCCGCCGAGGTGGGCCCGGCGGCCCGGCTGGTGCCGATGGACGGGTTCCACCTGGCCCAGTCGGCGCTGGCCCGGCTGGGGCGGGCCGGGCGCAAGGGCGCCCCGGACACCTTCGACGTCAACGGGTACGTCTCCACGCTGCGCCGGCTGCGGCGGCTGGAACCGACCTCGGTCTGGGCGCCGGAGTTCCGCCGGGACCTGGAGGAGCCGGTCGCCGGGGCGATCGAGGTGCCGCCCGAGGTGCGGCTGGTGGTGACCGAGGGCAACTACCTGCTGCTGCGGGACGACCCGTGGGAGGAGGTGCGCACGCTGCTGCACGAGGCCTGGTTCCTGGATCTCGACGCCGAGCTGCGGGTGCGCCGGCTGGTCGCCCGGCACGAGGCGTACGGGAAGTCCCCGGCGGAGGCGCGGGCCTGGGCGTTGGGCAGCGACGAGACGAACGCCGCCCGGGTCGCCGGCACCGCCGGGCACGCCGACCTGGTGGTCCGGCTAGCCGACCCGCTGCCGGGGTGACGGGATGCTGCGGCGCAGCAGCCGGGCGACCACGGCCCGTTCCCGGGTGAACTCCGGCGCGTCCGGGTAGCCGCTGTGGTTGCGGATCGGCGGGTCGGCGACCTCGCCGCCGCTCGGGTGCAGGGCCTCCGGGTCGGCGACCGGCACGTCGCGTTCCCCGGCGGTGACCGGCCAGCCCAGCGGGTCGGTGCCGCGCCAGAAGTTGGTCCAGGTGACGTGCCCGGGTTCCCAGCTCAGCGCCCGGGCCAGGGCCCGTAGCCGGGGCGGCCCGAAGTAGGCGGGGAAGACCCGGCCGTAGAGGCGGGTGAGCTGGCAGCCGTACGAGAAGAACCAGATCCGCCGGCGCCAGCGGCGGGGCATCTGCAGGAGCACGGCGGCGCAGATGACCGCGCCCTGGCTGTGCCCGGAGAGGATCACCCCGTCCATCCGATCGGGGTGGTGCGGGGGGAGCGCCAGCAGGCCGGCGATCCGGGTCTGGAGCTCCGGCACGGCCCGTTCGGCGTAGCTGGGCGGGGCGAGCGGGTGCGCGGCGCGCGGCCAGAACGTGCCGATGTCCCAGACCACGCCCACCGAGCGTCGCACCGTGTCGTTGCGGTAGACCAGCAGCCCGAGGGCGCCCACCACGAGCGGCAGCCAGCCGAGCAGCATGTCGCCGAGGTTGGCGGTCCAGTGGATGACCACCTGCCAGCCGGCCGGCGACTGCGGGCTTGGCCGGTTGCGGGAGAGCGCGGCCGCGCAGCAGAGCGTCACCAGCACGAGGGAGACGGTGGCGTAGCAGCCGACCAGCCGGATCGCCCGCTCGCCGACCAGGCGGTGCAGCGCCCGGAACCTGCTGACGTCCCGGCAGCGGCGCAGCTCGTGCGCGGAGAGCGCCGGGGCCGCCGCGGTCAGGGCCGCGTACTCGGCCCGGCGCAGGGACCGGAACAGCAGGCCGGCCCGGACCAGCAGCCCGAGCAGCGCGAGCAGGGCGACCATGCAGGCCAGCCCGGCCCAGAACACCGCGAGCGGGGGCACCACCCGGCTCGCGCCGCTCGGGTCGGCCCGGTCGTCGAGCCGGTCGCTGACCCAGTAGAGCAGGCCGGCGCAGTAGGCGATGGCCATCATCCAGCCGAAGCCGGCGATGATCGCCGGGCCACGGCCGCCCCAGGCGAGGTCGGTGTGCGGGCCGAGGGGCTGCTCGGGTACGGCGGGCCGGGTCCGGGGCAGCAACAGCCCGATGACGGCCACCACGATGGCCGGCACGGCGAGCAGCCAGGTCCGCGACCCGTCCGGCGCCGGGGGGAGGCCCGGCAGCCCCCACTCGGTCCAGAGCGCACCGAGGGGGAGCAGCACGGCGCCGGCCAGCGGGGCGATCAGCCCTCGGCGGCCGGACCGGTTCACCGCGCCGATCGTGACCAGCAGCAGCACCTGGCAGGTGGCGAGCCAGGCGACGGCGGTGTCGTATCCGGGCAGGGACCGGTCGGTCCGGCAGCCGGCGATGCCCGGGTCGGTGACGCAGCCGATCGGTGGGCGGTAGCTGGCCAGCGGCGGGCCGGCGGGGCCGTCCGGGAGCAGGAGCAGCAGCAGGGTGCCGGCCACGCCGAGGCCGGCCAGCAGCGCCACGGCGGCGCTCCACGGACCGAGCGGGATGTTCCCCTGCCGGCGGGTCAGCGCCGGCCGGCCCAGCGCGACCACGGCGATGGCCAGCACCGCCGCGAGCGCCACCACGGTGGGCCAGGCGATCGCGGCCCGCAGGCCACGGGGTGGGTCCATGATGACCACCCCGGCGAGCGGTACGGCCGCGGCGACCACCGCTCCGGTGCTGAGGTGCAGCACGGCCGCCCGGCGCAGTTGCCCCTCCCCGCACCAGAAGCTCGGGTGCTGCAGCGGGTTCTCCGGTGGTTCGGCCCGCCCGGTGGGCGGGAGTGCGTCCGGCGTACCGTCCACGCCCGCCGGCGGGACCTGGGGGTCGGCGGGCATCTGCGCCTCGTACTGGTAGGTGCGCCAGGCCAGGCCGCCGAGGGCGAGCAGCAGGAGCAGCGGCAGCAGCAGGCCGACGCTGAGCGCCCGGGTGTCCTGGCGCCACCACTCGTTGCCCAGCCACTCCCACGGTCCGGGGATCTGGCGCAGGCAGTCCGGGCCGACGCACTGCCAGCCGATCAGGTCCACGCCGACCCCGGTCACCGTGATCACCAGAGTGCCGGTGAGGCTCAGGCAGAAGAGCCGGATCAGCCAGGCGGTGATGCCGGATCTGCTGGCCCAGCGTTCCGAGTGCAGGTCGGGCGGGATGCCGGCGCGGGCGAAGTGCGCCACGTTGGCCAGCGTGAACGGCAGCAGCAGCGTCCAGAGGGCCCGCTCGACGTCCCGCGCGGTCCGCGCCCCGGAGGTCAACTGCCCCCAGCTGTACGCCTCGACGGTGAGCGGGTCGTCCCGTCCGGCGGCGCTGGACCGGTAGAAGCCGGTGACCTCGCCGCCGGCGACGAGCCGGCTGTACGGTCCGCCGTCGCCGGGGGCGGAGCGCAGGCCGAGCAGTTGGGCGGGCGGGGTGTTGGACACCCCGTGCACCCGTAGTTCCAGCACGCGTTCCATGATCCGCTCCCCAGGCCGGACGTTCACTACCCAGAGTGCATCCTTCGGCACGGTTTTGCATCTCAACGAAACGATGTTTTTGCAGGTAGAACGGCTAGTCGAGGGTTCGTACCGGTCGAGCGGGATTACCCAACGCGACCACATTGGGGGGTAGGTCCCTGGTCACCACCGCGCCCGCGCCGACCACTGTGTTCGCCCCGATGGTCACCCCGGGCAGCACGATGACCCCGCCGCCGAGCCAGACGTTGTCCTCGATGGTGATCGGTTTCGCGGACTCCCACTTCGCCCGGCGGGGCTCCGCCTCGACCGGGTGGGTGGCGGTGAGGAGTTGCACGTTCGGTCCGATCTGGACGTCCGCGCCGATGGTGATCCGGGCGACGTCGAGGAAGACCGCGTTGAAGTTGACGAAGGTGCGCGGCCCGACGTGGGTCTGCCAGCCGTAGTCACAGTGGAACGGTGGCCGGATCCAGGCGTCCTCGCCCAGCGAGCCGAGCAGGTCGCGCAGTGCGGCGAGCCGGGCCGCGGGGTCGGCGGCGGGGCTGGTGTTGAAGCGTTCGGTGCGCCGTGCCGCCCGGTCCAGGTCGGCCTCGATCTCCGGGCCTTCGGCGCGGTAGGGCTCGCCGGCGAGCATCCGGTCCTTCATGGAGGTCATCGGACGATTCTGCCCGTTCCGGCCGGGATTCAGTCGGCTTGCCGACTTCCTTATGCATACCAGGTATGCAATCCTGACGATTCGCATCGATGCCTCTCTCATCGATGAAGACGCTCCGAAGGAGGAATGCGTTGCGCCGAACGAGAAGAAAACTGACCGCCGCCGGCCTCGCCGCCGCCCTGGTGCTCGGCACGCCGGGCTGGGCCGCCGCGGCGCCCGAGGCGCGGCCTACCGGCCCCGCCGCCCGGCCCGCCGCACCGGCCGGTGCCCGTCCGGTCACCGTCACCCTGCTCACCGGTGACCGGATCACCGTCACCGGCGGCGACCGGGCCGCGGTCCGTCCGGGCCCCGGGCGGGACGGCATCGGGTTCCTGGTCGGCCGGGACCGGGGCCACCTCTCCGTGGTGCCGCGCGACGCGCTGCCGCTGATCCGGGCCGGCCGGGTCGACCGGCGGCTCTTCGACGTCACCGAGCTGATCGCGTCCGGCTACGACGACGCCCGGCGGGACAGCCTCCCGCTGCTGGTGTCGTACCCCGAAGGGCTCGCCCGGCGCGGCACCGCCGCACCGGCCGGCACCCGGGTGACCCGCGACCTGCCGGCGATCCGCGGCGCGGCGCTCACCGCGCCGAAGGCGGACGCCGGAACGGTCTGGCGGGCCCTCACGGCCGGGCGCGCCGGTGCCCGGGTCGAGGCGGCGGGGGGCGTCGACCGGATCTGGCTGGACGGGAAACGGAAGATCACCCTGGACCACAGCGTGCCGCAGATCGGCGCGCCGGCCGCCTGGACCGCCGGCTTCACCGGCCGGGGCGTCACCGTGGCCGTCCTCGACACCGGCGTCGACACCACCCACCCGGACCTGGCCGGCCGGGTCGCCGACGCGCGCAACTTCAGCGCCGCCCCGGACGCGGACGACACCGTCGGGCACGGCACCCACGTCGCGTCGATCATCGGCGGCAGCGGCGCCGCCTCCGGTGGGCGGTACCGGGGCGTGGCCCCGGACGCCACCCTGCTCTCCGGCAAGGTCTGCGAGGACGAGGGCTGCGCCGACTCGGCGATCCTGGCCGGCATGGAGTGGGCCGCCGTCGAGAAGCGCGCCACCGTGGTCAACATGAGCCTCAGCGGCTGGGACACCTCCGAGGTGGACCCGCTGGAGCAGGCCGTGCAGACGCTCACCGCGCAGACCGGCGCGCTCTTCGTCACCGCCGCCGGAAACGACGGCATGGACGGCTCGGTCGGTTCACCGGCCAGCGCCGACGCGGCGCTCGCCGTGGGCGCCGTGGACCGCGACGACAACCTCGCCGACTTCTCCAGCCGGGGACCACGGATCGGCGACGACGGCCTGAAGCCGGACCTCACCGCGCCCGGCGTGGAGATCGTCGCGGCCCGCGCCGCGCACGGCCGGATCGGCGACCCGGTGGGGGAGCGGTACGTCTCACTCTCCGGCACCTCGATGGCCACCCCGCACGTGGTCGGCGCCGCGGCCCTGCTGGCCCAGCAGCACCCGGGCTGGGCGGCCGGCCAGCTCAAGGCGACCCTGATGGCCTCGGCGAAGCCGCACCCGGAGCAGACCGCGTACCAGCAGGGCGCCGGCCGGGTCGACGTGGCGCGCGCCATCACCGAGCAGGTCACCAGCGACCCGGTCGGGGTTTCCTTCGGGCTGGCCGTCTGGCCGCACGCCGACGATCAGCCGATCACCCGGACGGTCACCTACCGCAACGCCGGGGCCGCCCCGCTCACCCTCGACCTGAGCACCGAGGCGATCGGGCCGGCCGGGCAGCCGGCGCCCGCCGGCATGTTCACCCTCGGCGCGTCCCGGCTGACCGTGCCGGCCGGCGGCACCGCCCAGGTGACGGTCACGGCGGACACCCGCGCCGGTGCCGTCGACGGGTACTGGACCGGGCGGATCGTCGCCCGCTCCGGCGACACCGTGGCGGTCACCCCGCTGGCGGTGAACCGTGAGGTGGAGAGCTACAACCTGACGCTCCGGCACCGGGACCGGGCCGGCGCCCGCACCGGCGACTACCTCACCAGCCTGGTCGACCTCGCCGGCTTCGCCTTCCCCCGGGACGTCTACGACCCGGACGGCGACGCCACGGTCCGGGTGCCCAAGGGCCGGTACGGGGTCAACAGCCTGATCTTCCGGGCCGACGAAGAGGGCAACTGGACCGAGACCACCATGCTGGCCCGGCCCGAGCTGGTGGTGGACCGCGACCAGGTGCTCGACCTGGACGCCCGGGTGGGCAAGCCGATCCGCACCACGGTGCCCCGGCGCGGGGCCACCCCGCTGCTGATCGACCTCTCCGCCACCTACTTCGGCCAGGACGTGAGCTACGGGTTCGGGCTCTGGGCGGACCGCTTCGACGGGCTGTACAGCGGCCAGGTCGGCCCCGCCGTCTCCGCCGACCGGTTCGTCGCCGCCCTGGCCAGCCAGTGGACCGACGGCAGACCCGACAGCCCCTACCTGTACGCGCTGAACGAACTCTTCCCCGGCCGGATGCCGGCCGGGTTCGTGCGGCACTACCGGCAGCGGGATCTGGCCACCGTGGCGCACACGTTCCGCGGCGGCTACGCCGGGCTGGAGGCCGAACGGTCGGTCTTCCCGGAGTCGGACTACAACATCGGCGGCTCCGCGCTCATCCTGCCGACCGCGGTGCCCGGCCGGCGGACCGAGTACCACAGCACCACCCGCACCGGCTGGAGCAGCGAGCTGTACTTCGGCACCCGGGACGAGGACGGCTGGCTGAACGCGCAGGCCGGCCTCGAATCGGTGCCGACCCGGTACCGGGCCGGCCGCACCTACCGGGAGAGCTGGAACTCGGCGCCGTACGGGCCGTCCTTCCCGCCGCCCCGCTGGCCGGAGCAGGGCATCACCCGCAACGGCGACACCCTGCTGGTCGTGCTGCCGCTGTTCAGCGACGCGGCCGGGCACCCCGGCGGATCGCTCGCCGACACCGAGCGGACCGCGCTCTACCGGAACGGGACGCTGCTCGGCGAGCAGCCGTCCGGGGGGTACGCCGAGTTCGAGGTGCCGCCGGGGGCGGCGACCTACCGGGTGGAGACCTCCGCCACCCGCAGCTTCACCGACCTGAGCACCGAGGTCGCGGCCAGCTGGACCTTCCGGTCCCGGCACGTGCCGGGCGAGGACTGGGCCCGGCTGCCCGCCATGGCGGTCCGGTTCGCCCCGCCGCTGAGCGTGACGAACAGCGCCCCGGCCGGCCGCTCCTTCACCATCCCGGTGACGGTGCACCGCCAGCCCGGCGCGCCGGCCGACCGGGTCACCCGGCTCACCGTCGACGTCTCCTACGACGGCGGGCGGACCTGGCAGAAGGCGGACCTGCGCCGGCAGGGTGACGGCTGGGCGGCGACCGTCCGGCATCCGGCCGGCCCCGGCCACGTCTCGCTGCGCGCCAGCGCCCGGGACGGCGCCGGCAACACGGTCACCCAACGGATCACCCAGGCGTACCGCCTGCGGTGAACCGGCGGCGGCTCCGGGCCGGGGCGTCCGACGTTCCGGCCCCGGAGTCGCCGACGGCGCCGCTGCGGGCCCGCGGTCTCCCCGCCGTGGGCCCGGAACGCGGGCGGGCCGGGGGAATCCTGCCCCCGGCCCGCCCCACGTCCGCCGTCAGTCGTTGGCGTGCAGCGCCGCGTTCAGCTCGATGCCCCGGCCGGTACGCGGCTTCGCCTCCAGCGCGCCGGTCACCGAGTTGCGCCAGAACAGCAGCCCGGCCACGCCGGACAGCTCGCGGGCCTTGACCACCCGCCCGTCCGGCAGGGTGATCTTGGAGGCGGCGGTGATGTAGCAGCCGGCCTCCACCACGCAGTCGTCGCCGAGCGTGATGCCGACACCGGCGTTCGCGCCGACCAGGCTGCGCTCGCCGATCCGCACCTTCTCGGTGCCGCCGCCGGAGAGCGTGCCCATGATCGAGGCGCCACCGCCGATGTCCGAGCCGTCGCCGACCACCACGCCCTGCACGATCCGGCCCTCCACCATGGAGGTGCCCAGCGTGCCGGCGTTGAAGTTGACGAAGCCCTCGTGCATGACGGTGGTGCCGGCGGCCAGGTGGGCGCCGAGCCGGACCCGGTCCGCGTCGGCGATCCGTACCCCGGAGGGGACCACGTAGTCGGTCATCCGGGGGAACTTGTCCACCCCGTAGACGGCCAGGTGGCGGCCGGCGGCGCGCTCGATGACCCGCAGCTCGTCGACCCGCTCCGGCGGGCACGGGCCGGCCGAGGTCCAGGCCACGTTGGCCAGCTTGCCGAAGATGCCGTCGAGGTTCAGCTCGTTGGGCCGCACCAGGCGGTGGGAGAGCAGGTGCAACCGGAGGTACGCGTCGGCGGCGTCCTTGATCGGGTCGTCCAGCGAGCCGATCACGGTGACCACCTGGACCGTACGCAGGCCGGGCAGCGCCCGCTCGCCGATCGCGCCGGGCGGCAGGTCGAGCACGTCGGCCTGGTCCTCCCCGGGCACCAGGGGCAGCTCGCCGAGCCCCAGCTTGCCGGTCGGGTACCAGGTGTCCAGCACCTGGTCGTCCGCGGTGACCGTGGCCAGGCCGATGCCCCAGGCGGATTGTGCGGTCGTCACAGCTGTCCCTTCGTTAGCGGCTGCGGGGCTCGCAAGCTCTCCTCGCATTCCCGCGCGGCCGCGTCCCACGCGGGGCGCCCGGGAACGCGTCCTCGTCGCGCTCACCGTTGCTGACGGTACCGTGCGAGACATGCAGAACCCGTTGACCCCCGAGGTCCTGGCCGATCCGGTGGCGCTGACCCGCGCGCTGGTGGACATCGAGTCCGTCTCCCTCAACGAGAAGGCGATCGCCGACTGCGTCGAGGAGGTGCTGCGGGGGGTGCCGCACCTCACCACCTACCGGCACTCCAACACCGTGATGGCCCGTACCGACCTGGGTCGGGCCTCCCGGGTGGTGCTCGCCGGCCACCTCGACACCGTGCCGCTCAACGACAACTTCCCGTCGACCATGCGCGGCGACCTGATGTACGGCTGCGGAACCTCGGACATGAAGTCGGGGGTGGCCTTCGCGCTGCACCTCGCGGTGACGCTGCCCGACCCGCGCTACGACGTGACGTACTTCTTCTACGAGGCCGAGGAGATCGAGTCCCGGTACAACGGGCTCACCCTGGTCTCCCAGGCCCACCCGGAATGGCTCCAGGCCGACTTCGCACTGCTGCTCGAACCCACCTACGGCATCGTGGAGGCCGGCTGCCAGGGCACCATGCGGGCGATCGTCACCACGCACGGCGAGCGGGCCCACGCGGCGCGCTCCTGGCACGGGGTGAACGCCATCCACGGCGCCGGCGAGGTGCTGCGCCGGCTGGGCGCGTACGAGGCGCGCCGGGTCACCATCGAGGGCTGCGACTACCGCGAGGGCCTGAACGCGGTGCGGATCACCGGCGGGGTGGCCGGCAACGTCATCCCGGACCGCTGCGAGATCGAGGTCAACTACCGGTACGCCCCGGACCGCGACCCGGCGGCGGCCGAGGCGCACCTGCGCGAGGTCTTCGCCGGCTTCGACCTGGCGGTCACCGACGCGGCGGCCGGCGCGGCCCCGGGGCTGGACAACCCGCCGGCCCAGGAGTTCCTGGCCGCGGTGGGCGCGGCGCCGATCGGCAAGCTGGGCTGGACCGACGTGGCCCGCTTCGCGGCCATGGGCATCCCGGCGCTGAACTTCGGCCCCGGCGACCCGAACCTGGCCCACCACAAGGACGAGCACGTCGAGCTGACCAAGATCCGGGACGGCGCGGCCACCCTGCACCGCTGGCTCGCCTCGGCCTGAGCCGCCCCCGGGCCCCGCAGACGCGACCGGGGGGCCCGCGTCGGTGACGCGGACCCCCCGGGCCGGTGACGGCGGGCCGTCAGACGTTCGTGGTCAACGGGGACTCCGTCTCGCTGGATCCGCCGGTGAGGTCGGTGTGGTGGGCTTCCATCATCCGGGCGCGGCGGCGCTCGGCCACCACGTCGCGGATCCGCCGCTGCATCTGCCGGCGGATCCGGATCATCTCGGTGCTGCTGATCAACGCCTGCTCCTCCCCCGAAGGCAACGCGCCGGGGCATACCCCGTATGTGAATAGTAAGACGTACGAGCGACCGAATTCGTTGCCCAAGATCCCGAAGAATTTCTCCGGCCCGCCGGCCTGCGCACCCGACCGGCCCGGCTCCACTACGGTGGCTGCATGAGTCAGAGCAACGGGCGGCAGCCCGGTCGCGGCCCGGGCGGGGAGCGGCAGCAGGCCGGTCGCGGCCCGGGCGGGGAGCGGCACCGGGGTGCCGTGACGCTGCGCAACCGGGCGATCCCGACCAGCACCGCGGACCAGCGGCTGCTGGACTCCCGGGGCCGGGGCGACTGGAAGACCAAGGACGCCTGGCGGGCGCTGCGCATCCTGTCCGAGTTCGTCGAGGGCTTCGACACCCTCGCCGACCTGCCGCCCGCGGTCAGCGTCTTCGGTTCCGCCCGCAGCCTGCCGGAGAGCCCGGAGTGCCGGCTGGCCGAGGAGTTGGGCGGCGCGCTGGCCCGGGCCGGGTTCGCGGTGATCACCGGCGGCGGCCCCGGCGTGATGGAGGCGGCCAACCGGGGCGCCGGCGAGGCGGGCGGGCTCTCCGTCGGGCTCGGCATCGAGCTGCCGTTCGAGCAGGGCCTCAACGACTGGGTCGACCTGGCCATCGACTTCCGCTACTTCTTCGCCCGCAAGACCATGTTCGTCAAGTACGCCCAGGCCTTCGTGGTGCTGCCCGGCGGCTTCGGCACGATGGACGAGCTGTTCGAGGCGCTCACCCTGGTGCAGACCGGCAAGGTCACCCGGTTCCCGGTGGTGCTGATGGGCGTCGACTACTGGCGCGGGCTGCTCGACTGGCTGCGCGGCACGATGGCCGCCGAGGGCAAGATCGGCCCGACGGACCTGGACCTGATCTGCCTCACCGACGACGTCAACGAGGCGGTGCGGCACATCGTCGAGGCCGAGGCGGTGCTCTCCGCCGAGCAGGAGGCGGTCCGCGAGGAGGCGGTCGCCCGGGTCGCCGCCGACCAGCAGGCCGCCGCCGAGGCCGGGCCGGAGGGGCCCGGGGCGCGGCGCGCCGGGGAGCGCTGAGGCGTGGCCGCCGTCTGCGTGTTCTGCGCGTCGTCGCGTACCCTCGACGCCCGCTGGCTCGAGCTGGCCGCCGAGACCGGCGCCGAGCTGGCCCGGCGCGGTCACGTGCTGGTCAGCGGCGGCGGCTGCGTGGGGATGATGGGCGCGGTGGCCGACGGCGCGCGGAGCGCCGGTGGGCGCACCCTGGGGGTGATCCCGCAGGTGTTGGTCGACCTGGAGGTCGCCGACCTGGCCTCGGACGAACTGCTGGTGACCGACGGGATGGCCAGCCGCAAGACCCTCATGATCGAGAAGTCGGACGCCTTCGTGGCGCTGCCCGGCGGCCTGGGCACCCTGGACGAGCTGTTCGAGGTCTGGACCACCGCCACGCTGGCCCTGCACGACAAGCCGATGGTGCTGGTCGACGTCGACGGCTTCTACCGCCCGCTGCTGGACTGGCTGCGTACGCTGGCCGACCGCAACTTCCTCAAGCCCGCCGGCCTCGGCCTGCTCATGGTCGCCCCGACCGTCCCGGCGGCCCTCGACCTGCTCGACACCCACCTCGGTTGACCCTCGCCCGACCCTGCGGTCGACGGCGTGCTGGAGCCCCGCCACCGGCCCGACCCTCCTGATCGGCGGGAACCGGGGCGCCACGGGGGTGGTGGGTGGTTCCCGCTGTCGTACCGGCGTGGTGGGATGTCCGTGATGCAGGCGTTCCGGTTGGTGCGCCGGGCCGGCGGGGTGGGGACGGGGGTCGTCCACTCCGGCGGGGCGGGGCAGGGGGGTGGCCGGTCCGAGGGGCCGGCCGGTGCGGAGCCGCGATCCGGGGGGTCGACGGTCGATGCCGCGCACCCGCGCCGCCCCGACCCGGTGCAGGCCGAGGTCGTCGCGCACACCGCCGGGCCGATGCTGGTCGTCGGCGGTCCCGGCACCGGCAAGACCAGCACCCTGGTCGAGGCGGTCGCCGCCCGGGTCGCCGAGGGCGTCGACCCGGAACGGGTCCTGGTGCTCACCTTCGGCCGGCGCGGCGCCACCGAGCTGCGGCACCGGATCGAGGCGCGGATCGCCGGCGACGGGCACCGGGTGGTCCGCGAGCCGCTGGTGCGGACCTTCCCGGCGTACGCGTTCGGCCTGCTGCGCCGGGCCGCCGCCGAGCGGGGCGAGCCGTCGCCCCGGCTGCTCACCGGCCCCGAGCAGGACCTCATCATCCGCGAGCTGCTCGACGTGGTGGGCGAGGAGCCCGGCGACGACCCGGTCGGCTGGCCGGAGGACCTGCGCCCCGCGCTGCGCACCCGGGCGTTCGCCCAGCAACTGCGCGACCTGCTGATGCGCGCCGCCGAGCGGGGCGTCGGCCCGGTGGAGCTGGCCCGGCTGGGCGAGAAGCTGGGCCGGGAGGACTGGCCGGCCGCCGCCCGCTTCCTGCGCGAGTACGTCGCCGTGCTCGCCCTGCGCGACGTCAGCAACCGCGGCTCCATCGCGTACGACCCGGCGGAGCTGGTCCGCGCCGCCACCGGCATGCTGCGCGACGATCCGGAGCTGCTGGCGGCGGAGCGCCGCCGGCTGGCCCACGTCTACGTCGACGAGCTGGCCGACACCGACCCCGCCCAGCTCGACCTGCTCGCCGTCATCGCCGGCGGCGGCAAGCCCCTGGTCGCCTTCGCCGACCCGGACTCCTCCACGTACGCGTTCCGCGGCGCCGACCCGGCCGGGGTGGGCACCTTCCCGCACCGGTTCCGGACCGCCTCCGGTGCGCCGGCCGCCCAGGTCACGCTGACCACCTCCTACCGGGCCGGGCCGGTGCTGCTGGCGGCGACCGCGCGGCTGGCCCGCCGGCTGCGCGGCCCGGCGGCGCACCGGCGGCTACGCCCGCTGCCGGACGCCCCGCCCGGCGCCGTCGAGGTCCGCACCTTCCGCTCCGCCACCAGCGAGTCCGCCTGGCTGGCCCATGCCCTGCGCGAGGCGCACCTGCTCGACGGGGTGCCCTGGTCGCGGATGGCGGTGCTGGTCCGCTCCACCGGCCGGCAGCTGCCGTCGCTGCAACGCGCCCTGCACACCGCCGGGGTGCCGACCGTGGTGCACGGCGAGGACCTGCCGCTGCACCTCCAGCCCGGGGTGGCGCCGCTGCTGCTCCTGCTGCGCTGCGCCCTCGAACCCGACCGGCTGGACGAGGAGGCGGCAGTCGCGCTGCTGCACTCGCCGCTCGGCGGCGCCGACCCGCTCGCCGAGCGCCGGCTGCGCCAGGGGCTGCGCGCGCTCGCGCTGGCCGCCGGGGACCGCCGCCCCTCCGGCGAGCTGATCGTCGAGGCGTTGCGCGACCCCGCCGACCTGGACACCGTGCAGCGGCGTTGGGCCGCGCCGGCCCAGGCGGTGGCCCGGCTGCTCGCCACCGCCCGGACGGCCGCGGCGACCCCGGGGGCCACCGCCGAGGACGTGCTCTGGGCGGTGTGGCGGGACAGCGGCCTGGCCGAACGCTGGGCCGGCGCGATCACCCGGGGCCGGGAGGCCACCGGGGAGCACGAGACCGCGCAGCGCTGGCGGGCCGAGGCCGCCGACCGGGACCTCGACGCGGTGCTGGTCCTCTTCGACGCGGCGGCCCGCTTCACCGACCGGCTGCCCGGCGCCCGGACCGAGGTCTTCCTCGACCACGTGCTCGGCCAGGACCTGCCGGCGGACACCCTGGCCGCCGGCGCCGACCGGGGCGACGCGGTCCGCCTGCTCACCGCGCACGCCGCGAAGGGCCTGGAGTGGGACCTCGTGGCGGTCGCCGGGGTGCAGGAGGGCGTCTGGCCGGACCTGCGGCTGCGCGGCAGCCTGCTCGGCTCGGAACGGCTGGTCGACGTGCTCGCCGGCCGGGCCGACGGCACCGGCGTACGGGCCAGCCTGGTCGGGCAGACCTCGGCCCTGCTCGACGAGGAGCGCCGGCTCTTCCACGTCGCGGTCAGCCGGGCCCGGCACCGGCTGCTGGTCAGCGCGGTCGCCTCGGCCGCGGTCGGTGGCGACGACCACGAGGAGCAGCCCAGCCGCTTCCTGCACGAGCTGGCCGCCACCGACCCGCCCGCCGTGGGCGGGGGTGGTGGCCCGGTCCCGCCCGGCCCTGGCGGCGGGCCGGCACCGACCGGTCCCGGTGGCGGCTCCGCACCGACCGGTCCGGACGGCGGTCGCCCGGCCGGTGGCGCCGCGGCCGGTGGTGCCGGCCGGGGGCGGGGTCGCCGGGACGGGCGGCCCGGCGACGGTGCCGCGCTGGCCGGGTCGCCGCCGCAGCCGGCGGAGGGGCCGGTGCCGACCGGCGACGACGATCCGCAGGACGGGCTGCCCGGCGCGCTTCCGGTGACCCTGCCGCCGCGCGGGCTCACCCTCTCCGCGCTGGTGGCGGAGCTGCGTACCGCGGTCACCGACCCGGCGGCACCGATCAGCCGGCGGCGCGCCGCGGCGGCCGAGCTGGCCCGGCTGGCCGCCGCCGGGGTGCCCGGCGCGCACCCGGACGACTGGTGGGGGCTGCGCGGCCTCTCCGACGACCGGCCGCTGGTCGACGAGGGCGAGCCGGTGAAGGTCACCCCGTCGGCGATGGAGAGCGCGCTCCGGTGCAGCCTGCGCTGGCTGCTGGAACGGCACGGCGGCAGCGCGCCGGCCAGCGCCGCGCAGGGGGTCGGCAACCTGGTGCACGCCGCCGCGATGCTGGCCGAGGACGCCAGCGTCGACCGGGGCACCCTGCTGGAATACGTGGCCGCCCGGTTCGACGCGATCGAGCTGGCCGCCCGCTGGATGGTCGGCCCGGAACGGCAGCGGGCCGAGGCCATGGTGGACAAGCTGCTGCGCTGGCTGGCCGGCAACCCGCGCCGGCTGCTCGCCATCGAGCACGAGTTCGCCGTCCGGCTGGACGACCCGGCCCGGCCGGTGGAGCTGACCGGGCGGGTGGACCGGCTGGAGGTGGACGAGGACGGCCGGCTCGTGGTGATCGACCTGAAGACCGGCAAGTCGACGGCGGTCACCGAGCGGGAGGTCGCCGAGCACCCGCAGCTCGGGGCGTACCAGGCGGCGGTGGAGGCGGGTGCGTTCGCCGAGTTCGGCGACGAGCCCGGCGGGGCCGCCCTGGTGCAGCTCGGCACCGGGGCGAAGGACGCCCGGGAGCAGACCCAGGCCGCCGCCGGGGAGGGGCCCGAGGCCGGCTGGGCCACCGCGCTGGTCCGGCGCACCGCCGATACGATGGCCGCCGCGACCTTCGCGGCGGTCGCCAACTCGAAGTGCCGGGTCTGCCCGGTCCGCACCAGTTGCCCGGTCTCCGGCCAGGGCCGCCAGGTGGTCGAGCCACCGACGGAGCAGCCGTGACCGAGCCGGACCTGCGAGCCCCGCAGTCGCGAACCGGGAAGGCGCCGTGACGACCCAGCCCACCCTGTTCGGCAGCGCCGCCCCGGCGCCGCGCGCCGCCGACGCCGGCCCCCGCTACACGCCGGTCGAACTGGCGAAGCTGCTGCGGCTGCCGGCGCCCACCCGGGAGCAGGCGGCGATCATTGCGGCCCCGGTCGAGCCGCTGCTGGTGGTCGCCGGCGCGGGTTCGGGCAAGACCGAGACGATGGCGGCCCGGGTGGTCTGGCTGGTCGCCAACTCCTACGTCCGGCCCGAGCAGGTGCTCGGCCTCACCTTCACCCGCAAGGCCGCCGGCGAGCTGGCGCACCGGGTACGCACCCGGCTCGACCAGCTCATCCGCCGGCTCGGCCGGGCCGGACGGGACCCGCACGACGACCCCCTGGCGGGCGAGCCGACCGTCTCCACCTACCACTCCTACGCGGGGCGGATCGTCACCGAGCACGGGCTGCGCGCCGGGTACGAGCCGACCACCCGGCTGCTCACCGAGGCGTCCCGCTGGCAGCTCGTCGACCTGCTGGTACGCAACTACGACGGGGACATGTCCGAGGTGGACCGGATGCCCGCCACCATCACCGACGCCGTGCTCGCGCTCGCCGGCGAGCTGGACGAGCACCTGGTCGACCCGGACGACCTGGCCGCCTGGACCGGCCGGTTCTTCGCCGACGTGCAGTCCCGCCCCGGCCGGGTCTACGCCGACGTCCGGAAGGCGTTGCAGCTCCAGCGGGCCCGGCTCAAGCTGCTCCCGCTGGTCCGCGCGTACGCCCGGCGCAAGGATGACTTCGAGGCGATGGACTTCGCCGACCAGCTCGCCCGGGCGGCCCGGGTGGCCCGCGACCACCCCGGCGTCGGGGTGATCGAGCGGGACCGGTTCCGGGTGGTGCTGCTCGACGAGTACCAGGACACCAGCCACGCCCAGGTGGTGCTCCTCAACGCGCTCTTCGGCGGCGGGCACCCGGTCACCGCAGTGGGCGACCCCTGCCAGTCCATCTACGGCTGGCGGGGGGCCAGCGCCGGCACGCTCGACCGGTTCCCCACCGAGTTCGCCCGCGCCGACGGCACCCCGGCGCAGGTGCTCGGCCTCACCACGAGCTGGCGCAACCGGCCGGAGATCCTCGGCGTCGCCAACGCGCTGTCGGTGCCGCTGCGGGCGGCCGGCGCGCGGGTGCCGGAGCTGCACGCGGCGCTGAGCGTCCGCGAACCGATCCCGCACCGCAGCCCCGGCGGCCGGGCCGCCGGCACCGTGCACTGCGCGCTGCTGGAGACGTACGCCGACGAGGCCGAGTGGATCGCCGACAGCGTGCTGGCCGCCTGGCGCGGCGCGGCCGGGATGCCCGGCGCGCTGCCCGAGCACATCCCGGTGCCGCAGCGCCCCACCACCGCCGTGCTGGTCCGGTTGCGCAGCCAGATCCCGGCGATCGAGTCCGCGCTGCGCGCCCGGGGGCTGCCGGTCGACGTGGTGGGACTGGGCGGCCTGCTGGACACCCCCGAGGTCCGGGACGTGGTCTGCACGCTGCGGGTGCTCGCCGACCCCACCGACGGGGCGGCCCTGCTGCGGCTGCTCACCGGGGCGCGCTGGCGGATCGGTCCGCGTGACCTGGTCGCCCTGCACCGGCGGGCGAAGGCGATCGCCCGGGCCCGCCGCGAGCTGACCGCCGACGACGGTCCGGAGATCACCGTGGACGCGCTCGACGAGGCGACGCTGGTCGAGGCGCTGGCCGATCCGGGCCCGCCGCAGGCGTACTCGGCGGAGGGGTACGCGCGGCTGCGCGCGTACGGGATGGAACTGGCGCTGCTGCGCTACCGGCTGGACCAGTCCCTGCCGGAGCTGATCGCCGACATCGAGCGGACCATCGGCCTGGACGTGGAGGTGGCGGTCCGGGCCGGCCGGGACGGCACCGGCGACGCCGGCCTGGCCCGCGGCCACCTGGACGCGCTCGGCGACGTGGCCGCGCGGTTCTCCGGCGAGACGCCGGGCGCGACCCTGGCCGGCTTCCTCGCCTACCTGGCCGCCGCCGAGGACGAGGAGCGCGGCCTCACCCCCGGCGAGGTCGAGGTGGTGGAGGGCGCCGTGCAGATCCTCACCGCGCACGCCGCCAAGGGCCTGGAGTGGGACGTGGTGTCGGTGGCCGGGCTCACCCGGGGCGTCTGGCCGGGGCCGGTGCGCAACTCCGACCACTGGCTGGGTGGGCTGGGCGTGCTGCCGTTCCCGCTGCGTGGTGACGCCGACGGGCTGCCCGAGCTGGGCCTGGCCGGGGCGGAGGACCAGCGCGGGGTGGCCCGGGCGCTGGAGGACTTCACCGACGCCTGGCGGGCGCACGACGAGCGGGAGGAGCGCCGGCTGGCGTACGTGGCGGTGACCCGCCCCCGGCGGCTGCTGCTCTGCTCCGGCTACTGGTGGGGGGAGGGGACCAGAAGGTTCCGCGGCCCGTCGGTGTTCCTGCGGGAGGTGCACGACGCCTGCCTGGACGGCGGGGCCGGGCACCTGGTCGACGGCTGGGCCCCGGAGCCGGCCGGCGACGCGGTGAACCCGACCACCGAGGTGGTGCTCCGGGCCGAGTGGCCGGCCGACCCGCTCGGCGCCCGCCGTCCGGTGCTGACCGAGGCCGCCGCCCTGGTCCGCCGCTACCTCGCCGACCCGGACGCGGCCCGCCGCGAGGAGGCGCTGCTGTCAGCCGCCCCCGCCCCCGCCCCCGCCCCCGCCCCCGCCCCCGCGCCCCGGCCCGACGCCCCGCCCGGCCACGCCGAGGCACCGGAACACGCAGCGGCACCGGACGGCCCGCCGGTCCAGTCCGCTGAGCCGGACGGCGGGCCGGGGGGCGACCCCGAGGTGGCGCGCTGGCGGCGGGAGGCGGACCTGCTGCTCGCCGAACGCGCCGAGCTGCTGCGCGGGGCCGAGGCGGTCGAGGTGCCGCTGCCCGGCCACCTGTCGGTGACCCAGCTGGTGGCGCTGCGCCGCGACCCGGAGGCGCTGGCCCGGGCGCTGCGCCGCCCGATGCCCACCGAGCCCAGCCCGTACGCCCGCCGGGGCACCGCCTTCCATGCCTGGCTGGAGCAGCGCTTCGGCGCGGACCGGCTGCTCGACGTGGACGAGTTGCCCGGCGCGGCGGACGACGACGCGGCGCCGGACGAGGCCCTCGTCGAGCTGCAGGAGCGCTTCCTGGCCAGCGAGTGGGCCGACCGGATGCCGGTGGAGGTGGAAGTGCCCTTCGCCACAGTGATCGCCGGCGTGGTGGTCCGGGGCCGGATGGACGCCGTCTTCGCCCGCCCCGGCGGCCGGTACGACGTGGTCGACTGGAAGACCGGCCGGCAGCCCGCCGGACCGGCGGCCGAGGCGGCGGCCGTGCAGCTGGCCGTCTACCGGCTGGCCTGGGCCGAGCTGGCCGGGGTGCCGGTGGAGCGGGTGGGCGCGGCGTTCCACTACGTCCGGGAGGGGGTCACCGTGCGGCCGGCGGACCTGCTCGACGCCGGCGGGCTGACCGCGTTGATCGCCGGCGTGCCGGAAAGTTCCCCGAACCGCCCCGCGCCGCGTGATCTGTGGTAGGTTAAGCACGTTGCAGTTTTGGTTTCCAGAGACTCTGTGTGCGCCTGGCGGATTGTGGCCCCAGGCGCACTTTGTTGTGTCCGGAGTTCTCCGGACGGGGCGACCAGCAGCGACAAGCACCCGCGCGATCCCCGCGCGGTGTGCTCCTCTCCCGGTCCCGCAACAGGTGCGGGGCCGACCGTTCCGTCAAGGAGACGAAACACATGGCAATTGGCACCGTCAAGTGGTTCAACGCTGACAAGGGCTTCGGCTTCATCACCCCGGACGGCGGCGGCGCCGACGTCTTCGCCCACTTCTCGGCGATCCAGTCCTCCGGCTACCGGAGCCTGGACGAGAACCAGCGGGTCGAGTTCGAGGTGACCCAGGGCCAGAAGGGCCCGCAGGCGGAGAACATCCGCCCGCTCTGATCTTCGGATCACCCAGCACCATCCACCGCGCCCTCAGGGCGCGGTGACGGGTCCGGCCCGCCGCGCCGCCCCCGCTCCGGCGGGTGGCGCGCGGCGGCGGGCCGGCCCGTACCCCCTTCGGTTCGTGCTTGTGAGTCCCGGCGGACGAGTCCGCCGGTCGACAGCGCCGCTTCCGGCGCCTCCCTCGACACGTGCCGCGTCGAGGAAGGCATTTCCGCATGACCATGACCGTTCCCACGTTCGCCGCGACGGGCCTGGCGCCCGCGCTGCTCGCCGAGCTGTCGGCGCAGGGCATCACCGAGCCGTTCCCGATCCAGGCGGCCACCCTGCCGGACTCGCTGGCCGGCCGGGACGTGCTCGGCCGAGGTCGTACCGGCTCGGGCAAGACCCTCGCGTTCGGGTTGCCGCTGCTGTCCCGTACCGCCGGCCGCCGGGCCCGCCCGGGCCGCCCGCTGGCCCTGGTGCTGGTGCCGACCCGTGAGCTGGCCCAGCAGGTGACCACCGCGCTCGCCCCGTACGCCCGCGCGGTCGGGCTGCGCTGCGCAACCGTCGTGGGCGGCCTGTCGCTGCAACGGCAGGCGGACGCGCTGCGGGCCGGCGCCGAGGTGGTCGTGGCCACCCCCGGCCGGCTGCACGACCTGATCAACCGCGGTGACGCCCGGCTGGGCGAGGTGGCGATCACCGTGCTCGACGAGGCCGACCAGATGGCCGACATGGGCTTCCTGCCGCAGGTCACCAAGCTGCTGGAGCAGGTCGCGCCGGACGGCCAGCGGATGCTCTTCTCCGCCACCCTGGACGGTGGCGTGGACAAGCTGGTCCGCCGCTTCCTGACCCGGCCGGTGTCGCACTCGGTCGATCCCGGCACCGCGACGGTGACCGCGATGACCCACCACGTGCTGCACGTCGACGCGGTCGACAAGCCGGCCGCGCTGACCCAGATCGCCGCCCGGGAGGGCCGCACCATCCTCTTCATGGGGACCAAGCACCGCGCCGACCGGCTCGCCCGCCAGTTGCTCGCCAAGGGCGTACGCGCCGCCGCGCTGCACGGTGGCAAGTCGCAGCCGCAGCGCACCCGGATCCTGGAGCAGTTCCGGACCGGTCAGGTGACCGCGCTGGTGGCCACCGACGTGGCGGCCCGGGGCATCCACGTGGACGGGCTGGACATGGTGGTCAACGTGGACCCGCCGACCGAGGCGAAGGACTACCTGCACCGGGGCGGGCGTACCGCGCGGGCCGGGGAGTCCGGCACCGTGGTCACGCTGGTCCTGCCGGAGCAGCGCCGGGACGTCTCGCGGCTGATGACCGTGGCCGGGATCAGCCCGCGGACCGCGCAGGTCCGGCCGGGCGACGCGGAGCTGGCCCGGGTCACCGGGGCGCGGGAGCCGTCCGGCGTGCCGGTCACCATCGTGGCCGCTCCGACCGCCGCCCCCGCCGGTCGGTCCGGGGCGCCCCGGGGGCGTCGGGCGGCCGGCAACGGCGGCCGGGTCAGCACCGGCTCGGGCCGGGTAGCCGTTCCCGGCGCGGGTGCCGAGGCGACCGACGCCACCCCGCGTCCGGCGCACCGGCCGTCCGGCCGGCGCCGTCGCCCGGCGCGGCCGCGTACCGCCTGAGCCGGGTCCCACCGACCGCGTACCGCCTGAGCCGGGTGCCACCGGCCACGCCGCCACGGTGAACTGAGTCGGGGATCAGCGGCGGTCGGGTCCGATGGGCGACTGTCCCCGGGCTCGATCCCGTCGATGCTGGACCCGGGGGAACGTGGTCGGCCGGGGGGCCGGACCCGGGAGGGGTGGGCATGACGGGGGATGCCGGCTCGGCGGCGCTGCGTGAACTGCTGCTGGTCGTCGCGGTCGCCATGGTCGGGCTGTTGCTCGCGATGGCGGCGGCGTTCGGCCCCTGGCCTCCGGTCTCCGGGGGCGGCGCGCCGCGGGCCGGGCTCGTCGAGGTGCACAGCCCGGCCGGCGGGGCCGGCGAGCCGACCCGGAGCTGACCGGGCGGCATCGACCCGGGCCGCGTCGCACCCACGGCCCGATCCCGCCGGCTCAAGGCACGGCGGCCCTGCTTCAGGGCGCGGCGGTCCCGGTTCAGGGCGCGGCGGTCCGGTCCCGCAGCAGGTCGGCCAGGCTGGTCCGGTCGACCACCAGGGCGACCGCGCCGTCGACCGCCAGCCACACGTCGTACAGCCCGGTCGCCACGCCGTGGTAGCCGGCGCGGTCCAGCGGCAGACCCCGGACGCTGGTCAGCGCCCCGCCGACCGCGCGCAGGACGTCCCCGACGCTGATCTCCCCGGCCGGGCGGGTGAGGGCGTAGCCGCCCTCGGTGCCGCGATGGCTGTGCAGTAGCCCGGCCCGGCGCAGGTCGAGCAGGATGCCCTGGAGGAAGCTGAGCGGGATGTCCTGGCTCTCGGCCAGGCTGCCGGCCTTGACCAGCTCGCCGCCCGGCCCCCCGGCGCCGGCAGATCCGGCGCCGGCAGATCCGGCGCCGGCAGATCCGGCGGCGACGGCGAGCATGGCCCGCAGCGCGTAGTCGGCCCGCGCGGAGACGTACACGGGTCAGGAACCGCCCTGGTCCAGCACGCCCCACCGGCGGCGGATCGCCTTGTCCGCCGCGCCGAAGGCGGCGTCCACCAGCAGCCCCACCAGCAGGATGACGATCATGGTGCCGAGCAGCCACGGCGCGTCGGACAGCTCGCGGGCGTAGGTCAGCTGGGCGCCCAGCGAGGTGGTCGAGATGCCCACCACGATCAGCTCACCGGCCATCAGGCTGCGCCAGGAGAACGCCCAGCCCTGCTTGAGTCCCGCCACGATGGCCGGCAGCGCGGCCGGCGCGATGACGTACCGGTAGAGGTTCAGGCCGCGGGCGCCGAGGTTGCGGCCGGCCCGCACCAGCAACGGCGGGACGTAGTCGACGCCGCTGATCACCCCGTTGGCGATGGACGGGGCGGCCCCGAGCACCACCACGAAGAAGATCGCCTTCTCGCTCAGCTCGAAGAGCAGGATGGCCAGCGGGAACCAGGCGATGGAGGGCATCGTCTGCAACGCCGTGATCATCGAGCCGATGGCCGCGCGCAGCACCCGGGACCGGGCCACCGCGAGTCCGATCAGCAGGCCGACGCCGACCGAGAAGAGGTACCCGACGGCGGCGCGGCGCAGCGTGGTGGCGATGCCCTGCCAGAGCTGGTCGGTGCCGGCCTGGCGGAGCAGTTCCTGCCCGACGGTGACCGGGCCGGGCAGGGAGTATTCCGGCTTCCAGCCGCTCCAGACCACGAGCTGCCACGCGCCGAGCGCGATGGCCAGCGCGGCCAGCTTCGGCCAGGTGGCCGACCAGAGCCGGGCGGCCCGGGTGGTCGTCTTCCGCCGGCCGGCGATCTCCAGGGCGTCCAGGCCGGAGAGTTCCGCGTCGGTACGCGGGACGCCGCTGAGCGTGTCACTGGCCATGGCGGCCCACCTCCGTACGCAACCGGTCGGTGACCTCGGCGGCGATGGTCGCGACCTCCGGGGAGTCGATCCGCCGGGGGCGGGGCACGTCGACCCGGGTGGACCAGATGATCCGGCCGGGCCGGCTGGAGAGCAGGATGATCCGGTCCGCGAGCCGGGCCGCCTCGCGCACGTTGTGGGTCACGAAGAGCACGGTGAGCTTCCGCTCGGACCAGATCCGTTCCAGCTCGTCGTGGAGGATGTCCCGGGTCATCGCGTCGAGCGCGCCGAACGGCTCGTCCATCAGCAGGACCGGGGTGTCCAGGGCGAGGGTGCGGGCCAGCGCGACGCGCTGCCGCATGCCGCCGGAGAGCTGGTGCGGGCGCTTGCGGCCGAAGTCGGCCAGGTGGACCGTACGCAGCAGCTCGGCGACCTTGGCCCGGCGCTCGGCCCGGGGCAGCCGGCGCAGCCGGAGCGGCACCTCGACGTTGGCGTCGACGGTGAGCCACGGGAAGAGGGCGGACTCCTGGAACATCAGGCCCGGGTTGACGCCGTCGCCCAGCTCGATCCGGCCACCGCTGACCCGGTCCAGCCCGGCGACCAGGTTGAGCAGGGTGCTCTTGCCGCAGCCGGAGGCGCCGACGAGGCAGACGAACTCGCCCGGCTCGACGTCGAGCGACACCTCGTCCAGCGCCAGGACGGCCTGGTCACCCTGGCCGTACACCTTGGTGACGCCGCGGAGCGCGACCGAGCCGGTCGCGCTGCGCGGTGCCGTCGTGGTCGACGTCATGGCTGGGTGACCTCGGGCCGGCCCTGGGCCTTGAGCACGTCGTTGAGGTACGTCAGGTCGTAGAGCCCGTCGAGGTCGACCGGCTGGGTCAGTCCGACCGCGACCGCGTGGTCCAGGCCGGTCTTCAGCGACGACGCGATCGGGTCGTTGGTGAATTCCAACGTCGGCCAGGCCTGCTTGATCAGCTTGAGGTCCAGCGGCTTGCCGGTGATCTTGCCGATGTGTTCGGAGATGGCCTGCTGCGCCTCGTCCGGCTTGGTGTTGACGAACTCGTTCGCCGCGACCTGTCCCTCGACCAGCTTCTTCACCACGTCCGGGTGCGCCTTGAGGAACGCGGTGCTGACCAGCAGGTTGGTGATGACGAACTTCTTGTCCGGCCAGAGGTCGCGCTCGTCGACCAGCACCTTGCCGCCGGCGTTGACCAGCCGGGAGACGAACGGCTCGGGCACCCAGGCGCCGTCGATGGCGCCGCTGCCGAAGGTCTCGACGGTCTGCGCGTTCTCCTGCGGGACGACGGTGACGTCGCCACCGCCCTCCTTGGTGGTCCGCAGGCCCTTCTCCTTGAGCCAGAAGCGCAGCGCCACGTCCTGGGTGTTGCCGAGCTGCGGGGTGGCGATCTTCTTGCCGCGCAGCTGCTCCACCGAGGTGATCTCGGGCTTCACCACCAGCGCGACGCCGCCGGACGCGGCGCCGGAGATGACCCGGACGGCCTCGCCCTTGGACTTGGAGAAGGCGTTCACGGTCGGGTTCGGACCGATGTACGTGGCGTCCAGCGCGCCGGAGAAGACCGCCTCGATCGCGGCCGGGCCGGCGTTGAACGTCTTGGTCTCCAGTGTGACGTCGCTGCCGAGCTGCTGGGCGAAGATGCCCTTCTCGACGCCGACCAGCGCGGGCGCGTGGGTGATGTTCGGGAAGTAGCCGAGGCGCAGCGTCACCGGGCCGGTGTCACCACCGGCGTCGTCGCCGCAGGCCGCGCTGGTGCCCAGGGTGGCCGCGCCGACCACGGCGAGGGCGGCGAGGGAGACCAGCCGGCGGAACGGAAGCCGTCTCATCATGATTCCAATCCACAGTATTCCTACTTAGTTGGTAGGAAGAGTGGGACAGTTGGTGAGCGGCGTCAAGACCCATCCACGATCCGGGACAGCGGCCCCGGGGAATCTCGGCAATTCCCACCTGATCGGTGGAGTAAGCGGCCTCGGTCGGCCCGCCGCCGGCCGGGCCGCACGGGGCACCCGGGCACACCGCCGGTGCGGCCGGTGCCGGCGCGTTAGGGTCGAGGACGTGCCGACGCGGAGAGCCAGCATTCCAGCGACGAAATACCCGGTCGAGCGGTTCACCCTCGACAACGGCCTGCGGGTGGTGCTCACCCCCGACCGCAGCGCCCCGGTCATCGGAGTGGCGGTGGTCTACGACGTCGGCATCCGCTCCGAACCGGAGGGGCGCACCGGCTTCGCCCACCTCTTCGAGCACCTGATGTTCCAGGGCTCGGAGAACCTGGAGAAGCTCGCCCACTTCCGCCACGTCCAGGGCGCCGGCGGCACCTTCAACGGCTCCACCCACCTGGACTACACCGACTACTTCGAGACGCTGCCGAGCAACGCCCTGGAACGGGCGCTCTTCCTCGAGGCCGACCGGATGCGCGGCCCCCGGCTGACCGAGGAGAACCTGCGCAACCAGGTCGACGTGGTCAAGGAGGAGATCCGGGTCAACGTGCTCAACCGCCCGTACGGCGGCTTCCCCTGGCTGACCCTGCCGCCGGTGATGTTCGACACCTTCCCCAACGCCCACGACGGCTACGGCTCGTTCGACGATCTGGAGTCGGCCACCGTGGCCGACGCCGCCGACTTCTTCCGCCGCTACTACGCCAGCGGCAACGCGGTCCTCGCGGTCAGCGGCGACATCGACGTGACCGAGGCGACCGGGCTGATCGAGCGGCACTTCGGGGACGTGCCGGCCCGCCCCGCGCCGCGGCGGCCCGACTTCGCCGAGCCCGACCTCACCGCCGAGCGGCGGCACTCGTACACCGACCGGCTGGCGCCGCTGCCCGCAGTGGCCGGCGCCTGGCGGGTGCCCGACCCGGTGACCGACTTCGCCGGCTACCTGCCCTACGTGGTGCTGGCCGAGGTGCTCACCGACGGGGACGCGTCCCGGCTGGTCGAGCGGCTGGTCCAGCGGGACCGCACGGTCACCAGCCTCGGCGGCTACCTGGGCTTCATGGGTGACCCGTTCGACGTCCGCGACCCCACCGCGCTGCTGCTCCAGGCCCACCTGCCACCCGGCGGCGACGTGGACAAGGTGCTGCGTACCGTCGACGAGGAACTGGACCGGCTGGCCACGGACGGGCTCACCGAGGGGGAGCTGGCCCGCACCCAGGCCCGGATGGCCACCCACCTGCTGCGGGACACCGACGCGGTGCTCGGCCGGGCGCTGCGGATGGCCGTGCTGGAACAGCAACGCGGGGAGCCGGGCCTGCTCAACGAGCTGCCCCGGCTGGTCGGCGAGGTGACCGAGGAACAGGTCCGGGCCGCCGCCGCGACCCTGCGGCCGCAGCGCCGCGCCGCCATCGAGGTCATCGCCGGAGGTGCGCGGTGAGCGCGAGGAGTGAGCCGGGTTTGCGAGCCCCGCAGTCGCGAACGAAAGGCGGCACGGTGAGCGCGAGGAGTGAGCCGGGTTTGCGAGCCCCGCAGTCGCGAACGGAGGAGTGCCAGTGACGGCCACCATGGAGACCGGTACCCGGCCGTTGCCGCCGCTCGGCCCCAACCGCCGGCTCAAGCTGCCGAAGCAGGCCGAACGCACGCTCGGCAACGGGCTCACCGTGATCGCCGTACGCCGGCCCGCGGTGCCCCTGGTCGAGCTGCGGCTCTGGATGCCGTTCGGCCGCGCCCACCTGGCCCGCGGCGCGATGCTCGCGCAGACCATGCTGGCCGGCACCGCGGAGCTGACCGCCAACCAGATCGCCGCCGAGCTGCAGAAGGTGGGCGGCGGCCTGTCCGCCGGGGTCGACCCGGACCGGCTGATGCTCTCCGGAGCCGGCCTGGTCACCGGCCTGGACCGGATGCTGGAGATCCTCGCCGACGTGCTGACCGGGGCCACCTACCCCGGCGACTGGGTGGAGACCGAGCGGGACCGGCTGGTCGACCGGATCCAGGTCGCCCAGAGCCAGCCCGCGCACCTGGCCCGGACCGCGCTGCTCAAGCGGATCTACGGCCGGCACCCGTACGCCGTGCAGACCCCCGAGCCCGACCAGGTCCGCGCGGTCCGCCCACCGGTCCTGCGCAAGCTGCACAGCGAGCGGGTGCACCCGGCCGGGGCGGTGCTGGTGCTGGTCGGCGACGTGCAGCCGGAGCGGGCGCTGGACGCCGCCGAGCGGGCGCTGGCCGGCTGGGGCGGGGACGGGCACAGCGCCGACCTGCCGCCCGCGCCGCCGCTGGAGCCCGGGCCGCTGCTGCTGGTCGACCGGCCCGGCTCGGTGCAGTCCTCGCTGCGCCTCGCCCTGCCGGCGGTGCCCCGCACCCACCCCGACCACGCCGCGCTGCAACTGGCCAACCTGGTCTTCGGCGGCTACTTCTCCTCCCGCTGGGTGGAGAACATCCGGGAGGACAAGGGCTACACGTACGGGCCGCACTCGCTGGTCGAGCACTCGGTCGCCGGGTCGGTGCTGGTCGCCGGGGCCGAGGTGGCCACCGAGGTGACCGCACCGGCGCTGCTGGAGACCATGTACGAGCTGGGCCGGCTGGCCGCCCTGCCGCCCAAGCCGGAGGAGCTGGAGCAAGCCCGCCAGTACGCCCTGGGCACGCTCCAGCTCGGGATGTCCACCCAGGCCGGGCTGGCGTCGCTGACCAGCGCGTACGCCGGAAACGGGCTGCGCCTGGACTTCCTCGCCGAGCACGCCGCCCGGCTGGCCAAGGCGACCGTGGACGACGTGGCGGAGGTGGCGGCGCGCTATCTCGCCCCGGCCCGGGCGGTCACCGTGGTGCTCGGTGACGCCGAGCGGGTCGCGGAGCCGCTGGCCGCGCTCACCGCGGTCCGTACGGAGTCGGCGTGAGCGAGCGGACCAGCCGGCCCGGGGGCGGATCGTGAGCGAGCACGCCCCGCCACTGGCCCGCGCCACCCTGGACCGGTCGGCGCACCGGCGGACCGACCCGGACTGGCTGGCCGAGGCGTGGGAGCGGGCCCGGGTGCTGGTGCTGGACTCGACCGACGAGGGGCGGGCGCTGGTCCGCGGCCCGGCCGCGCCGCCCGAGCTGGTGCTGGTCGGTCCCGGTGAGCTGCCCGAGGTGCCGCGCTCGGTGCCGATGTTCCTCGGCGTCGAGCCGGACGGCGTACCGGTCTTCGCGGTGGACTCCACCCTGCCGGAGCTTCCCGACACCCGGCGGGCCCACCTGCGCGAGGTGGGCCACCTCCTGGTCGACCGGGACGCGGGCATCTTCACCACCGCGCTCGCCCTGCTGAACTGGCATCGGCGGCACGGGTACTCGGCGGCCACCGGGCAGCCCACCCAGGTGGACGAGGCGGGCTGGTCCCGGGTGGACCCGACCGGCGACCGGACGTGGCCGCGTACCGACCCGGCGATGATCGTCCTGGTGCACGACGGGGTGGCCGGTCCCGACGGGCGCTGCCTGCTCGGCAACAACGCCACCTGGCCGCGGGTGCCCGGGGAGCGCCGCTTCTCCTGCCTGGCCGGCTATGTCGAGCCGGGGGAGTCGGCGGAGGCCGCCGTGCTGCGCGAGGTCCGCGAGGAGGTCGGCGTCGCCGTCGAGGAGATCCGGTACGCGGCCAGCCAGGCCTGGCCGTTCCCCGGCTCGCTGATGCTCGGCTTCCTGGCCCGCGCCGACGCCGACGCCCCGATCCGGGTCGACCCGGCGGAGATCGCGCACGCCCGCTGGTTCACCCGTCAGGAGATCGGCGCGGCGCTGGCCGGCGAGCGGGTGCCGGTGGGCGGCGGCGACCGCCTGGTGCTGCCGCCCCCGTCGTCGATCGCGTTCTTCCTGGTCCGGCACTGGCTCGACGACCGGGCCTGACGGGCCGGGCCGCCGCGTCCTGGCCCGGTGCTGGCGCGACGACCGGGCCTGACCGGCCGGCGGGCCGCCGCGTCCTGGCCCGGTGCTGGCGCGACGACCGAGCCTGACCCGCGGGGCGGACCGCCGGCGGTGCCGCGCGTCCCGGGCCTGGACACGGCCCCGGCCCGGGACCGTCGTTGCCGCGGCGGTCCCGAGCCGGGGACACGGGCCGCCGTGATCGGGTGAGGCAAGGAACGCGGCGGGGGAGCCGGTCCGACCACGGCGGACGTCAGGAGCGGGTCAACTGCCGTCCCAGCGGTAGGACAGGGCCGGCACGGGGGCCGGATCGTCGACCGGCAGCACCTTGACCCGGTGCCGGCCGGCGCGGACGGCCCCCACGCACGCCAGCGCCCGGGCCAGCACCAGCGCGGCGTCCCGGTCGTCGGCGTGGAGGACCTGGCGGCGCGGCTCCGGCGCGGTGGGCTCGTCCCGCAGCCGGCCGCCGTCGGCCCAGGCGGCCTCGAGGTCGGTGTCGGCGACGGATCGGATCTCGGTGCGGACGATCAGGAACCGCATGAGTGTCCCCCGGTCGGGATCAACGGGTACGCGCTGGAACTTCCACGTCACTCTTGTCGACATGTTACGCCGGGTGAGCGTCCCAGCAAGTGAAACCCAACGATTGCTCGACGCTCTGACCGATCGGTGGAGCCCAGGTCAGCGGGGTTGTCCCGGGTGGACACGCGTCGGGGCCGCCGGCAACACCGACGGCCCCGACCTGCTCACCGGATCAGTTCAGGTCGAACTGGCCGTTCTTCGCGCCGGCGATGAAGCCCAGCCAGCCGGCCCGGTTGAACAGCAGCACCGGTCCACCCCGGTCCTTGCTGTCCCGCAGCGCCACCGCCGCCGGCCCGGTACGCAGGGGCGCGACCTCCACGCAGTTCGAGGTCTGGCTGCGGGTGCTCTTGCGCCAGGCGGCGCCGGCAAGCTGCGGGGCGAGGCCGGACGCGCTGGTACGGATCTGGTTCATGTTCTGCTCCTGCTCTGGAGTGCTCCGATCGGGACGAGTGACGCCGCAGGCCGGACGGCCGGCTGTGCGCGATCACCGGTCCGTCGTCAGGCGCCCCGAGGCACGGCGGCGTTGGGCCGGCGCCGTTGCCGGGCCGAACGCCACTGTGGACTCGGCTGCCGTCTCGGGCCGTCCCGTCGCCTCGAAGAGCCAGGAGAGGGTGTCCGATGCGGAGAGCGCCGCCGAGCATAGCCACTCGAACACCACTTTATAGCGATTTAGGGTGTTTGCCTCGGTTGACATGACGTCGGTGAAGCCACCTTCGATGGCCAACGTCTCCGGGTCGAGCGGATCCGCGAACCGGTACACCGAGAACGCGGTCGGTGGCAGATACCAGTCGCCGACCCGGGTGTCGCGCAGCAGCAGGCGCAGCGTGACGTTCGGCAGCATGGCCACCTCGCAGAGGTGGGCGAACTGGTCGTGCAGCATCTCCGGCGGGCCGGCCCGCCGGCCCAGCGCCGCCTCCTCCAGCACCGCCGTGTAGCGGGGCGCGTCGGGGCGGGTCAGCAGCGACTGGCGGGCCTGGCGCGCGCGTACCTCGGTCTCGGGGTCCTCGGCGGCCTCCGGGTCGCCGGCCCGCTCCGCCACCCGGGCGGCCGAGATGATCCGGTGCCGGGCGTACCCGGCGGTCTGGAGCAGCCCGGGGACCAGCACCGGGTTGTACTCCAGGATCTCCGCGCAGCCCGCCTCCAGCTCGGCGAAGGCGCGCTGCTGCTCGGTCATCACCGGGAAGTTGCGCAGCCAGCCGCGCATGTCGCCGGCCTCCAACGTGATCGCCAGCAACTCCTCGCGCTGCTCGTCACCGGCGCCGTAGAGGTTGAGCAGGACGCCGACGTCGTCCGGGTCGGGGCGGCTGCGGCCGTTCTCCAGTCGGGACAGCTTGGACGCGGAGGCCCAGCCGATCCGCTCGATGACCTGGTCACCGGTGAGGCCGGCCCGCTCGCGCAGCCGGCGCAGTTCGGTGCCGAGCCTGCGACGGCGCAGGATCGGCCCTGGTGCGGCAGGAGGCACGGTGTCCTCTTTCCGTCGACCGCCGCGGGTCACGACGGTAACTGTATGGAATTCGCCCCCCACGGTCAGTATGGACGTCGCGGCCGGCCCCGGAGGTTCCGGTGCGGGCGTGTCTCGCGACAAAAAGAGGACTGTGGAGGGGTGTTCGAGCGCCGGACGGGGAGGTCCGGGCCGGGCCACCCGCCCCCGACGCGCCCGCCGCGGCGCATCCCCGCCGGAGGGAACCGATGCGCACCGTCCTGCGCCGCCCCGACTTCCGCCTGCTCTTCGTGGCCGTGCTGGCCAGCATGGCGGCCGAGTCCGTACTGCTGCTCGCCCTCGCCGTCTGGGTGAAGGACCTGACCGGGTCCGACGGCATGGCCGGCGCGACCATCTTCGCCATCATCGCGCCGATGACGCTGGCGCCGCTGGTCGGCTGGCTGGTCGACCGGTACCGCCGCCGGCCGTTCTTCGTGGTCGCGAATCTGGGCGCGGCGGTACTGCTCTGCCCGCTCTTCGCGGTCCGGGACCGGGCCGACGTCTGGGTCATCTACGTGGTGGCGGCGCTGTACGGGCTGTCGTACATCGCGTTGAGCGCGGTACTCAGCGGGCTGATCCGGCAGCTGATCCCGAGTGAGCTGCTGGCCGACGCGAACGGCCTGCTGCAGACCGTCCGGCAGGGCCTACGGCTGGTCGGGCCGCTGGCCGGCGCCGGGCTGTACGCCGCGGTCGGCGGCTGGCTGCTGGCCGCCCTCGCGATGCTCGGGTTCCTCGTCGCCGCCGCCGTGGTCGGCCTGCTCCGGGTCAACGAGAGCGCGCCGTCCGGCGCCGACCTGCGCTGGTCCGCCGAGCTGGGGGCGGGGCTGCGGCACCTCTCCGGCGAGCCGGCGCTGCGCCGGGCCCTGCTCGGGTACGGGCTGGGCTCGCTGGTGATGGGCTTCACCGAGTCGCTGATCTTCGCGTACGTGGACCAGGGGCTGGGCCGCGACGCCGCGTTCGTCGGCGTGCTGGTCACCGTGCAGGGGTTCGGCGGGCTGGCCGGCGCGCTGCTCTCGGCGACCGTGGTGCGCCGGGCCGGCGAGGTGGGCGCGCTCGCCGCCGGGGTGACGTTCTTCGGGCCGGCCGCGCTGGCCCTGGCGTACCCCCGGCTCTGGCTCGGTGTGCTGGCGCTGCTGCTGGCCGGGCTGTCGCTGCCGCTGACCATGGTCGGGCTGAACACGCTGGTCCAGCGGCGCACCCCGGCGGGCCTGCTCGGCCGGGTCGCCGCCGCCGCCGAGGCGCTGGTCAGCGGCCCGCAGGCGCTCTCCATCGGCACCGGCGCGCTGCTCGTCGGCGTCCTGGACTACCGCCTGCTCTTCGCCCTGGTCGGGTTGACCACCACCGGCGCCGGCCTCTACCTCTGGCACCACCGCCGCCTGACCCCACCTCCCACCCGCACCACGCACCCCGAGGTCCCTCGTCCCCGCCGGCCGCTCTCGGCGGTCGATCACGAAGTTGTCGTCCCGACCCGCCAGCAGCACGTGCGGTGACTTCATGATCAACAGCACCGAGCGGCCGGCCCGGAGGGGGCGGCCGCTCGGTGGGCGGGTGTGCGGAGGGTCAGCTGGTGAGGCTGGCCAGATGCTGCTTGACCTGGACGATCGAAGGGTTCGTCAGGGCGCTGCCGTCGTCGAACTTCAGCGTCGGGACGGTCTGGTTGCCGCCGTTGACGCTCATCACGAACTCCGCGGCCGCGGTGTCCTGCTCGATGTCGACCACCTCGTACCCGATGCCCTCCCGGTCGAGCTGCGACTTCAGCCGGTGGCAGTAGCCGCACCACGAGGTGGAATACATCGTCAACATGGTCAGGTCCTCCAAGGGGTGGCTCACGCCCGGTCCGGTCAGGCCAGGCTAACGGCTGCAACGTCGGCGGGGCCTGGGATGATTCCTGGCTGTGGTGGTTCACTCAGCGGCGGGCGGGGTGCTGGCCGGGCTCGATCCCGAGCAGCGGTCCGCGGTGACCGCCCCGGCCGGCCCGGTCTGCATCCTGGCCGGCGCCGGCACCGGCAAGACCCGCGCGGTGACCTCCCGGATCGCCCACCGCGCGCTCACCGGCGACATCTCCGCCCGGCACGTGCTGGCGGTCACCTTCACCGCCCGCGCCGCCGCCGAGATGCGGGCCCGGCTCACGGCGCTCGGCGTCGGCGGCGTCCAGGCGCGCACCTTCCACGCGGCGGCGCTGCGCCAGGTCCGCTACTTCGCGCCCCGGCTGCTGGCCGGGCGGGCCATGCCGGAACTGCTGGACAGCAAGGTCCGGGTGGTCACCCTGGCCGCCGCCAAGGTGGGCCTGCGCGCCGACCGGGCCGCCGCCCGCGACCTGGCCGGCGAGATCGAGTGGGCCAAGTCGTCGCTGGTCGAGCCCGGTGAGTACGTGGTGGCCGCGGCGAAGGCGCTGCGCGAGACCCCGTACGAGCCGGCCAAGGTGGCCGAGGTCTTCACCGCGTACGAGCGGCTCAAGCGCGGCAACGGGGTGATCGACTTCGAGGACATGCTGCGCGCCGCGGTCTGGGGGATCGAGGAGCACCCGGACGTCGCCGAGCAGGTCCGCGGCCAGTACCGGCACTTCGTGGTCGACGAGTACCAGGACGTCAACCCGCTCCAGCAGTGGCTGCTCGACGCCTGGCTGGGCGGTCGGGACGACCTCACCGTGGTCGGCGACGCCAGCCAGACCATCTACACCTTCACCGGCGCCACCTCGACGTACCTGGTCGACTTCCCGCGCCGGTACCGGCACGCCACGGTGGTCCGGCTGGTCCGCGACTACCGCTCCACCCCCCAGGTGGTCGGGCTGGCCAACGCGGTGATCTCCCAGGCCCGGGGCACCGAGGCCCGGCTGCGGCTGGAGCTGCACGGCCAGCGCCCGCCCGGCCCGGACCCGGAGCTGCGGATCTTCACCGACGAGCCGGCCGAGGCGAACGCGGTGGCGGCCCGCTGCCGGACGCTGGTCGAGGCCGGCACGCCGGCCCGGGAGATCGCGGTGCTGTTCCGCACCAACGCGCAGTCCGAGGCGTACGAGAAGGCGCTCACCGAGGCCGGGGTGCCCTACGTCGTGCAGGGCGCGGAGCGCTTCTTCGAGCGGCCCGAGGTGCGCCAGGCGATGATCGCGCTGCGCGCCGCCACCCGGTCCATCCCGGGGGAGACCCCGCTGCCGACCGCCGTGGTGGACGGGCTCGGCGCGGTCGGCTGGGCCCGGGACGCCCCACCGGCCGGCGGCGCCGCGCGGGAGCGGTGGGAGGCGCTCTCCGCGCTGGTCCAGCTCGCCGAGGAGTACGCGGCGACGCCCGAGGTGGTGCCGATCGGCGAGGCCGCCGCGATCGAGCGGCCGGTGACCCTGGCCGACTTCAACGAGGAGTTGGCCCGGCGGGCCGCGCAGCAGCACGTGCCGACGGTCGAGGGGGTGACCCTGGCGTCGCTGCATTCGGCCAAGGGGCTGGAGTGGGACGCCGTCTTCCTGGTCGGCCTCGCCGAGGGCACCCTGCCCACCACGTACGCGAAGACCCCGGAGCAGGTGGAGGAGGAGCGGCGGCTGCTCTACGTCGGCGTCACCCGGGCCCGGGAGTGGCTCTGGCTGTCGTACGCGGCGGCCCGCTCGCCGGGGGGCCGGGCCCGGCGGCCGTCCCGCTTCCTGCCCCAGCTGGACCGTTCCGGCGGCGGCGAGCGGGCCGGCGCGGGCCCGGCCCGGCGCACCGAGCGGCGGCGCAGCCAGGTGGTCTCCTGCCGGATCTGCGGCGCGACGCTGCTCGCCGGGGCGGACCGGAAGCTGGGGCGCTGCCCGACCTGCCCCTCCGATCTGGACGAGGAGCTGTACGAGCGGCTGCGCGAGTGGCGGCAGCGGGTCGCGGAGGCGCAGAAGGTGCCGGCGTACGTGGTGTTCACCGACGCCACCCTCACCGCGCTGGCCGAGCGGAAGCCGGGGCGGGTCGAGGAGTTGATCGCGATCGCCGGGATCGGCCCCCGCAAACTGGGACTTTACGGGGATACGGTGCTGGCGCTGGTGGCCGGCGCCGGGGTCGACGAAGTCTGCTCGTAGAAAACTTTTTAAATCTGGCGGTAAATCGTTTGCCCTCGCCTGCGGGCGAGGCATAGCCTCAGGACACACCTCGCGAGCGGCGCCATTCTGGCTGCTCAAGGGGGATGAGTCCGATGGTCGATTCGAGGAACGTGAGGGAGGTGGCACCCGTGGAGATCTTCACCTATGAGCGTCTGGCGGCGATGCCGGCTGCCTGCGCTCCGCAGTCGTCCGTCCGGGTGGCCGTTGCCGCTCGACCGTCGGCTCCGCAGGTGCACCAGGCCCAGGTTCAGGCCGAGCTGAACCTGACCGTCGCGCCGCTCGCGGAGACCGAGGGGACCAGTGGCTTCACGGGCATGGGCATCGGCGGCGTCAAGAAGCGCACGGATGTCCGCGGCGTTCCACCTCGAGGTAGACCGGTCTGATCACCAGACCACCGGCTCACCTCGAGGCCGCGGAACCCGCATACCGGGATCCGCGGCCTCAGTTTTTTTGCACCGCCGTAGTGCCGAAGTACGTCGGAATCCGATCCACGAGATCGAAGTGAGAGAGAGGTGACCGGAGGATGAGTCTGGCGTTGGCCCCACTCGACGTGAGCGTCGAGGTGGAGGCGAACCTGCCCTGCCGGAAGTTCGACCCCGACCTGTGGTTCTCCGACTCGCCCGCCGAGCTCGAGCTGGCCAAGTCGCTCTGCGGGGACTGCCCGCTGCGCGTCGAGTGCCTCGCCGGGGCGGTGGAGCGGGCCGAGCCCTGGGGCGTCTGGGGTGGCGAGATCTTCGAGCGTGGCGCGGTCGTCCCGCGCAAGCGGCCCCGTGGCCGTCCGCGCAAGGAGGACGTCGCCCGTGACGCCCAGCTCCGGGTCGAGGCGGAGGCGCGACTGGCGGCCAGTGGGCTGTCCGAGTCGCGCAACACCGTCCGGCTGGCGGCCTGACACACCCCGTTCCACACGTCCGCCGGTGATTCCCACCGGCCCGCGAAGAAAGTCGAAACCCATGCTGCACCTGCCGAATGGAACCGAGATGCAACTACTCCACGAAGCGTTGTCCCGGGCTCGAATGCCCCGGCCTCAGGCCGGTCGCACCACCACGAGCACTGAGGCAACCCGTTCCGCCCGTACCGTCGCCATGCGTGGCCGCAGCCAGTCGGCCCGCGACCTGGGCGCTCTCTAGATCGCTACCTGAGGAAAGGGGCGGTGACCGGATGGTCACCGCCCCTTCGGCGTACGGCGTCCCGGGTCAGCCCACCGCCCGTCGTCGTACGGCGTCCCGGGTCAGCCCACCGCCGCGAAGCCGGGCAGCCAGCGCTCCAGGATCGCCCGGTAGGGCGCCTTCGCCTCCAACTGGCAGAGCACCCCGATCGAACCCAGCGTCACCCGGTGGATCATCAGGTACGACGGGGGCAGGTTGAGCTGCCGGCTCAGCTGGAAGGCGGGCGACCGGGGGCTGGCCAGCCGGGTCGCCTCGGCGCGCAGCCAGGCCCGGGTGAACCGGAACTCCTCCTCGGCGACCGGCGCCAGCATCGGTTGCAGGTACTGCAGCAGCGCCGGCGCGTCGATCGGCTCGGTCTGGCTGACGAAGCCCTCCTCGCGCAGCCCGGCCACCACCCCGTCCGCGTCGCCCCGGATCGCCAGCGCGGCGATCCGGCCGATCGGCTCGGGCGTGCCCTCCGGCATCCGGGCCACCGCACCGAAGTCGATCACGCCGAGCCGGCCGTCCGGCAGCAACCGGAAGTTGCCCGGGTGCGGGTCGGCGTGCAGCAGCCCGGCCCGCATCGGCGCGGAGAGGTGCAGCTCGGCCATGAGCAGGCCGGCCCGGTCGCGCTGCTCCTCGGTGCCCTCCCGGATGATCTCGGAGAGGGGGGTTCCGGTCACCCATTCGGTGATCAGCACCCGGGGCGAGGCGTCCAGCACCTCGGGGATGTAGATGTCCGGGTCGTCGGCGTACGCGGCCGCGAAGGCCCGCTGCGACTCGGCCTCCAGCTCGTAGTCCAGCTCCTCGGTGATCCGCTCGCGCAGCTCGACCAGGAGCGGCTTGACGTCCAGCCCGGGCTGGATCGCCCGGAACATCCCACCCAGCCGGGAGAGCTGCTTCAGGTCGGCGAGGAGCGCGTCGCCGGCGCCCGGGTACTGGATCTTCACGGCCACGTCCCGGTGGCGCGGGCCGCCGTTCGGGCCGTACCCCGGGTCCCGCCAGACCGCGCGGTGCACCTGGCCGATGCTGGCCGCGGCGGCCGGGGTGTCGTCGAACTCGACGAACCGGTCCCGCCAGTCCGGCCCGAGCTGCTCGACCAGCACCTTGTGCACGGTGGCGACGGGCAGTGGTGGGGCGGCCTCCTGGAGCTTGGTGAGGGCCTGCCGGTAGGGGGCCGCGATCTCCTCCGGCAGCGCCGCCTCGAACACCGACAGCGCCTGGCCGAACTTCATCGCACCGCCCTTGAGCTGGCCGAGCACGCTGAACAGCTGCTCGGCGGTGCGTTGCTGGATCTCGGCGGAGATGACGTCGGACGCGAGGCCGGTGACCCGCTTGCCCATGCCGAGGACGGTCCGACCGGCGAAGCCGAGCGGCAGAGCGGCGAGCTTGGCGGTCCGGGAGACGGCGCGGCGCGGGATGTCGGTCACTTGGCCATTGTTACCGACTCGGGGGGGCTGCCGGTGGTCCGAAGCCGGAGCGGGTGGGGGCGGCCCCGGATCGGGCGACGCCCGGAGCACCGGCAGGAGGGGTGCGGCGGCCAGCGGCGACGCCGGAACCGGCCGGCGCCGATGATCTCCAGGGCGCAGCCGAGGGTCTCCGGGACACCGCCGTCGAGGTGGGCCAGCGCCTCCCCGGCCGCGCACGCCACCGCCGCCAGCCGGGTGCTGACGGCGCAGTCCGGGTCGGTGTCGTGGGCCGCGAGCTGGGCGGCGAGCGCCGGCCAGTCCGGGTCACGGTCGACCCGGTGCAGGTCCAGGCAGTTCAGGCAGGGGCCGACCGGCGGCCGGACCAGCGGACCGACCACCGGCACCCCGCCGCGCAGGTCGACCAGGAGGTGGGGCTGTCGGCGCTGGGCGAACCCGGTGGCGAGCAGGCCGGCCGGCCGGTCCATGCCGAGCTGGACCACCAGGTCGACCCGGCCGCGACGTACCGTCCCGGTCTCGGTGCCCGGCGCGCAGCGGGCCAGCGCGTCCCGGATCGCCGCGGTCAGCGGCCGGCCGATCTCGGCCGCGGTGAGGCCGGTCCCGATCAGGTCGGCCGGACGGACCGGGCCGGCCAGCGCCGCCGCCACGTGCCCCACACCGGCCTGGGCCAGCGCCACGGCGATCGCCCCGCCACCCCGGCCGGTGCCGGTGACCAGCACCCGGGCGGCCCGTCGCCGGCGGACGACCTGGGCCGGCGTGCCGGGCGGCGCGGTCACCGCGAGGGCAAGTGCGGTCGCCTCGCCGGCGAGCCGGGCGCGGACCGGCCCGGCCAGGTCGCGGGGGAGCAGGCTGTGCGAGGGTACGACGAGACCGGCGGCCCGGAGCGTGTCGAGCAGGACGCGGGCCTCGTCCGGCGCCACCTGGACGGCGGCCGCGGCGGCGAGGACGGCCCGTTCGCTGCGGGTGCCGTCGAGGAGTTCGAGCAGCCGGGCAGCCCGGGGGTTGGCCACCTCCAGCAGCACCGCCCGGCCGGGCTCGACCCCGAGTTGGAGGGTGTGCCGGTCCCGCCAGAGGAGGGTCAGGCCGGGGAGCAGGACCGGGCGGGGCAGGGGAACGGGATGTGGCATACCACGGATCGTTACCGTGTCCACGCTCTCCGTCGATCGTTGTCCACAGGTGCGCCGGGCTGTATCCAGGGTTGTCCACAGGACTGACCGGGGTTTTCCACAACCGGCCGGTAACTCTGTCGGTCAGCCGACAGTCAGCACCCCCCGGATACGCCGCGGGGAGGGTGACCCGACGGCCACCCTCCCCGCGTGACCCGTACGGGTCAGACCTTGGCCTTGCCGAGAATGCGGTTCACTGTTGTCCCGCAGACCGGGCACTTGCCCTTGGCCATGTTCATGCCGGTCTTCGAGACCTCGACGTGCCCCTCGAAGTCCCGCTTCTCCTTGCACTTGACGCAGTAACCGTTGTAGGTCTGGGCCTGGTCGGCCACGGTAGCCCTCCTCGTCTCGTCCGCCGGGCACGCCGTCCCGGCGGTTTCCCTGCGGCGGGCCACGCGAGGCACCGGCGCCGGGGGGTTCGCGGTCACGCTCGTGACCGCTGGTTGGCGGACCCTACCCAGGTCTGGGCGAATCCATGTCAGCTGTGCGCCGACTCTGTGAGTTAGTCGACGTCTGGAAAGTCTGCACGCCGACTTAGGTCGGATAAGTGAGTTTGGCGGGGACACGCCGGGTGAATACGCTCAGATCCCCCTTCGGGCCGCCCCCGCGTAGCGGCCCGTCCGTAGATCACCTAACGTGTGCGGGGCGCGCAGGTGACGGCCGGACGGGTCCGGCGGGTCACCCGCAAAGAAATTTTTCAGGACTCCTGACGACCAACCCCCATTTTCCGGGCGCGTGTCGTCGTGTTGACTCTTGCGGACCCCTGGTCACCACGCAGTAGCTTTCCCTCGTGACAGTCATTCGAGGCTGCGCGGACCGGTGATGGCCGGGACGCGGAAGCCCGTCGTCGAGGTACGGCGCAGCCAGCGCCGGCGACGCACGGTGTCCGCGTACCGGGACGGGGAACGGGTCGTCGTCCTCATTCCCGACCAGTTCTCCCGGGCCGAGGAGAGCGAGTGGGTCGACCGGATGCTCGCCCGGCTCGCCGCCCGGGAGGGGCGGCTGGCCCGCTCCGACGCCGAGCTGCTGACCCGGGCCAACCGGCTGATCAACCTCTACCTGCCCGAGTACGGCGTTGCGGCCGCACCGGCCAGCGTCCGCTGGGTCACCAACCAGAACGGCCGGTGGGGCTCCTGCACCCCGGCCGACCGCACCATCCGGATCTCCCACCGGATCCAGGACATGCCCGACTGGGTGATCGACTACGTGCTCCTGCACGAGCTGGCGCACCTGATCGTGCCCAGCCACAACGCCTCGTTCTGGGCCCTCGTCGGCCGCTACCCCAAGAGCGAGCGGGCCCGCGGCTACCTGGAGGGCGTCGCCGCCGCGTCCGGCGTGCCCCTGACTGACTGACCCGGCGGCCTGCTCCTCCGGGCGGGCTCAGGGCCCGGCGTTCGACGTGGTGCCGGCGGGGCCGGCGGGCACCGGCGGGGCCGGCGGGCACCGGCCCTGGCGAGGTCCGCCGTGTCTTCGCGGAGCGCTACCAACCTGATGTCGTCAATGACTCACGCGGTGATCCGTTTCCGCCATCACGTCCGTAGCGTCCGGCGGGCAGGGCGTGCCGGCAGGCCGGGCAGGCAGGCCGGGCAGGCGGGCCGGCGGGCCGGGCAGGCAGGCCGGGCAGGCGGGCCGGCGGGCAGGCAGGCCGGGCAGGCAGGCAGGCCGGGCGGGCCGGCGGGCAGGCGGGCAGGGCGGGCAGGCAGGGCGGGCGGGCAGGCAGGCCGGGCAGGCGCGTGCGGGCAGGCGGCCAGCGGGCAGGCGGGCAGCGGGCAGCGCGGCCTGGACGCGCCTCGGTGGAACGCTATGGAGGTCAACGGCCCGTTTTGACCTCCATGGCGTTCCACTCGCCTGGCTTCGGGTTGGCTCGGGGCGACGAACACACGCGGCCGGAGCGCCGGAAGCCGCCAGCTACGTGGCCGTAGGTCGGCCGGGGCCATCTGCTGGGCACCGCCTCGGCGTCCGGCGTACCCGGTGGCGGACTGACCCGCCCCGTCCGCCGGGTTGGGCGTCGGCTCCGCGTCCGCCGCAGTGGTGGCGGGCCGACGGCGGGGTGGTGGCGGGCCGGGCGGCGCCGTGGGGTGCGGCGCGCACCGGGCGGTTCGGCTGCCGGGCGACTCGGGCCCTGGCCGCCCTGGTGGTTCCCCCGAAGGGCTGGCCGGGGCAGGTTTCGTCGGCCGGGTGCGCCGGGGCAGTTGGTCGGCCGGGGTCGGGGCCGGGGCCGGGGCCGGGTGCGCCCGGGGCAGGTTCCGTCGGCCGGGGCCGGGTGCGCCGGGGTGGGGGCCGGTGACGGGCTAGGGTCGACGGGTGGCCCGACGCGTGGTGGTGGCATTGCTCGCTCCGGTGGCCTGGACGCCGCCCGGTATCGACCCGGCCCGGTGGCGCACCGCGCTCGCCGAGGACGTCGTGGACCTGCTCGCCACGCTCAACGAGGTGGAGACCGCGGTCGCGGTGACGCCGGCGGACCGGTGGCTCGCCGACGCCGTGGTCTGGCCCGGCACCGCCGTGTACGAGGTGCCCGAGCCGACCGCCGACGCCGTCCTCGCCGCCCTGCCCGCCGCGCCACGCGCACCCGGGGACGCCCCGCCAACCGGGCCCACCGAGCCGACCGGTGGTGCCGCGTCGATCGGGGACGCCCCGCCAACCGGGCCTGCTGAGCCGACCGGGGACGCCGCGTCGACCGGGCCTGCTGAGCCGACCGGGGACGCCGCGTCGACCGGGCCTGCTGAGCCGACCGGGGGCGCCGGGCCGACCGGGGGCGCCGGGCCGACCGGGGGCGCCGGACCGGTCGGGTACGACCAGGCGGCCGTGGTGGTCGCTGACGCGCCCCACGTACCCGGGCTCATCCTGGGCAAGCTGCTCCGGCCGCTCAGCAGCCGCCCGGTGGCGGTCGCTCCGGTCGAGGGGGACGGGCCGGGCCTGCTCGGCGTGGCCGCCCGGCTGCCCGTGCCGGTCTGGCTGCCGGCGCTGCACCTGGACGCGGCGACGCCGGCCCAGGTGCGGGCCGCCGCCCCCGGACCGGGGGACGTGGCGATCACCGCGGGCTGGCGCCGGCTACGCGGTCCGGGCGACCTGGCCAGCCTCGACCCGGCCGTCGAGGGCTGGGACGCCACCCGGGCGCTCCTCTCCGGCCGACCCGGCTGACGCGCGCCTCCCGCCTGTTCACCTGACGCGCTTTGTCCGGCCGGCGCGGGCTGACGCGCCTCCGGTCGGCCCGGGCTGACCCGCCTTCGGCCGGGCCGGGCTGACGCGCCTCCGGTCGGGCCGGGCTGACGCGCCTCCGGCCGGGCCGGGTGCCGCACCCCGAGTACCGCGGTGGAGCCGCCGGCTGACGCGCGAGGCCCGCACGATTGATCGTGCGGGCCTCGGTGGTGGGTGCGGGTCAGGACTTGTCGTCGTCCTCGCCGGGGGTCTGCTCCTCCGGGGCACCGGGGGCGGAGAAGTCGAAGGAGGCCAGCTCGTCGTCGAGATCGGCGCTGGCCGCCGCGAACGCCTCCGGGTTGGCGAAGTCGTCGTCGGAGGGGAGCAGGTCGGGGTGGCCCCAGACCGCGTCCCGGCCGGCGATCCCGCGCTGCTCGGTCAGCGCCGCCCAGAGCACCGTGGCCTCGCGCAGCCGGCGGGGCCGCAGCTCCAGCCCGACCAGGGCGGCGAAGGTCTGCTCGGCCGGGCCGCCGGCGGCCCGGCGACGGCGGAACGCCTCGCCGAGGCGTACCACGTTGGGCAGGCGGTCACCGGCGGCGCTGTCGACGACGTGGCAGACCCAGCCCTCGACCAGCGCGAGCACGGTCTCCAGGCGGGCCAGCGAGGCCTTCTGCGCGGGAGTGTCCTCGGGCGTGAAGATGCCCTCCAGGGCGATCGCCTGCATCGACTCCGGGTCGGTCGGGTCGACCCGGCCCATCGCCTCCTCGATCGCCTCCCGGTTGACCCGGATGCCGGCGGCATAGTTCTCCACCGCCGTCAGCACGTGCCCGCGCAGCCACGGCACGTGCTGGAACAGCCGCTGGTGGGCGGCCTCGCGCAGGGCCACGTAGAGGCGTACCTCGTCCTCCGGCAGCTCCAGGCCCTCGCCGTACGCCTTGATGTTGGCCGGGACGAGCGCGGCGGTGCCGGCCGGTCCGAGCGGCAGGCCGATGTCGCCGGCGGAGAGCACCTCGGCGGCGAGCGAGCCGAGCGCCTGGCCGAGCTGGCCGCCGAAGAGCGCGCCGCCGAGCGTGGCGACCATCGACTGCATCGGGCCGAGCTGGGCGCGCGCCTCCGGCGGCACCAGGTCGCCCATCGCGCCGACCATCCGGCTGGCCACCGGGTCGCAGAGCTTGCGCCACACGTCGAGGGTCTTGTAGATCCACTCGTTGCGGTTCCAGGCGACCGACGCCCGGATGCCGGAGGGCCAGGAGGTGGCCGGCTCCAGCCAGAGGTCGGCGATGCGCAGCGCCTCCTCCACCGCGTTGCGTTCGAACGGCGAGACCGCCGGGTCGCCCGCGGCGGCGAGCTGGCTGGCGGCCACCTGGCGGGCGAGGTCCCAGTTGACCGGCCCGCTGCCCGGCGCGGAGAGCAGGTGCTGCAGCTGCGCCATGAACTGCTGCATCTGCGCGGGGTCGTTGGGGTCTGGTGGTTGCCCACCCGGGAGCGCGAAGCCGAACGGAATATCAGGCACGACGTCTACGGTACGCGCGCGGGACCGCAGGTCGCGCCCACCGCCGTTGCGCTGAGGGCGAAGCGCCGCGGTCACCGCGCCGGACATCACACCCGCTATCGGTACGCTCTGCCGCATGAGACGTCGCGGCCTGACCGTCCTGCTCGGTGCTCTGCTCACCGCCCTGCTCAGCGTCGGGGTGCTCAGCGTGCCGATCCCGTACGTGGTGCTCGGTCCCGGCCCGACGGTCAACACTCTCGGCAGCGCCGACGGCAAGGAGATCATCCAGGTCAGCGGCCGGTCGACGTCCACCTCCGCGGGCCAGCTACGGCTCACCACGGTCGGCGTGCAGCCCACGGTCCGGCTCCGCTCGGCGCTGGCCGGCTGGTTCTCGGCCGACGAGGCGGTGGTGCCGCGCGAGCTGGTCTACCCGCCGGGCGAGTCGCAGGAGGAGGTCGAGAAGCGCAACGCCGAGGACTTCCAGAACTCGCAGACCAGCGCGGAGACAGCCGCGCTGCGGGAACTGGGTTTCCCGATCCGGGTGCTGGTGAAGGCGGTCACCCCGGGCGGGCCCTCGGCCGACGTGCTCAAGACCAACGACGTGATCACCTCGGTCGACGGTCAGCAGGTGACCAGCGCGGCCCGGCTCACCGAGCTGGTCCGGGCCAAGCCGGCCGGCACCGCGCTGACCATCGGCTACACCCGTGCCGACGCGCCGGCCACCGCCACGGTGACCACCCGCGAGCAGGACGGCCGGCCGCGCATCGGCATCGAGATCGACCAGCAGCAGCCGCACCCGTTCACCCTGAAGATCGACCTGGGGGACATCGGCGGGCCCAGCGCCGGGTTGATGTTCGCCCTGGGCATCATCGACAAGCTGGAGCCGGCCGACCTCACCGGCGGCAAGATCATCGCAGGTACCGGCACCATCGACGACGAGGGCCGGGTGGGCCCGATCGGCGGCATCGCGCAGAAGCTGGTCGGCGCCAAGGAGGCCGGGGCGAAGGTGTTCCTGGTGCCGGCCGACAACTGCGCCGAGGCGGTCCGCAACCCGCAGCCCGGCCTGCCGCTGCTCCGGGTGGCCTCGCTCGACGACGCGCTCAAGGCGCTGGAGACGCTGCGCGCCGGGGGGCAGCCGACCCGCTGCTGAGCCGGGCCGCAGCGGTCGCCGGACGATCGTGACGTGACCTTGACCCGACGTGCTCAGGAACACCCCGTACTCTGGGTGCCTGATCGGAGCCGATCACATCGAGCGTGCGGAGCCAACTGTGGTTATGCGTAGCAGCCCCCTGCCGAGGATGAGCCGGCGCGGACGCGTCACCATCGGGGTCCTGATCGGGGTGTTCGTGTTCTTCACCCTGCTCGGGTGGGGGGTCAACGCGTGGACCGACTGGCTCTGGTTCGACGAGGTCCGCTACACCCAGGTCTTCACCGGGGTGCTCGCCACCCGGCTGCTGCTGTTCCTGGTGATCGGCGCCGGGATGGCCCTGGTCATCGCCGCGAACCTGTGGCTGGCGTACCGGCTGCGGCCGCGGCTGCGCCCGCACTCCCCGGAGCAGGCCACCCTGGAGCGGTACCGGATGCTGCTCACCCCGCGGCTCGGCACCTGGATCGCCGTGGTGTCGGTGATCATCGGGCTCTTCGCCGGGCTCTCCGGGCAGAGCCGGTGGAGCCAGTGGCTGTTGTTCCGTAACGGCGGCACCTTCGGCGTGAAGGATCCGGAGTTCGGCGTCGACGTCGGCTTCTACGTCTTCGACCTGCCCTTCTGGCGCTACCTGCTCGGGGTGGGGTTCACCGCGGTGGTGCTCGCCCTGCTCGGCGCGCTGGCCGTGCACTACATCTTCGGCGGGGTGCGGCTGCAGGGCGTCGGGGACCGGATGACCAACGCCGCCCGGGCCCACCTGAGCACCCTGGTCGCCGTCTTCGTCCTGCTCAAGGCCATCGCGTACGTGCTGGACCGGCGGGCCATGCTGCTGGAGTACAACGAGGGCGCCAAGCTCTACGGGGCCGGCTACGCCGACGTGAACGCGCTGCTCCCGGCGAAGGAGATCTTGGCGTACATCTCGGTGGTGGTGGCCATCGCGATCATCGTGTTCTCCAACGCGGTGATGCGGAACCTGGTCTGGCCCGGCATCGCGCTCGCCCTGCTCGGCGTCTCCGCGGTCGCGATCGGTGGCATCTACCCGTGGGCGGTGCAGACCTTCGAGGTCAAGCCGAGCGCCCGGGACAAGGAGGCGCCGTACATCGAGCGGAGCATCGAGGCGACCCGGGCCGCGTTCGGGATCGGCAACACGAAGACGACCGGGTACGCGGCGAACAACCTCGTGCCACCGGCCAGCCTCGCCACCGACACCTCGGTGGTGCAGAACGTCCGGCTGCTCGACCCGCAGTTGGTCTCCGAGACGTACACCCAGCTCCAGCAGGTCCGCGGCTTCTACGACTTCGGCTCGAAGCTGGACATCGACCGGTACACGCTGGCGGACAAGACCTCCGACTACGTGGTCGGGGTCCGGGAGATCAACTACGGCGAGCTGCCGAACAACAACTGGATCAACCGGCACACCGTCTACACCCACGGCTACGGCCTGGTGGGCGCCCCGGCCAACCAGGTGGTCTGCGGCGGCCAGCCGTACTTTGTCTCCGGCTTCCTCGGCGAGAAGGCGCAGGAGGCGTGCTCCTCGCAGACCGAGCAGATCCCGGCCCAGCAGCCGCGGATCTACTACGGCGAGCGGATGGAGGCCGACGACTACGCGATCGTCGGGCAGACCGGCGACCGCAACGTCGAGTTCGACCGGCCCACCTCCACCGGCGGCGAGCAGTACTACACCTACACGGGCGCGGGCGGCGTCGAGATCGGCTCGTTCACCCGCCGGCTGCTCTACGCGATCAAGGAGCAGGAGTCGAACTTCCTGCTCTCCGAGGCCGTGAACGACGACTCGAAGCTGCTCTACGTGCGCAACCCGCGCGACCGGGTGGAGAAGGTGGCGCCGTTCCTCACCCTGGACGGCGACCCGTACCCGGCGGTGGTGAACGGTCGGGTGCTCTGGATCATCGACGGCTACACCACGGCCGCGACCTACCCGTACGCCGATCGGGTCAACCTGCAGGCCGAGACGACCGACGAGCTGACCGGGCGGGGCACCTTCCAGCTCGCCCGGGAGGACGTCAACTACATCCGCAACTCGGTGAAGGCGACCGTCGACGCGTACGACGGCACGGTGAAGCTGTACGAGTTCGACAACACCGACCCGGTGCTCAAGGCGTGGAACAAGGCCTTCGGCGGTGACCTGGTGCTGCCCAAGGGCGACATCCCGCCGGAGCTGGCCGAGCACTTCCGCTACCCGGCCGACCTGTTCAAGGTGCAGCGCAACCTGCTCACCAAGTTCCACGTGACCGACCCCGGCGACTTCTACTCCGGCCAGGACTTCTGGCAGGTGCCGAACGTGCCGGACGCGCCGGACAGCGGGCAGAAGCAGCCGCCGTACTACCTGTTCACCCAGTTCCCGGGGCAGGAGGGGCCGCGCTTCCAGCTCACCGCGGCGGTCACCCCGAACGGGCGGCAGAACCTCGCCGCCCTGGTCTCCGGGTCGTACGTCGACGGCGAGCCGCGGCTGGAGGTGCTGGAGCTGCCGGACCAGACCCGGATCTCCGGGCCGACGCAGGTGCACCAGCAGATGACCAACAACGGCGACATCCGGCAGCAGCTGAACCTGCTCTCCTCGAACCAGGCGCAGGTGCAGTACGGCAACCTGCTCTCGCTGCCGTTCGCCGACGGCATGCTCTACGTCGAGCCGGTCTACGTGAAGAGCAGCAACCAGGACGCGTACCCGCTGTTGCAGAAGGTGCTGCTCTCCTACGGCGACGGCGGCTCGTACGTGGTGCTGGCGAACAACCTCAGCGACGGCATCAAGCAGCTCGTCGAGCAGGGCAAGAAGGCCCCCGGCGGCAGCCCGCCGCCCAGCTCGGGTGGGACGAACCCGCCCACGGGCGGCGGCACCACCACCCCGCCGGTGCTCACCGGGGAGCTGGCCCAGGCCGCCGACCGGGTACAGAGCGCGATTGCCGAGGTCAAGGCCGCCCAGGCGTCCGGCGACTTCGAGCGGTACGGGCGGGCGCTGAAGACGTTGGACGAGGCGATGAGCGCCTTCCAGCAGGCCCAGGCGGCGGCGAACCCCTCGCCGGGTCCGTCGGCCAGCGGCAGCCCGTCGGCCGCCCCGCCGACCTCACCCAGCCCCTCGGCGACGCCGAACGGCTGACCTCGTCTCGGCGTTGCCGAACGGCTGACGCCGACGTTGACCACGCGAGCCCGTGGTCCGGAACCCGGAGCGGTTCCCGGACCACGGGCTCGTGTCGGATGACGGACCGTTCGGCCGCAACCGGGTGACCCGCTCGGCCGTCAACAGGGCAGATGGACCGAGCGGGCGGAGATCTGGCGATGCGGGACGCGAACAGCTTCGACGACTTCTACCGCAGCACGTCGGCGCGGACACTCCGGTACGGCTACGCGGTGGCCGACGATCCGGGCGAGGCGCAGGACCTCGTCCAGGAGGCGTACGCGCGGGCCTGGCGGCAGTGGGGGAAGCTCGCCGCCCACCCGGCCCCGGAGGCCTGGTTGCGGCTGGTGATCAGCCGGCTGGCCACCGACCGTTGGCGACGGCTGCGGGGTTGGCGGCTGGCCGCCTCGCGCACCGGGCCACCGGACGACGTCCGCCCACCGGGCGAGGAGACCGTGCTGCTGGTCGGGGCGCTGCGGCAGTTGCCGGCCCGGCAGCGGCAGGCGCTCGCCCTGCACTACCTGTTCGACATGCCGGTGGCGGAGATCGCCCGGGAGGCGGGCGTGCCCGCCGGCACCGTGAAGTCCTGGCTGTCCCGGGGGCGGACCCGGCTGGCCGAGCTGCTGCCCGGCGTGGCCAGCGAGGAGTTGGAGGTGAACGATGTCGCGTGAACTGAGCGGTCTCTACCGGGCGCTGGCCGGCGACGCCGACGAGCGGGCGCTGCCGGCGCCGGATCGGCTGCGCCGCCGGGCCGACCGGCGGGCACACCTGCGCGCCGCGCTCGGCGGGCTGACCGTCGCCGTGCTGGTCGCCGGCACCGCCGCCGGCACCCGGATGGTGCTCACCGCCGGCCCGGACGCCACGCCCGGCCCGCCCGCGGCCAGCCCCGACCCGGGCAGTCCGTCGCCCACCCCGGCGACGCCCCCGCCGACGCCGAGCCGCAGCAGCGTGCCGCCGTCGTCGCCCGCGCGTACCCCGGACGCGCCGGCGGGGACGACCGCCGCGGGCGCCGGCGTCAGCCCGACCCGCATCCCGGACCGGGCCTTCTTCGTCCTGGCCGCCGCCAACGACGCCGGTACCGGCAGCACCTTCGGCCCGGGGCCGGTGTTCCCGGCGCTCTGCGGCGCCACGCCGGGGGAGGCGGGCGTCGTCACCCGCCGGGTCCGCACCCTGGCGTTCAAGCTGGCCACCACCCCGCAGGGGTACGTCCCGGACGGCAGCTACAAGCACAGCATCACCGTCTACCGGCCGGGGCGGGCCGACGACGCGCTGGCCGACCTGCGGCGGGCGGTGCGGGACTGCCCGACCCGGCCGGGGACGGCGGACACCGAGGGGCTGACGTCGACCCAGCGGCTGCTGCCCGACGGCGGCTACGGCGACGAGTCGGTGCTGTTCGAGGTGCGCCGGCCGGCCACGGACTACGAGGGCGCCCCCGACGTGCGGGAGGTGGTCCGGTTGGTCCGCGCGGTACGGGTCGGCAACGTGGTCACCGTGCTCTGGGAGCTGGGCTGGGAGGGCACTTCCAGCCCGCGGTCCCAGGTCGACCAGGACAGCCGCCGGGCGGTCGACGCGATCCGGAACTGGCTGGACTGAGGCCCGTTTTGCGCCCCCTGGGGTCCGTGCGCTACGGTAAACGAACCGACGCGGGGTGGAGCAGCTCGGTAGCTCGCTGGGCTCATAACCCAGAGGTCGCAGGTTCAAATCCTGTCCCCGCTACTCGTTCACGAAGGGCCCCGGAGTTCGCTCCGGGGCCCTTCGCCATGTCGGACGGGCGGCGGACCGGATCCGGGTACCCGGCTGATCTCCACGGACGGGATGCGATAGGCTGTAGAAGCCGACGCGGGGTGGAGCAGCTCGGTAGCTCGCTGGGCTCATAACCCAGAGGTCGCAGGTTCAAATCCTGTCCCCGCTACTCGTGACGAGGGGCCCCGGAGATCATCTCCGGGGCCCCTCGTCGTCTCTCTCGCGGGGTCGTCCCGCTCGTCGCGCCCCTCGTTGTGGTTCCGTGCCGGCCGGGACGGTTGCGGCCAAAAATCTGAGAGAATACTCTCGAGACATGTCTCTCGGAATTCCGGACTCCAGCGGCAACCCGTACGGCGATCTCGAACTCACCGACCCGACCGCGATGCGGGCCCTCTCGCATCCGGTCCGGCTGGCCATCCTGTCCCGGCTCCAGCGGTACGGGGCCGCGACGGCGACCGAGTTGTCCGAGCACGTCGGCGCATCCCCCTCGGTCACCAGCTGGCACCTGCGCCACCTCGCCCGGTTCGGCCTGGTGCGGGACAGCGCCGGGGGCGGGGACGCCCGGAAGCGGTACTGGGAGGCGAGCGCGGGCGGTTTCCGCTTCCGGTTCCCAGACGACGACGAGGGTCGGGCCGCGAGTCGCGTGCTGAGCAGGACGCTCTTCGAGCAGTACCACGACCTGCCCCGGCGCTGGATGGTCGAGGACGAGCCCCGGCTGGAGGCGGAGTGGCGGCGCGAGGCCGGCCTCTCCAACACCACCATGCGGCTGACCGAAGGCGAGCTTGCGGCCGTCAACGCCGCGATCGAGCAGGTTCTCGCGCCGTACGTGACCCGGGAGACGGCCGACCAGCCGCCGGGCGCCCGCCACGTGCGCATCCTGCGGTACGTCCTGCCCGAGGCGGGGACCCCGTGACGGCCGGGACGGCGGGGCAGCCGTCGTTGCTCCGCCAGCCGCCGTTCCGGTCCTTCTTCGCCGCGCACACGATTTCGCAGTTCGGGGACCGGATCTCCGAGCTGGCCTTCCCGCTGTTGGCGGTGCTGGTGCTCGACGCCAGCCCGGGCCAGGTGTCGGTGCTGACCGCGCTGGTGTGGCTGCCGAACCTCACCGGGCTCTTCCTGGGTGCCTGGATCGACCGGCGGACGCACAAGAAGGGCCTGCTGGTGGCGGCTGACCTGATCCGGGCCGCGCTGCTGGTGACGGTGCCGGTCGCCTTCGCGTTCGACGTCGGCACGATGGCCCAGCTGTACGCCGTCGCGCTGCTGACCGGCGCCGCGGCGGTGCTGTTCAACACCACGTACCCGGCCTTCTTCGTGCTGCTCGTGGAGCGGCCGCGCTACCTGGACGCCAGCGGTGCGCTGAGCGCCAGCAGGTCCGCCTCCGCCATCGCCGGGCCGGCCCTCGGCGGGGTGCTGGTCCAGGCGTTGACCGCGCCGGTCGCGATCCTGGTGGACGCGGTCTCGTTCCTGGTCTCCGCCCTGGCTATCGGCCGAATCCGGCCGGCTCGTCCGGCGCCGAGCGGTCGGCCGGATGACGGGCCGCCCGGCACGCTGTGGCATCAGGCCCGGAACGGGCTGAGGTTCACCCTCGGCCATCCCGTGCTCCGGGCGGGTCTCGGCTGCGCGACGACGGTCAACTACTTCAGCTTCGTGGCCAACGCCCTGCTCGTGCTCTTCGCCAGCCGCACCCTCGGCCTGCCCGCGGGACTGCTCGGGCTGGCGCTGGGCGTCGGCGCGGTCGGCGGGCTGCTGGGCGCGGTCCTCGCGCCCCGACTGGCCGGGCGGATCGGAGTCGGCCGCAGCATTGTGATCGGTGCCGTCGTCTTTCCGGCCTCGATCCTCTTCGCCACGGTCGCGGACGGTCCGCTCTGGGCGCGGGCCGGGCTGCTGGGCACGGCCGAGTTCTTCTCCGGCGTCGGGGTGATGCTGTTCGACGTCAACCTCAACGCGCTCAACGCCGCGGTCATCCCCGAGGGACTGCGCAGCCGGGTGGCCGGCGCGTACTCCACGATCAACTACGGCGTCCGGCCGCTCGGCGCGCTGTCCGGTGGGGCGCTCGGCACCTGGCTCGGGCTGCGTCCCACGCTCTGGATCGCGGCGGTCGGCGGTGCCATGTGCGTGTTCTGGCTGCTTCCCTCGCCGATTCCGAGGGTGCGCTCGCTGGACGACATCGCCGTCCCGGACCTCCCTCCGGCCGCGTTGGCGAAGGCGGGAGACGGTGCGGGCCGGTGACAGTTCGCGTCCACCCTGCCCCGGTTGCGCTTCTCGGCGAGGATGGGGACATGTCTGCTTGGAACAAGTGGTGGGGCCGCCTCGGCGCGGTCCTCGGTGCGGTCGTGCTCTCCGTGTTCGTGCCGGTTGCGGCGTGGGCGTCCACGGGTACCGGTGAGGTGGTGCTGGAGGCCGCCCGGCGGCGCCGGGGCGGTGGCGGCCTGGGGCTGCTCTGCTGCCTGGTGGTGCTCGCGGTGATCGTGTTCCTGGTGTATCGCCTGGTGCGTAGCCGGCGGAGCGGCCCGCCGCGCTGACCGCTGCCGGGGCGGGCCCGGTGGGCCCGCCCCGACCCGGGGCGGTCAGGCGGCGAGGGCGGCGCCGGCCTGCGCCATGAAGCGCGAGGTCGCCGACCGGGCCCCGGAGCGCTTCGCGCGGATGTTCTCCGCGGCGGCGATGAGCAGGGCACGTACCTGGGCGTGGCCCTTGGGCGGGGGAGCGGGTGCCGGGCCCATCAGGCCGCCGAGGTCGTTGCCGAGGGCGATGACCCGCTTCGCGGCCCGGTCGGTGACGCCCTGAGCGACGTACTCCCGGACCTGCGCGCTGGCGTTCAATCCGCGTTCGGTGCCGAGGATCCGCCCCGCCGCCACGTTGGTGGTCAGGAAGTTGATCACGTCGGCCACCGTGGCGGCGTGCCGGGTGCCCCGGAAGGCGGCCCAGTACATCGACGCGCGGGGCCAGTGCGCGGCCGGGCTGCCCGGGACGGGCGCCAGGCCCAACTCGTCGTCGGTCAGCCGTTGCAGCTCGGGGAACTGGTGCGACCAGGCGAACGACGCCGCGGTGTGCCCGGTGACCACCAGTTGGCGGTCCAGCTCGCCGGTGTCCGCCAACTCGATCAGCGCGGCGCTCGGGGTGGCCCGGTCGTAGCGGGCCACCTCCCAGAACTCGAACCAGTCGAGCAGCTCGGCGGAGCCGAAGCCGAGCTGCCGCCCCTGGTACAGCTCATGGCCCTGACCGCGGAGCCAGAGCCAGAGCGCCCGGTAGTCACCCGACGGGTCCATCGTCCCGGCCACCCGGTTGCCGGCGGTACGGGTGACCTGGGCCGCCCAGCCGGCGTACTCCTTCCAGCTCAGGCCGAGGCGCGGCTCCGGCACGCCCAGCCGGCGCAGCAGCGACCGGTTGTAGACCAGCGCGGCGTTGGTCTGCGCGGCGGGCACGGCCATGGTCCGGCCGTCCACCTGGCCGTACCGGGCCAGGTTGTCCGGCAGGCCGCGCAGGTCGAGCCGGTTGTCGGCGACGTACCCGCTGAGATCGAGGATGATCTCCCGGTTGGCGTACTCGGTCAGCACGGTGTCGTCGAGCTGGAACAGGTCGGGCGGGTTGCCGCCGGTGCCCTGGATGGCCAGCCGGTCGTAGTAGCCGGTCAGGCCCTGCCAGGTGATCCGGAACCGGACCCGGGGGTTCTGCTGCGAGTAGAGGCGCAGCACCTGCTCGGTGGCCTCGGCCCGGCGGGCCCCACCCCACCAGAACACCGAGAGCTCGATCGGCCCGTCGTCGGCGCGGCTCTCCGCCTCCGGCTGGCAGCCGGCCAGCCCGCCGCCGAGCAGCGGCAGCCCGGCGACGGCGCCGAGGAGCCGCCGCCGGTCGAGGCCGGGGCGGGGCGCGGAAGGGGGTACGCGCACGGGATGCTCCTGGGGCGCGGGCGGTGGCTGCGGACGGACCATTTACACAGGAGCCGGGGGAGGGTGTCAACGTCGGCGGTGGGAGGGCCCGGTGGCCGGGCCGGGAGCCGGCGCGGCCCATGGTGTACTAGGCGCCGTGGAACTTCTGCACTCGGGCAAGGTACGGGACGTGTACGCCGACGGCGACGACTTGATCCTGGTGGCCTCCGACCGCATCTCCGTCTATGACGTGGCGCTGCCGACTCCGATCCCGGACAAGGGCCGCCTGCTCACCGCCCTGTCGTTGTGGTGGTTCGAGCAGCTCGCCGACCTGGTGCCGAACCACGTGATCTCGGCCACCGACGTGCCCGAGGAGTTCGCCGGCCGGGCCATCCGCTGCCGGCGGCTGGACATCATCCCGGTCGAGTGCGTGGCCCGGGGCTACCTGACCGGCGGCGGCTTCGCGGAGTACCAGCGCACCGGCGCGGTCTCCGGCGTGCCGCTGCCCCGCGGCCTGGTGGAGGCGTCGATCCTGCCCAAGCCGATCTTCACCCCGTCGACCAAGGCGCCGCTCGGCGAGCACGACGAGCCCATCAGCTACGAGCGGGTGGTCGACAAGGTCGGCGCCGAGACCGCGGAGCGGCTCCGGCAGATCACCCTCGACGTCTACCGGCGCGGCGCGGAGATCGCCGCCGACCGGGGCATCCTGATCGCCGACACCAAGATCGAGCTGGGCTGGGCGCCGGACGGCACGCTGGTCCTCGCCGATGAGGTGCTCACCTCCGACTCGTCCCGGTTCTGGCCGGCCGAGTCGTACCAGCCGGGCCGCGCCCAGTTCTCCTACGACAAGCAGTACGTGCGCGACTGGGCCACCGGGAGCGGCTGGGACAAGCAGCCGCCCGCCCCCGAGGTGCCGGCCGAGGTGGTCGAGGCGACCCGGGCCCGCTACGTCGAGGTGTACGAGAAGCTCACCGGCAACCGCTGGGACTGACCGGCCGCCCGCACCGTCGAGGATGGTCCCGTCACCCTCCGTGGAGGGCGCTCGGCACCGGTGGGCTGCTGGCCGAGCTGCACGGGGGACGAGGTGGCCTACGTGGACGGTGTCTTTGGCCAGATCGTCGACCGCCCGGACGACGTGGCTACCATCAGGACGATGTGGGACACCCTGCTGAGCGAGGCGCTGCCCGCGAGCGTGTCCGTCGAGCTGATCGGGAAGCTGGTGAGCGAGCTGTGAACACCGCCCCCACCCCGCAGTGGCGCGTGTCGAGCCGGTCCGGCAACGGCGGCAACACCTGCGTCGAGGTGGCCGACAACCTGCCGGACCGGGTCCTGGTCCGCGACTCCACGGACCGCGACGGCGGCACCCTCGCCTTCGCCCCGGCTGCCTGGCGGGCCTTCGTCGCTGGGATCAGGGCCGCCGGCTGAGCCGGGTGCCGCCCGGCGTTCCGTCGCCGCCCCGGCAGGGCCCGCGGACCGGTGTTCCGTCGCCGCCCCGGCAGGGCCCGTGGACCGGCGGTGGGCCGCGCAATGTGCAACCGATGGTTGCGCTACGGCCGGTCGGCGGCTAGCGTGAGGTGCAACCAAACGTTGCGAAAGGTGGCAGTCGTGGAGTACGGAACGATCGAGCGGGAGATCCACATCGACGCCGCGCCGGAGGTCGTCTTCGACGTGGTCAGCAGCCCGGAGCACCTGCGCGAGTGGTGGCCGGACGAGGCCGAGTTCCCGGTCGTGCCGGGCGGGGCGGGGCGGATCGGCTTCGGCGACATCGCCGGAGGCACCGGCACCTGGGTGCGGTTCCAGGTCGTCGACGCCATGCCGCCGCGGCTCTTCTCCTTCCGGTGGACCCACGAGCAGGGCCAGGAGCCGGCACCGGACAACTCGTTCCTGGTCGTCTTCGCGCTCGAGCCCGCCGGCGGCGGGACGCTGCTGCGGATGACCGAGAGCGGCTTCCGGGAGCGCGGCTGGGACACCGCCAAGATCGCCGCCGAGTACGCCGAGCACGTCAGCGGCTGGGATCACTTCCTGCCGAAGCTGCCCGCGTACGCCGAGAAGGTCGGGACCCGGGCGTGACGGTGCTGGTGGACGACGACCTCTGGTCGGCGGTCGGCGACCCGACCCGCCGCCGGATGCTGGACCTGCTGCTGGCCGAGGGCGGCGGCACGGCGACCAGCCTGAGCGAGCGCCTGCCGGTGACCCGCCAGGCGGTGGCGAAGCACCTCGTGGTGCTGGACCGGGTGGGTCTGGTGCGCGCCAGCACCGCCGGCCGGGAGCGGCAGTTCCGGGTCGACGAGGCTCAGCTCGCCCGCGCCGTGGCCCAGCTCGCCGACGTCGGCGCCGCCTGGGACTCCCGGCTGCGGCGGATCAAGCGCATCGCCGAGACGATCCAGCGTGGCCCGGCGGTGGACGACGACAAGACCGGGCCGCAGCGGTAGAACCGGCGCGGCCGGCCCGGACACGGCGACGCGGTGTGGCGGCAGCTGCCGCCACACCGCGCTCGACGCGGCGGATCAGCTCAGGCTGAACCGCTGGTTGGCCTGGCCGTTGCAGTCATAGATCTGGACCTGCTGGCCGTTGTTGGTGCCCCAGACGTCCAGGCAGCGCCCGGACTGGACACCGGTGATGGTGCCGTTGGAGTTGACGTTCCACTGCTGGTTGGACTGACCGTTGCAGCTGTAGATCTGCACGGCCGAGCCGTTGCCGGAGCCGGCGGCGTCCAGGCACATGCTGCCGTACACGGTCAGCTGCCGGCTGGACGTGAGGGTCCACTGCTGGTTGGCCAGCCCGTGGCAGTCGTAGAGCTGCACCCGGGTGCCGTTGCTCTGCGACGAGTTGGGCACGTCGATGCACCGGCCGGACTGGGCGCCGACGATCCGCTTCGCCCCGCCGGGCGCACTGGTGGGCGAGGACGTCGGCGACGAGGTGACGCCACCGGTCGGGCTCGAGGTCGGGCTCGTGGTCGGGCCGGCGCTGTTGAGGACGTTGAGGACGGAGTTGTAGGCGGCCTTCTTGTTGCCGCCGCCGTCGAAGAGCAGGGGGTTTTCGTTGGAGCGCCAGGAGTCGCTGTCGCGGACGCCCCAGACGGTGATGCCGATGCAGCGGGGCACGTTGATGCAGGCCTGGGTCAGCCCGGCGTACTGGGTGGTGGAGGCGTTGGTGACGTCGACCTCGGTGAGGGCGACGTCGACGCCGAGGGCGGCGAAGCTGGACAGGGTGGTCTGGAAGTTGCTGGGCAGGGAGCTGCCGCCGGTGAAGTGGGTCTGCAGGCCGACGCAGTCGATGGGTACGCCGCGGGACTTGAAGTCCTGGATCATGCGGTAGACGC
>NZ_JBITLH010000006.1:0-468597 GCF_044465125.1 Micromonospora sp. NPDC049836
GTGTTCACCAAAGGCACCACCAACGACATCTACGTAGGCCTGTCCACCGGCACCACCTTCACCGCCGGCACCAAATGGCACGACTACTTCGGCCTACCCGGCGAAACCACCCTCTGACCCCTCACGAGCCATGTCCCCGGCCGGCGCGGCGGCGACGGACCGCCGTCCGCCGGCCGGGACCGAGTCCAGGGCGCCTGCCGGTCAGGCGCCCTGACCGGGCGTCACGAACCGGGTCGCCGGCTGGGGGGACGCGCCGCTCACCTGCTTGATGATCTCCGTGGCGACGTCGCGCAGCTTGCGGTTGCGGTGCTGGGACGCCTGCCGGAGCAGGCCGAACGCCTCCGCGGCGGTGCAGCGCTGCTGGCCCATGAGCACCCCGAGCGCCTGGTCGATCACGCTCCGGGAGGCCATCGCGTCGGTGAGCTGCTGGTGCAGCAGGGCCTGATCGGCCTGGCGCAGGATGACGGCCAGCGCCGCGGTGGCCTGATCGGTGAAGGCCACCGCGTGCCGGCGGGCCGGCTCGTCGAAGGCGGCACGGTCGGTGGCGTAGAGGTTCAACGCCCCCACCGTCTCGCCGTCGATCGTCATCGGCAGCGAGAGCGAGCTGAGGATGCCGAGCCGGAGCGCGTGCTCCCGATAACCGCGCCAGCGTTCGTCCTCGCGCAGGTCGACGACCTCGACGACGGTGCCACTGCGCAGGGCGTGCAGGCAGGGGCCCTCGTCCGCGCCGTACTGGATCTCGTCCGCCTGGGCCGCGAGGTCGCCGCTGGCGGAGACCGTGCCGGCGCCACCGTCGCGGCTTACCGTCAGGCCGCAGGCCGCGGCGGGGGCGACGACCTCCACCGCGACGCGGACGACCTGGTCGAGGAAGACGTCGACGTGGGGCGAGTCGGCGAGCAGGGTCAGCAACTGGCCGTACGCCGAGGCCAGGTGTGCCGCGGGAGTGTCGGACACCACCGTTACCTCCTGAAGATCGAGTGTCCGTTCGTGCCAATCACGTCGTTCTGACCGGGCCGGGCGGTCCTCAACGGAGGTCCGGCCGGTGCGTCGAGGGGCCGTCGCCGGGCCCGGACAACCGGGCCCGGACCGGCAGGGGGTGCGGATCGGGCGCAACGGCGCTAGGGTCGGGGTGGGTTCGGACATGAGCCCAGGACCTGTGCGGCCCACCGATGGTGGGGGCGGCACACCCCGGTCCGGTCCTCCTCGGCGAGGAGTTGTCTCATGTCGGTTCATCCGGTGCCGTATCCGGCGCCGCCGGAAACCTCCGGCCCGCCCGTGCTGTCCCTCGTGGTCACTGCCGAGGGCCCGGCGCTGGTGGTGGCGGTGCGCGGGCCGCTCGACCTCGACACGGTGGACGTGCTGTCCAGCGCCGTCGACCGGGCGATGGCGGGTCAGCCGCCCCCGGTGCTGGTCCTCGACCTGAGCGGGGTGAGCTTCTTCGGCGCCGCCGGGGTCACCGTGCTGCTGCGGGTGCGTCGGCGGGTGGTCGCGGCGGGCCGCACGCTGGTGCTGCGTGAGCCGTCCCGCATCTGCGGCGCCGTGCTGAACATGGTCGGCCTCAGGGACGAGTTCATCACTGAATGACCTGCCTTCCACTCCGGGTCCGTGCTCGTGCTCCGGAGTCGTACCGACCGGTCACCGGGCGCGCTCCGACCCGCGCGGTCGCCCGTCACCCGCGACGCCGGCTGACGGCGTCGCGGCGTCGGCGCGGGCGACAACGCTCGGAGGCGACCCGGCTGCCAGTCGAACCGCCTGCCGGTAGGACACAGATACCCCGCCGTTTGATCACTCCAAACGTGTCGTGGCCCCCGCCCGGGATACGGCGGCCGGCGGCGGTCGCTCCCCGGAGCCGCGAGCCAGCAGGCTGGTCGGGATGACCACGTGCCGGGCCGGCCCGCGCTCGCCGTCGATCCGGTCGAGCAGCAGTTGGGCGGCCCATCGCCCCATGTCCCGCGGGTCGTGCGCGACCACGCTCACCCCCAGCACGTCGCCGAGATCCACGTCGTCGAAGCCGATCAGGGCGGGCGGCGCGGGGTGCCCGCGCAGTGCCCGCAGGGCGCCGAGGGTGATCCGGTTGTTCATGGTGAACAGGGCGGTCGGCGCGGGGGTCCGGCTCAACAACTCGCGTACGGCCTGCTCGGCGGCGGCCACGTCGTGCGCGTTCTCGACCAGGTAGTCGGCCCAGTTGGACACCCCGACCGCGTGCATGGCCGCCGCGAACCCGTCGAGACGCTCCCGGTGGGTGCTGAGCCGGGAGAAGTCGCCCACCACGCCGATCCGCCGGTGGCCGAGCGCGGTCAGGTGGGCCCCGGCCCGCCGGGCGCCGGTGTGGTTGTCCAGCAGGACGGTGTCGGCGGCCAGCTCGACCGGGGGCCGGTCCACGAACACGAACGGGATCCCGTGGCGGCCCTCGGCGGCGAGGTGCGCGTGCTCGGTCGCCGTCGAGGCGATCACCAGGCCGCGGACCCGCCGCTCCAGCAACGCGTCGGCGAGCCGGCGTTCCCAGTCCGGATCCTCGTCCGTGCTGGCGGTGATCAGTTGCAGGCCGCGCATCCGCAGCTCGCGTTCCAGACCCCCGGCCAGCCGGGAGTAGAACGGGTTGGCCAGGTCGCCGATGAGCAGACCGACCAGGGTGGAGGTGTCGGCACCGCGGCGCAGCTCGCGCGCCACCCCGTTGAGCCGGTAGCCGAGCTGGTCGGCGGCGTCGCGTACCCGGGACCGGGTGTCCGCCGCCACCCGGGGCTCACCGCCCAGCGCCCGGGAGGCCGTCTTGACCGACACCCCGGACAGCGCCGCGACCTGCGCCAGGCTGGGCCGAGCGACCTTCGGGTCAGTGGTCATGTCCGCGATTATGCCCGCCGCACCCGGTCGCGCCGCCGACCGGCGGTCCGCCGGCGGCGCGCCCCGGCACCCGCCGGCCGCCAAGCCCGCCGGCGGGCGCGGAGCGGGCCGGTCAGGGCACAGCCCGGGACGGCAGACCGGGGCTGTGCTGGACCGGGGGAGGCGGAGAGCGGACCGGTCAGGGCGCGGCCCGGGACGACAGACCGGGGGCTTCGCTGGGCCGGGGGAGGCGCGGAGCGGGCCGGCCGGAAGATCGGTATACGATGTGTCAACGATGTCATAAGTTGATCTTCGGCGCCCGGCGCGGGCGGCGGCGGGTCTTCCGGCGGGCGGCTGGTGAGGCGGTTCCCGGGCCCGGCGCCCCGCTCCGTCGGGGGCCGCCGGCTCGGTAACGGAGGCGACCCGTTTCGTGGCCGCACATCCCCTTCGGGCGCATTCCCCCGGGGGGTGTCGGGAAAGTCACTCGTGACAGATGGGGATATTACCGATTTGTTACACAATTCATGACTTGACCACTTGCGGAACGGCCCCCGGCGAGGTTGGGTTGCCCGGCAGCACCAAACGTGAGCGAAGGTCATGAACCATCGCGGAGGCAACGATGACGTTGGCAAGGTGGCGGGACGATGAGTGAATTGCCTGTCCTGCTGGAGATGCGCTCCATCACCAAGGAGTTTCCTGGCGTCAAGGCCCTTGCCGACGTCAACCTGGTGGTGCGGGCCGGCGAGATCCACGCGATCTGCGGCGAGAACGGTGCGGGCAAGTCCACGCTGATGAAGGTGCTCAGCGGGGTCTACCCGTACGGCAGTTACGACGGCCAGATCATCTATCAGGGCGCGGAGACCCGGTTCTCCGACATCCGGGCCAGCGAGCAGGCCGGCATCGTGATCATCCACCAGGAGCTCGCGCTCATCCCGCACATGTCGATCACCGAGAACATCTTCCTCGGCAACGAGCCGCGGAAGCACGGTGCGATCGACTGGAAGGCCGCGAACCGGCTGGCCCTCGACCTGATGGCCCGGGTCGGCCTGCGGGAGGACCCGGACACCCTGGTCAAGGACATCGGTGTCGGCAAGCAGCAGCTGGTGGAGATCGCCAAGGCGTTCGCCAAGGACGTCAAGCTGCTCATCCTGGACGAGCCCACCGCGGCGCTCAACGAGGCCGACTCCCGGCACCTGCTCGACCTGCTGCGCGGCTTCCGGTCGCGCGGCATCACCTCGATCATGATCTCGCACAAGCTGAACGAGATCGAGGCGATCGCCGACCAGATCACCATCCTCCGGGACGGCCGGACCGTCGAGACGCTGGACGTCAAGGCCGACGGCGTCGACGAGGACCGGATCGTGCGGGGCATGGTGGGGCGGGAGCTGCACAGCCGGTTCCCAGACCACACCCCGAAGATCGGCGAGGTCTTCTTCGAGGTCCGCGACTGGAACGTCCGGCACCCGATCTCCGCCGACCGGCAGGTCTGCAAGAACGAGAGCTTCGTCGTCCGGCGCGGCGAGATCGTCGGCTTCGCCGGCCTGATGGGCGCCGGCCGCACCGAGCTGGCGATGAGCGTCTTCGGCCGCTCCTACGGGGTGTACGAGTCCGGCACGATCATCAAGGACGGCAAGGAGATCGTCCTGAAGACCGTCGCCGACGCGATCGCCCACGGGCTCGCGTACGTCAGCGAGGACCGCAAGGCGATCGGCCTGAACCTGCTCGACGACATCAAGGCGTCCACGGTGTCGGCGAAGCTGTCGAAGATCTCGCGGCACGGCGTGCTCGACGAGGTCGCGGAGTACCAGGCGGCCGAGTCCTACCGGCGCGAGCTGCGCACCAAGGCGCCGTCGGTCGACGAGAGCGTCTCCAAGCTCTCCGGCGGCAACCAGCAGAAGGTCGTCCTGGCGAAGTGGATGTTCACCGACCCGGACCTGCTGATCCTCGACGAGCCGACCCGCGGCATCGACGTGGGCGCCAAGTACGAGATCTACGGCATCATCCAGCGGCTCGCCGACCAGGGGAAGGGCGTCGTCGTCATCTCCTCGGAGCTCCCGGAGCTGATCGGGCTCTGCGACCGCATCTACACCGTGTTCGAAGGCGCCATCACCGGCGAGATCGCCCGGCGGGACGCGGACCCGGAAACCCTCATGAAGCAGATGACCTCGACGAAGAAGATGCAGACACGATGAGCCGAATCAAGGACCTGCAGAAGAACCTCTTCGGAGGGACCACGTCCAACGCCCGCCAGTTCGGGATGATCTTCACCCTGGTGGCGATCGTCGTCCTGTTCCAGATCCTCACGGACGGCCTGACGCTGCGATCGGACAACCTGATCGCACTGTTCAACCAGAACTCGTACATCCTCATCCTGGCCATCGGCATGCTGATGGTGATCGTCGCCGGGCACATCGACCTCTCGGTCGGCTCGATCGCCGCCTTCACCGGCATCCTGGTGGCCAAGTCGATGGCCGAGTGGTCGCTGCCCTGGCCGGTGGCCATCCTGTTCGGCCTGGCCATCGGCGCGATCATCGGTGCCTGGCAGGGCTTCTGGGTGGCCTACGTCGGGGTGCCGGCGTTCATCGTCACCCTGGCCGGCATGCTGCTCTTCCGGGGCGGCAACCAGTTCATCGGCAACGCGAACACGATCGCCGTGCCGGAGGGCTTCCGGGTGATCGGCTCCGGCTTCCTGCCCGAGGTCGGTCCGAACACCGGCTACAACAACCTGACGCTGCTGCTCGGCCTCGCCGCGTGTGTGGCCGTGGTGTGGCGGGAGTTCCAGGCCCGCAAGACCCGCCGGGACATGGACGCCGAGCCGGCCCCGATGTGGATCTCGGTGCTCCGGATGGCCGTCATGGTCGGCGTGATCGTCTTCGCGTCGCTCCGCTTCGCCAGCGGCCGCGTCGGCACCAGCTTCCCGGTCTCCGGCATCATCCTGCTGGCGCTGGTGCTGGCCTACTCCTTCTACACCCGCAACACCGCCGGCGGCCGGCACATCTACGCCGTCGGTGGCAACTCCCGCGCCGCCGAGCTCTCCGGAGTGAAGCTCAAGCGGGTCAACTTCTTCGTCATGATGAACATGGCCGTCCTGGCCGCCCTGGCCGGCATGATCTTCGTGGCCCGTTCGGCGGCCTCCGGCCCGCAGGACGGGAACGGCTGGGAACTCGACGCCATCGCGGCCGTCTTCATCGGCGGCGCGGCCGTCTCCGGCGGCATCGGCACCATCAGCGGCTCCATCGTCGGCGGTCTGGTCATGGCCGTGCTGAACAACGGCCTGCAACTGCTCGGCGTCGGCACCGACCGGGTCCAGATCATCAAGGGCCTGGTGCTGCTGCTGGCCGTCGCGCTCGATGTCTACAACAAGAAGCAGGGCAAGTTCTCCGTGATCGGCAGCCTCACCCGCTCGTTCCACCGCGAGACTCCCGCCCCGCCCACGGCACCACCGGACGCGGACCGGGAAACCGCCCGCACGGCCGTGCCGAGCTGACGTTCCACCCCGCCTCACACCCCGTATCACCTCTCCAGAAGGGCACCATCCAGCCATGCGTAATCTGATCGGCAAATCGGTGGCCATCGGCGCCATCGCCGCGCTGGCCCTGACCGCCACCGCCTGCGGCTCCGGCCGCGACGGCGACACCGGCGGCTCGGCCGGCGACACCAAGGGCTTCGCGGCCGACTCCCTGATCGGCGTCGCCCTGCCGTCCAAGACCTCGGAGAACTGGGTCCTCGCCGGCGACCTGTTCACCAACGGCCTCAAGGAGGCCGGCTTCAAGAGCGACGTGCAGTACGCCGGCGCGTCGACCACCGTCGCGGACCAGCAGGCCCAGATCACCGCCATGGTGACCAAGGGCGCCAAGGTCATCGTCATCGGCGCGACCGACGCCGCGCAGCTGTCGACCCAGGTCGCCGCGGCCCACGCCGCCGGCGCGAAGGTCATCGCCTACGACCGGCTGATCACCAACACGCCGGACCTCGACTACTACGTCGCGTTCGACAACTTCAAGGTCGGCCAGCTCCAGGGCCAGGCCCTGCTGGACGGCATGAAGGCCAAGAAGCCGAACGGCCCGTACAACATCGAGCTCTTCTCCGGCTCGCCGGACGACAACAACGCCGGTGTCTTCTTCGACGGCGCGATGAGCGTGCTCAAGCCGGAGATCGACAAGGGCAACGTGGTCGTCGCCTCGAAGCAGGCCGACGTCAAGCAGACCGCCATCCAGGGCTGGAAGGCCGAGGGCGCGCAGGCCCGGATGGACCAGCTGCTCACCTCGACCTACGGCAGCAAGACGCTGGACGGCGTGCTCTCCCCGAACGACACCCTGGCCCGCGCCATCATCACCTCGATCAAGGGTGCTGGTAAGCCGATCCCGGTCGTGACCGGCCAGGACTCCGAGGTCGAGTCGGTCAAGTCGATCATGGCTGGCGAGCAGTACATGACCATCAACAAGGACACCCGGAACCTGGTGAAGCAGACCATCGCCATGGTGAAGGCCCTGCAGGAGGGCAACGCGCCCGAGGTCAACGACACCAAGTCGTACAACAACGGCTCCAAGGTCGTCGACACCTACCTGCTGCCGCCGGTGGCGGTCACCAAGGCCAACGCGGCCGAGGCGTACGCCAACGACCCGAAGCTCGCGCCGCTCACCAAGTGAGCATCGTCGAGTAGGTAGTCGCCAGGAGGGGCCCGGGACATGTTCCGGGCCCCTCCGCCGTGCCTGGGTGCGCGAGAGCGGAGTGCCCGTCGCTCGCCGTGGCGACTCGCCGTGACAAAAGGTCAAGCTCCTGTCACTGTCAGCAACCATGCCCAGCCAGTGACTTCCCGTGCCCGCCCCAACACACTGCGAAGCGACCGGTCACTCAAGTTCCCCCGACCCAGGAGGTCACGACCGATGATCGATTCGCAGCACACCCGCCGGCGCACGCTGTTGCGCGGCGCCCTGGCCCTGACCGGAGCAGCCGTACTGGCCGTCTCCTCGCTGGCCGGCGTCGCGTCCGCCAGCGAGCAGACCAAACCCGCGGCGCCCGGCGCCGGCCCAGCCGGCCCGGTGCCCGCCGGGTTCGCCAGCTGGACGGAACTCATCTCCGTCCAGGAGAGACTCAACCAGGCCGCCACCCGCGTCGCGGCGGTCAAGGGCGCCGGCTTCGCGGGCATCGTCGCCGCGCCCGAGAACCGCGAGCTGCGGGTCTACTGGAAGGGCGACGCCGGCGCCCGGGTGCGCGCGCTGGTCCGCGACCTGAACCGCACCGTGCCGGTCCGGCTGGTGCCGGCCCGCTACTCCGAGGCCGACCTGGCCGCGACCGCCCGGAAGCTGGCCACCGTGCCGGACGTCGCCTCGGTGGTGCCCCGGGTGGACGGCAGCGGCGTGCAGGTCGTCGCCCGGGCCCCCAAGCTGGCCAAGGTCCGGGCCACCCGGGCGGTCCGCGACTCCGCGGCCGTGGTGTCGGTGGTGGCCGGCGACGCGCCGGTGGCCACCTACACCCGGCAGGCCGACATCCCGAACTACTACGGCGGCGGCCGGTTCTGGTCGCCGACCGGCGGGTGCAGCACCGGCTTCGCCATCAACACCGGCGGAACCGTACGGATGCTCACCGCGGGGCACTGCGGGGAGAACGGGCAGTCCGTCACCACCGGCGCCGGGGCGGCCATGGGCACGATCTCCAACAAGATCACCTGCACCGACCTCGAGATCATCAACACCGGCTCGTGGGGCCGGGTCTTCACCGGCGGCCCGTACTCCGGCACCAGCGTCGCGATCGGCGGCACGGCGAGCAGCTTCGTCGGCAATTACATCGTGACCACCGGCGCCACCAGCGGGGAGCACAGCAACATCCAGGTCACCGCGGTCAACCTGTACCTCGGCATCAACGGCATCCCGTGCGGCACGGTCGGCCCGCTGGTGCAGGCCCGCCAGCTCAACGGCACCTGCGCCGTCGCCCCCGGGGACAGCGGCGGCCCGGTGATCGCCTACCGCACCGACGGCAGGGCGAACGCCCTCGGCACCATGACCGCCGGCGCCGCGGCCGTGGCCAACAACCTCTGCCCCGGCACGATCTACACGCCCGGCTACAACTACGTCTACTACATCCCGATCGGCACGTCCCTCGCCGCGTACGGCGCCAGCATCGTGACCAGCTGACCCGCACCGCCCGACGCGGGCGTCCCGGCTTCCCGGCCGGGGCGCCCGTCCCGGCCGAGGAACCGGCGGCGGGTCAGCCGACGGCGGTGGGGGAGGGCGGGGCGCTGCCGCCCTGCGGCGCCTCGGCGGTCATCAGCCGGATGATCTCGGACTGGTCGGCGGCGGACGGCAGCCCCCAGCCGGGGCGGTACCCGTACACCTGGGCCAGCGGCGTGGAGGCGGTACGGCCGTCGAGGATCTCGATCGCGTCGGTGTCGATCAGCGCGGGGTGCTCGACGCCGCACGCCTCGGCCACCTTGACCAGGTCGCGCCGGAGGGTACGGAGGTAGTTGGCGGCCCGCACCGACTTGCGCCCGGGGTCGACGCCGCGCGCCAGCCACGGGTTCTGCGTCGCGACCCCGGTGGGGCAGGTGTCGGTGTGGCACTTCTGGGCCTGGATGCAACCGATCGCCAGCATCGCCTCCCGCCCGACGTTGACCAGGTCGGCGCCGAGGGCGAACGCGACCACCGCGTTGTCCGGCAGACCGAGCTTGCCGGCGCCGACGAACACCACCTGCTCGTGCAGGTCCCGCTCGGCGAAGATCCGGTAGACCCGCGAGAAGGCCTGCTGGAACGGCAGCGACACCGAGTCGGTGAAGATCAGCGGCGCGGCGCCCGTGCCGCCCTCGCCGCCGTCGACGGTCACGAAGTCCACCCCGCGACCGGTGTCGCGCATCAGGGTGGCCAGTTCGGTCCAGAAGCCCAGGTCGCCGACGGCGGACTTGATGCCCACCGGCAGGCCGGTCTCGGCGGCGAGCAGCTCCACCCAGTCCAGCAGGCTGTCACAGTCGGAGAACTCGGCGTGCCGGGACGGGCTGACGCAGTCCTCGCCGCGCCGGATGCCCCGGGCGGCGGCGATCTCCGCGGAGACCTTCGCCGCCGGCAGCAGGCCGCCGAGGCTCGGCTTCGCACCCTGACTGAGCTTGATCTCCAAGGCCCGCACCGGCGCGGACGCCACCAGGTCCTTGAGCCGGTCGAGGCTGAACCGGCCGCGCTCGTCGCGGCAGCCGAAGTAGGCGGTGCCGATCTGGAAGACCAGCTCGCCGCCCCTGCGGTGGTACGGCGACAGCCCACCCTCCCCGGTGTTCTGCAGGCAGCCGGCGAGGGCGGCGCCGCGGTTGAGGGCCTCGACCGCGTTGCCGGAGAGCGAGCCGAAACTCATCCCGGAGATGTTGACCACCGACTCCGGGCGGAAGGCCCGGGCCCGCCCCCGGGCCGCGCCGAGCACCTTGGCGCACGGCAGCGTCACGTCGTGCCCGGCGGTGGGGGAGGACGGCGGCACCGCCCGGCCGAACGTGCGGTGCTTGATGATCGGGTAGCCCGGGGTGGACTCGATGTCGTTGTCGGTGCCGAACCCGAAGTAGTTGTTCTCCTGCTTCGCCGACGCGTACACCCACCGCCGCTGGTCCCGGGTGAAGGGCCGCTCCTCGTTGTTGCCCGCCACGATGTACTGGCGTAGCTCCGGCCCGATCGACTCGAGCAGGTAGCGGGCGCGACCCAGCAGAGGGAAGGTGCGCAGCAGTGCGTGGTCGCGTTGTAGCAGGTCGCGCGCGGCGAGCGCCGCGACGGCGGCGACGGCGGCGGGTGCGGCTCGACGGGCCCAGCTCATGCCCGCCACTCTTTCCGGGATCGCCGTCCGCCAAACGAGGACCGGCGGGTCGCGATGGCCGGACCGGCCACCCGGGCAACCGCGGGACGGTACGCCGGCTACCCGGGCGACCGCGGGACGGTACGCCGGCTACCCGGTGCGCGAGCGGTCGGGCGCGGAACCGCCCACCGTCTCCGCGGCCACCCGCTCGCCGGTCCGGTCCGCGTCGCTCGCGGCGGCCGGCCGGTTGTCGTCGGGCGGCTGCGGCGGGGAGACCCAGGTGACCAGCACCACCGAGATGATCATGAGAAGGAACCAGGAGGCGAGTTTCGCCGGCGACACCGGCTGCCAGCCGCCCAGCTGGCTCGGGTAGAGCCAGGCGTGCGACCAGGTGGCGATGTTCTCGGCCAGCCAGATGAAGGCGGCGACGAGCAGGAAGGCCAGCAGCAGCGGCATCCGCCACCGGAGCCGGAACACCCGGAAGTGCATCACGCAGCGCCCGAACACCAGCGCGACGGCGGCGATGAGCAGCCATCGCAGGTCCTGGACGTAGTGGTTGGCGAAGAAGTTGGCGTAGATGGCGACGGCCAGCACGGCGGTCACCCAGCGCCGCGGGTAGCGGGTGAAGCGCAGGTCGAACAGCCGGTTGACCCGGACCAGGTAGGAACCGACCGCGGCGTACATGAAGCCGCTGAACAGCGGCACCCCACCCAGCCGCAGGACACCGTCGGGCTGGTAGGACCACGAGCCGATGTGGGTCTTGAACAGCTCCATGACCGTGCCGACGACGTGGAAGAGGACCACCACCCGCAGCTCGCGCAGGGATTCCAGGCGGCCGGCCACCATCGCGATCTGGATGGCGACCGCGGCGACGGTCAGGAAGTCGTTGCGGGCGAAGCCGGCGTCCGCCGGGTACCAGAGCCGCGCCGCGAAGATGACCGCCAGCATCGCCCCGCCGAACACGCACGCCCAGGCCTGCTTGAGCCCGAAGACCGCGAACTCGGTGAGCCAGCCGGCGGCGCCGCGCCGGGGCAGCCGGGCCAGCAGCGCGCGGAACCGGGCATCGATCGCGCGCTCGGCGGTGGTCAGGGCGGCCGGATCGGCAGGGGTACGCACCGCCCCGACGCTATCGTGCCGCGCCGGCGGCCAGGCAGGTCGGGCCGGGCAGGCCGGCCAGGCCGGGCAGGGCAGGCCGGGCAGGGCAGGCCGGGCAGGGGAGGCCGGGCCGGCAGGTCGGGCAGGCCGGGCAGGGCAGGCCGGGCCGGCAGGTCGGGCAGGTCGGGCAGGTCCGGCCGGGCAGGTCAGGCCGGCGGGGCCAGCCGGCCGGCCGCCGCCAGCCGCCGGACCACCGCCTCCCCGGGTACGGCGTGCCGGGTGCGGCCCGCCACGCCGGTGGTGGTCGTGGCGGTGAACAGCGAGTTGAGTAACGCCTCCTCGACGGAGTCCAGGACGGCCGCGAAGACCGGATCGAGGTCCGCGTCGGGCAGCGGCGCCTGGTCCGGCCGGGCGGTGCTGAACGCGATCGCGTAGTCGCCGCTGCCGTTCTGGTACGCCGCGCCGACCCGGGCCATCGCGAAGATCGCCCGCCGGGCCAGCCGGCCGAGCTGCCGGGCGTCCAGGGGCGCGTCGGTGGCCACCACGATCATGCAGGAGTTGCCGGGTGGCTCGGCCCGGTCGGCCGCCGGGACCAGTTCCTCGACGGGCAGCGGGACCCCCAGCACGGTCAGCACCCCGCCGAAGTTGGACTGGGTGAGGGCGCCCACCGTCACCGCGCCGGCGACCGTTCGCACCGTGCGGGACGAGGTGCCGATGCCGCCCTTGTAGCCGAGCGCGCTGGTGCCGGTGCCGGCACCTACGCAGCCCTCGGCCGGCGGCCCACCGGCGGCTCGCCGGATCGCGTCCAGCACGTGCTCCTCGGTGACCGGGCGGCGGCGGATGTCGGACAGGTGGCCGTCGTTGGTCTCGCCCACCAGCGGATTGAACGACAGGCCGTCGGGCCGGGCCGCCATCAGGTACGTCAGCAGCGCGTCCGCCGCCCGGAACACCGACAGCGTGGCGGTGAGCACGATCGGTGACTCCAGCACGCCGAGCTCGTCCACCTGGGTCGAGCCGACGAGCTTGCCGTAGCCGTTGCCGGTGTGCACGGCGGCCGGCAGGCTCCACCGTCCCGGGCCGAGCTGGCTCGGTACCACCGCGGTGACCCCGGTGTGCAGGTCGCGGCCGTCGTCGACGGTGGTGTGCCCGACCAGCACCCCGGGCACGTCGGTGATCGCGTTGTGCCGCCCGGTGGGCAGTGGCCCGACGACGATGCCGAGGTCGCGGGCCCGGCGGGCCGGCCGCTGCTGACTCTGCTCCACACCGCACCTCCGGGTCACACCGATGAGCCGGCCTGACTCCACCCGCTCCCGGCGACCGCTGTCAAGCGTGCGCCCGCCGGCCCGGGGACCGGCCACGGGCGGGGTTGCCCGGCGGGTGGCGACGCGGCCGGATACGGTGGCAGGCGTGACCGAGGCGGTGCGGGTGTCGACATGGTCGAGCTGACCTGGTACGGGCACAGCACCGTGTGGCTCGAGGACGCGGGAACCCGGCTGCTGACCGATCCGCTGCTGCGCGACCGGCTGGCCCACCTGCGCCGCCGCCGTGGGCCGACCCCACGGCTGCCGGGCGCCCCGGACGCCGTACTCGTGTCGCACCTGCACGCCGACCACCTGGACTTCGCGTCGCTGCGGCGACTGCCCGCGGACACCGCGCTGGTGGTGCCCGCGGGCGCCGCGCGGCTGGTCCGGCAGGCGCTCGGCGCGGCGGCCGCCGGCCGGTGCACCGAGGTCGCGGCCGGCGACCGGCTCACCATCGGCGGGCTCGACGTCACCGCCGTGCCCGCCGCCCACCACGCCGGCCGGGGCGCCTGGTCCCGGCACCGCGCGCCCGCCCTCGGCTACCTCGTCGAAGGCCGGGCGCGGACCTGGTTCGCCGGCGACACCGGGCTCTTCGACGAGATGGCCGGCCTCGGGCCGCTCGACCTGGCGCTGATCCCGGTCGGCGGCTGGGGACCGACGCTCGGCCCCGGCCACCTCGACCCGGCGGGAGCCGCCGAAGCGGTCCGCCGGGCGGCCGCGGCCTGGGCGGTGCCGATCCACTACGGCACCTTCTGGCCGGTCGGGCTCGACCGGGTCCGGCCGGACCGCTTCCACGGACCCGGCGACGACTTCGCCCAGCACGCTGCGCAGGTCTGCCCGGACACCCGGGTACGGGTGCTGCGGCCGGGCGAGTCGTTCGCGGTGTGCCGGCCGTGACGGCCACCCTCGGCGTGCTGGGCTCGCTGCTGCTGGTGGTGCTCTTCGGTTCCGTGGTCCCCGTGGTGCCGACCGGCGCGGCGGTCAGCGGCGCCGCCGCGCTCGCCGCCCACCAGCATCCGGTCACCGTGGTCCTGGTGGTGCTCGCCGGGGCGGTCGGCGCGTACGTCGGCGACCTCGCCACCTTCGTCCTGCTCGGCTGGGGTGGCGAACGGGCGGTCCGGCGGGTGCCCGGGCTGCGTTCCGGCCAGCGGGTCGAGCGGATGCCGGCCCGGGTGCGGGAGGGGCACGTCTCGACGCTGCTGGTCTCCCGGCTGATCCCCGGCGGGCGGGTCCCGGTGCTGCTGGCCGCGGCCGTGGCCGGGCTGGCCTGGCGCCGCTTCGCGGTGGCCAACGCGCCGGCCAGCCTGCTCTGGTCGGTGCTGTACGCCGCGATCGGGGTCCTCGGCCGGGCGGTCTTCCCCGAGCCGTGGGAGAGCGTCGTCGCGGCGGTCGTGCTCGTCGTGCTGATCAGCCAGGTCGTGGGCTGGCTGAACCGGCGCCGGCAGGTGCCGGAGGATCCGCTGCCCACGCGGTAGCCGGCGGACTACCCGGCCGGCTCCGGGCGCCGGTGGCTACCCGACCGGCTCCGGGTGCCGGTGGCTACCCGGCCGGCTCCGGGCGCCGGTGGCTACCCGGCTGGTTCCGGGCGTCCGTCGTGCGCCGGCTCGGCGATCTGCTCGTCGGGCCGACGCAGCCCGAGCCGGCGCAGCCAGCCGAGCAGTTGGCGGTGCACGTCGTCCGGGCCGATCAGCTCGCCGTGCTGCGGCCAGCCCGCGGGATGGACGAGCAGCGCCTGCGTCTGCCAGCCGCCGAGACCGCCGTGGCAGCCGACCAGTTCCTCGAAGGCCGCCACCTCCTCCAGGTCCGGGTCCACCGCGCTGATCACCACGAGGTCGCCCACGTGCTCCATCGCCTGGTGGCGCAGCAGGTCGTGGCGGGCTTGCGGCCCGTACGGGGCCAGCGGGTCCTCGCCGTCGACCCGCCCGTCGCGCAGCCGGTGGCAGCCCCGCGCGCCGATCGCCAGCGGTCCGGCGGCCGAGTCGACCACGACCAGCCCGACGCCGGGGTGCCCGGCCAGACCGTCGATCAGCCCCGGCGCGACCGCGTCGACGCGCTCCCGGGACAGCCGCCCCGGATGGCGGGCCAGGTAGATCATCGCCAGGTTGCCCGAGGCCACCACCACGGTGCCGGCATCGGTGTGGACGGCGGCGTCCTCCCGGTCGGCCGGTCCCAGGCTGACCTCGCCGCCGTCGGCGTGCGAGCGCAACGCCAGCCGGGTCGCCGTGCCGGTCGCCCCGCCGGCCGCGGCGGCCTCGGTGAGCAGGGTGTTCAGCCGTCCCCACTCCTCGACCGGGCCGGCGGCCTCGGCGGCCGGCACCTCCGCGGCCGGGACGCCCGCCGGCGGCCGGCCGTCCGCCTCGACCTGCCGCGCCGGTGGTGCGGCGAGCCGGGCGACCACCTCGGTGAGCGACTCGCCGTACCGCTGGCGGAAGGTGGCGCCCTGGCTCTGCCCGTGGTCGCTCAGCACCACGATGTGGTAGCGCCGGGCCGCCTCGGCGGCCAGCCGCTGGAGCACCCCCAGCGTCTGGTCCAGCTCCTCGAGCACCGCCATCGCCTGCGGGCGGGCCGGGCCGGCGTGGTGGGCGACCTCGTCGTAGTCCAGGAAGTCGCAGAAGATGACCGGCGCCCCGGCGGCCATCTGCTCGGCGATGAGCGACACGTTCAGGTCGCTGAGCAGGCTCGCCATCGGGCGCAACGCCAGGTAGGGGCCGCTGCGCCGGCCCCGGGGCCGGATGTCGCGCAGCCGCTGCCGGCGCGCCTCGTACAGCTCACGGACCACCTGCCCGGCACCGCGTATCACCGCGCGGGCGAAGCCGTACGGGCTGGCCATGAAGGCCGCGTAGCCCCGGATGGAGCGGCCGGGCAGGCCGGCGCGGCTCACCGTGAGCAGGCTGGTGGGGGCGTCGCCGGAGAACGCGGTGCTGATGCTCACCCCGCCGTCGCGGAGCAGCCCCCGCCCGGTGGAGAGCCGCTGCTCGATCTCGGCGGCGTCCCGGGGACGGCTGGTCACCACGAGCCGGCCGGTCGCGCCGTCGCCGCCGGTCGCCTTCTCGTACCAGCGGTAGGCCGGCACCCGCCGGACGTCCCCGTAGAGCAGGCCCGCCTGGGCGGCGGGCGTGGTGGCCGGCAGGCCGGTGTGCCAGCGGGTCATCCGGTGGCTGCCGGTACGCAGCCACCGGCCGATGGTGGGCAGGTTGCCGGCCCGGATCGCCCACTGCACCAGCGGCGCGGCCACCCCGTCGAGCTGCACCACGAGCAGGCCGTCGGGGACCTGCCGCGGCACCAGCGGCGCGGCGCGGCCGAGCCGCAGGCGGTGCCGCCAACCGGGGCGGCGGTGCCGCTCCCGCCGGCGCCGCACCCGGGACATCACCCACCGCATCTCGCTGACGAACGCGTCGTCGGTGCCGGCGTCGGCGAGCCAGTTCACCACCGCCGCGAGCGCCAGGGCGAGCCACGCGGCGGCGAAGGCGTCGGCGAACCCGGCGACGTCCGCCTCCGGGTCCAGCCGCAACGCCACGTACATCACGATGGCCTGGACGGACACGCCGATGGCCAGCGCGCCGAGCCCGCCCAGCACGGTGGCCAGGGCGAACAGCAGCGGGCGCAGCACCGCGCCGATCGCCGCGATCAGGCCGACCAGCCACAGCGTCGCGATCAACCCGCTGGCGGTGACCCCCGGCAGCAGCCAGAGCGTCACGCTGAGCACCACGAACGAGGTGATCACGCTGCGCAGCAGGCTGCGGAGCCGGGCCAGGGTGGGCCGGTAGTCGCGCAACACCTTGAGACCGGCGCGTACGGGCCGGCGCAGCCGCCGGTCCGCGTCGGCGTCCGCGTCCGGCTCCATTCCCATGACAATGCCACACCTGAGCTGGCAAGATCGGCGAGGGCGGGCGGGCGGCGGGTGCGGGGTTCGTCAGCCGGCCGCGACGCCGACGGCGCGCTCGCCCTGCGGCCCGAGCAGGTCGCGGACCTCGGCCGCCTCTGGTGCCCCGAGCGCCTCCAGCAGACCGAGCGCCTCCCGCCAGGCACCGGAGGAGGGTTCCAGGTGGCCCAGGGTGATCAGCGCCCGGGCCCGGATCAGCGGCGTCTCGCCGGCCCGCGCGCGGTGCGCCGCCTCCCCGGCGTACCGGGCCGCCTGCGCGTGCTCGCCCTGCCGCCGGGCGACCTCGGCCAGCGCCACCATCGCGTCGCACTCGACGACCGCCGCGCCGGCCTGCCGGGCCAGCGTGATCGCCCGCTCCACCGAGGAGCGGGCCAGCCGCGGCTCCCGGTCCGCGACGGCCCAGGCGAGCCCGACCAGCGCCTCCGCCTCCGTCGCCGTCATCCGTGCCGACCGGGCCCACTCGGCCGCCCGGGCCTGGCTCGCGGCCGCCCCGACGGGATCACCGGAGTGCAGCAGGAGCCACCCCTCGGCGATGTCGATCGACGCCTGGCAGAGCCGGTCGCCGGTGCGCTCGGCGAGGCGCTGCGCGGTGGCGAACGCGGACCTCGCCGCCGCCGTCGCGCCGAGGCGGGTGTGCAGCTGGCCGATCCCGGTCAGCGCGTTCGCCTCGATCGAGGCCATCCCGACCGCCCGCGCGGTCCGCACCGCCGCGCCCAGGTCCGCCAGGGCGGCCGGGTACTCGCCGAGGCTGATCCGGGCCAGGCCCAGGTTGGTGAGGATGACCGCCTCGTTGGGCTGAGCCCCGTCCTCCCGGTGGATGGTGATGGCGGCGTCGAACCGCTCGACGGCCAGCCGCAGCCGGCCCGCCATGGCGTAGACGGTGCCCAGGTTGCTGGACATCACCGCGATGCCGTAGCGGTGCCCAATCCGCCGGTTGAGCCGCAACGCGTGCTCGAAACAGGCCGCGGCGGTGGCCAACTGGCCGAGGTCGCCGAAGACGGCGCCGAGCGAACCGGCCGCCGCGGCCTCGCCGGCCACGTGCCGGGCCCGGCGGAAGAGGTGGCCGGCCCGCCGGTGGTGGGCGATGGCGACCAGGTGGTTGCCGGTCAGGTGGTGGACGTTGCCCAGGCTCATGTGCGCGGCGGCGCGCAACGCCGGATCCGTGGTGCCGCCCGCGGCGTGCAGCGCCGCCTGGGCCACCAGCAACCAGTGCAACGAGTTGCGGGTGACCCAGAGGTACGTGCGGAGCTGGTCGGCGAGCAGCGCCGCGTCGGCCCGCGACGCCCCGTCCGCGCCGGTGCGGATCAGCGCGACCATGTTCGACTCCTCGGCCTCCAGCCAGGCCAGGGCGGCGTCCCGGTCCGGGAAGCCGGCCGGCTCCGCGGCCAGGCCCGCCGGCAGCTCCAGCCGGACCCGGCCCGGGGCCAGCAGGTCACCGGCGGCCTGGGCGCGGACCAGGTACCAGGCGAACAGCCGGGCGAGGACCTCCCGCGCCTCGCGCGGCCCGCCCTGCCGCTCGCTGTGCTGGGCGGCGTAGCGTCGCAGCAGGTCGTGCAGCACGACCCGGTCGCCGTCGAGGTCGACCAGGTGCGCCGCGGAGAGCCGGGCCAGGCTCCGGCGGGCCGCCTCGGTGCTGGTCTGCGCCAGCCAGGCGACCGCGTCGACCGGCAGCGCCACCCCGGGCACGGTGCCGAGGAGCCGGAACATCCGTTGCGCGTCGGCCGGCAGCCGGGTGTAGGAGAGGTCGAACGCGCTCTGCACCGCGACGCCGGGGTCGTCGTCGATCGCCAGCGCGGCGATGGTCCGCAGCCGCAGCTGCGCCACGTACGCCGACACGGCGAGCTCCGCCTCGTCGAGCAGCAGCGCGGCGGCGATCCGGATGGCCAGCGGGAGGCGACCGCACTCCTGGACCAGGTCCCGGACGGCGTCCCGCTCGGCCGCCCTCGGGTCGTCGCCGAGCAGCACGGTGAGCAGCTCGATCGCGTCCGGCTCCGGGAGCAGCCCGATGGTCAGCCGGTGGGCGTCGTGCTGGGCCACCAGCCCGGTCAGCCGGTCCCGGCTGGTGACCAGCACGAGACTCCGCGCCGAGCCGGGCAGCAGCGGCCGGACCTGGTCCGCGTCGAGGGCGTTGTCCAGCACGATCAGCAGCCGCCGGTCGGCCACGACGGTGCGGTAGAGCGCCGACGCCTCGTCCGGGTCGGCCGGGATGCGGGCCGCCGCGACGCCCAGACCGCGCAGCAGCGCGCCGAGCGCCTCCGCCGGGCGCATCGGCCGGCCGGCCGAGTAGCCCCGCAGGTTGACGAAGAGCTGGCCGTCCGGGAAGCGGTCCCGGATCCGGTGCGCCCAGCGCACGGCGGTCGCGGTCTTGCCGACTCCCGCCGTGCCGACGACCGCGGAGAGGACCAGCACCGGCGGCGCCGCCGCCGCGGCGAGCAGCCGGTCCAGCTCGCGGGTCTCGACGCCCCGGCCGACGAAGTGCGCCGGCGGCGGCGGCAGCTGCGCCGGCCCGCCGGCCAGCCCGGGGGCCGGGCCGGTGTCCGGCGGCGCCGTGGCCTGCGCGAGTTTCCGGTACGTCGCGGTGATCTGTTCCCCGGGCGGGACACCGAGGTCGGCGGCGAGCCGGTCGGCGAGCGCCGCGTACGCCGCGACCGCGTCGGTGCGCCGACCGGTCTCGGCGAGGGCGAGCATCAGCAGCTCCACCGGGCGCTCGCGGGTGGGGTGCTCGCTGATCAGCTCGCGCAGCGGGGTCAGCATCTCCCGGTGCTGCCCGGCCGCGAAGCGCGCCTCGAGCAGCGCCTCCCGCGCCGCCAGCCGGGCCTCGTCCAGCTCCGGGAAGAGCCGCATCCGCTGCGCGTCGTCGAAGACGTCGGCGAGCGCGGCGCCCCGCCACAGGCCGAGTGCCGTGCTGAGCACGGCGATCCGCTGCTCGGGGTCGGTGCTGGCGTGGCCGCGCGCCACCAGCGCGGTGAACCGGTGCAGGTCGACCCGCTCGGTCGCGATCTCCAGGGCGTAGCTGTTGGGGCGGGCGACCAGCGCCGGCTCCGTGGACCCGCCCAGGTCCAGGGTGGCGCGCAGGTGCGAGATCATGGCCTGGAGCCCGGCCCGGGCCCGGGCCGGCGGCCGGCTCTCCCAGAGCAGGTCGATGAGGCGGTCCGCGGAGTGGAACTGGCCCGGGCGCATCGCGAGGAGGGCGAGCAGGCGCCGCTCCTGGCGACGTCGGATCGGCACGGCGCGCCCGTCGCGCAGAGCCTCGACGGGGCCCAGCAAGCGCAGCTCCACGGCCGGAGGCTAACAAGAGTCGATGGCCCCGGGCAGCCGCGTAGGTCAAATCTGGGACGCCGGCCCGGTCGATCCGCGGCGGCCGGACCCGCCGGCCGCAGGTGACCGTCAGGCCGGCGGCGCGGCCAGGCCGACCGGCAGGTGGCCGCGGTGACCGCTAGGCCGGCGGCGCGGCCAGGTCGACCGCAGGTGGCCGTGGTGGCTGTCAGGCCGGCGGGGTGGCCAGGTCGACGGCCGCGGCGCCGACGACCGCCTTGTCGTCGTCGTGCTGCAGGTAGCCGATCACCGAGGCCCGGCGCGGGTCGAGATCCGGCGGCACGTCCAGGCGGACCTGGCCGGCGCCGTCCGGAGCGACCGATGTGAAGGCGCGTACCACGTTGTCCTGGCGCAGCGTCCGCCCGGCGTTCTCGCCCCGCGCGACGTCGGTCGTGAGGTCCCGCTCCACGACCGCCACCTGCAACACCGCCCGGGCCGGCGGCCGTTCGGTCCGGTAGTCCACCACCACGGGGCGCCCGCCGCCCGGTCCCTCGGGGCCGTCGGCGACCGCGAGGGTGAGCGGGGCGGTGGCCGCCACCGCCAGCGCGGACGTGATCTCGTCGGTGGCCCGGCGGCGGTCGGAGCCGACGAATTCGACGGTGCCGTTGACCACCATCTGCGGCGTGTACAACTGCCCGGAGCCGAAGGCCCGCGCGTACGCCTGTTGCCGTGCGCTGTACGCCGCGTCGCCGAACGGGTCGGTCCAGCCCAGGTAGTCCCAGTAGTCGACGTGGAACCCGAGGGCGTAGACGGGTTCGCCGCGCCGCCGGGCGTCGCGCTCGATCTCGCCGAGCACCTCCTCGGCCGGCGGGCAGCTCTCGCAGCCCTGGGAGGTGAACAGCTCCACGACGGCGAAGCCGCTGCCGGACGGCTGAGGGCCGCCGGTGCTGCGCGATGGGTCGGTCATGGCAGGTCTCCTCCCGTCGCGCCGGTTCGCGCCGGTTCGTGCCGCTCCGATTCCCGTTGCGGCCGCGACCATGCCTGCCGGCCGCCCCGACGACGGAGCCGGCGCGGCGGCCGTGGGCCGCCGCGCCGGCCGGTGTCCGGGACCGGTACGGGTCAGCTGGTAATGCAGGAGCATCGGCCAGGTCCAGGTGCCGTTGGTCTGGATGGTGACGCCCCAGTTGTTGCCGCTGCCGTTGGGCTTGGCGACCAGCACCTGCGAGCTGGGGTAGCTGGCGCTGATGTTCCAGCTGGCGATGATCTTCTCGGGGGACGGGACGTTCATCGTCACGGTCCAGTTGCTGGCGCCGGAGACCGAGACGTTGAGGTTGTAGCGGTCGCTCCACTGCTGGCCGGCGGAGAGCGTCGCTGGGCTCGAAAATTTCGGAAGTATTCCGGGATGTTCGGGCGGGCCCGGGTGTCGGCGAAGGATGGGCCGGCCGACCACCGCACCACCGGTCGCGCCGGGGGCCGGTGTGCGGCGGGGCCGTGAATTCCCGGGTGTCCCGGTGCCCTGCCCAACGCATTCCCGGGGCGTGCCGACCGGTGGTGAGCGCGTTCCGGGCCGACATTTCCCGTACGCCGGTCGGCGGTTCTCGCGCGGCCGTGGGGGCGGCCGGGGCGGCGCTGGCGTCGCCCGCCGAGCAGCACCGAGCCGACCGGGATCGGCGCGCGCCGGCGACTGGTTTGTGCTGCTCATTCCCGTCTTCCAGCGGCAATGGGCAGGCCGCAAGTTGCAGTTGGGCAAGGAGTCCATAATGGCGTCCGGGCACAATTCCCAGAGTCATTGAATTGACGATAATAAATCTTGACTTGGTTCCGCCGGAGGCGCACCGTGAAATGTCTCCGGCGGCGATCGGACCGTCCGGAAAGATCCCCGAATGCGAGCCATCGATTCGGGAGCCAGGAGGCGGTCATGCGGTTGAACCCGTTCGCCGGGGCCTACCTCGCCGATCCGGCGCAGGTATGGCGGCGGTTCCTCGACGCCCCGGACGGGGTGCACCACGACGAGGACCTGGGCCTGTGGTTGATCACCCGGCACGCCGACGTGCGCCGGGCGCTCAGCGACACCGGGACCTTCGGCAACGCCCTCACCCTCGCGCCCGTCTACGACGTCTGTCCGGCGGCGCTGGAGATCATCATGTGCATCGACGCGCCACCCACCACCGCCGCCGCCGACCCGCCGGTGCATCCGCGGACCCGCCGGGCGCTGCGCGCCACCTTCGCCAACACCCCGGAGCGGGTCGAGCGGCGGTACGGGCCGATCGTCCGCCGCCGGGTCGACGAACTGGTGTCCCGGCTGGCCGCGGCGCCCGGGCGGCACGTCGACCTCGTCCCGGAGTTCACCACCGAGCTACCCCTGCTGGTGCTGCTGGACATCCTCGGCGTACCGGACCGGGACATCGGGCGGGTCCGCGCCTGGGCGGACGGCCAGATCGCGCTGATCTGGGGGCGGCCCGACCCGGCGGAGCAGGTCCGGCTGGCCCGTGGGCTGCTGGAGTTCTGGCGGTACTGCCAGGAACTGGTCCGGGTCCGGCTCGACGCCGGCGGGTACGGCGAGGACCACGTGGGCCGGTTGCTGGCCTACCGGGACGGCGACGACGAGATCCTGACCGTGGCCGAGGTGGCGAGCATCGTGTTCAACCTCCTGGTCGCCGGCCACGAGACCACCGCGGGGCTGCTCGCCCACGCGCTGGACCAGGCGCTGTCCGAACCGGACCGCTGGCGCGCGATCGTGGCCGAGCCGCACCGGATTCCCGCGTTCCTGGCCGAGACGCTGCGCTTCGCGCCCGCCATCGACGGCTGGCTGCGGGTCACCAACCGGCCGGTGACGCTGAGCGGGGTGACCATCCCGGCCGGCGCGCGCTGCCTGCTGCTGATCGGGGCCGCCAACCGGGACCCGGCGGTGTTCGCCGACCCGCACCGGTTCGACCCGGACCGCCCGGACGTCGGCGACCACCTCTCCTTCGGGCACGGCGCCCACTTCTGCATCGGGGCCGCGCTGGCCCGGCTGGAGGCCGCGACCGCGCTCACCCGGCTCGCCGCGGCCCTGCCCGGGCTGCGCCTGGCTCCCGGGCACGGTCGCGCGTACCAACCGAACGTGGCGTTCCGGGCGCACCGCACGCTGCCGGTGGTCGTCGACCCGGCGGCGTCGCCCGGCCTCCCCGCGGTGCCCCGCGCCGAGCGGCCGGCGGCCTGACCGGTGGCCGCCGCCGGGCCGCTGAGCTGCGCCGGCGGCCGGCCGGCCGGCATGCGACCGGGGCGAACGGCGATCGCGAACGGCCCGGCCGGCCGGGGCGGCCGGCGGCGGTACCGACCCGGCCCGACGATCACGCAGCGGAGTCACGTCTTCACACCCGTCCGTCCCTGGGTTAAGAATTGTCCCCTGCGAACGCCCAGTCATCACCCAACCTCGATCTGATGCCGATGCCGAGCCGGTGTCGCGAAGGTGAACACATGGATCGCACGCCGCCGTCCGGCACCGCCCACTCCGGTGCCAGCCACCGGTTCCGCTCGGAACTGCGCCGCTGGCGTACCCGACAGGGGTTGACGCAGCGGGCGCTGGCGGAACGGGTGCGGTTCAGCCGCGAGACGGTCGCCGCGGTCGAGTCCGGCCGGCGGTTCGGCAGCCACGAGTTCGCCGTGCGCTGCGACGAGGTGCTCGACACCGGCGGCCGGCTGGCGGCGTTGTGGCCCCAGGTCGCGGCGGAGCAGTTGGCCGCGGACGGCCGGCGCGGCCCCCGGTTCGGGGAGGTGGCCCGGCTGGACCCGGCCGCGGCGCCGCCGCCCGCCCGGCGCGACGCGAGCGATCCGGAGGCGGTGGTCGCCGCGATCGACGAGCTGCGGGAGCTGATCGGTCAGGTGCTCGGCCAGCCGGACGCCGACGTCCCGCCGCCGCCCGGGCCGCGCTGACCTCGGCGGGCCGGCCACCGCCCCGGGCCGGGGCGCGGCGCCAGCCAACCTGACTCTGGGTACAGATGCTGGTACGGCCTGTTTGTACCACGGTCAGGTCTGGCCTGCGAGCGCGCTTTCCGGCGCAATGAGACGTGCAATCAGCAAATGCAGATTGACCGTTGTGAATGAGCGCGGGAGTCGGTCTTGGCGTCGAGCACGAGGTCCCACACGGCCCGACCCTATCCGACCCGCCGCCGCGGCTGGAAGATAGCCGCCCGGATGCGCCTCATCGTCGCGGCCCCGCTGGTAGCCGTCATGGGCTTCGCCGGTCTGGCGTTGACCGAGAGCGCGCGCCAGACCGCCCGGGCCAGCGACCTGGGCCTGCTGGCGCACCTGGGCGCCGAGGCCGGCGACCTGGCCCACCGGCTGCAACGCGAGCGCGTCGTCGCCGCCGACCTGCTGACCCGGGGCAGCCCGGAGCAGCAGGACACCTTCGCCGACGCCACCGGCACGACCGACGAGGCGGTCGACCGCTACCGTCGGCAGCGCGCCCGGGTGCCCGCCGGCCCCGCCGTCGACCAGAGCGTGCTGACCCGGATCGACGCGGCGCTGGCCGGCCTGGCGCCGCTGCGCGCACAGGTCCGGACGGCCGAACACGCCTCGGTGTCGGCGATGACCTTCAGCTACCGGATCGCCATCGCCGACCTGCTCACCCTCCGGGAAAGCGTGACGCTCGGCGTGGTCAACGCCCGGATCGCCGACGGCATCCGGGCCTCGGCCGCCCTGTCCAAGGTGGCCGAGGCGGTCGGCCAGCAGCAGGTGGCGGTCCTGCGCGCGGTCGCGGCCGACGAGCTGACCCCGGCCCTGCAGCAGGACATCACCGCCGCCCGCACCGGGGTCACCGAGTCCGGCCTCGCCTTCCTGGCCCTCGCCCGGCCCGACTGGCGGGGCTGGTGGGAGCAGGCCGGCAGCGGCAAGGACGCGCTGCTGCTGCAACGGATGCAGGACGAGGTGTCGCGGACCGGCGCGGGCAGCCGGCTGCGGCTGGACCTGGGCAACTGGATCACCGCGACCGAGCAGTGGTCGGCCCGCCTGGCCGAGCTGCGCAAGCGGGTCGACGCGGCGGTGCTCGACGACATCCGGGCCGCGCACGCCGACCAGCGGTGGCGCACCGTCGTGGAGGCGACGGCGACGCTGGTCGCCCTGCTGCTCACCGCGCTGGTCACCTGGGCGGTGGCCCGGCAGATCACCCGCCGGCTGCACCGGCTGCGGGACGCCGCGAACACCGTCGCGTTCGAGCGGCTGCCGCAGGTGGTGGCCCGCCTCCAGCAGCCCGACAGCTCCTCGGTGGACCCGGACGAGCTGGCCCGGCGGCAGTCCGCGCACGCCATCGAGCCCGCCAGCGACGACGAGATCGGCGAGGTGGGGCAGGCGTTCAACGCCGTGCACCGGGCGGCCGTGCGGACCGCGGCCGAGCAGGCGGTGATGCGGGCCAACACCGCCGACATCTTCGTCCACCTCAGCCGGCGGGAGCAGCGGCTGGTCGACGCGGTGCTCGCCCAGGTCGACCAGGTCGAGCGGGACGAGACCGACCCGGAGCGGCTGCAGCAGCTCTACCGGCTGGACAACCTGGCCACCCGGATGGGCCGGATCAACGCCAGCCTCCTGGTGCTCGGCGGGGTCGGGGTGGGGCGGGTACGCCAGCAGGACGTGCCCCTGCAACAGGTGTTGCAGGCCGCGCAGAGCCAGATCGAGTACTACGCCAGGATCCGCCTCGGCATGGTCGACGGCGACGTCGCGGTCGCCGCCGACGCCGTCGACGAGGTCGTGCACCTGCTGGCCGAGCTGATGGAGAACGCCACCGGATACTCCCCGCCGGACACCGAGGCGTGGGTGACCGGGCGGACCCTGGGCGACCGGGTGATCATCCAGATCGCCGACGAGGGCGTCGGGCTCTCCCCGCAGCGGCGGCAACAGCTCAACGAGTTGCTCGCCCGGCCACCCGCCACCGACGTCGCCGCCGTCCGGGCGATGGGCCTGGTCGTGGTGGGCCAGCTCGCCGCGCGGCTGGGCGTGGCCGTCCAACTGCGGCCCGGTCCGCACCGCGGCACCATCGCCGAGGCGGCGCTGCCGGGCGCGATGCTCCGGTCGCTGCCGCCGGAGGAATTCCTGCTCAGCCCCGCCCGGCCGTCGCGGCGGGTGGCCCGGACCGACCCACCGGCGACCCACCGGGCAGCCTCCGGGCCGTGGGCCGGCCGGGCGGCGCCGGCCGCGACGTCGGCCACCCGTACGCCGGTGGCCGACCGGGCGCTGCCGGTCGCGCCGGTCTTCCGCCCCGCGCCACGCCCGGACCGGGGTGTCGAACCCACCGAGGAGCTCGTCATCTTCGACGAAGTCAACCACTGGTTCCAGGCCGACCGGGCGGACGGCGTCGACGGAACGTCCTGGACCAGCCCCACCGACGACGCCTGGCGCACGGCCGCCCGGGCCGACGCGCCCGAGGTCGCCGGCACCACCACCTCCGGCCTGCCCCGCCGGCAACCGCAGCGGCACCTGGTGCCGGGTGGGGTCACCGCGCCGCAGCAACCGCGCTCCGAGTACCGCGACCCGGCCCGGGTGGCCACCGCGATGGCCGCGTACGCGCGGGGAGTCGCCGGCCGCCGGGCCAACCTGATCAAGAACTGAGCCGACAGGGAGCACACGTGAGCGACCACCAGGATCTCGGCTGGCTGCTGGACGCCTTCGCCGAGCGTGCCACCGAGGTCAGCCATGCCATCGCCATCTCCAGCGACGGCCTCATGGTGGCCGCCACCCGTGGTCTGCCCCCCGACCGGGCCGATCAGCTGGCCGCCACCGGCAGCGGGCTGGTCAGCCTCCTGCGCGGCGCGGCGGCCTTCTTCGACGCCGGCGCGGTGATCTCCAACGTCACCCAGCTCGAGGGCGGCTTCATGTTCTCCATGGCCTTCAACGACGGCGCGTCCCTGCTTGTGCTCGCCGACCCGCAGTGCGACGTCGGCAAGGTCTCCTACGAGATGACCGAGCTGGCGAACCGCATCGGCGAGGCACTGACCCCCGCGGCCCGGGCGGCGTTGAGCCGCAGCCGCTGACCTCCGGCCCCTCGCCGGAGACGCCCACCCCTGGTAGGAGATGAGATGTCCCTGAGCTTCCCCCGGCACCGCCGCGCCCGCACGGCGGCGCTGCTCGCCCTCGTCCTGCTCGCCCCGACCGCCTGCGCCGACGACGAGCGCGGCGCCGCCGCCCCCGGCGCGATCAAGGTCGGTCTGCTGGCCTCGCTCTCCGGCACGTACCAGGCGGTCGGCAAGGAGATGCGCGACGGTTTCGAGCTCTACCTGTCCACCCACGACGGCAAGCTCGGCGGGCGGCCGGTCGAGCTGGTCGTGGCCGACGAGGGCAACGGGGCGGCGACCGCGGTGCCCGCCGCGACGAAACTGCTCAAACAGGATCGGGTGGTCGCGCTGACCGGCGTCGTGGGCGGTGGCTCGGTGGCCGCGGTCTACCCGCTGCTCAACGAGACGAAGGTGCCCTTTGTCGGCTCCAACGGGCGGCCGGCGCTGAAGGACGTGTCCCGGGTCTGGCACACCTCCTACCTCTCCGACGAGCCGGGGGAGGCGATCGCGTCGTACGTGCACGACAACGTCGACGGCAGCGTCTACGCCATCGGCCCCGACTACCAGGGCGGCTGGGACGAGCTGCGCGGCTTCACCGAGGCGTTCGTCAAGGCCGGTGGCCGGCTGGCCAACCCGGACGGCAAGACCACCTTCACGCCGTTCCCGGCGACCACCAACTTCACCCCGTACTTCGCCCGGATCAAGGCCTCCGGCGCGAACGCCGTCTACACCTTCTACGCCGGCAGCGCCGCCGTCGACTTCGTCAAGCAGTACGCCCAGTCGGAGATCAAGGACCTGCCGCTCTACGCCGCCGGCTTCCTGACCGAGGGCGGCGTGCTGGACGCGCAGGGCCCGGCCGCCCGGGACATCTACTCGGTGCTCAACTACTCGCCCGACCTGGACAACGCGGAGAACCGCGCCTTCGTGGCCGCGTGGAAGGCCAAGAAGGACGGCTCCCCGACCACGTACGCGATGGCCTCCTACGACGCCGCGGCGGTGCTGGACCGGGCCGTCGCCGACGCCGGCGACGACCCCACCCCGGAGCGGATCAACGCGGCCATCGGCCGGCTCGGCCAGATCGCCAGCCCCCGTGGCACCTGGCAGTTCTCGCCCACCACCCACGCGCCGGTGCAGAAGTGGTACCTGCGCCAGGTCCGCCCGGACGGCCGGGCGCTGTCCAACACCGTCGTGGGCGACCTCGCCACCGTCGGCGGGTGACCGCGGTGGCGGCCGGCATCCGGATCGACCCGTACCTCGTGCCGGCGCTGGACGGGGTGGCCTACGGGCTGCTGGTGTTCGTCGCCGCGGCCGGGCTGGTGCTCTGCTTCGGCGTCGCCGGCATCCTGAACCTCGCGCACGGCACCCTCTTCGCGATCGGCGGCTACACCGCGGCCGCGCTGCTCGACGGCGGCTGGCCGAGCCTGGCGCTGGCGCTGGTGGCCGGCACCGTCGCCGCCGCCGGAGCCGGCGCGCTGGTCGCCGGGCTGCTCACCCGGAGCGCCGCCCGCAGCCACCTCACCCAGGCCCTGCTCACCTTCGGCGTCGCGCTGGCCGGCGGGAGCCTGCTGGTGGGAGCGTTCGGGCCGGACGACCCGCCGGTGCGCGTCCCGGCCGCGCTGGACGGGTCGGTGGCCGTCGCCGGGCACCGCTACCCGGCGTACCGGCTGGTCTTCATCGCCGTCGCCGCGCTGCTGGCCGGCCTGCTCCACCTGGCGGTGCGCCGCACCCGGGCCGGGATGCTGGTCCGCGCGGCCGTGGACGACGCGGAGATGGTCGCCGCGATGGGGGTGAGCCCGACCCGCATCCGGGTGGGGGTGCTCGCCGTCGCCGGCGGGCTGGCCGGGGCCGCCGGGGTGCTCGGCGCCCCGATCATCGGCCCCGGCACCGACACCGCCGACACGGTGTTGCTGCTCTCCCTGGTGGTCGTCGTCCTGGGCGGCCTCGGGTCGATGGTCGGCACCCTGCTCGCCGCGTTGGCCGTCGGGCAGATCCAGACCCTCGGCGTCGCCCTCGCCCCGTCCACCGCGCCGTTCCTGCTCTTTGCCGCGATGGCGGTGGTGCTCGCGGTGCGGGCCCGGCTGCCGCTGACCCTGCGGAGGGCGACGTGAGCGACGAGGTCGTGCGCGCGCTGCGGCGCGGCGTCGCCGCGCTGGTCCTGGCCGGGCTGGTGCTGGCGCCGTGGGCGGTCGACGACTACACCGCCGCGCTGCTCGCCCGGACCCTGGCGCTCGGCCTGGTGGGGGTGAGCGTGGCCCTGCTCACCGGCGTCGCCGGGCTGCCCACCCTCGGGCAGACCGCGCCCTACGCGGCCGGTGCGTACGCCAGCGCGTTGGTCGCCGGCCGGCTCTCCGACGTCGGCCCGGTGCAGGTGGCCGTGGCGGCCGCGGCCGGGGCGGCGCTGGCCGCGGTGACCGTCCCGCTGGTGGTCTCGGCGCGCGGCGTGGTGGTCCTGATGATCACCCTGGCGGTCGGTGAACTCGTGGTGACCGCCGCCGGGCGGTGGCGCTCGGTGACCGGTGGCACCGACGGCCTCGCCGGCATCGCGCCGGTGCGTCCCCTCTGGGGCATGCCGGTGCTGGCCACCGACCGGGCGCGCTACCTGTACACCCTGGCGGTGGTGGCGGTGCTGCTCGGCGTGGTGCTGCTGGTCCTGCGGACCCGGGTCGGGCTGCTGCTGCGGGCCGGCCGGGACGACGAGGCGCGGCTGCGGGCCAGCGGGCACCGGGTGTCGGCCCAGGTGGCCGGCGTGCACATCGCGGGGGGCGCCGTCGCCGGCAGCGCGGGCGCCCTGCTCGTGGTGGCCCAGCAGTACGTCTCACCGGCCGACTTCGGTTTCGACACCTCCGCCCTGCTGCTGCTCGGCGTGGTCATCGGCGGTGCCGCCTCGGTGGCCGGCGCGCTGGTCGGCACGGTCATCGTCATCGCCGCCCGGGACTGGCTGTTCGGCGTGCTGCCCGGGCAGGCGCCCCTGGTGCTGGGGCTGGCCTTCGTGGTCACCGTCTACCTGCTGCCCGGCGGCGGGCGCCGGCCGGCCGTGCGCGGCCGGCTGCTGCCGGGCGTACCGGCCCGCCGCCGGCCGGCGGACCGACCGACCCCCTCGGAGGTGCGGGCATGACGCCGCTGCTCTGCGCCCGGGGCATCACCGTCCGGTACGGGTCGCTGGCCGCGCTCGACGGCGTCGACCTGCGGATCGCGGACGGCGAGCGGCACGCCCTGATCGGGCCGAACGGCGCCGGCAAGACCACGCTGCTCGACGTGCTCGGCGGCCGCACCCGGTCCGGCGGTGGCCGGGTGTGGCTGGCCGGCCGGGACGTCACCCGGCTGGGCCCGGCCGCCCGGGCCCGGCGGGGTATCGGCCGGATCCACCAGCGCCCCGCCGTCTGGTCGACGCTGACCGCCACGGAGAACGTGCTGGTCGCCGCCCTCCCGCACGCGGTACGTCCCGCCGGCTGGCGTCCCGGCGCCCGACGGCGGGCCGCCGAGCACACGGCGGCGGCGCTGCTGGCACGGGTGGGGCTGGGCGACCTCGGCGCGACTCCCGCCGGGCAGCTCGCCCACGGCCAGCGCCGGCAGTTGGAGATCGCCGTGGCGCTGGCCGGCCGGCCCCGGCTGCTGCTGCTCGACGAGCCGGCCGGCGGGCTGTCCGCCGCCGAGGTCGGCCGGCTCGCCGAGTTCCTGCGGGTGCTGCCCCGGGCGGTCGGGGTGCTGCTGGTCGAGCACCGGCTGGACCTGGTGTACGCGCTCTGCGACACGGTGACCGTGCTGCGCGACGGCCGGACGCTGGCCACCGGCACGCCCGCCGAGATCCGTGCCTCCGGCCCGGTCCGGCAAGCCTACGCGGAAGGGGTGGCCTGATGCTGCGCGTCGAGCGGCTCAGCGCCGGCTACGGCGGGGGCACCGTGCTGCACGAGGTGAGTCTCGACGTGCGGCCGGCCACCGTCCAGGCGGTGGTGGGCCGCAACGGAGCGGGCAAGAGCACCCTGGTGCACACGGTCGCGGGCCTGGTGCGGCCGCACGCCGGGCGGATCGAGATCGGCGGCGTCCAGATGGCCGGCCGGCAGCCGCACCGGATCGCCCGGTCCGGGGTCGGCCTGGTGCCGCAGGGCCGGCGGGTCTTCTCCCGGCTGACCGTGGCCGAGCACCTGGTGCTGGCGGCCGCGCCGTGGCGGGCCGCGACGCCCGGCGGCGAGGGCTGGACGGTTCCCCGGATCCTGGAGCTGCTGCCCCGGCTGGCCGCCCGGCTGCGCCACCGGGGGGACCAGCTCTCCGGCGGCGAGCAGCAGATGCTGGCCATCGCCCGGGCCCTGCTCGGCCAGCCCCGGGTGCTGCTGCTCGACGAGCCGTGCGAAGGCCTCGCCCCCGACCTGGCGGCCCGGGTGCGGGACCTCGTCGGCGCGCTGGCCCGGGGCGGGCTGACCGTCCTCCTCGTCGAGCAGCAGCTCCAGCACGCGATCGAGGTCGCGGACCGGATCGCCGTGCTGGAGTACGGCCGGGTGGTCTACGACCGGCCAGCGGCCGAGGCCCGGGCCGACCCGGGCGTCCTGGCGGCGATGCTCAGCGTCGCCGCCGTCGGGGAGCCGCCGGCCCCCCGACCGGTGCCCGGCCTCTGGCCCGACCCGGGCACCCGACCCGACCACCTGCGACAGGGATGAGCGAGCATGCCCACCGACAACCCCGACACCGAGTACACCTTCGACAACGGCTCCCCGGAGGCCGTGCCCCAGCTGCGTGCCCTGGAGGCGTTCCTCGACCCGATCACCGCGCGCCGGATCGGCCCGCCCCTGCTCGCCCCCGGCGCCGCGTGCTGGGAGATCGGCGCCGGCGGCGGCTCGGTCGCCCGCAGCCTGGCGCGGGCGGTCGGCCCGACCGGCCGGGTGCTGGCCACCGACATCGACGTCACCCACCTCACCCCGACGGGCAACCTCGAGGTACGCCGGCACGACGTGCGCAGCGACCCCGCGCCGGGGGATTCCTTCGACCTGATCCACGCCCGGCTGGTGCTGCTGCACCTGCCCGAGCGGCGGCGCGTACTGGCCTCGCTGGCCGGGGCGCTGGCGCCGGGCGGGTGGCTGGTGGTGGAGGAGTTCGACTGCACCGCGCCGCTGCGCGTGCTGACCGCGCCGAGCGACGACGCGGCGAAGCTGTTCGCCCAGGTCACCGACGCGATGCTCGGCGTCCTGCAGGGGCACGGCGCGGATCTGGCGTGGGCCCAGGACGTGCACGCCGAGCTGATGTCGGCGGGACTGGTCGAGGTGGACACCGTCACCCACTCGCAGAGCTGGCCCGGCGGTTCCTTCGGCGCGTCGCTGTACGGCACGAACTCCCGGCAACTCGAGCCGGAGCTGCTCGACGCGGGGCTGTCGCCGGGACAGCTGGAGGCGTTCCGCAAGCTGCTGCGGGACCCGGCGTTCGCGGTGATGTCCTACCAGTTCGTGTCGACCCGGGGACGGCGGCCGGCGGCGCGGTGAGCGGCGGTACGGCGGTCACGCGGCAACGTGACCGCCGTCCGTCACCGCGGACCCCGGGGGAGCGCCGCCCGCAACGGCAGGCGCACGGGACACCGGATCGGCCCGGTCGACCGTAAGATCCACGGGCCCTGGCGAAACCGCGCCTCCGCCATCCTCGGGAGCCCTCCATGTCCGAGTCGCAGGACACCCCCGACGTACCCGACGTCACCTGGCCCCGGCGGCGCTGGCTGTTGCCGGCGGCCGGGCTCGCCGCGGCCCTCGCGGCGGCGCTCGGCGCCGGTCCGGACCGGCCGGCGGTCGTACCCGCCGCCGCGCCGACCTCGCCGGCGGCGACCATCGGCGGCGGCGCCCCGGCTCCGGTCGGCTCGGCGACTCCCGGCGCCACCGCGATCCCGGCCGGCCCCACCTCCTCGGCTGTCCCCGTGCGCGCCACCACCCCGCAGCGACGGCCCGCGCCGGCCCGGTCGACCACCGCGCCGGCCCGCCGGCCGCCCGCGACCACCGGCACCACCAGGCCGAGCTGCACGCCCGCCGGGGCGGTGGACGTGGTCCAGGTCTTCACCGACGGGGTGGTGAAGGTCGCGGCCCGGACCGACGGCGAGTGGAGCGACCAGCTCTGCCCCGGCGAGCGCATCCGGGTCTTCTGGGCCACCTACACCTTCACCGCCGACGGCGCCGCGAAGCTGTACGGCTCCCAGGTCCGCTACCTCGACCGCGCCGCGCCGACCTGGACGATGCGGCTCTCCCTGCCGGACAGCTGCGGCCCCTGGTACGTGGTGAGCGGCAGTTGGGGCATCCCGCAGACGCTCAAGCCCGGTGCGGTGCCGTTCGGCGGCGGCAAGCTGCACTGGGACACCGGCAACCACTGCTGAGCGCGGCGGCGCGCTCAACCGCCGGCCCGGCGCCCTCGACGTCAGGCCCCGGCCCGGACGTCGGACGACGCCGCCGGGCCCGCTGCCCGGATCGCGCCGCCCCCGGTCGGCGTTGCGCCTAGGCTGGCCGAGAAGCGAGGCGGGAGGGCGGTGCGATGACGCGGGTGACGGTGCTCGGGCTCGGCGGCATGGGGGAGCCGATGGCGGCCAACATCATCCGGGCGGGACTGCCGACCGTGGTGTGGAACCGGCACCCGGAGCCGGCCGACCGGCTGCGCGACCAGGGCGCCGAGGTCGCCGCCACGCCGGCCGACGCGGTACGCGGCGCCGACATCGCCGTCACCATGGTCACCGACGCGGACGCGGTCCGCTCCCTCGCCGTCGACCAGGGCATGCTGGCCGCGCTCCCCGAGGGGGCGGTCTGGGCGCAGATGAGCACCATCGGGGTGACCGAGACCGAGGCGCTGGCCGCGCTGGTCGAGGCGGAACGCCCCGACGTCACGCTGGTGGACGCGCCGGTGGCCGGCAGCCGGGGCCCGGCGCGGGAGGGACGCCTCGTCGTCCTCGCCGCCGGCCCCGACGCGGTGCGGGAGCGGGTGGCGCCGGTCTTCGAGGCGGTCGGTCAGCGGACCGTCTGGGTCGGCCCGGCCGGCGCCGGCTCGCGGCTGAAGCTGGTCAACAACCTGCTGCTCGCCTTCCTGGCCGAAGGGCTCGCCACGGCGGTCGCCCTCGGCGACACCCTCGGCCTGGACCGGGCCACCGTGCGCGACGCCCTGCACGGCAGCCCGCTGCTGTCCGCCTGGGCGGCCGAGAAGCTCGACCGGATCGGCCGGGACGACTACACCCCGCAGTACACCCTGGACCTGGCGCTCAAGGACGTGGACCTGGCGCTGCGGGAGGCGCCGGCCGGCCGGTTCCCGGCCGCGACGGCGCTGGCCGAGGAGTGGCGGCGCGCGGTCGAGGCGGGCCTCGGCCGGGACGACCTCACGGTGGTGACCCGGGCCCTCACCGAGGCCGACACCCGCTAGACCGGATCGACCGGGCCGGCCGCGTGCCGGCGCACGCCGACGGCCCCACCGGGCGGCGTGACCTCGACGCGCCGGGGTGCGGCAGCCGGTCCGGGGGCCGACCCGGCAGGTACTCGAAGTGCCACCATTCGTTGTCGTACACCCGGTGCAGGTGGTGCCGCGCGCCGTGCCGCTCCAGCCAGCGTGCCCCCTCGACCGGCCGCACGTCCAACGCCACCCCCGCGACGTGCCGGGACTCCTGCGGCGGCAGGACCCACCGACGGGCCGCCTCCGGCGAACCGCTGCGCCGGACCGCCGCGGCGAACAGGCGGGCCTGCTCCTCGGCGGGCCGGTGGCCGGAGGTGAGCCCGATCAGCTCGCCGTGCCGCCACAACGCCCGGGTCCGGGCCGCCTCGAACGCGGCCCGGGTCTCCGGGGTGAGACCGGTCAGGTCCTCGGTGGGGAACCGGATCGCCAGCGCCCACCGGCCGGCCAGCCGCCGCGCCCGGCCGGGCGCCACGACCAGGGCCAGGGGCAGCAGCAGCGCCGCCAGCAGCAGCGTGACCACCTGATACACCCGGTCGCGGCGGCGGGCCCGTTCGGCCGCGCTCATCAGCCGCGCCCACCGGGCCACGTGCAGGATCACCGACCGGACCCCGTCGACACCAGTCATGCGGGCAGACTTCCGGACCCCGCGCCCGGTCGCCTGAGTACGCCTGCTCAGCGCCGCTGGTGCCCGGGCACCGGGCAGCGGCGCCGGGCGGCTGGGTGACGGGCGGCGGTGGTGCTTAAGTAGACGCCATGCCCAACCCCGCGATCCTCACCGTCGACGACGACCCCGCCGTCTCCCGGGCGGTCGCCCGCGACATCCGCCGCCGCTACGGCGACCGCTACCGGGTGGTACGGGCGGACTCCGCCGAGGCCGCACTGGAGGCGCTGCGCGAGCTGAAGCTGCGCGGCGAACAGGTGGCCGTGCTGCTCGCCGACTACCGGATGCCCCAGATGAACGGCATCGAGTTCCTCGAGGCCGCCATGGACCTGTTCCCCGCCGCCCGGCGGGTCCTGCTGACCGCGTACGCCGACACGGACGCGGCGATCAACGCCATCAACGTGGTCGACCTGGACCACTACCTGCTCAAGCCGTGGCATCCGCCGGAGGAGAAGCTCTACCCGGTGCTGGACGCGCTGCTCGAGGCGTGGACGGCCAGCGCCGCGACGGCCACCAGCGAGCTGCGGGTGGTCGGCCACCGCTGGTCCGCCCCGTCGTTCGCGGCGCGTGACTTCCTGGCCCGGAACCTGGTGCCGTTCCGCTGGCTGCTGGCCGACGAACCCGAGGGCGCCGAGCTGCTGGCGGCGGCCGGGGTAGGCGCGAACGACGTACCCCTGGTCGTCACGGCCGACGGCAAGTCGCTGGTGCAGCCCACCACGGCGGACCTGGCCGGGCATGTCGGGCTGGCCACCACGCCGGCCGCCGACTTCTACGACCTGGTGGTCGTCGGCGCCGGGCCGGCCGGGCTCGGCGCGGCCGTCTACGGCGCGTCCGAGGGGCTGCGGACCGTGCTCATCGAGCGGCGGGCCACCGGCGGCCAGGCCGGACAGAGCAGCCGGATCGAGAACTACCTCGGCTTCCCGGACGGGGTCTCCGGCGCCCAGCTCACCGACCGGGCCCGCCGGCAGGCGCTGCGCTTCGGCGCCGAGCTGCTCAGCGCCCGCGAGGTGGTGTCCCTGGAGGACGCCGGCGGGGCGCGGCTGCTGCGGTTCACCGACGGCAGCAGCGTCGCCGCTCACACGGTGGTGCTGGCCACCGGTGTGTCGTACCGGATGCTGCCGGCGCCCGGGCTGGCCGAGCTGACCGGCCGGGGCTGCTTCTACGGCTCGGTGGCCAGCGAGGCGCCGAGCTGCTCGGGCGAGGACGTCTACATCGTCGGTGGGGCGAACTCCGCCGGCCAGGCCGCCGTGCACTTCTCCCGGTACGCCCGCCGGGTGCACCTGCTGATCCGCGGGGACGACCTGACCCGCTCGATGTCCAGCTACCTGATCGAGCAGCTCGCCCGGATCGACACCATCGAGGTCCACCCGCACACCGAGGTGGTCGGCGGCGCCGGCCAGGAGCACCTGGAGCAGGTGACCCTGCGCGACACCCGCACCGGCGAGACGCGCCAGGTGGACACCTCCTGGCTGTTCGTGTTCATCGGTGCGGAGCCGCACACCGACTGGCTCGACGGCGCGGTCACCCGGGACAGCCGGGGCTTCGTCCTCACCGGGCCGGACCTGACCCGGGGCGGCCGCCGGCCCGCCGGCTGGGCGCTGCCCCGCGACCCGTACCACCTGGAGTCCAGCATGCCCGGCGTGTTCGCCGCCGGTGACGTGCGGGCCGAGTCGGTGAAGCGGGTCGCCTCCGCCGTTGGCGAGGGCGCCATGGCGGTCTCCCTCGTGCACCGCTACCTGGAGGCTCAGTGAGCGCGAGGAGTGAGCCGGGTTTGCGAGCCCCGCAGTCGCGAACGAAGGGGGGCTCAGTGAGCGCGAGGAGTGAGCCGGGTCTGCGAGCCCCGCAGTCGCGAACGAAGGGGGGCTCAGTGAGCGCGAGGAGTGAGCCGGGTCTGCGAGCCCCGCAGTCGCGAACGAAGGGGGCTCAGTGAGCGCGAGGAGTGAGCCGGGTCTGCGAGCCCCGCAGTCGCGAACAGAGGAGGCCCAGTGAGTGAATCCGATCGGCTGACGCCCGATGAGCTGCGGCGCCTGTTCCTCTTCGAGTCGCTGACCCCGGAGCAGCTCGCGCACCTGACCGAGCACGGCCGGGTGGAGCGGCGCCGGGCCGGCGAGGCCGTCTACGTCGAGGGTGAGCCGGCGAGCTGCTTCTACGTGCTGCTGCACGGCACGGTGACCCTGCGCCGCCGGGTCCAGGGCGACGACATGGAGATCAGCCGCACCAGCCAGCCCGGCGTCTACGGCGGGGCCATGCAGGCGTACGTGGGCGACCTGGCCGAGCAGCGCTATCTCAACAGCATGTTCGCGGTGACCGACTGCGCGGTCTTCGCGCTGCCCGCCAAGATCATCGCCGAGGCGATGCGCGGCTGGTTCCCGATGGCCACCCACCTGCTGGAGGGGCTGTTCATCGGGATGCGCAACTCGCAGACCATCGTCGGCGAGCGGGAACGGCTGCTGGCCCTGGGCGCCCTCTCGGCCGGGCTCACCCACGAGCTCAACAACCCGGCGGCGGCCGCGGTGCGGGCCACCTCGGCGCTGCGCGGCCGGGTCGCCAAGATGCGGCACAAGCTCGCCATGATCGCCGACGGCCGGCTCGACGGCCGGCGCCTGCACGACCTCGTGGCGCTCCAGGAGGAGGCGGTGAAGCGGGCCGCCGCCGCGCCGGCGCTGCCGCCGCTGGCGGCCAGCGACGCCGAGGACGAGCTGGCCGACTGGCTCGACGAGCATGGCGTACGGGGCGCCTGGGAGCTGGCCCCGACGCTGGTGGCCGGCGGCATCGACACCGGCTGGTTGCGCCAGGTCGACGCCGCGGTGGGCGCCGACGACCTGGAGTCGGCGATCCACTGGATCACCTACACCATCGACACCGAGCTGCTGATGGGCGAGATCGACGACGCGGTCGGCCGGATCTCCGGGCTGGTCGGGGCCGCGAAGCAGTACTCCCACCTGGACCGGACGCCGTATCAGAGCGTCGACGTCCACGAGTTGCTGGACGCCACCCTGGTCATGCTCCAGGCCAAGATTCCCGCCGGGGTGCGGGTGGTGAAGGAGTACGACCGGGGCCTGCCGCCCGTGCCCGCGTACGCGGCCGAGCTGAACCAGGTCTGGACCAACCTCATCGACAACGCGCTCGGCGCGATGGCCGGGGACGGCACGCTGACCATCCGGACCGGCCGCAAGGAGGACCGGTTGATCGTGGAGATCCGGGACACCGGCGCCGGTATCCCGCCGGAGATCCGGCCGCGCATCTTCGAGCCGTTCTTCACCACGAAGCCGGTGGGCGAGGGGACCGGCCTCGGGCTGGACATCTCGTACCGGATCGTGGTGAACAAGCACCACGGCGACATCCGGGTGCGGTCGGAGCCGGGCGACACGCGGTTCCTCGTGCTGCTGCCGCTCGACCCGGCGTAGCGCGGCCGGCGTCGACCGGCGACGGCGACCCGGCGACGGCGACCGGCGGCGCCGACCGGCGACGGCGACCGACGGCGGCGACCCGGCGGTGGCGGCGACCGACGGCGGGGCGGAGCGGTCAGAAGAGCGTCAACGGGCCTACCGGCGCCGGTTCGGGCAGCGGCGCGACCTCGGGCAGCCGCGCCCGGACCTCGGCGTGGAACCGGCGGGCCAGCTCCGGCGCGTCGGCGTTGTCCGGGGTGTGCACGAACACCGTCGGGCAGCGGCCCTCGCGCAGCCAGCCGGTCACCACGTCCAGCCACGGCTGCCAGCCCTCGACCGTCCGTGCGGGGTCGTCCCGGCCCAGGTAGCGGACGATCGGCCGGTCGGTCAGCGCGCGGGTACGCAGCGCCGTCCGCGGCTTCCTGGTCCACGCCTCCCGCTCCGCGTCGCTGGTCGGCGGGGTGCGGAAGAACGCGGTGGTGTCGAACGGGATCCACTCCGCGCCGACCGGGCCGAGCGCCTCCTCGACCGTCCGCGCGGCCCGGGGGTCGGTGAAGAAGGCGGGATGGCGCAGCTCGACCGCGTACCGGTGGGCGGTGGGCAGCCCGCGCAGGAACCGGGTGAGCGCGGGCACGTCGCCGGGGCCGAACGAGCCGGGCAACTGGATCCAGAGGGCGTGCGTGCGGGACCCGAGCGGCTCGATGGCCGCCAGGAACTCCCGCAGGTCCTCGCCGGCGCCGGCGAGCCGGCGCTCGTGGGTGACGGTCCGGGGCAGCTTGAGCACGAACCGGAAGTCCGGGTCGGTCTGCCCGGCCCAGGAGGCCACCGTCTCCCGGGTCGGGGTGGCGTAGAAGGTGGTGTTCCCCTCGACCGCGGTGCACCAGCCGGCGTAGGCCCGCAGCCGCTCGTGGGCCGGCAGCGGGTGCGGCAGGAACCGGCCCGACCAGGACCGGTGTGTCCACATGGCACAGCCGACGTGCAGGCGCATCCGATCCCTCCCACCGCTCGACGCACCGGCGCGGTGCCCGCGCCGCGGCTACCGTATCCGCCCGGCCGCGCCGGACGGTCGCACGGTCGCTACCCGCGTGCGCCGCCGTCGGTGAGCAGCGGCCCGGCGGCCCGGCGGCGCTGCTGCTTGACCAGGTAGAGCCGCTGGTCGGCGGTGTGCAGGAGCTGGTCGAGGCGGTCCCCGTCGTACGGTGCGGTGGCCGAGCCGACGCTGACCCCGGCGAAGCCGCGTACCGCCGCTTCGATCCGCGCCGCCGCGGTGCGGGCCGACGCGGCGTCGGCGTCGGTCAGGACCACCACGAACTCGTCCCCGCCGATGCGGGCGATCGCGTCCTCGGCGCGCAGCACGTCCCGGGTCACCGCCACCACCCGGCGGAGCAGGTCGTCCCCGGCGGCGTGCCCGAGGCGGTCGTTCACCCGCTTGAAGTCGTCGAGGTCGAGGCAGAGCAGGGACGGCCCGGGCCGGCAGCCGTTGCGGAACGCCACGGTCGCGAACTCGGCCAGGCCGCGCCGGTTCAGCGCGCCGGTCAGCGGGTCCAGGGAGGCCAGGGCGCGCAGCTGGGACCGTTGCCGGGCCAGCGCCCGGGTCTGCGCGGCGCAGACGGAGATCAGGACCAGCATGCCGGCGAGGTAGACGAAGACGTGGCCGGGCGGGGCCGGCCGGCCGGTGGCGGCGACCGCCAGGTACGACCCGATGGTGAGCACCTCCAGCGCCAGCATCAGCCGCAGCTGGGGGGTGTGGCTGGCGACGAAGACGGCAGTGGTCACGAAGCCCAGGGCGGCGGGCGAGGCCACGCCGCCGTCCCAGTGCGCGCCGAGCGCGGCGATCACCAGGGTGAGCACGAGCAGCGTGAACGAGACCCGGTAGCCGGAGGCCTTGGTGGTGACCCGGGTCGCCGCCCAGCACCCGACCAGCCCGGCGACCAGACCGGACCCGTACCCGGTGAGCATCAGCGCACGGTGCGGCTCGGCGAGCGTGAGCAGGCAGTATCCGACGGCGACCCCGTAGGAGACCGCGTGCAGGGCCGCGCTGAGCACGGTGCGCCGGCGGCGCTCGATCACCCCGGCGTCCACCGGGCCCGGAGCCTTCTGTGCCGCGCCCCGCCACGGGCACGAGGTCGACCGGCCGCGCCGGCCACCGGCGCGGCCACCGGTCGGATGAGGCACCTCACCACGACGGAATTCAATGGCGCGGGTCGGCCGGCCGTCAATAGCGGAACCGGCAACTCTCCATTCCTTTCACGGACCGCGATTTTCGGCTCACCCTCCGCGCGCCGGGCCGCCGCCCGGCGTGGTCGGGCCCGGCACGGCCTCGGGCGGGGCGATCCGGCGCGGCACGGCCCCGGGCGCGGGGTCACCAGCGGCGACGCCGGGCCGGCCGGGGTGCTCGGGAGCGGGCACGCTGCCGGTCGGGGACGCCTCGGCCACCCGGTTGCCCGGACCGGCCGTCCCGGACCCGGCGCGGCGCCCGGCGGGCAAGCCACCGCCCCCGACGACCCAGGCCGGGGTCGCGTGGCCGGTCCAGGTCGGGGAAGCGGGCGGCGATCTGCGCCGGCAGGGCGCGCCGGGGCGCGGTCGGGGAGCCGACGCCGGCACGGACGGGGTACGGCGGGGCCGGCGCCGGGCCGATCAGTGGGCTCGGCGTCGGGCCGATCCGTGCGGTCCTGCCGGGCCATGGTTCCGGCAGGGCGACGGTGTGCCACCGGCCGTCGAGTGCGGCCGGCAACGGGCGTCCGAACACGGCCTCGAGCCGGTTGCCGGTAGGGGCGAGACCGGCGAGGGCGGCTTCGATCCGGTTGCCGGTCGGGGTGAGATCGGCGAGGGCGGCCTCGATCCGGTTGCCGACGGGGGTGGACGTGGACCGGGACTGCCGCCCGGTGCGGGGTACGGACATGGACGCTCGTTTCTCGGGACGGAGGCAGGGTCGCGCCGCGCCGGTCAGGGGCGCGGCGGCCGGCGGGCAACGGGGTGCGCGGCCGGCGGGCAACGAGGCGCGGCGACAGCCCCAGCAACGGGGCACGGCGGCCGGCGGGCAACGGGGTGCGTCCGTCAGAACGTCATGGCCCCACCTTCGCGGAGCCGGCGGGGCCCGGCAACCGGGTTTTGTGCGCGGGCATCGCCGCGATCCGGAGCCCGCGAAGTATGAGGCCAACTAAGCGTTTTGTCGAATATAGGCGTTATGTCTACTTCGGCTCACTAAGCTCCACGGTGTCAGCCAGCCGTCGACCGGGGCCTGTGGCGTCGCCCGGGGCGAGCTGGGCGCTGTCGGCCGAGCCCACGAAGATGCGTGAGTCACGATGAAGGACGCGGACACCATGGTCCTGCCCCGGCTCGGCCCGGGGGAGACCGGCGTCGAGGACCCCTGGGACGAGGACGTCGTCCTCCGGGGCGGCCCCGCCCCCGGTCCGTCGGGCAGTGGCCGACGCCGCCGGCGGGTCGCCGCCTGGCTGGTGCCGGCGCTGCTGATGGGCGTGCTCGGCGCCGTCCGGCTCGGCGGCACCGGCCGGGGGGCCGACGAGCTGCCGGCCTGGCGGGCCGCCCGCGCGCCCTGGCCGGACGACTGGACGGTGCTGTACCGGGACGTCGACGCGGTCACGCCGTACCACCTGCTGATCCGCGCCTGGGCCGGCCTGGTCGGCACCTCGGAGCCGGCCCTGCGCGTACCGTCGCTGCTGGCCATGATCGTCGCGGCGGCGCTCGTCGGCGCGGTGGCGGCCCGGGTGTTCACACCGGGCGCCGGCATCCTCGCCGGTGCGCTGCTCGCCCTGCTGCCGACCGCCTCGCGCGCCGCGGGCGAGGCGCAACCGTACCCGCTGGTCCTGCTCGCCGCGGTGCTCGCCACCGGGGCGCTGCTGGCCGCCCTCGACCGGCCGGGCCGGTGGCGCTTCGTCGGGTACGGCGGCGCGGTGCTCGTCCTCGGGCTGAGCCACCCGGTGGCGCTCCTGCTGCTCGCCGCGCACGGCTGGACGGTGCTCGCGCTGCGGCGCCGGGTGGCCGGCCGGTGGCTGGTGGCCGCGTCGCTGGGTGCGCTGCCCGGCGCTGCCCTGCTCTGGCTGGCGGTCCGGGCGGGCGGGCGGATCGGCCCGCTGGCCCGGCCCGGCCCGGACGCGCTCGCGGCCGCCCCGGGGGTGCTCTTCGGGGTCGCCGCGCTCGGCGCGGTGCTGTTCGGGCTCGCGCTGTTCAGCCTCCCGCTGCGCTACCCGGGCGCCGTCTTCACCGCCTGGGCGGTGGTGCCGCCGCTGCTCCTGCTCCTCGTCGCGCAGGCCACCCCGGCCTGGTCCGCGCCGGTCCTGCTCTTCACCCTGCCGGCCTGGGCGACGCTCGCCGCCGCCGCGCTGTCCCGGGTACGCGCCCGCTGGTCGGTGCCGGTGCTGGCGGTGATCGCCCTGATCGGCGCGCCGGCACCGCTCGGCGGCCGGACGGGCGACGGGTCCGCGCGGGCCGTCGGTCACCCCGCCGAGGTCACCGCCGGGTGGCCGCCCGAGGCGGGCCGCCCCGCGCCGCATCCGCCGACCACCGCCCGCTGACCACCCGCCCGCTCCGCGCCGGAGTTCCGCAACCCTTGGAGAGAACGTGGCCGTCGCCGCCGATCCACGCCTGCCCCGCACGGTCTCGCCGGGCACCAGGGACGCGCGCACCCCGGCGATCCTGGTGCCGCCGTCGCCCGACCCGGGCCTGGACCGCCGCCGCCGCAACATCCGGGCCCGGCTGGCGTACGCGGCGTGCGGGGCGACCGCCGGACCCCTGGTCGCGCCGCGGCGGCCGGACGCGGCCGTCGAGTTCCGTCCCGTCGCCTCGCCCGCGGCGCGGCTGGTCCTGACCCTGCTCGTCCTGGTCAACAGCGCCGCCGGGCTGCTCTTCGTCGGCTGGCTGCTGCTGCCGGCGCACGTGCCCGGGGCGGGCGTCACCGGGCCCGGCGGCTGGCAGATCCTCGCGGCCCGGCTCGGCTTCTGCGTCGTCGTCGGGGTGGAGCTGATCCGCCTCGCGCAGAACGTGGTGGTCTGGATGTTCGCCTTCCACGCTCGCGACCCGGTGCCGGTGGACCCGCCGGTCGGCCTGCGGGTCGCCCTGCTCACCACGATCGTGCCCAGCAAGGAGCCGCTGGACGTGGTCGAGCGGACCCTGCGCCGGCTGCGCCAGATCGTGTACTGCGGGCAGGTCGATGTCTGGATCCTCGACGAGGGGGACGATCCCGCCGTCCGCGAGCTGGCCGCCCGGCTCGGCGTACGCCACTTCAGCCGCAAGGGCCGGCCGGAGTACAACCGGCCCAGCGGGGAGTTCCGGGCCTGCACCAAGTCGGGCAACCACAACGCCTGGCGGGCCGAGCACGAGGAGCACTACGACGTGGTGGCCAACGTGGACCCCGACCACGTGCCGCTGCCCAACTTCCTCGAACGCACGCTCGGCTACTTCCGCGACCCGGACGTCGCCTTCGTGGTGACGCCGCAGGTGTACGGCAACATGCACCAGAACTTCGTCGCGCACGGCGCCTCGGTGCAGCAGTACCTCTACAACGGCCTGATCGCCCGGGGCGGCAACGGGCTGGACGCGCCGCTGCTGACCGGCACCGGTCACCTCTACCGGCCGGCCGCGTGGCGGACCATAGGCGGCTACCAGGACTCGATCATCGAGGACCACCTCACCAGCATCCGCGTCCACGCCGCGACCAACCCGCGCACCGGCAACCAGTGGAAGGGCGTCTACACCCCCGACGTGGTCGCCATCGGTGAGGGCCCGACGTCCTGGGCGGACTACTTCAACCAGCAGAAGCGCTGGGCGGCCGGCATCTGCGAGATCATCGTCCGCCCCGAGCTGCGCGCGCCGCGGGAGCTGCCGTCCCGGCGGCGCTGGCAGTACCGGCTGCTGCAGTTCTACTACCCGAGCGTGGCGGTGAGTTTGCTGCTGGGCAACCTGGCCACGGCGATGTACCTGCTCACCGGGGTCAGCGCCGCCCAGCTCGACGTGACCGTGTGGTCGGTGCTGTGGAGCGCGACGATCGGCACCTGGTTCCTGCTCTGGCTCTGGCTGCGCCGGTTCAACATCGCCCCGCACGAACGGGAGGAGATCGGCATGGTCGGGATGGCGTTGGCGCTGTTCGCCGGGCCGGTGTACGTGGCCGCTGGGTGCACCGCCCTGCTGCGCCGGAAGCTGGGCTTCGTGGTGACCGCCAAGGGGAAGCTGCGCACCAGCGAGTCGATCGGCACGTTCCGGCTGCACCTGGGCTGGGCGGCCGTCGCCGCCGCCCTGCTCGTGGCGAGCTTCCCGCTCGGCCACACCGCGCCGCTGCTGCGGGTGTGGCCGGCCCTGACCCTGCTCACCGGGCTCGGCCCACCGCTGATCGCGCTCGCCGGGCGCCTCCGCGCCGGCCGCGAACGCCCCGACGACCGCGCCGAGCCGGCGCCCGACGATCGCCGCGAGCCGGTGCCGCCCGACGGCCGGAGCGAGCCGGTGCCGCCCGGTGATCGCGGCGAACCGGTGCCGCCCGGCGTGGCGGGGGAGCGGCCGGCGCCGGTGGCGCGGGTGGCGGGCGAGGGGGGTGTGCCGTGCTGCGGCTGACCGTTCCCCGGGTGGTGCTGGCGCTGGTCGGCCTGCTGCTGCTGACGTACGCCTTCGCGGTGGCGCCGGCCACGGTGGCCGGCGGCCGGTCGGACCAGGCCGCCGACCGGCTCGCCCGGCCGACCCCCGGTGTGGTCGCGCCGGTCGAGTCGAGCCCGTCGCCCGCACCGCCGCCGCCGGTCTTCCCGCCGGCCGGCCGGACCTTCATCGGGGTGATGACCGACAAGGGCCCGCACGACTTCCGGCCGCTGGACCGGTTCACCACGGCCGCGAAGCACCGGCCGCAGGTCATGCTCTTCAGCGAGGGGTGGGCGACCGCCACCTTCGACCGGGCGCTCTTCGACCGGATCAAGGCGCGCGGCATGATGCCGATGCTCGGCTGGGAGCCGTGGAACTACCGGATCGACCAGACGGCCCGGAAGCAGAAGCTCACCGCCCGGCAGATCGACCGGCTCCGGGCCAACCAGCCGCGCTACCGGCTGGCCCGCATCGCCGACGGGCACTTCGACAGCTACCTGCGCTCCTGGGCGGTCGGCATCCGGTCGCTGGGCTACCCGGTGGCGATCCGCTTCGCCCACGAGATGAACGGCGACTGGTACCCGTGGTGCGAGCTGACCAACGGCAACCGTTCCGGCGACTACGTGAAGGCCTGGCGCCACGTGCACGACGTGTTCCGCCGGGCCGGCGCCACCAACGTCACCTGGGTGTGGAGCGCGAACGTGCGGTGGAGCGACACCACCCCGCGGCTGGCCACGTACTACCCGGGCGACGCCTACGTGGACTGGGTCGGTATCACCGGCTACTACGGCACCGGCGCGTTCTCCCGGTACCTCTCCTTCGACGCGATCTTCAAGCGGACCCACGCCGAGATCCGTACCTTCACCCGCAAACCCCTGGTCATCACCGAGACCGGCGCCTCGAACGGCGCGGGCCGCAAGGCCGAGTGGATCAAGCAGGCCTTCCGGACGCTGCCCGCGTACCCGGACATCATCGGGCTGATCTGGTTCGAGGTGAACAAGGAACTGGACTGGCGGATCGTCAGCCCGCCCGCGGCGGCGAAGGCCTTCGCCCAGGGCGTCGCCGCCGCCCGGTACGACGTGCGGTGGTCGCCGGAGATGGTGCCGCGCACCACGACGACCGGGCGCTGACCGGGCCGACGCCCAGTCCACCACCTTGTCCAGGAAGGCGGCCTCGACGCCCCGCTGCGGAACCGGCCCCGCTGAGCCGCCGGCGGGGTCGACGAGCGTCGACATCGGGCCGCCGGGTCCATAGACTCCGGTCTTTCTGGTACCACGAGTCCAGGGAGGACCCAGGTGTCGAGCACAACCCGGCCGCACGCCGTCCCGCCGCTGCTGTCCCGCCTCGCCGGCGTGGCGGTGGTCTCCGCCGCGCTGGTGGCCACCGGCGGCGCCGCGATCGCCGCGCCACCCGCCGAGCCCGCGCCCACCAGGGGCCCGTGCGCGTACACGCCGACCCCGGACGAGCCGGCCGCGCGGCCGGTGCCGCTGCCGCCGGACCCCCGGCACACCCCCGACCGGGGCACCGTCCGGGTCACCCTGCGCACCAACCAGGGCCCGATCGGGCTGACCCTCGACCGCGAGCAGGCCCCCTGCACCGTGCAGAGCTTCCTGCACCTGGCCCGGCACGCGTTCTACGACCGGACGCCCTGCCACCGGCTCACCGCGTACCCGACGCTGACGGTGTTGCAGTGCGGCGACCCGTCCGGCACCGGCGAGGGCGGGCCGGGCTACCGGTACGCCGACGAACTCCCCACCGACCTGCCGCCGGCCCCGACCGACCCGACCGGGGTGCGCCGGCTCTACGCCCGGGGCACCCTGGCCATGGCCAACGCCGGCCCGGACACCAACGGCAGCCAGTTCTTCCTGGTCCATTCCGACTCGGCGCTGCGCCCCAACTACACCGTCTTCGGCACCATCGACGCGGCCGGACTGGCCACCCTGGACCGGATCGCGGCCGGCGGCATCGCCGCCACCCCCGAGGACCCGGCGCCGGTCGACGGCGCGCCGGCCCACCCGGTCGAGATCTACCGCGCCAAGCGGGGCCGCTGACCCGGACGGACCACCGGCCGGGGCGGCCCTCGCCCCGGCCGGCCGTGGATCCTGATTCCCGGTGCCGAGTCCCCGTCCCCGCTGACCTGACCGTCCGGCGCGCCCGACCGTCGGCGTGCCTGCCCGGCCGGCGCGCCCGACCGGCCGGCCGGCCGGCCGTGGACAGCGGACGGGGCCGTCCCCGCCGTGGCGGGAACGGCCCCGGGCGTCGGGCACCGCGCGGGTCAGCCGACCGAGGCGGGGAAGCGCTGCCAGACCCGGTGCGCCGCCATCAGCGACTGCACGTCGGCGAGGACGTCGCCGCCGGAGTCGCCGGACACCACGCCCGGCGTGCCGGCCACGCCGGCCTGGCGCAGCACCTCGGCCCCGGCGCCCCAGGCGCCGATCGCCTTGGCGTGCCGCCAGGCCTCCTCGACCAGCAGGAGCACCCGCGGATCCACCGTCTCCGAGCCCGCCGCGCCGGCCTTGGCGTCCCGGGCCGGCAGCGCGTCCGGGGCCGGCGCCGGGGCGCCGGCCAGCAGGATCGCGTCGAACTCGACCGACCGGGCGGTGGCGAAGCTGCGCTGCACCGGGGTGCCGCGTACGGCGCCGCCGTGCGGGCCGATCAGCAGCGGGACCATGCCGGCGCTGAAGACCGCCATCCGGACCTGGGCGACGTCCTCCAGGTCGCCGTCCGGGTCCACCACGATGCCGACCATCCGGCCGTCGGCCGGCCACTCCCGGCCCAGCTGGGACAGCGCCGGGCTGGGCTGGACGTCGGCGAGCGGCACGGTCGGCTCCGGCGCGGGCAGCCCGAGACCGGCGGCGACCTGGGCGCAGAGCACCGGGTCGATGTTGGCCAGGCAGCGCAGCTGCCGCTCCCGGATCTCCTGGCGGTAGCACTTGCCCAGCTCGAAGGTGTAGGCGCGGATGATGTGCTCCCGCTCGACCGGGGACATGCTCAGCCAGAAGAGCCGGACCTGGCTGTAGTGGTCGTCGAAGGAGGCCGGCGCGGCGCGTACCTTGGGCGCCTCGGCGACCGTCACCGGCACGTCGACGAACGCGTTCTCCCGGTCGCCGGCCGGGAACGGGTTGCCCCCGTCGAGCGAGTTCGGCCGGTACGGCGCCACCCCGGCGTGCACGGCGTGCTGGTGGAAGCCGTCGCGCAGCATGTCGTTGACCGGGGCGTGCGGGCGGTTGACCGGGATCTGCGAGAAGTTCGGCCCGCCGAGCCGGGTGAGCTGCGTGTCGACGTACGAGAAGAGCCGGCCCTGCAGCAGCGGGTCGTTGGTGACGTCGATGCCCGGCGGCAGGTGGCCGACGTGGAAGGCGACCTGCTCGGTCTCGGCGAAGAAGTTCGTCGGGGTCCGGTTGAGCACGAGCCGGCCGATCGGCTGCACCGGCGCCAGTTCCTCCGGCACGATCTTCGTGGGGTCGAGCAGGTCGATGCCGGCGAAGGTCTCCTCGGGGGTGTCCGGGAAGACCTGGATGCCCAGCTCCCACTCCGGGTACGCGCCGGCCTCGATGGCGTCGTAGAGGTCGCGGCGGTGGAAGTCCGGGTCCACCCCGTTGATCAGCTGCGCCTCCTCCCAGACCAGGGAGTGCACCCCCAGCTTGGGCTTCCAGTGGAACTTGACCAGCACGGTCTCCCCGGCGTCGTTGACCAGCCGGAAGGTGTGCACGCCGAACCCCTCCATGGTCCGGTACGAGCGGGGGATGCCCCGGTCGGACATGTTCCACATGGTGTGGTGCTGCGCCTCGGTGTGCAGGGAGACGAAGTCCCAGAAGGTGTCGTGCGCGCTCTGCGCCTGCGGGATCTCCCGGTCCGGGTGCGGCTTGCCGGCGTGGATGATGTCCGGGAACTTGATCGCGTCCTGGATGAAGAAGACCGGCATGTTGTTGGCGACCAGGTCGAAGGTGCCCTCGTCGGTGTAGAACTTGGTCGCGAAGCCTCGGGTGTCACGCACGGTGTCGGCGGAGCCGCGCGAGCCGAGGACCGTGGAGAACCGGACGAAGACCTGGGTCTCCCGGCCCTTCTTGAGGAAACCGGCCCGGGTCAGGGTCTCGGCGGTGCCGTAGCCGGTGAACACCCCGTGCGCCCCGGTGCCGCGCGCGTGCACCACCCGCTCGGGGATGCGCTCGTGGTCGAAGTGGGTGATCTTCTCGCGGAAGTGGTGGTCCTGGAGCAGGATCGGCCCCCGCGGGCCGGCCTTCAGCGAGTGGTCGGTGTCGCGCAGCCGGGCCCCCTGGGAGGTGGTCAGGTAGGCGCCCTGCTGCCCCTTCGCGGTCGGCGGCACGCCCGTCTCGGCGCCGGTCGGGGTCCGGGTCTCCGGGGTGCCCTGCTCCTTCTTCGGCGGCAGCGGGTCGTGCGGCGTGGTCGGCTCGTCGACCGTCGGTGGAGCGCTGCCGGGCGCGCCCGGGACGTCCGGGGTGAGGACGTCGGTCACCTTCTCCGCGGCCGTCTCGACGGCGGCCTTGACGGCCTTGGCGGGGTTGTTGCGGTCCATCAGGGCGGGTCCCTCTCGTTGTGCGGATGACCAGGCCCTTGGCCCCCTACCCCCAGCCGGATGGGGCAAACCAGGCGTACCACCCGGTCCGGACGCCGGCGGCCCGGCTCGGCGCGGCCCGGGGGCCGGTCGCCGCGCCGGCCGTCAACCGGCGCACCGGCCGTCAACCGGCGAGCCGGGTGGCGAACGCGTCGGTGGCGCGCAGCAACTCCCGGGCGATGCCCGGTTCCGCCGCCGAGTGGCCGGCGTCCGGCACCATCCGCAGCTCCGCCTCCGGCCAGCGCCGCGCCAGGTCGTACGCGGACACCGGCGGGCAGCAGAGGTCGTAGCGGCCCTGGATCAGCACGGCCGGCAGGTGGCGGATCCGGTCCACCCCGTCGAGCAGGTGGTCGTCGCCGGTGAGGAAGCCGCCGTGCCACGCGTAGTGGGACAGGATCCGGGCCACCGGCAGGGCGTGCTCGTCGGCGGTGAAGTGGGCCAGCAGCCCGGGGTCGGGGCGCAGCGCGGAGTTCACCGCCTCCCACCGTCCCCAGGCCGCGGCGCAGGCCCGGGCCTCGGCGCGGTCCGTCCCGTGCAGCCGCCGGTGGTACGCGGCCAGCACGTCGTACCGCTCGTCGGGCGGGATGGGCGCGACGAATCGGGCCCACTCCTCGGGCTGGAGGTGGTGCAGGCCGTGCTGGTAGAACCAGTCCCGCTCGGCCCGGCGCAGCAGCAGCACGCCCCGCAGGATCAGGCCGGTCACCCGGGTGGGATGGGTCTGCGCGTACGCCAGGCCGAGGGTGACCCCCCACGATCCGCCGAACACCAGCCACGCGTCGATGCCGAGCCGCTCGCGGATCAGCTCCAGGTCGGCCACCAGGTGCCAGGTGGTGTTGGCGTGCACCGACCCGCGCGGCGTGCTGCGGCCCGCGCCGCGCTGGTCGAGCAGCACCACCCGGTACCGGTGCGGGTCGAAGAACCGCCGGGCCGCCGGCACCAGGCCGCCGCCCGGTCCGCCGTGGAGGAAGACCGCCGGTACGCCGTCCGGCCGGCCCACCTCCTCCACGTACAGCTCGTGGCCGTCGCCCACGGCGATCCGGTGCGTGGCGTACGGCTCGATCGGCGGGTACAGGATGGGGTCGGTGGCGTCCATGCCCGGTCATCCTGCCCGCTGCCGGGCCGTCGTGTGGGGGCGGTCAGCAGGCGATGCCGCTGCCCAGGCCGTCCAGCAGGGCGTCGGCGACCCAGCCGGACACCCCGGTCGTGGTGTCCCGGAGGTAGGTCCAGGTGTAGGTGGTGTGGCCGTTCGCGGTGACCCGGTCGCCGCTGCCGTAGCAGTGGAAGTCCACGTTGTGGCTGAGCTGCCCGTAGCCCGCCGACGCGCAGGTGGTGTGCGGTCCGGAGCGGATGTTGACGTTGCTGCCGTTGAAGAGCTGGCCGTACGCCGTGTCGATGTTGCTGTGGGCGTGACTGCAGCTCGCGCTCGCCGGCGCCGCCCCGGTGACCACCGCGACGCCGGTGCACCCGGCGGCCAGTGTGACCGCCGCGGCGATCGAGGAAACCTTCCGCATCTTGATCAACCCCCCGAAGTCGGAAGCACACGAAAAGTGATCAGAATATTTGCATGCTTCAACATGCGGGGGCAAGGGGCCGGGGGCCGGGTGGCTCCTGAGCGGCGTCCGGCCGGCTCCTGACCGGCGTCTCCGGGGACGCCGGCCGGGAGCCGCCGGCTCAGGCGTTGGCCGGAACCCCGGCGTCGGGGTCGGCGGCCGCCGCCCCGGTGGCGTCCGCCTCGGGGGCGCTGCGCGGCGCCGGGGTACGCACCGCGAACGCGTTGAAGCTCGGACCGTCCAGCGCCGGCCGCTCGGCGCGTTCGTCGGCGCCCGACTGCTCGGCCGCCGGCTGGTCCACCGGGGCCGGACCGGCGGGCTCGGCCACCAGGCGGGCGCTCACCTGCGGGTACTCGGCCGTCTCCCCGCCACCCGCGGCCGCCGCCATGACCGCCGCCGCGGCCAGGTCGGCCACCCGCTTCGCCTCCCGCTGCACCCGGGCCCGGGTCTCCTTGGCGTGCTGCTCGGCCAGGTCCGCCGCCCGCCGGGCCTCGTCCAGCCGGCGGGTCTCCACGGCCAGGTCGCGGCGCACCTCGACGAGGCGTTCCTCCAGGTCGGCGCCCTGCTGCTCGACCGCCGTGATCTCCTGCCGGGTCTGCTCCAGCTCCCCGGCGACCGTGTCCAGCTCGGCCCGCAGCTCCGCCAGGGCGTCCTGCCGCTGCTGGAGCTCCTGCTGCACGGCGGCGAGCTGCTCCTGGTGGGCGGCGTTCTCCTCGTCGGCCCGCTCGCGCACCTCGGTGGCGTACTGCTGGGCCTCGGCGACCAGCGCGGCGATGTCCCGCTCGGCGGCGCTGGCCCGGTCGGCCAGCTCCTGCTCCGCGGCGGCCCGCCGTTCGTCCAGCTCGCGGGCCATGGTGGCCTGCCACTGGGCCAGCTCCTGCTGGGCCTTGCTCCGGTTCGCCTGCACCTCCTGCTGGATCTGGGTGCGGGCCGCCTTCACCAGCGCCTCGGACGCCGAGCGGGCCTGCTCCACCTGCTGGGTGGTCTGCTCGGCGATCCGCTTCGCCTCCTGGTGCGCCCGGTCGTGGGCGGCCTGCCCCTCCGACCGCAGCTTCTCCGCCAGCTCCCGGACCGCGGTCAGCTCCGCCTGCGCGACGGCCCGCCGCTCCTCGTCCGCCTTCTCCTGCTCGGCGCGGCGGGTGGTCAGCTCCTCCTCCAGCGCCCGCAGCTCCCGGGCGGCCTCCTCCTCCGCCGCGGCCAGCACCTTCTCCGCCTGGGCCTGGAGGTCGGCGGCCCGCTTCGCGGCGGCCTCGCTGATCTGGCCGGCCTGCTTCTCGGCCAGGTCGAGAATCTGGTCCACCATCGGGCCGAGGTCCCGGAACGACGCCCGGTCCACCGCCGTCGGCCGCTGCCGCAGCTCGGCCGCCTCGGCGTGGGCCCGCTGCACCTGCGTGGCCAGCTCCCGCGCCTGCGCGTACGCCCGGTCCCTATCGGCCGCCAGCCCGGCCAGCTCGCCGTCGAGCCGCTCGACGTACCGGTCGACCTGGCGCTTGTCGTAGCCGCGCAACGTCGTCTCGAACCTGGGCCGCCCGGACCCGTCGTCGTGGGGTGCGAACGGTTCCTCGCCGTTGGACATTCGCCATCCTCCGTGGGTTCGCCAGCGTCAGGCCGGCGGGGCATGATGAGGCGCAACGGTACCGTCGTCGGCGCGCGGGTCCCGCCCCGCCCCGCCCACTCGACGCCGCCGGACCGAGCCGGGAGGGCTGGACATGCGAATCGCCCTGTTCGTCACCTGCCTCGCCGACACGCTGTTCCCCGAAGCGGCCAAGGCGACGGTACGGCTGCTGGAGCGCCTCGGCCACCAGGTGGTCTTCCCCACCGACCAGACCTGCTGCGGGCAGATGCACGTCAACACCGGCTACCCGGACGACGCGGTGCGGCTGGTCCGGCGGCACGTGCGGGTCTTCGCCCCGTACGACGTGGTGGTGGTGCCGTCCGGCTCCTGCGTCGGGTCGGTGCGCCACCAGCACGCGATGGTGGCCCGCCGCGCCGGCGACGACGCGCTGGCCGGCCGGGCGGCGGAGGTCGGGCGGCGCACCTACGAGCTGTCCGAGCTGCTGGTCGACGTGCTCGGGGTGACCGACGTGGGCGCCTACTACCCGCACCGGGTGACGTACCACCCGACCTGCCACTCGCTGCGCCTGCTGCGGGTGGGGGACCGGCCGCTGCGCCTGCTGCGCGCGGTGCGCGGCCTGGACCTGGTGGAGCTGCCGCAGGCCGAGCAGTGCTGCGGCTTCGGCGGCACCTTCGCGGTGAAGAACGCGGACACCTCCACGGCCATGCTGGCCGACAAGATGCGCCACGTGCTGGCCACCCGGGCCGACGTGTGCACCGCCGGGGACGCCTCCTGCCTCATGCACATCGGCGGTGGGCTGTCCCGGCTGCGGGCGGGCGTGCGGACCGTGCACCTGGCGGAGATCCTGGCCGCCACCGAGGCCGACGCCGACCCTCCCGGCGGCGGCCGGGAACGGACCGGCCCGGACCCCGCGGCGGTGGCCCGATGAGCGCCCGCGGCAGAGCCGGCCGGACCACCTTCCTCGGCATGCCGGCCACCGCCCCGCCCGGCGTCGGCAACCTGCGCGGGACGGAGCCCTTCCCGGCCGCCGCCCGCCGGGCGCTCGCCGACGCCCAGCTGCGGCGCAACCTGCGCCACGCCACCGGCACGATCCGCGCCAAGTCGGCGGCGGTCATCGACGAGGTGCCGGACTGGCCGGCGCTGCGGGCGGCCGGCCGGGCGATCAAGGCCGACACCATGGCCCGCCTGCCGGAGCTGCTGGAACAACTCGAGGCGGCGGTCACCGCGGCCGGCGGGACCGTGCACTGGGCCACCGACGCGGTCGAGGCGAACCGGATCGTCACCGAGCTGGTCCAGGCCACCGGCGCCGACCGGGTGATGAAGGTCAAGTCGATGGCCACCCAGGAGATCGGCCTCAACGAGGCCCTGGAAGCGGCCGGCATCGAGCCGGTCGAGACCGACCTGGCCGAGCTGATCGTCCAGCTCGGCGACGACCGGCCCAGTCACATCCTGGTGCCGGCGATCCACCGCAACCGGGCCGAGATCCGGGAGATCTTCCTGCGCGCGATGCCGGGCGTCGACCCGGCGCTCACCGACGAGCCGGCGGTCCTGGCCGCCGCCGCGCGCCGGCACCTGCGGCAGACCTTCCTCGCCACCCGGGTGGCCGTGTCCGGGGCGAACTTCGCCGTCGCCGAGACCGGCACCCTCGCGGTGGTCGAGTCCGAGGGGAACGGCCGGATGTGCCTGACCCTGCCGGAGACCCTGATCACCGTGATGGGCATCGAGAAGGTCATCCCCACCTGGGCCGACCTCGGGGTCTTCCTGCAACTGCTGCCCCGGGCGTCCACCGGGGAGCGGATGAACCCCTACACCTCGCTCTGGACCGGGGTCACCCCCGGCGACGGGCCGCAACAGGTGCACCTGGTGCTGCTCGACAACGGCCGCAGCGCGGTGCTCGCCGACGAGGTCGGGCGGCAGGCGCTGCACTGCATCCGCTGCTCGGCCTGCCTCAACGTCTGCCCCGTGTACGAGCGCACCGGCGGGCACGCCTACGGGTCGGTCTACCCGGGACCGATCGGCGCGGTGCTCTCCCCGCAGCTGACCGGGGTGGCCGACAACGCCTCGCTGCCGTACGCGTCCTCGCTCTGCGGGGCCTGCTACGACGCCTGCCCCGTGATGATCGACATCCCGTCCATCCTGGTGCACCTGCGGGCGCGGGCGCCGCACCCGCGCACCGAGGCGGCGGCGATGGCCGCGGCCGCGTACACGATGGACCACCCGGCGCTGTACGCGGCCGCGCAGCGCGCCGCGGGGCTGGGCCGGCTCGCCGGCCGCGCGCTGCCCCCACCGCTGAACGGCTGGACCGCGAGCCGGGACGTGCCGGCGGCACCCCCGCAGACCTTCCGGCAATGGTGGGCCGAACACCGGAGCGGGTCGTGAACGGGCGCGAGGTGGTCCTCGCCCGGCTCCGCGCGGCGCTGGCCGGGGCACCGCCGACCGTGCCCGAGCCGGGTCCCGCGCCCCGCGAGCGGGGCGACCGGCCGCCGGGGCACCCCGACCTGCTCGACCGGCTCGCCGGCCGGCTCACCGACTACCGGGCCGAGGTGCACCGGGTGGCCGCGGCCGGCGTCGCGGAGGCGGTCACCGGCATCCTCGCCGCCGCCGGGGCGCGGACCGTGGTGGTGCCGGCGGGGCTGCCCGCGCAGTGGCGGCCCGGGACGGTCGAGGTCCTGGTCGACGAGGGCCTGCCCGCCACCCGGCTGGCCGGGCTGGACGCGGTGGTCACCGCCGCGGCGATCGCCGTCGCCGAAACCGGCACGATCATCCTCGACGCCGGCGCCGACCAGGGCCGGCGGGCCATCAGCCTCCTGCCCGACCTGCACGTCTGCGTGGTCCGCCCCGAGCAGGTCGTCGCCGGCGTGCCCGAGGCGCTGGCCCGGCTCACCCCGGACCGGCCGCTCACCTGGATCAGCGGACCCTCGGCCACCAGCGACATCGAGCTGAACCGGGTGGAGGGCGTGCACGGGCCGCGCCGGCTGCACGTCGTGCTCACCAACGGCTGACCCGGTCAGACCGCGACGTGCGGGTTCCCGGCGGTCAACCGGACCGTGAAGCCGTCGGTGTCGCGGTGCAGCGTCACGTGGTCGCAGGCCTGGTGGCTGATCCACAACCCGAGACCGCCGGCGCTGCCGTCGCCGGCCGGCAGCAGGCCCGCGTACGGGTCCTTGGGGCCCTCGCCCCGGTCGTGCACGGTCACCACGATCCGGTCCGGTGCGCTCCACAACCGCAGCCGCGCCGGGGCGGCGCCGTGCCGCAGCGCGTTGGTCACCATCTCGCTGACCGCCACCAGCAGGTCCTCGACGACCTCCGGCCGCAGCTGGCCCCGGTCGGCGGCCTGCACGGCGGCGCGGGCCTGCGCCGGGCTCGGGTCGGTCAGCTCGACCAGCGGAGCCGTCCGCTGCACCGGGTCGACCGGCATCGGCCGCGGCTCGGTCAGGTAGCTCTCCGGCGGGGTGTAGGTGGGAGACGGCGGGTGGCTGCCGTCCGGCCGGGCCACCCGGGGATGGGTGCGTGCCACGTCCGAGAGCACCGGCGGCGGCGTGCGACGGGTGTCGTACGCGCACATGCTCCAGAGCGGGAAGTCGTCGTAGGCGTGGTTGATGGCCGACTCGTAGCGGGCCCACCAGTCCCAGGTGGCGCCGAACACGACCGGCGGCAGCTCGCCGACGATGCGGATCTGTCCCACGCCCTGCGCCACGTACCCGGCCAGCAGCTTGCGGTAGGAGCGGATCGCGCTGGTCGGGCGGGCGTAGACGTCCCCGCCCGGCAGGAAGGTGACCTCGGTGCCGGCGGGCAGCGCCCGGCGGACCAGGTCGGCGTTGCGCTCGCCGAAACCCACGATGGCCGGCTCGCCGGCCGCGACGCCGCCCAGCAGGAACGGCAGCACCACGGCGAGCAGATGCTCGTCGGAGTCGTAGAGCACGGCCTCGTGGAAGTAGCCGACGTGGCCCGCGGCGGCACCGGTCCTCATCGCGCGACCCCGACCCCGACCTCGACCTCGATCTCCGCGAGCTCCAACAGCTTCACCAGCCGGGCGGTGCCCGCCCGGGAGGTACGCAGCACGGCCGTTGCGCCGTGCCGGCGAGCGTGGTCGCGCAGGTGCAGCAGGCTCCGGTGGTCGACGAACCGCAGGCCGGTCGCGTCCAGCAGGAGCCGCCCGTCGACCGGGCGGGGGTCGACCCGGTCCAGCGCGGCGGCGAACTGCTCATGGTTGGACGGGTCCAGCTCACCGCGCAGCGCCACCGGCTCCTTGCCGGCCAAGGCGTGCAGGTGGAACAGCACCCCGGTGTTGCTTTCCGGGTGCAGGCAGGCCAGCTCGTCGATCGCCGCGTCGCCCAGCACCCGCCGGTCGTACGCGCAGATCGCCGACATCGGCCGGTGCCGCATGAAACGGTCGATGAGGTGCTCGTAGCGGGCGAAGGCGACCCGCTGCGCGGCGGTGCGGACCAGCGGCGTCGCGTCGGCCACCACCCGCAGCCCGGTGTGACCCGCGGCCAGCGCCTCATCCGTGGCCGCCGCGTACGCCCGGACCTGGGCGTCCGGGTCGACGATCGCGTCGGAACGGTACATCTCCTGCACCGACATGAGCTGGACGGCACCCCGGCGCAGCCCGTCGTCGAGGCCGGGCAGGGCCGTCAGCCGGCGGGCCAGCTCGTCGCGGCTGCCGGCGGCGATCAGCCCGACCCGTTCGCCGGCGGCCAGCCCGGCGGCGAGGAACGGCACCGCACGGGCGTCGAGCGCCGCCGGGTCGTGGAAGGCCAGGCAGACATGACCGTACGCCGTGGTCGGCGCGCCCGCGCCGGTCACCTGAGCTGCCCCATGCGGCCAGTCTATGCACATCCGGCGGACCGGCCAGTCGAGGCGGTCCGCCGCGCCCCGCGGCCGGAAATCGGTGGCCCACGATCGGCCCGCGCGGCATCGTGGCCCGCGTGACGAGCGTACGGGCGCTGACCGCCGCGGACTGGCCGGCCCTCTGGCCGATGCTGCGCGACATGGGGGTCGGCGACGAGCCGGCCGAGGCCCACCGGGAGCGCTTCGCGCGCCTGCTCGCCGACCCCCGCTGGGCGCTGCTCGGGGCAATGCACGCCGACCGGCTCGCCGGGTACGCCGCCGCCCAGGACCTCGGCCCGCACCTGCGCTCCGGCGACACCCATCGCACCGCCCGCCTGCACGACCTCTACGTCGACCCGGAGCGGCGCCGGCACGGGGTGGGTCGGGCCCTGTTCGGGGCCGTGTCCCGCTGGGCGACCGCCCGGTGCCGCCACCTGGAATGGCAGGCCCACCGGGAGCGGGCGGCGCCCTTCTACGAGCGCCTGGGCCACCGTGGCGACCCCTGCCCGCAACCGGACTACCCGACCTTTGTCGTCGATCTCGGGCCGCGCTGACCCGCGCCGGTCGCCGTCCGTGCCGCGGCTCAGGGCAGCGGGCGGGAGATGCCCCGGGCGTGGTCGGTGATCGCCGCGCCGACCACCGTGGCGGTCAGCGGAAGCATCTCCAGGCAGCGCCGCACCGCGGCGGCCATCAGCGCGTTCGGCACCCGCATCGACAGCGTGCAGTGCGGCACCCAGCGCCCGGGCTGGTAGTGCTCCGCCAGCTCGATGCCGGCCCGGGCCAGCCGGTGGTGCACCCGGGCGTGGTGCGCGAGCAGGTCGGTGGTGACCGCCGGACCGAGCCAGAGCACCCGGCCGACGAACTGGCCGGCGTGCTGGAACTCCAGCCGCAGCGGCGCCGCCACCACCGTCCCGGCGAGCGCCTCGGCGACCCGGTCCGGATCGAAGCGGGGCGCCACCGCCAGCGACACGTGCGGGCGGTGCCGCTGCTCCAGCAGCGACCGCATGCTCTGCACGCCCTCGGCCTCCAACGCGTCCCAGAGCACCCGGATCCGCCGGGTGGCGTCGGTGTCCAGATACAGCTCCAGTGCCGCGACCACATGATCAGCCTAGGGTGAGGTTTGGTCAGTTCGGTTGGCGGTACAGCGCCGGGTGACCCCGAGGGTGGAGGAGCGTGGAGCTGTGGACGCGAGCGACCTGCTGACCGAGGCGTACGGCCGGCTGCCCGACCTGGTGGCGGCGGCGGTGGAGGGGCTGAGCCCGGAGCAGCTGCGCCAGGCGCCGGGGGCCGGGTCCAACCCGGTGGGCTGGCTGGTCTGGCACCTGACCCGGATCCAGGACAACCACCTGTCCGACCTGCACGGCGACGAGCAGGTCTGGCTCGGCGGCGACCGGGCGAGCCGGTTCGGCCTGAGCGCCGACCCGGACGACACCGGGTTCGGGCACGGCCCTGCGCAGATCGCCGCGGTCCGGCCGGAGAACGGGCAGGTGCTGATCGACTACCACCGGGCGGTGGTGGACCGCACCCTGGCGTACCTGCGCGGGCTGTCGGCGGCCGACCTCGACCGGGTGGTGGACGAGACCTGGGACCCCCCGGTCACCCTCGGCGTGCGGCTGGTCAGCGTGCTCGACGACGACCTGCAACACGTCGGCCAGGCCGCGTACGTGCGCGGGCTCATCCTGCGGGGCTGACCGCCGCCGCCCGGGCCAGCGCGGCGCGGGCGAGCAGATGGCACGCCTGCGCCTCCGGGGAGGTGCCCGGCCGGGCGAAATCGGGCGCACCGCTCACCCCGGTCACCCGCCCGTACCGGTCGACCCGCCGGGCCGCCGCCGCCAGCAGCCGCGCGCCGGTGTCCCGCCACGACGCCGGCAGCCAGCCGTCGGCCACCCCGGTCAGCGCCGCGTACGCCAGCAACTGCGCGGTGTTCGCCTCGCGGAACGTGCCCGGATCGTCCAGCACGTCGGAGAAGAGCCCGTCCGCGCCCCGGTGTGCCAGGCAGGCCGTGAGCACCGCCGCCGCGTGCCCGGCCAGCTCGTCGCGGAGCCCCGCCGGCCACCCCGGCGCCAGCCGCAGCGCCCGGGCGATCCCGGCGACCACCCAGCCGTTGCCGGTGCCCCAGTGCTCCGGCCGGTCCAGCGCGCCCCGGTCCTCGTCCCAGCGGGCCGCGTACAGGCCGCTGCGCGCGTCGTACAGCCGGCGGCGGTGCCCGGCCACCTGTGCGGCGGCCAGGTCGGTCCGGCCGCACAGGGCCAGCAGCGGCACCACCATGTACACCGTGTCGGCCCAGACCTGACGGCTGTCGAGCAGGTGGAACAGGGTCCCGTCGGCGGCCCGGGGAGCCCGGGCCACCAGCCAGTCGAGCTGCGCGTCGAGGGCGGCGGCGAAGCGCGGGTCCCCGTCGGCCCCGGCCGCGTACCGGACCACCTCGCCGCAGGCGGCGCCGTTGACCGCGCCCGCCTCGCCGGAGACGTCGCCGAGCCGCCCGTCCGGGTGCTGCCGGGTCACCGCGGCGTCGGCGACCAGCACGGCCAGCTCACCGCGGCCGAGGTCCAGCAGGGCCTGCCCGGTCACCCCCTGCTCCCAGGACTGGCGCTGCATGGCGAGCAGGGCGCCGAGCACCCGCTCGGTGGTGGCGTCGGTCGGGATCCGCATGGCTCCGGCATACCCCACCCGGGCACGCTCCGCTCACCCGGAGCGGGTGAGTTGGACTCACCCCGCGCCCGGGGACCCTGCGGGGACGACCGGACGGGGGAGGCACCGATGGGCGACGCGGCGGCGGACTACCTGAACCACCGGGTGGCCGGCCGGCACCCGGACCTGGCGGACTACATCTGCGGCACGCTCCGCCTCGACCTGCGCGACGGCGGCAGCACCGAGCACTGGCACCTCACCATCGACCGGCAGGAGGTGCGGGTGAGCCGCAGCTTCGACGTGGCCGACCTGGTCATCCGGGCCGACCGGGAGGTCTTCGACCGGATCGCGCAGGGCCGCGAGCACGTGGCCGCGGCGCTGCTGCGCAACGACCTCACCGTGGAGGGCGACATGGAGCTGCTGATGACCCTGCGCCGGATCTTTCCCGGGCCGCCCGAGGCCCGGCACCCCCGCGACGTCGCCCGGGGCGGGTCGCGATGAGGCAGCGACTGGTGCACGTCCTGTCCGGCAACTCGTTCGCGCTCAGCGACTCGCAGGGCGACATGGAGGTCGACCCGTACGCCCCGATCGGCCTCTTCTCCTTCGACACCCGGTTCCTGTCCCACTGGGTGCTCAGCGTCGACGGGGAGCGGCTGCACGCCCTGTCCCGCGACGAGCTGGCCTACTTCGAGACCCGGTTCGTGCTGGTCCCCGGCACCGCCAGCCACTACGTCGACTCGGACGTCTCGGTGATCCGGCACCGGTCCCTCGACGAGAGCTTCCACGAGCGGATCACCGTGCTCAACCACTCCGTCCAACCGGCCGAGTACACCGTCCGGCTGGAGATCGGCAGCGACTTCGCCGACACCTCCGAGATCCTGCGCCCGGCCCCGCGCCGGCCGGTGGTCGTCGCCGACTCGAACCGCCGGCAGCTGCGCCTGCGCCACCAGCGGGACGAGTTCATCCGGGAAACCCTGGTCACCAGCACCGAGCCGGTGGCCGTCGACGAGCAGGGGATGACCTTCCGGATCCGGCTCGCGCCGAACGGGGAGTGGCACACCGATCTGGTGGTCGCCACGATCATCCACGGGGCCGGCGGGCGGGACCTGCGGGCCAGCCTCCAGTCCCACCGGGAGCACGTCCACCACACCATGAACAGCGAGCTGAAGCGCTGGCTGGACGCCGCGCCGCGACTGGTCGCCGACCGCCAGTCCCTGGAGTTGGCGTACCGGCAGGCGCTGACCGACCTGGCCGCGCTGCGGTACGTGCCGCTGACCTACCGCGAGCCGGTGCCGGTGGGTGGCATGCCCTGGGCGATGGCCCTCTACGGCCGCGACGCCATGCTCACCTGCCTGCAGACCCTGCCGTTCACCCCCGAGCTGACCCCGGCCACCCTGCACCTGCTCGCCTCGGTGCAGGGCGGGCAGCTCGACGACTACCACGACGAGGAACCCGGCAAGATCCTCGCCGAGCTGCGCTACGGCGAGGCGGCCGCGTTCGGCGAGCAGCCCACCGCGATCTCCTACGCCGCGGCCGACACCACCCCGCTCTTCGTGGTGCTGCTCGACGAGTACGAGCGGTGGACCGGCGACGGCGACCTGGTCCGGCAGCTGCGCCACCCGGCCCGGATGGCGCTGGACTGGCTGGACGAGTACGGCGACCTGTGCGGCGACGGCTACCTGCGCTACCAGACGCGCAACGACCGCAACGGGGTGGTCAACCAGACCTGGCGGAACTCACCCGACGCCGTCAGTGACCGGCACGGCCGCCAGCCGCCCTTTCCCCGGGCCACCTGTGAGCTGCAGGGGTACGCGTACGACGCGAAGATGCGCGGCGCCCGGATGGCCCGCGAGTTCTGGGACGACCCGGCGTACGCCGACCGCCTGGAGGCGGACGCGGCGCGGCTGCGGGACCGGTTCAACCGCGACTTCTGGCTGCCCGGGCGGGAGTACTACGCGCTGGCGCTGACCCCGGACGGCGAGCCGGTCGACGCGCTCACCTCGAACCTGGGCCACCTGCTCTACAGCGGGATCGTCGACCCGGAGCGCTCGGTCGCCCTCGCCACGCACCTGTCCGGCCCGGAACTCTTCACCGGCTGGGGGGTCCGCACGTACGCCACCGGGCAGCGGCCGTACAACCCGGTCGGCCCGCACCTGGGCGCGGTCTGGCCGTCGGACAACGCGCTGATCGCGGCCGGCCTGCGCCGCTACGGTCACGACGCGGAGGCGGCCCGGATCGCCGCCGGCATGTTCGCCGTGGTGGAGACCCTGGGCGGCTCGGTGCCGGAGGTGATCGCCGGCTACCCGCGCGAGGTCACCAAGTACCCGGTCCAGCTCCCGGCCGCCGGCCGACCGCAGTCGTGGGCCTCGGGGGCGCTGCTGATGCTGCTCGCCACCATGCTCGGGCTGCGCCCCTGCGGGGACAACCTGCTGGTGAAGCCGGAGATCCCGGTCGGGTACGGGCGGATCGAACTGACCGACGTGCCGGGGCGCTGGGGTCGCGCGGACTCGTTCGGCCGGGAGCGGCCCCCGGGCCGGGCCGGGCCGCGCCTACGGGGCGGGCGGTCCGGGCCGGGACAGCCGCACCGGGTCACCGCCTGGTAGGCGTTCGACCCGCACCGTCACCCACCGGCTCGCCGGCGCCGTCCGACCCGGCCGGGCCGCCGCCGGCCGGACCGGGCTCGGCCGTTCCGACCGGGGTGGGTCGGGGGCGCCGCGCCAGGACGTGGTCCGCCCCGACGAAGAGGAGCCCGAGCAGCCAGAACGCGAACGCGAAGAAGAGCGCGCTGAACCCCACGCCGGCGTAGCCGAGTTGCCCTGCGTCGAGGAACGGGTACGGGTAGCGGTGCACGAGCAGGCCGCGCACCAGGGCGAACCCGAGGTACGCCACCGGGAACGCCAGCCACCAGGCCGCGTACCGGGGGCGGAGCCGGCCCCGGCGGTCGACCAGGGCCCAGTCGGCGACCGCCAGCAGCGGCACGATCGTGTGCAGGAACTGGTTGCCCCACCACTCGCCCGGGGTCCGGTCCGGCTGGACCATCGCGAACGGGCTGGCCGGATTGGCCAGCACCAGGTGGTACACCGTGCCGGTGATGGTGATGTAGAGGGTGACCGCGCCCTTGAGCGCGGGCGGCGGCTCCGGCCGGTCCCGCCCGGCCCGAACGGCGGCGTAGCCGGCGAAGACGCCGACGGCCAGGTTGCTCTGGATGGTGAAGTAGGGCAGCAGGCCGGTCAGCGTGGCCGGGCCGAGCGCGGTCAGCACGATGCCGGCCAGCACGCCGAGCACGACGGCCAGGCGGAGGAGGATCGCCATCCGGCGACGCCGCACAGTCATCGGGGCAAGCTATCAACCGCCACCCGCCCGGCCGCCGGCCGAGCGGCGGAGCACGGCCGGGTCAGCGTTGGGGCGGACCGACCGTGGCGGGGCGCTTCGCCGTCGGCTCGTCGGGTCGGACGGCGGATCGCGGCCGGGACGGCCGGGTCACCGTTGGGGCGGACCGACCGTGGCGGGGCGCTTCGCCGTCGGCTCGTCCGGCCGGACGGGTGGGGTGGCGGGAACGGCCGGCACGGTCCGGGTGTGCTGCGGGCGGGCGGTCGGCGGCCGCTTCGACGGGTCGCCGGTCGGCGTCGGCGGCCGGTCGACCAGCCGGTCGCAGTAGTCGTCGACCCGGTCCGGCCCACCGGCGGCGGCGACCAGGTCGGCGAAGGGCGGGGTGCCCAGCACCCGCCGCCGGTCCGCGGCCGGCGCGGCAAGGTACGCCGTGCATTGACCGGTCAGCGCGGCGGCCGGGCGGTCGGGGCTGCCGGTCGGGCGGCCGGCCGGGGTGGGGGAGGGGTCCCGGCTCGGCGCCGGCGAGTCAGGGCCGCCGGCTCCGCTGACGCGGGGCGCCACGCTGGGCTCGACGCGGCCGGGCAGGCCCGGCAGGGTGCCCGTGGCGGCAGCCAGCGCCACCCCGCCGCTGCCGGCGGCGAGCAGGCCGGCCAGGGCGAGCCGCGCCCCGAGCAGGCGGGGACGGCGGCGCCCCGGGCGGGCGGTCGGCAGCGCCGCGGTGCCGGCCCGGGCCGCCCGGAACGCCTGGAGAGCGGCCGCCTCGCCGCCGAACTCGTGCGGGTGCGGAGCGGCGCGGACGGCGGCCAGGAGCCGGACCAGCACCTCGGTGCCGTCCTGCGGATCACTGACCGGACCGACGAGCAGTCGCTCGACGGTCTCCTGGTCCATGCGGTGGGCGTTCATCTCGTGTCCCTCAGCGCCGCCGCCGCTGCTGGCGTCACACCGGACCCGTCCCGCGCCCACCGTCAGCCGGTGTGATCGATCACCGGCGACCGGCTCAGCCCATCGTCTTCGCCCCGTCGATCGACTCCCGGATGATGTCGGCGTGCCCGGCGTGCTGCGCCGTCTCGGCGATGAGGTGCAGCAACACCCGGCGCACCGTCCAGCTCGCCCCCGGCTCGAACCAGGGCGCCTGCGGCAGCGGGTGGGCGGCGTCGAGGTCGAGGGTGGCGATCAGCGCGTCGGTCGCCTCGGCCACCCGGTCGAACTCGGCGAGCAGCCCGGCGAGCGTCTCGCCGTCGACCATCCGGAACTGGGCCGCCCAGTCGATCGGCTCGCGCTGCATCGCCTCGGCGCCACCCTCGGCGAAGCGCATCCACCGGTGCTCGGTGCTCGCCACGTGCTTGATCAGGCCGCCGAGGCACAGCTCGCTGGCCGTGCTCCGGGCCGCCGCCTGGTTGTCGGTCAGCCCGCGCACGGTGTGCCGCAGGAAACCGCGGTGCCGCCGCAGGGTGGCCAGCAGATCCGCCCGCTCGCCGGTGAGGACCTGGTCGGAGACGCTCATGCCGCCCGCCTTTCGCTCGAGAACCACGGCCACCGTACGGCCGCCCCCCGACAATCCCGCGCTCCACACCGGACGGCTCCGGTTGCCGATCCCGCCGGATGGCGGTGCACTGAATTACATGGGTGTCATCAAGGTGGGCACGTCCTCCTGGGCCGACCAGACGCTGGTCCGCTCCGGCTGGTATCCGCGCGGCGTCAACAGCCCGGCCGGTCGCCTCGGCTTCTACGCCGAGCGGTTCGGACTGGTGGAGGTGGACACCAGCTACTACGCGATCCCGACGCCGGAGACCGCCGAGGGCTGGGCCGCGGCCACCCCGGACGGCTTCACCTTCGACGTCAAGGCGTTCCGCCTCTTCACCGGCCACCACACCCCGGTCGCGGCGCTGCCCCGCGAGCTGCGACCGGCCGGCGGCCCGAGCCGGATCCGCTGGCGCGACCTGCCCGCCGGGGCGTACGACGAGTTGTGGGACCGGTTCCACGCGGCGCTGGCGCCGCTCGCGGCGGCCGACCGGCTCGGCGCCGTGCTGCTCCAGTTCCCGCCCTGGCTGACCCGCGGGGAGGCCGCCAAGCAGCGGATCCTGGCGGCCGCCCGGCGGTGCCGGCCCTGGCGGGTCGGCGTCGAGCTGCGCCACTCCTCCTGGTTCAGCGACGAGGCGGTGGTCGACACGGTGACCTTCCTGCGCGAGCACGGCCTCGGCTACGTCTGCGTGGACATGCCGCAGGGGCACCCGTCGTCGGTGCCGCCGATCCTCACCGCCACCGCCGACCTCGCGGTGGTCCGGTTCCACGGCCACAGCGCCGCCTGGGAGAGCGGCGACAAGCAGGAGAAGTTCCGCTACGCCTACGGCGCGCGGGAACTGGCCCGCTGGGCGGTGCTGCTGCGCGAACTGGCCGAGCAGTGCGCCGAGCTGCACGTGCTGATGAACAACTGCTGCGACGGCCAGGCCCAGCGCGACGCCGCCCGGCTGGCCGGCCTGCTCGGGGTCGGCACGGCCGCCGCGCCGGCCTGAGGTTTCCGGGGACCGGCGCCGGGTACCGGCGGTGCCGAGGACCGACAGCGAGGGGGACACGTGGACGAGCGGCGGGACGACGGCAGCGCCACGGCGCGGGACGACCGGGACCCCCGGGCGACCCGGGAGGCCGAGGAGGCGCACGGCGGCAGCATGGCCCCCGGCCTGGTGGACGACACCGGACATCCGGTGGCCGAGCCGCCCGTGCCGGAGAACGAGCCGTCGGTGTTGGGCCGGCCGGGAGAGGACGGCACCGGCTCCTGACCGCCGCGGCGGCGCCGGCCGGGCGGGTGGACTGATCACCGGCCCGCCGGGCGGCCGGGCCGGGCTGATCGACGCGGCGGCGCCCGCCGGGGGCGGGCGCTCAGCCGCGTCGGGTGATCCCCTCCGGGTGCATCCCGGTGGTCTCCTCCAGCGAGTTGTCGGCCAGGTCCCCGTCGGCGCTGTCGTCCGGGAAGGACCGTGCCGACGGCGCCGGATCCGGCGGCGCGCCCGGTCCGGCCTCGGTCGTCCGGGTCGGCTCGACCGGGCCGAACCCGTGCCGGCCGGCCTTCGGACCGCCGGGCCCGGCACCGGCCGCCCGGCGTTCACCCCGCCGGCCCTCCGGGACCGCGCTCTCCTCGCTGCCCTCGTCCATCGGGGCGTCCTCGTCGGCGCCCCACGGCGGGTCGGCGTCGAACCCGTTCGTGGTGCCCCACGGCGCGGCCGCCTCGGGCCCGCGCCCCTCACCCCTACCCGATCGGTTCGTGCTGCTCATGGCCACCTCACCTGGCTGGGTTCCGTGCCGCGCTGATTGCCCGCCCCGGCTCCGGTCATGCCCGTCGAGCGCCCGGCCGGGGGACGTGGCGCGGCCGGCACCCAGGCACGCGGGGTGCCCGGCCGCGGGCACGCGGGCGCGGCCGGCACCCACCCGTGGGGTGGCTGCCGGCCGCACGACGGGTCACTTGCCGGCCATGGCCATCGGTCGCTTGGTCGCGGCCATCCCGGCCATCTTGCCCAGCGCCGCCGGCGCGGTCGCCAGATTGCCGGCCCGGCCGAGCAGGCCGCGGAACACCTGTCCCGGCTTCTGCTGCTCGCCCATGTACGACGACACCACCACCAGCGCGCCGGTCAGCGCCGGGACCGCCCACTGGAGCAGCTTCATCTGCCGCTGGCAGGAGGCGACGTTGGACGGTGTCTGGTAGTTGGGCTCGGTGGTCCCCTCGACCGACGGGCTGCCCGCCTTCTCCAGCCGCATGCCGAGCAACCGGCTGTAGCCGGTCACCGCCAGCGCGCCCAGGGTCAGCGCCGTCTTGATCGTGCTCATCTTCGCCACCCCGGCCTGGCTGGCCACCCGTGGGCTCTCGGTCACCAGCTCGCCGACCGCGCCGGCCAGGTGCGCGCCGATCGCCGCCGCGTTGACCGGAGTCCAGCGCGCCCAGCCGGCCGAGGCGACCGGCAGCCGCTGGGTTGAGTCGTTGATTCGTGCCGCTGCGCCGTTGACGCCGAGCGCGCCCATCAGTGAGCCGCCGAACCAGGCCGCCAGACCCAGATCGTGCATCGAGCGCAACGCGGTGTGCCGTTCGGACATCTGATCCCCCTCTGCCGTGTTCGGGCGGTGCCGCATACCCACCTTCCGGCGGAGTACGCGTCCCGCCGGGCCGGCGAGACGGGCCTCAGCGCGGCGGCAGGGCGGCGGCGAACGCGGCGACCCGGGCGGCCAGCGGGGTGCCGGCGCGGACCCAGGTGAAGTGGTCCAGCGGCGCGCCGGCCTCGGCCACCGTGTAGCGGTGCCGGGTCACCGGGGCGGCGGCCAGCTTGCCGCAGAGGTGGTCCAGCGTCTCGTGCGGGGTGTACTGGTCGTCGTCCACGCTGACCGCGAGCACCGGGGTACGGATCGTGCCCACCGCCGCCTCGGCGTCCACGCCGTCCAGCACCGGGAACCGCCCGGTGCGCGCCGTGTGCGCCCAGTCCCGGATCACGCCGCGCGCCTGCCGGCCACCGAACCCCCAGCCGGGCCAGACCCCGAGCAGCCGGGCCACCGCCGCGATCCCCTGGGTGTACGGCAGCACCCCCCAGCCGCGTACCCCCGGGTACCCGCGCCACCAGGGGATGCCGACCGCCACCAGGGCCAGCCCGTCCACCCGGTCGGCGTCGTGCAGGGCCTGGTGCAGCACCGCGACCTGGCCGCCGAGGGAGTGCCCGAGCAGCAGCCGGGTCCGCCCGTCCAGCCGCGGCTTGAGCGCGTCGAGCACCGCGCCCACGTCGGCGGCCAGCTCGGCGTAGCCGTACCGGCAGCTGCGGGCCGGCGCCGGGGTGCTCTCGCCGGTGCCGCGCAGGTCCACCACGACCACGGCGAGGCCGGCGTCGCGCAGCGCCGCGGCGAACGGCCGGTAGTAGCGGGCCCGTACCCCCATGGCCGGCCAGATCACCACCACCGGCGCCCCGGGCGGCCCGGCCGGCTCCGGGTAGACCTGGACGCCGAGCCGCGCCCCGTCGACGTCGACGAACTCCTGCGTGTAGTCCCCGCTCACCGGCTCAGCCTACGACGGCAAGCTACCGGCGGGTAGCAACGGGTCGGTCGCGGCGGGTTGCCGGGTCGGCCGGTCAGCGCAGAGCGGTCGCGGCCGGTTGCCGGGTCGGGCCATCGGCCGCCGGCCGGGAGCGGGGGAGCCGGGCCGGTGCGGGGGCGGCGGCCTCGACCCGGTCCACCGCGGCCAGCACGGCCGGCACGTCCAGCTCGGCCAGCGCCGGGTGCACCGCCGTCGCCCCGGCCGCGGCCGGTCGGGGCCCCACCCAGAGCGCCTGGTGCCACGGGCGGTCCGGCGGCGGCCCCCAGTGCGCCGGCGGCACCGGGCCGAAGAGCAGCACCGACGGCGTCGCGTACGCGGTGGCCAGGTGCCCGATCCCGGTGTCGCCGCTGAGCACCAGGCGGGCGTGGGCCACCAGGGCGGCCAGCTCGCCGAGGTCGGTCTGCCCGGCCAGCACCGCCTCGGCCGGCAGCCCGGCGCGGCGGGCCACCTCCTCGGCGAGCGGCCGCTCGCCCGGGTTGCCGGTCAGCACCACCCGGTGGCCCCGCGCGGTCAGCTCCCGGGCCACCGCGGCGAACCGCTCCGGAGGCCAGCGCCGCTGGGCCGCCTTCGCCCCCGGGTGCACGATGCTCACCCCGGCCGGCAGCCCGCCCGGGTCAGGACGGCGCAGCGCCAGGTCGGTGCGGTCCGCCGGGATGCCGTACCAGGCCAGCAGCCGGCACCAGCGGTCCACCTCGTGCTCGTCGGCCCGCCACGGCGGACCGTCGCGGTGCCCGGCCTCGGCGTTGGCGAACCCGAACAGCCGGCGCGGCCGGACCCCGGCCAGCATCCGGTGCGACTGCGGGCCCCGGCCGTGCAGGTTGACCGCCAGCGCGGGCGGCGGGCCGGGCCAGGCCAGCGGGCCCAGCCCGTCCGCCTCGACCAGCCGGTCCACCCCGCCGACCAGGGCCACCAGCGGGGCCAGCCAGCGCGGCGCGGCCAGCGCCAGCTCCCCACCGGGGTACGCGGCGCGCAGCGCCCGCAGCGCCGGCACCCCGGTGGCGAGGTCGCCGACGCCGAGCGCCCGGAGCACGAGGATCACGGGTACGACGACTCCTGCTCGGCGCAGACCACCAGCTCCCGCACGGCGCAGCCGGGCGGCTGGGTGAGGGCGAACAGGACCGCCTCGGCGGTGTCGGCCGGGTCGTTCAGGACCGCGTCCGGGCCCGGCTTGTACCGGTCGTCCCGGTCGTCGAAGAACGCGGTACGCATCCCGCCGGGGATCAGCAGCGTCACGCCGACCGTGCCGGCCAGCTCGGCGGCGAGCGCCCGGGTGAAGCCGACCACCCCGAACTTCGCCGCGCAGTAGGCGGTGGCGTCGCTGACCGCCTTGACGCCGAGGGTGGAGGCCACGGTCACCACGGTGCCGTGCGAGCGTTCCAGGTGCGGCACGGCCGCCCGGACCACCGCGGCGGTGCCGAGCAGGTTGATCGCCACGATCCGGTCCCAGGTCGCGCCGTCGACGTCGGCGAGTCGGCCCGGCACGTCCATCCCGGCGGCGGTCACCACGCCGTCCAGCCCGCCGGCCTGCTCGGCGAGCTGCCGGGTGGCCGCCTCGGCGGCCCGGGTGTCGGCCAGGTCGCACTCGACCCAGGGCACCCCGTCGGCCGGCGCCCGGCGGTCCAGCACGTACGGCCGGCCACCGGCCTTGGCCACCGCGGTCACCACCGCCGCGCCGAGGCCGCTCGCCCCGCCGGTCACCAGCACCGTGCGTCCGTTCAGGTCCCTGCTCATGCCAGCACTCCGCTTCGCTTCGTGCCGTCCTGCGGCACCATCGCACTGCGTTGACAATTCGCTCGCTGACGCTTGCTCATACCGCTCCCTTGACGAGGTGGAGGCCGCGCGTGCGCGCGGCGGAGATGGTGCCGGTGGTGGACCGGCCGGCCAGGTAGGGCACGGTCACGACCCGCCCGCCCCAGCGGCGCACCAGGTCGGCCTCGGGCAGGTCGGCGCCGTCGCCGTAGTCGCCGCCCTTGACCCAGAGGTCGGGTCGCAGCCGGGCCAGCACCTGGTGCGGGGTGGCCTCGTCGAAGACCACCACCGCGTCGACGCAGTCCAGCGCGGCCAGCAGGCCGGCCCGGTCCTCCTCCGGGTTCACCGGGCGCTCCGGCCCCTTGAGCCCGCGTACGCTGCGGTCGGAGTTGAGGCAGACCACCAGGCAGTCGCCGAGGCGCCGGGCCGCCTGGAGGGTGGCGAGGTGCCCGGCGTGCAGGATGTCGAAGCAGCCGCCGGTGGCGACCACCGTGCCGCCGTCGGCGCGCACCCGGGCCACGAGGTCCTCGGCGGTGCGCGCGGCGGCCGGCGTGGCCGGCTGCTCCGCCTCGCGGCGCAGCCCGGCCGCCCCGCCCGCGGCCACGTACGCCGAGGCGGCGGCCACCGCCTCCTGGGTCGCCTCGGCGACCGACGCGCCGCCGGCCAGCGCGAGCGCGGCCGTGGCGGCGAACCGGTCCCCGGCGCCGCAGGTGTCCTCGACGTGGTCCGGGCCGGCCGGCGGCGGCACCACCAGCGGGGTGGCGCCCGCGTGGCAGAGCACCGCGCCGTCCGCGCCGACGGTCACCGCCACCGCGCCGGCCCGCCAGCGGCGGCGTAGCTCGTGCCCGGCCCGGGTGGCGGTGGAGAGCGCGTTGCCCGCCCCCGCGTCGCCGGTGAGCTGGCGCAGCTCGCCGAGGTTGGGGGTGGCCAGCCGGACCCCGGGCACCGCGGCCGGGCCTCGCGGGTGCGGATCCCAGACCACCGGCGCGGCCGCCCGGGCGAGCGCCGCCCGCAGCGCCGGCTGGCGGACCACGCCACGGCCGTAGTCGCTGACCAGGATGGCTCCGGCCCGGGACAGCAGCTCCAGCACGGCCTCCGGTGGCTCGCCCGGCTGCCGCGGTTCGCCGCCCCGGTCCAGCCGCAGCAGCGTCTGCCCGCCGGCCCGCAGCCGGATCTTCTCGGCTGTCGCGCCGGGCAGGCGCAGCGGGTAGACCTCCACCCCGGCCGCGGCGAGCAGCTCGGCCAGCCGGGCCCCGCCGGCGTCGTCGGCGAGCCCGGTCACCAGCGCGACCTCGCTGTCCGGGGCGGCGGCGAGCAGCGCGGCCAGCCCGGCGCCGCCCGGCCGGTCGGTGCTCGAGCGCTCGTCCAGCACGGGTACGGGCGCGTCCGGCGCGACCCGGCCGACCACGCCGGTGACGTCCCGGTCCAGCAGGGCGTCGCCGACCACCACGAGCGGCCCGTTCACGGCTGCACCCGCCCCGCACCGGCGATCCCGGATCCGCTGGCTCCGTGTCCGTTGGTCCCGTGTCCGTTGCTGCCGTGTCCGTTGGTCCCGTGCCCGTTGCTCCCGTGTCCGTTGTGGTCCGGGGACCGGTGGCCGGTGACGCCCAGGCCGTCGGCGGTTGGGGCGGCGGCCCAGCGGGCGAGCGCGGCCGACCGGGGCGCCGGCAGCGACGCGGTCGGCAGCTGCCGGATCAGCGGCAGCGCCTGGTCGACGTACTCGCAGAGCAGATGGGTGGAGACCAGGTGCAGCTCCTGCACCACCTGGCTGTCCGGCGACGGCACCGCGAGCACATCGTGGCAGGCCTCGGCGAGGGGGTTGGGGGCCGGACCGGTGAAGGCCCAGCAGCGCAGGCCGGTTTCCCGGCCGGCGTGGGCGGCGGTGAGCAGGTTGGCGCTGGTGCCGCTGGTGGACATCAGCAGCAGGATGTCGGCGGGTCGGCCGTGGGCGCGTACCTGGCGGGCGAAGACCTCGTGGTAGCCGTAGTCGTTGCCGATGGCGGTGAGGGCGGAGGTTTCGGCGTGCAGGGCGATGGCGGACAGTGGTTCGCGGTCGTCGCGGAGTTTGCCGACGAGTTCGGCGGTGAGGTGTTGGGCCTCGGCGGCGCTGCCGCCGTTGCCGGCCACCAGCAGCCGCCCGCCCCGCGCCAGCGTCCAGGCCAGCTCGGTGCCCCAGTCGGCCAGCCGGGCCGCCTCCCGCCGGTACGGCAGCAGCGCCGCGGCCAGCCCGGACAGGTGGGCGTCGAGGGTGTCGTGCGGGGTCATCAGGCCACCGCCGGGGCGGGGCGGGCCACCGTGGCCAGCGAGGCGTAGACCGCGCCGAGTTGCTCGGCGCAGCGCTTCCAGGAGTACCGGCTGCGGATCCGGTCCAGCGCCGCCGTGGCGTACGCGAAGCGGCGGACCTGGTCGGCGAGGAGCCGGCGGATCGCGGTGCCCAGCGCGCGCGGGTCGCGCGGCCGGACCAGGTCGCCGGTGAGGCCGTCGACCACCGTGTCGGCGATCCCGCCGACGTTCGTGCCGACCACCGGCACCCCGCAGGCCATGCCCTCCAGCGGGGTCAGGCCGAACGGCTCGTACCAGGGGGCGGCGACCAGCACGTCGGCCGAGCGGTACCAGGCGCCCATCTCCTCGCGGGCCACCCCGCCGACCAGCCGCACCCGGTCGGCGACCCCGCACGACTCGGCCAGCGCGGTGAGCCGCCGGGCGAACGAGTCGGCGGGCAGCAGGCCGGCGGGCGGACCGCCGACCACCACGCACTCGGCGTCCGGCACCGCCGGCAGCGCCCGGACCACGTCCAGGAAGCCCTTGCGCTCCACCATCCGGCCGACGGTGAGGATCCGCGGCCGGGCCGGGTCGCGCGGCGCCACCGGCCCGTCGGGGCGGAACACGGCCTGGTTCACGCCGGACGGGACCAGCGCCATCCGGGACCGGGGTACGCCCATCCGGACCAGCTCGCGGACCTCGTCCTCGCACTGCACGATGACCCGGTCCACGGCCCGGCCGAGCGCCCGCTCGTAGCCGATCCGCCCCGGCGGGCTGGTGTCCCGGCTGCCCTGGTGGCGCCGCTTCACCGTGCCGAGGGCGTGGTACGTCAGCACCGTCGGCACCCCGGTCCGGCGGCCGGCGTGCACGGTGGCCAGCCCGCTCATCCAGAAGTGCGCGTGCGCCACGTCCGGGGTCCAGTCGCCGCGCCGCCAGGTGTCGGCCAGCCAGCTGCCGAACTCGCCCATGTACGGCAGCAGCTCGTCCTTGGGCACCCGCTGCGCCGGCCCGGCGGGCACGTGACAGACCTGATACCCGTCCGGGGTGGACACCGACCCGGGCAGGGCGGTGGAGTCGCGGCGGGTGTAGACCCGTACGTCGTGCCCCGCGCCGACCAGCGCCGCCGCGAGCTCCGCCACGTGGGTGTTCTGGCCGCCGGCGTCCTCCTCGCCGAGGACGGCGAGTGGGCTGGCGTGCTCCGAGATCATCGCGATGCGCATGTTTCCCCCTCCATCAGTCGGTCCCAGTCGGCGAGGAACCGGTCGAGCCCGTACCGTTCCTTCGCCACCTCGCGCGCCCGCGCCCCCAGGCGGTACGCGGCGTCCCGGTCCGCGGCGAGCCAGTGGGCCGCCTCGACCAGCGTGTCCATTCGGGTGGAGAGCACCCCCGCGCCGGGCGGCACGGCCTCCACGGCCTCGGTGGTGGCCAGCGCGATCACCGGCATGCCCATGGTCATCGCCTCGATCAGGCTCAGCCCGAGCGAGGTCCACCGGCACAGGTGCAGGTAGGCGCGGCGCCGGGCCACCTCGGCGTGCATCCGGTCCTGCGGCAGGTCCTCGTGTCCGGTCACCGGTAGGCCGGGCGCGCCGGCCGCGGCGAGCGCCTCGGGCAGCCCGGCCACCCCCATGCCGAAGACGTCCAGCGGCGCCACCGCGGCGAAGCGCGGCATCAGGTCGGTGCCGGTGACCCGCCACCGGCGGACCGGCTCGTTGGTGACCACGGCGAGCCGGTCCAGCTCGCCGGTCCACTCGACGGCCGGGGCGACCACGCCGTGCTCGACGACGGTGGTGCGGGTGCCGCCGTTGTCCCAGAACAGTTCGTTGAACGCGGTGACGTGGGTGAGCAGCAGGTCGTCGCGGTCGGCCATCGGGTGCCGGGTGTTCGGCACGTCGCCCTTGGGGGTGTTGTGCTCGACGTAGATCGCCGGCAGGTCCCGGCCGGGGCGGCGGCCCAGCCACCGCTCCGCCAGCTCCAGCTCCTCCGGCCGTTGCAGGATCACCAGGTCCACCTGCGCCGTCCGCAGCTCCTCGGGCGTCACCTCGACAGCGCTGTCCGGCCAGGCGTACGTCCGCGCCCGGCCCAGCCCGTACGGGCCGCGGTCGGGCGTGACCGGCACCAGGTAGCGGTGTCTCCCGTGCACGAACGACGTCGTCCAGGAGCCGTGCACGTGCCACAGCAGAACGTTCATCTCTCTCCTCGTCGGCGGCGGGTGCGGGGGTGGGCGGGGTGCGGCGGTGTCAGCCGGGGGCGAGGAGCCGGACCGCCGCGACCACCGCGGCCGGGTCCACTCCGCTCAGGCAGGGGTGCCCGGCGACCGGGCAGACGGCCGCCCGGGTGTCCCGGCAGGCGGCCCCGGCGTCGCCGAGCCGGGCGACCGGCACCCGGTACGGCCCCCACTGTCCGAACGGGACGGTCGGCGCGAAGAGGCTCACCACCGGAGTGCCGACGGCGGCGGCGAGATGGGCGGGACCGGTGTTGCCGACCACCAGGCACCGGGCCCCGGCGACGAGCCCGGCCAGCCCGGCCAGGTCGGTCGTCCCGCCCAGGTCGGTGCCGCCGGCGGCGGCCACCCGGGCGGTCAGCGCCCGCTCGTCGGGACCGCCGGTGACCAGGACCCGGTGCCCGTCGGCGGCCAGCGCCGCGACGATCTCCGCGCAGCGGTGCGCGGGGCAGGCCCGGGCCGGCACCGAGGAACCGGGGTGCACCACCACGTACCCGCCCTCGGGCACCCCCGTGGTTGCGGGCGGACGGCGGTCGCCGGAGCGGTCGAGGTCGGCGCGCAGCCGCAGGCCCGGCTCGTCGCCGGCGGGCAGCGCGAAGCCGGCCGCGGCGGCGAGGGAGAGCGCGCGTTCCGGCTCCGGCACCCCGTTCGGCACGCGGTGCCGGACGTGCAGCAGCGAGCCGGGGTAGTCGTCGCTGATCGCGCTGATCCGGGGTACGCGGGCCATCCGCAGCAGCAGGGCCAGGGGTAGTGGGGACTGGTGGAAGGAGGTGAAGATGACGGCTTCGTCGGCGGCGACGGCGGTGAGCCGGTCGATGAGGGCGTGCATGTCGGTGGGGTCGACGGGTGGGGCGGGGGCGTCGATCCAGGGCAGCGGCCACTCGATGATCTCGTCGACGCCGGGGAGCAGGTCGGCGGCGGCCCGGCCGCGTGGCCCGCAGAGCAGCACGACCCGTCGGGCGCCGGCCGCGACGGCCCGGATGCCGGGGCCGGTGACCAGCACGTCCCCGGCGGAGTCGCTGCGTACCACGAGGACCGTGCCGGCCCGACCGGCGCGCGGCGTGACCGGCCGCACCGCCCGCATCCGGCGCAGGATCTCGTCCACCGCGGCCGGCAGGTCCCGGGCGACGGTCGGCGCCGCGGCGACCTCCTCGGGCCGGGTCACCGGGGTGGGCACCAGCACGCCGGTGGCCCCGGCGGCGAGCGCGGCCGTCATGTCCCGCCCGATGTCGCCGACCAGCACGCAGCGCCGGGGCGCGGTGCCGAGCGCCCGGGCGGCCTCGTGCACCAGGCCCGGCGCCGGCTTGCGGCAGGAGCAGCCGTCGGTGTCGTCGTGCGGGCAGATCGCCCAGTGGTCGAAGGGCCCGAGCAGCTCCTCGATCCGGGCGTGCACGGCCCGCATCTGCGCCTCGGTGAAGTAGCCCCGGGCCAGCCCGGACTGGTTGGTCACCACGGCCAGCCGCAACCCGGCCGCGCGGAGCCGGTCCAGCGCCTCCCGGGCGCCGGGCACCGGCCGGACCTTCTCCGGGTCGCCGTTGTAGGGCACGTCCTCGACCAGCGTGCCGTCCCGATCCAGCAGCACCGCGTCGTACAGGCCGGGAGTCGGTTCGGGGCGGGCGCTCCCGGCGGCGGAGGGGACCATCACCGTCCGGCCCCCGGCCGGTCCGCGCCGACCAGCGCCCCGGCGGGCACCGCCCGGGCCCGCCACCAGCCGCGTACCCAGTGGCCGACCGCCAGCGGCGGGATGAGCGCGCTGGTCACCAGCATGGTGGTGACCTCGTCGGTGGTGCGCGGGCCGGGCGCGATGCGGTCCCGGGCGAACTCGGCGGTGCCGGCCGCCCAGCCCAGCGCCGCCAGGCCGGACAGCACGCCGAGGACCCGTCGCCGGTCACCGGCCGGGCCGCGCAGCGCCAGGGCGGCCAGCGCCACCGCACCCGCGGCAGTGACGGCGACGTGCCGGGGCCGGCGGCCGGGCGGCAGCCCGAGGTCGGTACGCCAGCTGCGGCCGTACAGCCGGCGCAGCAGCGCGTCGTCGGCGTTGCCGCGCTGGGTGCGCAGGCTGACCCAGCGGCTTTCCAGGCGTACCGGATGGGTCACCCGCCGCCGGCCGGGGAGCAGCACCCAACCGGCCCGTCGGACCCGGTGGGCCAGCTCGGCGTCCTCCCGGTAGGCGCGCGGGAACCGCTCGTCGAAGCCGCCGACGGCGGCCAGCACCGACCGCCGGTACGCCATGTCGGCGGTGATCCACTTTCCCTCGGCCAGCCCGGCGGTGCCGCGTTCCCAGTCGGTGGGGCGGCGGCCGGCGGGCAGCGGCACCTCGACCACGCCCTGCACGCCGCCGACCCGGCCGGTGGTCGCCAGGTCGGCGCGGAGCCGCCGGGCCCAGTCGGGTGCCGGCACCACGTCGTCGTCGAGGAAGACCACCCACGCGCCGTGCGCGGCCCGCCAGCCGAGGTTGCGGGCCGCCGCCGGGCCCGCGCCGCGCCCGGTCAGCACCTTCGTGTACGCGGCCAGCACCCCCGGCACCGCCAGCTCCCCGGTGTCGTCGCGCCGGTCGTCGACCAGCAGCACCTCCACCTCGGGCAGCTCGCCGAGCTGGTCGGCGAGCGCGCCCAGCAGCACCGCCAGGCTGGACCGGCCGAGCGTCGGCACGACCAGGCTGATCACCGGCCACCGCCCAGCGCGCGGCGGTGCACCGCGAACGGGCCGAGCGCCAGCAGGTCCACCGGGGCCGAGCCGAACAGCTCCATCGCCTCCCGGGGCGTGTCCACCATGGGCCGTCCGGCGGTGTTCAGCGAGGTGTTCACCACCACCGGCAGCCCGGTACGCCGCTCGAACTCGGCCAGCAGCTCGGCCAGCACCGGCTCGGTCTCCGGGTGCACGGTCTGCACCCGGGCGGTGCCGTCGACGTGGGTGACGGCCGGGACGCGGTCCCGCCACGCCGGCTTCACCCGGTGCACGAAGAGCATGTACGGGCTGGGGTAGACGCCCTCGAAGATCTCCGCGAAGCGTTCCGCGCGGACCATCGGGGCGATCGGCCGGAACTGCTCGCGGCCCTTGACGTCGTTCATCCGCCGGGTGGTGTCCGGGTCGCCCGGGTGGGCCAGCAGCGACCGGTGGCCGAGCGCCCGCGGGCCGTACTCGCTGCGCCCCTGGTACCACGCGACGATGCCGTTGTCGGCGAGCACCCGGGCCGCCTCGGCGGCGATCGACGCCGGCCGGGTGTACGGCAGCGCCGCCCGGCGCAGCTCCGCCTCCAGCTCCTCGTCGGACCAGCCCCGACCGAGGTCCACCCCGCTCATCGGCGCGGACCGGTCGCCCAGCTCGCCGGCCACGTGCAGGGCGGCGCCCAGCGCGGTACCCGCGTCGCCGGCCGCCGGCTGCACCCAGACGTCCCGGTAGGGCCCTTCGGCCGCGATCCGGGCGTTGGCCACGCAGTTCAACGCCACCCCGCCGGCCATGGCGAGGGTGGTGGCGCCGCCGGAGGCGTCGTACAGCCAGCGGGACAGGTCGAGGATGACCTCCTCCAGCCGGGTCTGCACGCTGGCGGCCAGGTCGGCGTGGTCGTCGGTCATCTCGCCGTCGGCGGTGCGCGCCTTGGCCATGCTGGCCCAGTCGATCCGCTCGACCTGGAAGCCGCCGTCGTCGGTGACCCGGACCAGCTCGCGGAGCATGCCGAGGTGCCGCGGCCTGCCGTAGGAGGCCAACGCCATCACCTTGTACTCGTCGCTGGAGTGCAGGAAGCCGAGGTGCCGGGTCAGGTCCTCGTAGAGCAGGCCGAGGGAGTGCGGCAGCTGCTGGGACCGCAGCGTCGACAACCGCCCGTCCCGGTATACGCCGGCCAGGTGGCTGGCCACCTCGCCGCGCCCGTCCAGCACCAGCACCGCGGTGTCGTCGCCGGCCGGCGGCGCGGCCAGCCCGGCGGAGGCGGCGTGCGCCACGTGGTGCGGCACGAAGCGCACCTTGTCCGGGTCGAGGCCGGGCAGCGCGGCGGCGAGGAACTGCGGGGCCCGCCGGGCGTAGTCGACGCGCAGCCAGTCCCACGGATCGCTGAGTCCCAGCTCAGCCGTGTCCCGGCACAGGCCGGGGTCGAAGGAGTAGGCGACGGCGTCGAGACTGTCGACGTCGATGCCCGCGCTGGCCAGGCACCAGGCGGCGGACAACTCGGGCAGCTCCCAGGCGGAGAAGGGCACCGGGCGCTTGCCGTGCTTACGGCGGCTGAACCGCTCCTCTTCGGCGGCGGCCACCACCCGGCCGTCGACCACCAGGGCGGCGGCCGGATCGTGGAAGATCGCGTTGATGCCAAGGACGTGCATGAGCAGTCCCTACCCTCGCGTCCGCTTCCTAACCTGTAGATCATCGACTTCCGCGAGACGGCAAACGTCTCGTGTGGAGATTCGAATGAGGGACCAAAGTCCCTGGTTGTCGGGGCGGAAGCTGACCAAGCTAGGCAAAGAGGCAACGTAAACTCCTGTTTATGGTCGCCGGCCCGCGCAGACCTGGAGGTGTTCCGTGTCCCCGTCGTCGCTCTCCGTGCTCGCCGACGAGCAACTCGCCCTGGCCCGCGCCACCGACAGCGGGCGCAGCGCGCGGACCGTCTACGGCGGTCCCGCCACGGCGCTGCGACAGACGCTGATCGCTCTCGTCGCCGGGCGCGCGTTGCAGGAGCACGCCAGCCCGGGCGAGGCGACGCTGCAGGTGCTGCGTGGCCGGGTCCGGCTGGTCGCCCAGGACGAGTCCTGGCCCGGCGCGGCGGGGGACCTGCTGGTGATCCCGGACGCCCGGCACGCGCTGCACGCCGACGAGGACGCGGTGGCGCTGCTCACGGTCGTCCGCCGATGACCGCCGCCACCCCGGCCCGCCCGGCCGCCCCGGCTGCCCGCCCGGCCGCCCCGGCTGCCCGCCCGGCCGCCCCGGCTGCCGGGTCGCGGGCCGGCCGCCCCGCCCGTCCTGCCCGGGCCGGGCGCCCCGCCCGCGGGCGCCGCCACCGCTGGCTGCCGCCCCAGCACGGCGCCTGGGCCATGCTGCTGCTCCCGTATGCCGCGGCGGTCGGCGTGACCGGCCCGCGCTGGCCGCACCTGCCGCTGCTCGGCGCCTGGCTGGCCGGCTACCTCTTCTCCTACTACGCCCTGCTGGCCGTGAAGACGGCGCGCCCCGCCCGCGTCCGCCCCCAACTGCTCCTCTACGGCGCGGCCACCGCGCTGCTGGGCCTGCCGGTGCTGCTCGCCCGGCCGACGGTGCTCGGTTACGCCCCGCTCTTCGCCGCGCTGGTCGCCGTCAACGCCGCGTACGCCCGACGCCGCCACGAACGGGCGCTGCTCAACGACCTCGCCTCGGTGGCGCAGAGCGTGCTGGTGGTCTTCGTGGTGGCGACGGTCGCCGGGGTTTCCGTGGCCGCGGTCGCCGGGGTGGCGGCGGCGGTCGGCGCATACCTGGTCGGCACGGTGCTCTACGTGAAGACGATGATCCGGGAGCGGGAGAGCGTCGAATACCGGTGGGCCTCCGGGGCGTACCACCTGGCGGCGCTGCTGGTGGCGGTGGCCGCCGGCTGGGGGCCGGTGGTGGCGGCGGTCTTCGCGGCGCTGTTCCTCCGCGCGGCGCTGCTGCCCGGCCGGCGGCTGGCCCCGGTCCAGGTCGGGATGATCGAGCTGGTCGGCGCGGTGCTGGTGCTCGCCGCCGTGATCGCCCGCTGGGCCTGACCTTGATCGCCTGCCGCCGCTGACCAACCCCGCCTTCCGGCAGCCCGCCGTTCGACCGGGCCGGCCGTCCCCTGCGCTGCGGGCAACTGGACGTGCCGGCCAGGGGCCCGGTCCAGCGACGGGCGCGGCGGGAGGGCGGGATCGCGGTAGGTAGGTGGGGCGAGGACTGCGGGCCGGTGTAGCGGGCGGGCGTGGCGGGCCCCGCGGGACCGGGGAGAGGTGACGGGGGTCGGATTCTCGAGGAGGGTGACCGGGCCGGCGCCGGGGTCTGTGCCCGGCGCCGGCCCGGTTGCCGGGGTGGTGGCGCGCTCAGTGCAGCATGCCCGGGCCGAACACCTCGTAGGCGATCCGCTCGGTCGGCACGCCGCGGCGCAGCAGTCCGCTGCGGACCAGGGACATGAACGGCACCGGGCCGCACAGGTGCACGTACGCCTCCGGGGTGAGCGGGATCAGCGCCGGGTCCACCAGGCCGTCGGCGACCTCCGCCTTCAGGCCGGCCACCTCGGCGTCGGCGGCGTCCTCGTACCAGAGGCGGACCGACAGGTTGGGCAGCCGCTCCTGGAGCCCGACCAGTTCGCGCCGCCGGGCGTGTGCGGTGCCGGCCCGGTCGGCGTGCACCAGGGCCACCGGGCGTTCGGGCTCGGCGTCGGCCAGGTGCGCCAGCGCCGCCATGGCCGGGGTGAGGCCGATGCCGGCGCTGATCAGCAGCAGCGGTTCGCCGTCGCCGATGGCGCTGACCTCGCCGAACGGCGGGCTGAGCCGGAGGGTGTCCCCGGCGGCCACCCGCTCGTGCAGGTAGGTGGAGACCATGCCGTCGGGCTCGCCGGCCAGGCCGCGTACCCGCTTGACGGTGATCTGCCAGTGGTCGGCGCCGGGGCGGCCGGAGAGGCTGTACTGCCGGATCTGCTGGCCCCGGCCGCCGTCCAGGTCGACCGCGACCGAGACGTACTGGCCCGGAGTGAAGACGGGCAGCGGGCCGCCGTCGGCCGGAACGAGGGTGAACGACGCCACGTCGGGCGTCTCACCGATCTTTTCCCGTACCCGCCACTCCCGCCACACCCTGCCGTCCTCCGGCACCCCGGCGCCGGCGTAGAGGCGCGCCTCCCGCGCGATCAGCTCGCACGCCAGCAGCCAGTAGACCTCGTCCCAGGCGGCCGCGACGGCGGGCGTGACGGCGTCGCCGAGCACCTCGCCGACCGCGGCGAGCAGGTGCCGGCCCACGATCGGGTACTGGGTGGCGGTGATGCCGAGCGAGGCGTGCTTGTGCGCGATCCGGTCCAGGATCGGCCCCCAGGACACGGTGCTGCCGCCGGTCAGGTGCTCGGCGTACGCGACCACGGCGGCGGCGAGCGCGGCCTTCTGCTGCCCGGTCGCCTGGTTGCCTCGGTTGAAGATGTTCAGCAGGTCGGGATGCGCGTCGAACATCCGCTGGTAGAAACGGCCGGTGATCGCCTCACCGTGCGCCTGCACGGCGGGCAGCGTCGCCACCACCACTGCTGCTGAGGATTGCGAGAGCACGACCACTCCTTCGGGTGTCGATCAGTTCGATCACCACGAAATCGGAATCCCAGACTCCTCTTTAGGGTCGAAAGTCCCGGGGCGCGGGTCGCGAGAATCACAGCCCGGATCGGGCCGGCCGGCCCGTTTCGCGGGTTGGCGCCGCTCGTTAGGGTCGGTGGTGTGAAGCTCAACCGCTCGACGGACATGGCATTGCGGATCGCCATGTTCACCGCGGCGTCCCCGAGCCGGGCCACCGTGGACGAGCTTGCCGCGCAGCTCTCCCTGCCGCGCAGCCACGTGGCCAAGGTGGTCCAGCGGTTGCAGCGGCTCGGGGTGCTGGTCACCATCCGCGGCCGCTCCGGCGGAGTGGCCTTCGCCGAGCACGCCGCCGAGCTGACCGTCGGGCACGTTGTCCGCGCCTTCGAGGGCGACGGCGAGGTGGTCTCCTGCGAGGAGCCGGCCTGCCCGCTGGTCGGCGGCTGCCGGCTCCGCGGTCAGCTACGCCGGGCCCAGGCCGCGTTCCTGGCCGTGCTCGACGAGGTACGCCTCGGCGACCTGGTCGCCGGCCCGGCCGGCCCGCTGCTGCTCACCCTCGGCGTGGCCCGGTCCTGATGGGCGTCTCGCACCCGCTCTTCGCCCGGCTCTTCACCCGCGCCAGCGTGGCGATGGACCAGGCCGGCGTGGCGGAGCACCGCCGTCGCCTGGTCGCCGGGCTGCGCGGGCGGGTGGTCGAGGTCGGCGCCGGCAACGGCCGGATGTTCCCGCACTATCCCGCCACCGTGACCGGAGTGCTGGCGGTCGAGCCCGAACCGCGGCTGCGCGCCGCCGCGGTGGCCGGAGCAGCCGCCGCCCGGGTTCCGCTGACCGTGGCCGCCGGCCTCGCCGAGGCGCTCCCGGTCGCCGACGCCGCCGCCGACGCGGTGGTGTTCTCCCTGGTGCTCTGCTCGGTGCCGGACCAGGCGGTGGCCCTGCGCGAGGCGCGCCGGGTGCTGCGCCCGGGCGGGCAACTCCGCTTCTACGAACACGTCGTGGCGGAGACCCCCGGGCTGCGCCGGGTCCAGCGCTGGGCGGACGCCACCCTCTGGCCGGTGGTCTGCGCCGGCTGCCACACCGGCCGGGACACGGTGGCCGCCATCCAGGCGGCCGGGTTCACCGTCGCGGAGCTGGCCCGGTTGCGCTTTCCGCCCACCGGGATCGGCGGGCCGGCCGCGCCGCACGTCCTCGGCACCGCCGTCCGGCCCTGACCCCGTGCGGCCCTGACCCCGTGCGGCCCTGACCCCGTGCGGCCCTGACCCCGTGCGGCCCTGACCCCGTGCGACCCCGATCCCGGCGATCCCGATCTCGTGCGGCCCTGATCCCGCGCGCCGGACTGCCGGCGATGGTGCCGTGCGCCGGACCGGCCCGCCGCGAGGATTCGCCGCGAGCCCTCGTGGGGTCCGCCCCGGGCGGACCCCACGAGGGGGCGGCGGTCAGCTCACCGTGATGGTGCCGTTCGAGGACCGGACACAGGAGACCGTCCGCGCCGCGGTGGTGGCCGCGCCGCTGAGGCAGGTGCCGAGCACCCGGTGGCCGGCCGCGCTCGGGTGCCAGGACTCCTGGCAGGTCTGGAAGTACGTGCCGCAGGCGTTGGCGATCCGCTGGATGTCGAGCTTGTCGTAGCCGGAGAGGCTGGTGACGAAGGTGCCGGTCGGGCCGTCCATCAGCCGGATCGGGGTGGCCAGCGCGTTGCCGGGACTGCCCGACGACTCGCAGAGCCGGGCCCCGTCGAACGCGCGCTGCACGTTCAGGTAGACCAGGTCCGCCTGCGGGAACTCGCCGGCCAGGCTGGTCCGTACCGAGCTGACCATGGTGCCGAGGCCCTGCGAGAAGCGCTGCCCGGGGGCCAGGCTGGCCCGGTGGATCGGGCAGCCGGCCGCGTACCGCTCGGCGCCCAGGGCCCGGAACTTGTCCCGGGTGTCGTCCCGGCTGTCCTCCTCCCAGTAGACCGAGGCCAGGTCGGTGGGGAGCGGGTTGGTGTAGTCCTGGAACACCACCCGGTGCTGGCCGTCGGCGTCGATCTGGTCGAGGGTGGTGAGGATCTGCCGTACCGCCGCGGTGGTCTCCGCGGTCGCGGCGCTGAACTGCGCCGCGGTGGCCAGGTCCGCGTCGCTGCACGGCTCCTGCTCGACCGGTCCGCCCAGGTACGCCCAGAACTCCCACCAGCCGGTCCAGGCGTCGGCGATGAACCGGTTGGCGCACTTCTCCGCCACGCTGCCGAAGGTGAAGGAGCTGTTGTTCGAGCCGAGGCCGATCAGCACCAGGTCGATGTCGTGCGTCCGCCCCACCGCCCGGAGCTGGTCGAGCTGGGCCGCGACCTGCCGGCCCTTGGCCCGGGTGGACGAGGCGCTGGCGATGTCGTACGGCTGCCCGCCGGAGCAGGCCAGGTTGAACCGGGCGCTGATGCCGGGCAGGGTGGCCTGGAACAGCGAGGCGTTCGGCGAGCGGTGGCAGAAGTAGGCGTTGCTGTTCGCCGCCGACCAGCCGGGGAAGCCCTGGCTCACCCCGTTGACGTCGACCACCGGCGCGTACGCCCCGGCGCCCTCACCGCTGATGAAGCTGTCGCCCAGCGCCACCGCGGCGGTGGGCAGGGCGGCCGTGGCCGGGCCGGCGGGCGCCACGGCGGCCGGGAGGGCCACCGAGGCGACGGCCAGCGTCGCGGCGAGCACGGTACGACGGAGCATGGACATCCGCGACCCCCTCATCCATTCATAGAAATATGAAAGATTCTCCGAGGAGGCGATCAGATCACGGGCATGTGACACGCGTCAATGGCCGGACATCCGGTGCGGATGTCCGGCGCGTCGACTGTCGGATGGGCCCGTCGGCTCTCGGGGTGGGTCAGCCGGCGCGGCGGAACTCGGCCCGCCAGCGGAGGCCGCCGTCCGGCACCACGATCTCCTCCACCTGGGCCGGAACGAGCGCGCCGGCGGCGGCGAAGGCGTCGACCTCCGCCCGGGTCAGCGGCCACGGCGGCCCGTCCACCGGCTCGCCGTCGCGCCGGCCGGCCGCGATCACCAGCAACATCCCACCCGGGGCGACCAACCGGCCGACCGCCGGGATCGCCCGCTCCCGCAGCCCTGCCGGCAGCGCCTGCACGTTCATGCTCTCCAGCACCAGGTCGAAGCCGCCCAGCCAGTCGGCCGGCGGGTCGAGCAGGTCCGCCGTCTCGTACCGGACCGGGGAACCGGCGTGGCGGCGGCGCGCACCCCGCACCGCCGTGGGCGAGATGTCGAAGGCGACCGTGGCGAAGCCCAGCGTGGCCAGGTGCTCGGCGTCCCGGCCGAAGCCGCAGCCGACCACCAGCGCGGTGCGGCCGGACCCGTCCGGCCGGACCCGTGCGGTCCACTCGGCGAGCAGGGAATGCGGGGCGTCCCGGTCCCAGGGCACCTCGGCCTCGCCCCGTTCGGCCTCGGCGTAGAGCCGCTCGAACCGGCCGATCGGGTCGTCCGCGGCGGGCGGCCGGGAAGACAACCGGCCGGTCGCATCGTTGTCCTGCACGGACGCCTCCTCACTCCGGCCCACCTCTACGGGGGCAGCGGGCCCGGACCCCGCCGGAGCGTAACCGGACAACGCACCGCACGGGTGCCACGGGTCTGTCAGAGCGCCGGGCTAGGCTCGCTCCGGCGCGCCGCGCCTGGCGATCGACGTGGGGGATCGCACGGTGACCGGCACCACACCGCCGAGACCTGGGAGTACGACCAGTTGACCGCACAGCCTGAGACCCTCTACGGGGCCGACGACCTGACGCACCTGGAGGGCCTGGACGCCGTCCGGAAGCGCCCCGGCATGTACATCGGCTCGACCGACAGCCGTGGCGTGGGCCACCTCGTCAACGAGATCCTCGACAACTCCACCGACGAGGGTGTCGCGGGTCACGCCAAGAAGGTCGACGTGATCCTGCACGCCGACGGCTCGGTGCAGGTCGACGACGACGGTCGCGGCATCCCCACCGACGTGCACGCCAAGTCCGGCATCTCCGGCGTCGAGCTGGTGCTCACCCGGTTGCACGCGGGCGGCAAGTTCGGCGGTTCCGGCTACAAGACCTCCGGCGGCCTGCACGGGGTGGGCGCCTCGGCGGTCAACGCCCTGTCCCGGCGGTTCGACGTCACGGTCCGCCGCGGCGGCAAGGTCCACTCGATGTCCTTCCGGCACGGCGTACCGGGGATCTTCGACGGCGCCGGCCCGGACGCCCGCTTCACCCCCGGCCCCGGCCTGCAGATCGTCGGCGCCATGAAGCGCGGCCAGCGCACCGGCACCTCGATCCGCTGGTGGCACGACCCGCGCTACTTCGAGACCGGCGCGGGGCTGGACACCGAGGCGGTCCGGCTCAAGCTGCGCAACACCGCCTTCCTGGTCCCCGGCGTGGCCTACCGGCTGCGCGACGAGACCGGCGAGCAGGCCGTGGAGGAGAGCTTCCACTTCCCCAACGGCCTCACCGACATGGTGGAATACCTGGCCCCGGCCGGCGACCGGCCGGTCTCCGGCACGCTGCTGGTCAGCGGCGAGGGCACCTACCGGGAGAACGCCGCCGACGCCAACGGCGTCATGCAGTCCAACGTGCAGCGCCGGGCCGAGGTGGAGATCGCGCTGCGCTGGGGCACCGGATACGAGCGCACCGTCGAGTGCTTCACCAACACCATCCGCAATGCCCACGGCGGCACCCACCGCAAGGGCTTCGAGCGGGCCCTGGTGCGTACCCTCGCCGAGGCCGCCCGCAACACCCGCGGCCTGCTCAAGCCCAAGGAGGACGCGCCCACCCTGGACGACGTCCTGGAGGGCATGACCGCGGTGGTGCACGTGCGGATCCCGGAGCCGCAGTTCACCTCGCAGACCAAGGACGAGCTCTCCACCGCCGGCATCACCAAGGTGCTCCAGGGGCTGGTCGAGGCGCACCTGAAAGCCTGGCTGGAGGACCGCAGGACCAAGGCCGAGGCGCGCACGGTGCTGCAGAAGATCGTCGACGCGGCCCGGGTCCGGCTCACCCAGAAGCAGCAGAAGGACGCCGCCCGGCGCAAGACCGCCCTGGAGGGCGCGTCGATGCCGGCGAAGCTGGTCGACTGCCGGGCCACCGGGGTGGAGCGCAGCGAGCTGTTCATCGTGGAAGGGGACAGCGCCCTCGGGACGAGCCGCATGGCCCGCTCCTCGGAATACCAGGCGCTGCTGCCGATCCGCGGCAAGATCCTCAACGTGCAGAAGGCGAACCTCCAGCAGGTGCTGGACAACGCCGAGTGCGCGGCGATCGTGCAGGTGCTCGGCGCCGGCTCCGGGCGCACCTTCGACCTGTCCGCCCTGCGTTACGGCCGGGTGCTCATCATGGCCGACGCGGACGTCGACGGCGCGCACATCCGTACCCTGCTGATCACGCTCTTCGCCCGCTACATGCGGCCGCTGATCGAGGCCGGCCGGCTCTACGCGGCGATGCCGCCCCTGCACAAGATCACCACGAAGGGGCGCAACCCGCAGACCGTCTACACCTACACCCAGGCCGAGATGGAGGCGACGGTCCGCAAGCTGGAGAAGGCCGGCAAGCAGATCGTCACCCCGATCCCGCGGTTCAAGGGCCTCGGTGAGATGGACGCCGACGAGCTGTGGGAGACCACCATGAACCCGGCCACCCGGGCGGTCCGCCGGATCACGCTCGACGACGTCGAGGCCGCCGAGCGGATCCTCGAACTGCTCATGGGGGAGAAGGTCGAGCCCCGCCGCAACTGGCTCATCGAGTCGGCCGACCGGGTCGACCGCGACGCGATCGACGCCTGATGACCGGGTCACGGAAGGAAAGCTGAACCATGGCACGCCGTAGGGACGACCGCGCCCGCGCCGACCTGTCCGCGTTCGACCAGGCCGGCGCCCGGGTCTTCGACAACCCGCTGGTCACCGAGGTCTCCGACTCCTACCTGGAGTACGCGTTCTCGGTCATCCACTCCCGGGCCCTGCCCGACGCCCGCGACGGGCTCAAGCCGGTGCACCGGCGGATCCTCTGGTCCATGTACGAGCAGGGCCACCGCCCGGACCGGGGGCATGTTAAGTCTGCCCGAATTGTCGGGGATGTGATGGGTAAGTACCATCCGCACGGTGACGCGGCGATTTACGACGCGATGGTGCGGCTCGCCCAGGACTTCTCGCTCAACGCCCCGCTCATCGACGGGCACGGCAACTTCGGCAGCCCCGACGACGGCCCGGCTGCGGCGCGCTACACCGAGGCCCGGATGTCCCGCGAGGCGATGCTGCTCGTCGGCGAACTCGGCGAGGACACCGTCGACGTCGAGCCCAACTACGACGGCTCGCTGACCCAGCCCACCGTGCTGCCGGCGGCCTTCCCCAACCTGCTGGTCAACGGCGCGTCCGGGATCGCGGTCGGGATGGCCACCAACATGATCCCGCACAACCTGGCCGAGGTCGTCCAGGCGGCCCGCTGGCTGATCAACCACCCGGACGCCACGCTCGACAAGCTCATGGAGTTCGTCCCCGGCCCCGACCTGCCCACCGGTGGGCTCCTGCTCGGCCTGGACGAGGTGCGCCGGGCGTACGAGACGGGGCGCGGCGTGGTGCGGATGCGGGCCCGGGTGGAGACCGGCCCGCTCGAGGGCAGCCGGGGCCGCCAGGCCATCACGGTCACCGAGCTGCCGTACGGCGTCGGCGCGGAGAAGGTCATCGCGGCCATCACCAACGAGGTCAACAAGACCAAGCGGCTGGCCGGCATCGCCGACGTCAAGGACCTCACCGACCGGGAGAACGGCACCCGGCTGGTGATCGAGTGCAAGGTCGGGGTCAACCCGCAGGCGCTGCTGGCCGACCTCTACCGGCTCACCCCGCTGGAGCAGTCCTTCGGCGTGAACAACCTGGTCCTGGTGGACGGCCAGCCGCAGACCCTGGGGCTCAAGGAGCTGCTGGAGGTGTTCCTGGCCCACCGGTACGAGGTGGTGACCCGGCGCAGCTCGTACCGCCGCCGCAAGCGCCAGGAGCGGCTGCACCTGGTCGACGGCCTGCTGATCGCCCTGCTCGACATCGACAAGGTGGTCCGGCTGATCCGGGCCAGCGAGGACGCCCAGGCCGCCAAGGACGGCCTGATGCAGAAGTTCAAGCTCTCCGAGATCCAGGCCACCTACATCCTGGACACCCCGCTGCGCCGGCTCACCAAGTACGACCGGCTGGAGCTGGAGGCCGAGCAGGAGAAGCTGCGCGGCGAGATCGCCGAGCTGTCGAAGATCCTCGACGACCCCAAGGTGCTGCGGAAGCTGGTCTCCGACGAGCTGGCCGCGGTCATCAAGCAGTTCGGCGCCGAGCGCCGCACCACCCTGGTCGACGGCGACCTCAAGGAGGTCCTGGCGGCGTCCGTGCCGGCCGGGCCGCTGGAGGTCGCCGACGATCCGTGCCAGGTGATCCTCTCGGCCACCGGGCTGGTCGCCCGGACCGCGGCCGAGTCGGAGGAGGCCGCCGAGGGGCGCCGGCGCAGCGGCCGGGTGAAGCACGACGCGGTACGCGCCGTCGTGCACTCCACCGCCCGAGGGCGGGTGCTGCTGGTCACCAGCGCCGGGCGGGCCTTCAAGATCGACGTGCTGCCGCTGCCGGTGCTGCCCGAGCAGTCCGGCACGGTGTCGCTGCGTGGTGGCATGTCCGCCGCCGAGCTGGTGCCGCTGGCCGCCGGGGAGCGGGTGGTCGGGCTGGCCCCGCTCGGCCCGTCCGCCGAGGGCTCACCCGGCCTGGCGTTGGGCACCCGGCACGGCGTGGTGAAGGTCTGCGCGCCCGACTGGCCGGTCCGCTCCGACGAGTTCGAGGTGATCTCGCTGCGGGACGGCGACGAGGTGGTCGGGGCGACCTGGCTCAAGGACGGGGCGGAGACCCTGGCCTTCGTCTCCTCGGAGGCGTCGCTGCTGCGCTTCGCGGCGTCCGTGGTGCGGCCACAGGGCATCAAGGGCGGCGGCATGTCCGGCATCAACCTGCCGGCCGGGGCGCGGGTGGTCTACTTCGGCGCGATCCGCACCGACGACCCGGGGCACGGCGAGCCGATGGTGGTCACCTCGACGGGCGCCACGGTCAAGGTGACGCCCTTCAAGGCGTACCCGGCGAAGGGGCGAGCGACCGGCGGGGTGCGCGCGCAGCGTTTCCTCAAGGGCGAGGTGGACCTGGCGGTGGCCTGGATCGGCGCGCGCCCGGTCGGCGCGACCGCCAACGGCGAGCCGGTCGAGTTGCCCCCGGCGGACCCGCGCCGGGACGGCTCCGGCTTCGCCGTCATGCTCGGCCCCACCGTCGTCGGCCACCAGATCCAACGCGACTGACCCGGCGGGCCGGGCCGGCGGCTGCCCGCCGCCGGCCCGGCCCGCCAGCCGGCGTTCCGTCCGCCCTGCCCGCGCTCCTGGGCCGGTCCGGCTCCCCGACACCCACTCCATGATCAACGCGACCAGGCGGGCGCACGGTGCGCGGGGGAGGGGTCAGAGTTCGGGTTCGGGGCCCCGGCGGGACTCGGGGGTGGTGCCGCGGAGGTGGGCGATGAGGCGCATGCCGTGGTAGATGACCAGGGCGGCACCGGTGCCCAGGGCGATGCCGCTGAAGGAGAGGTCGCCAGCGGTGACCGTGTAGTTCGCCGCGCCGACGATCACCGCCACGGCGGCGGTCATCAGGTTCACCGGGTCGTGGAAGTCGACCCGGTTCTCGATCCAGATCCGGGCGCCGAGGATGGCGATCAGGCCGTACAGGGCGGTGGTCGCGCCGCCCAGCACGCCCGCCGGCACGGTGAGGATCAGCGCGCCGAACTTCGGGCTCAGCCCGAGCAGCACCGCCGCCACGCCGGCCACCCAGTACGCGGCGGTCGAGTAGACCCGGGTCGCCGCCATCACGCCGATGTTCTCCGCGTACGTGGTGGTGCCGGAGCCGCCGCCGGAGCCGGCGAGCACGGTGGCGATGCCGTCGCCGAGGAACGCCCGGCCCATCTCCCGGTCCAGGTTGCGGCCGGTCATCGCGGCGACCGCCTTGACGTGCCCGGCGTTCTCCGCGATGAGCACCAGGATCACCGGGATGACCAGCACGACGGCGCGCAGGCTGAAGGTGGGGGTGTGGAAGTCGGGCAGCCCGAACCAGTCCTCCGACCGGAGCCGGCTCACCGCCGCGTCGTCGAGTTGGCCGAGGACGGCGGCGAGCACCCAGCCGACGACGACCCCGAGCAGGATCGACAGCCGGGCCAGGAAGCCTCGGAAGATCACCGTGGCGGTCAGGATCGCCACCAGGGTGACCACGGCGATCAGCGGCTGCGCCTTCACCCCGGTGCCGCTGCCGCCGCCGTCCCAGGCCACCGGGGCCAGGTTCAGCCCGATCAGCGCGACGATCGCGCCGGTCACCACGGGCGGCATCAGCGCGTCGATCCAACGCGCGCCGGCCAGTTGCACCAGCACGCCGACCAGCGCGAGCGCGGCGCCGGCCACCACGATGCCGCCGAGTGCGGCGCCGATGCCGCCGCCGGTCTTGGCGGCCAGCACCGGGGCGATGAAGGCGAACGACGAGCCCAGGTACGAGGGGAGCCGGTTGCCGGTGATGAGCAGGAACAGCAGCGTGCCCAGCCCGGAGAAGAAGAGCGTGGTGGCGGGCGGGAAGCCGGTGATCAGCGGCACGGTGAAGGTGGCGCCGAACATCGCCACGACGTGCTGCACGCCGACGCCGATGGTGCGCGGCCAGGTGAGCCGCTCGTCGGGGTGGACCACGTCGCCGGGGGTGACGGACCGGCCGTCGCCGTGCCGGGTCCAGGGGGACCAGCGGGAGGTGGGGGTCTGGGTCATGGCCGCCCTTCGCGTCGTCAGGTGACGGGGGCGTGATCGACCCTGAGGGTTGTTTCTAGCACGGCGCCGCCCGGCGGCCTGCCCCGGCTCGGGATCAGGCCACCCCGGCCGGGCGGAACTGCACGCTGACCCGGCGGCCGACCGGGCGGGCGGTCTTGGGCACGGCGTGCTCCCAGGTGCGCTGGCAGGAGCCGCCCATCACCACCAGGTCGCCGTGGCCGAGCGGGAAGCGCAGGCTGGTCCCGCCGCCGCCGCGGGGGCGCAGCAGCAGCGGCCGGGGCGAGCCGAACGACACGATCGCCACCATGGTGTCGACGTGCGCGGACCGGCCGAGGGTGTCACCGTGCCAGGCCACGCTGTCCCGGCCGTCCCGGTAGAGGCACATGCCCGCGGTGACGAACGCCTCACCCAGCTCGGGTGCGTAGTGCCGGGTCAGCGCGTCCCGGGCGGCGGTGAGCAGCGGGTGGGGCAGCGGCCGGCCGGCGCCGTACCAGCAGAGCAGGCGGGGCACGTCGACCTCGCTGTCGTACATGGTGCGGCGCTCGGCCCGCCACGGCACGTCGTGCAGCAGCGTGTCGAGCACGGCGTCGGAGCCGCTCACCCAGCCGGGCAGGTGGTCGACCCAGGCGCCCCGGCTCAGCTCGTGCCGGCGCGGCCCGCCGGCGAGCGGCCCCAGAGCGGGGCCCTGCTCGGCGACGTCGAGCATCGAGGGCTGGTACGCGGTGTCGGACACGCCGCCGATCGTACCCCGTGAATCGAACAGGCGTACGACGGATGGCGGGGTGGTGCCGGCTCGGGCGCCAGCCGGCCGGCGGCACGCGGCCCGGTGGCGGGCCGGCGGAACCGGGTAGGGTGCCCGGCGGCGGCGTCGACCCGCGGGCGCCGTCGGGGTGGCTCCCCGGAGCCGCCCGCCGACGAGCCGTGCGAGGAGGAGACGTGCAGGTGACCGTCCGGACGGCCGGGTACCCGGCATGACCAGTTCCCCGGCCGCCACCCGCGCCCCCCGCCTGCCGTCGCTGACCGGGCTGCGCTGGATCGCCGCGCTGCTGGTGTTCGGCTTCCACGTCGGCACCATGCAGATCATCGCCGAGCCCGACCTCAAGGTCGTGGTGAACAAGGCGTTCAGCCTCGGCCTCTCCGGGGTGGAGTTCTTCTTCATCCTCAGTGGATTCGTGCTGGTCTGGTCCTATCGGGACGGGGAGCGCCGCCGGGTCTTCCTGCGCCGGCGGTTCGCCAAGATCTACCCGAACCACGTGGTGACCTTCGTGGCGGCACTGGCCGTGGCGTTCTGGCTCGCCGACCCGGTCCTGCCGTGGGCCGCGGTGGCGAACCTCTTCCTGGTGCAGGCCTGGCTCCCGTTCGACGGCTACTTCTACAGCGTCAACAACGTGAGCTGGTCGCTCTCCTGCGAACTGGCCTTCTACCTCTGCCTGCCGCTGGTGCTGCCGTGGCTGCGTCGGGCCCGTACCGGGTTGCTGTGGGCGGTGGTGGTCGCGGTGCCGCTGCTCATCCTGGCCCTCTGGCCCGGCCAGCTGCTGGTGCCCGAGGAGAGCCGCTGGTGGTTCACCCAGATCTTCCCGGTGACCCGGTCGTTCGAGTTCTGGATGGGGGTGGCCGCCGCCGAACTGCTGCGCCGGGGGCGCTGGCGCGGGCCGAACCTCACGGTGGCCAGCGGGCTCTTCGTCGCCACCTGGGTGGTCGCCGCGCTGTGGATCCGCGCCGAGTTCTGGGCGGCCCTGCTCGCGGCGGCGTACCTGCTGGTCATCGCCGCCGCCGCCGACGCCGACGTGCGCGGCCGGTGGACGCCGTGGCGGTCCCGCTCGATGGTCTGGCTCGGTGAGGTCTCCTTCGCCTTCTACCTGGTGCACGTGCTGGTGATGCGGACCGTGCTGCGGCTCACCGGCGACTGGGGCACCGGGCTGCCCGGGTGGCGGGGCCCGCTGGTGGTCCTGGGGTTCCTGCTGCTCACCCTGCTGCTCGCCGGGGCCCTGCACCGCTGGGTGGAGCTGCCGATGATGCGCCGTCTCGGCCCGGCGCGGCGCCGCCGCCCGCCGTCCGCCGCCGCGCCGGCGCCGTCCGTGCCCGCCCCGAGATCGGCCGCCGCCGGGTCGGTCGAGGATCCCGCCGCCCCGGGCCGCCCTGTCGAGTACGCCGGGCGGCGCGACCCGGGCTGAGCCGTCCGGCCCGCCTCCGGGGCCGGGTGGCGTGCCGGACCGTGGTCCCGGGTCCACCCTGGCCGGTGGGCTGATCGTGGGCGGGCGACACGCCCGCGGCCCGTGCGACCTGGCCGGATCGACGGTAGCGTGGAGCCGTGCCGGCGATCGCGCTCACCTGTCCCGTGTGGTGGGTGACGCGCTGGACCGCCCGCATGCTGGCCACCCTGGCCGTGGTCGTGGCGTGTGCGCTGGGCGCGGCCACCCTCCCCGTCGGTGCGGCCGCGACCGCCCGGGCGGCCACCGACACCGGCGTCGTCGACGCCCCGGCCGGTCCCGCCGGCCCGGCCGAGGACTCCGACCGGATCGGCTCGCCCGCCCGGCTCGGGCAGCTCGGGGCCGGCCCGGTTCTCCGGCCCGCGCCCGCCGACCTCGCCCTGATCCGCCCGGCTGCCGCCGGCGGCACGTCCGCCGCCCTGGTCCCGGCCCGCCCGGCTGCCGCCGGCGGTACGTCCGCCACTCTCGCCCTGGCCCGCCCGGGTGCCGCCAGCGGCACGCCCGCCGACGGCGCTGCCGTCGCCGACCTGCCGACCGGTGGTCCGGCGGCCGCGCCGGCCGGGCGGGCGGTGCCCCGGCCGGCCGAGCGGCAGCTGGCTCCGGCCGGGCCGGCCCCGGCGACCGTCGGCCCCCGCGCCCCGCCCGCCGGCTGACCGCTGTGCGGGCCGTCGGCCCGCGCCCGCCGTACCCCTGCGAACCTCGCCCCGCACCCGCCCGACGGCCGGCCGGTGGCGCCCTCCGGTGGCGCCCGCCCCGTCGGCGGTGCGGCCCTCTCCACCACGACCCGTCCGTGAGGTGCCGACCATGGAGCAGACCGTCCTCTACCACTTCCTGACCGAGGTCCCGGAGGCCGCCGCCATCTGGACCGCCCTGCTCGTGCTCGCGCTCGGGGTGCTCGCCGCGCTGGTGGCCCGCCCCGAGCGGGACGGCCCGGACGAGCCGGTCCCCGACCCGGCCGCCGAGGCGGCGACCCGCCTCGCCGACCTGCGCCGGTACGCCGACGAGGTGGCGGTGGCCGCCGGCGGGGCGGCCCGGACCAGCCGCCGGCGGCGCGCCCGGTGGCTGGCCGCCCACGACGAGGCCGACCGGGCCTGGCGGGCGTACGACGAGGCCGAGGCGGCCGCCCGGCGGCTCGCCGGCGCCGCGGTGCTGGCCGAGCCCTGCACGCCCCGCACGCCGGCCGAGTACGCGGCCCGGGAGCGCTGGCTGCACCGCGCCGCGATGGCGGCGCACTGGCGGGGTGACCTGAGCGCCCGGCAGCTCGCCGACGCGCTGGCCGGCCGCAACGGCTGGGATCCGCGCCGGCACCCGGCCGAGCAGGAGATCGTCCTGGCCCGGGTGGTCCGCGACGGCCGGCTGGCCCGCTGGCGGGCGGCCGGCGAGCGGGAGCGGCAGGCGTGGCGGGACGCCGAGCTGGCCGCCGACGCGGCGCGGGCCCTGGCCGGGGAGGCGTACGCGGCCGCCGAGGCGTTGCGGCCCGCCCCGGTACGCTCCGCCGCGCGCGGGACGCCGAGTCCGGCCGTGGTGCCGGCCGCCGCCGGCCGGGCCGCCCGCTGGCGCCCGGCGCGGGTGGGCTGAATGCGCGGGTGGGTTGAATGCGCGGGTGGGCCGAATTGTTACCGGATTTTGGTGAGGCCGGTCACCGCGGCGCGGAATCGGTCATCGGGCCCAGTGCACGCGTTCGGTCGCCGTGAATGCGGGCCGGCCGGCACCGGATGTCCGGTTGCCGCCCGTCGGTTCCGGCCGGGCCTCTCGTCCCATTGAGTGACGTCAGTGCCGACCTGTTCCGCTCAGCGTCATGATGTTCGACGTTTACGCAGGTGGGGGCGCTTGGCATGCGGCGTACCTGTCGGTAATGTCGGCGCGTCCGGTGCGGTTTTCGATCGCGAGTGGCGACGCCGTGCCGACCCGCCTAATCGTGCTCGCACGAACCGGGGACCCAAAGGCAACACCGGGGTGAATCCGCGCGCCACGGCCGCGGTAGGGCGTACTTCCCGCCCGAATCCGTCAGCTAACCCGGTAGGCGGCCACGGAAGGAGTTCCATCCTCGTGCCCATCACCCCCCGATCCTCCCCGCGCCTCCACGGCGTCGCGGTGCCGCCGCTCGCCTGACCCGCGAGACAGTCCGGCCCGCCCCCCGAAGCCCGGCTCACCGGGCGTCCCCCGTCCCGCGGCATCCCGCCCCGCAACGCGCGTGAGTTCCTCCGCGCGTCGGGCCGGCGTGTGCCGCTCCGGTCCCGTGGAGGAAACAGTGAAGCACCATGTGAAGCGTCAGCTGCGCAGGCTGGCGACCGAACGCCCGTACCAGATCATCGCCGGCTCGGCCGCCGCGCTGGTGCTGGCCGGCGGCACCGCCGCCGTCGCCACCACCGAAGACGCCCCGGCCCGCCAGGAGCACCGCGCCGCGGTCGCCGAACTCGAGTCCCGGCTCGGTGACGTCGCCACCCGCGGCGAGGCCCGGGTCGCCATCCCGTCCCCGTCCACCTCGCCGAGCACGTCGCCGTCGCCCTCGGCCCGGGCGAAGACCGCGGCCTCGGCCGACCCGGACCTCACCACCCGCGCGGCGAAGCCGAAGCCCCCGTCGACCAAGGTCCTGAAGTACCGCTACCAGGCGCAGAACACGTACTGGAACTGCGGCCCGGCCGCGGTGCGCAACGCGCTCAGCGCGAGCGGCGTCGAGACCACCCAGGAGGCCATGGCCGGTCCGCTGGGCACCACCGAGGGCGGCACCAACTCCGCCGAGGACACCACCCGCGGCTTGAACCAGATGGTCAAGGGCAACCCGTACCGGACCCACATGTTCGGCGGCTCGGCGAGCCCCGCCGAGATGGACCAGCTCCAGGCGGACGTGGTCAAGGCCGTCACCGCCGGCCGGGGTGTGGTGGTCAACGTGGCCGGCGACGCCGTCGACACCGACGGCGGCTGGCACTCGTTCCCCGGCGGCCACTACATCGCGGTGATCGGCTACCGGAACGACGGCCGGACCGTGCGGATCGCCGACTCGGCGAACCCGGCGCTGCCCGAGTACTGGCTGAGCACCATCGACCTGGCGAACTGGGCGGCCAGCCGGGGCTACTCCGCCTGACCGCTCCCGTGCCCGACGGCGGGCCCCGGCGCTTCGCCGGGGCCCGCCGCCGTTGCGCCGGCCACGCCGGGCCCGGGCGCCGGCCTCTCGCGCGTCGCGTCGGTCCGGTGGCACACTGCGCGCTATGGGCGACGCGACGGGTACCCGCCACCTGCTGTTGCTGCACGGCATGGGCGCCACCGGGGCGGTCTGGCTGCCCTGGGCGCCGCTGCTGGAGGGCCGCTGGGCGGGTCGCTGGCTCGCCCCCGACCTGGCCGGGCACGGCTGGTCCCCGCCGCTGCCGGCGTACTCCTTCGGCGCCCTCGCCCAGCGGCTGATGGAAGGGCTGGGTCCGGTCGCCGAGCGGCTCGGCCCCCGGGACCGGCTGGTCGTGCTGGGCCACTCGCTGGGCGGGGTGGTGGCGCTGGCCCTCGCCGCCCGGGCCCGCCGGCTGCCGGTGGACGCCGTGGTCGGGCTGGGCATCAAGGCGGTCTGGTCCCCGGCCGAGCTGGACAAGGCCCGCGAGCTGGCCGAACGGCCGGTGACCTGGTTCAGCAGCCGGGACGAGGCGGCCCGCCGCTACCTGCGGGTGGCCGGCCTGACCGGGCTCTTCGCCCCGGACCACCCGGTCGTCGACGCCGGGCTGCGGCAGGACGACGGCCGCTGGCGGCTGGCCATGGATCCGGCCGCCTTCGCGGTGGGGGAGCCCCGACTGCCGGCGCTGCTCGCGGCGACCGACGTGCCGGTCCTGCTGGCCCGCGGCGAGCGGGACCCGATGGTCTCCGACGCCCAGCTCAAGGAGTTGGGCGTGCCGGTGGCCACCCTGCCCGGGCTCGGTCACAACGCGCACGTCGAGGACCCGGAAGCGGTGCTCGCCCTGCTCGACCCGTACCGCTGAGACGCGGGCGGGCCGGTCAGCCCGCCGGGTGCGGCGCGCCGTCCGGGGCCACCGGGTCGGCGGCGCGCGGCGCGGGCGGCTGCCAGCGGTGGTCGAGCTCCCGGCGGGCCGCCTCGAGGAACGCCTCGGCGTACGACTCGGCGGGGAAGTCCCCCAGGTAGCGGCTCCGGGTCGCCCAGCGGGCCGCCGCCTTCGGGTCGGTCTCCAGCAGGTCGGTGAGCACCTCGTCCACGTTGGACATGTCCCGGCGCAGCACGTAGCCCGACCCGGCCAGCGGGAACCGCTCGACGAACCGGTCCCCGTCCGCGCCCATGTCGGTGACCGCGTACGGCTTGCCCGAGTAGAGCCAGTCGGAGATGACCCCGGAGACGTCCGAGATCAGCACGTCGGCGCGGTTCACGCACTCGGTGAGGCTCAGCTCCCGGCTCGCGGCGGCGCCCCACCGGTGCGCCCGGCCGGTCTTCGCCCGGTCGGCGGCGAGCAGTTCGGTGAGCCGGGCCAGCTGTCGCGCCGAGGCCGGGTCCTGGTTGGTGTACGGGTGGGCGCGCAGGATCACCGTGGCGCCCCGGTCCAGCAGCCGGCGGAGCACCGTCTCGGCCACCGGCAGCGAGCAGTAGTTGGCGTCGGCGTGGTGCCCGGTCCAGGTGGGGGTGTAGAGCACCGTCGGGTCGGCCGGCACCGGCTCCCGGCGTACCTCGATGGCCTCGACCTGGGGGCGGCCCACCACGACGAACTTCTCGGCGGGGATCTCCACGCCGGCCCGGGCGTACCGGTCGATCGCGGCCTGGCCGGCCACGAAGATCTTGTCGAAGATCGCCGAGACCGGGTTGGCGCTGGGCGCCTTGTCGCTGTCGCCGTGGTGCAGCTGCACGTGGGTGAGCTGGTGGAACCGGATGCAGTGGCTGTTCTTCGCGCCGTGGTTGACGTAGAAGGCCACCCGCAGGCTCGGCACCAGCGCCTCGTCCAGGGTCTTGTGGCTGGGGCAGTAGACCACCGGCGCCCGGGTGGCCGCGGCGACGGTCCGCAGGAACTCCGGCTCCCGCACCACCACCAGGAACGGCCGGCCGATCCGCTCCAGGTACGGCAGCCACATGGTGACCTGGTACTCGGAGCCGGGCGGGGCGGAGAAGTGCAGCAGGAACTCGGGCTGGTGCCGGCGCAGCGCCCGGCCCACCGGGCCACCCCCGGCCGGCGGGCGGAACCGGCGCCGGGCCAGGTCCAGCCCGACCGCGCCGCAGCCCACCGCGACCAGCAGCGCGGCCACCAGCGCCAGCCAGGCCGGCAGCGCCAGGGCGGCGGCCAGCGCCACCGCCGCGAGCAGCCCGAGCAGCGCGTCGCCGAGCCGGGCGGCGACCAGCGGGGTCCACGACCGGACCGGCAGGTTGGCCGCCCGGATCTCCAGCGCGCCGGCGTCCCGCAGCGGCCCCACCAGCAGCACCAGGCCGAGCAGGGCCAGGGCGGTCAGCGCCAGCGCCGGGTCGAAGCCGCTGTCCAGGCGGCGGGCGTAGCCGACCAGGATCCCGGCGGCGACCAGCGCCGACTCGGCGACGGCGTCGGCGTTCGGCCGGACCCGCCGCTCCACGGCGGCGGCGAGCAGCGCGGCCGCCGCGACCGCCAGGCCCCAACCGGTCGCGCCGGTGAGCGCCACGACTACGAAGGCCAGCACCGCCAGCCCGGTGGTCAGCACCCGGGCGAGCAGCTTCCGGACCAGGTCACCACGCATGTCGATCGTCCCGTCCGCTCGTCGGCTCAGGCCTGCGGGCCGGCCGGCAGCCGCTGCGACAGCGCCAGGTCGGCGGCGTCGGACCGGTGCGGGCCGGGCTGGGTGGGCACCGCCGCGACCTGCTCGCCGGGCGCCCGGCGTACGTCGATCACCTGGCCGGTCAGGTCGGAGAGCAGCACGTCCAGCGAGGCCTGGGCGACCGCCTCGGCGGAGAGCAGGGTGTGCTCGGGCTCCTCGCCGAAGGCGCGGGTGCGCATCGGCGTCGCGGTGCGCTCCGGGTTGACGCAGTTGACCCGGACGCCGAACTCGGCCCACTCGTCGGCGAGCGCCTGGGTCAGGTTGACCAGCGCCGCCTTGGTGGCCGAGTAGAGCGCGTACCGGGCCCGCCCCCGGGTGTACGAGCTGGAGGTGTAGAGCAGCAGCTGACCCTTGGTCTGCTGGAGGTGGGGCAGGGCCTGCCGGGCGATGGTGACCGGCCCGACGAAGTTGACCTGGAGGAGCCGGTCCATGGTCTCCTCGTCCATCTCGGCGAGCGCGCCCCGCTCCAGGATGCCGGCGGTGACCACCACGTGGTCGATCCGGCCGGTCGCCTCGAAGGCGGTACGCAGCGCGGCGGCCACGTCCTCGGCCCGCTCCACGTGGGTGCCGGTGGTGGTGCGGCTGAACGGGAAGACCTGGGCGCCGTAACGGCGGGCCAGCTCGGTCAGCTCGTGGCCGATGCCGTAGCTGCCGCCGAAGACCACGACGGTCCGGCCGGCCAGCTCCTCGGTGTAGCTGCGGTGGTCGCTGACCCGGGGCGCCTGCGCGGCGGCGAGCTGAAAGAGCTTGTCCGCCAGGTGCACGTCGACCGGGTGGGTGACCTTGATGTTCTCGTCCGACCCGTCGATCACCTTGATCGGCGTGCCGGGCAGGTAGCGCAGCACCACCCCGCAGTCGTCGGTGGCGGCGAAGTCGGGATCGCCCTCGGCCCGCCGGTACGCCTCCCGGATGGTGCCGGAGCGGAACGCCTGCGGGGTCTGGCCGCGGCGCAGGGTCGCCCGGACCGGGATGTCGACGATGCAGTCGTCCTCGTCGACCTGGATGATCGTGTCGGCGGACGGGATGGCCACGTCGACCGCGGCGTAGGTCCAGAGGGCGTTCACGCACTCCCGGACGATCCGGGCGCTGACCAGGGGCCGGACCGCGTCGTGGAAGAGCACGTTGACGTCGCCCTCGCCGAGCGCGTCGAGCGCGATCCGGGTGGTGTCGTTGCGGGTCTCGCCACCCTCGATGATCCTGCTGACCTTGCGGAAGCCGGCGCCCGCGACGATCCGCTCCGCGTCGGGCACGTGCCCGGCGGCCATCAGCACGATGATCTCGTCGATCTCCGGCGCGGCCTCGAAGACGGCCAGCGTGTGCTCGATGATCGGCTTGCCGGCGATCTTCAGCAGCTGCTTCGGGATACCCAGCCCGAGCCGGGCGCCGGTCCCGCCGGCCAGCACGACGGCCACCGTACGGGTCGGCCGCCACGGGCTCGGCCCGGCCGGTCCTGCGGCGGTCTGGTCGTGGGTCATCGCCGATCCTCACTCGTCCACGCGGTGCACGGCGCCGCGTCGTCCTGCGACGGGCCGTGCGGTCACCCCATCGTCCCGTACCGGGTGGGAGCCGACGCGTCGGCTCCCACCCGGGGACGTCACTGGCGGGCCATGTATTCCTCGTACGCGGCCGTCACCTCGTCGGTCGGGCCGTCCATCCGGATCTGCCCGGACTCCAGCCAGATCGACCGCTCGCAGGTGTCCCGGATCGAACCGATCGAGTGGCTCACCAGGAACACCGTACCCGCGTTGGCGCGCAGCTCCCGGATCCGCTTCTCGCTGCGCCGGCGGAACCGGGAGTCGCCGGTGGCCAGCGCCTCGTCGATGAGCATGATCTCGTGGTTGCGGGCGGCGGAGATGGCGAAGCGCAACCGCGCCGCCATGCCGGAGGAGTAGGTCCGCATCGGCAGCGAGCTGAAGTCGCCCCGCTCGTTGATGCCGGAGAACGTGATGATCTGGGGCACCTTGCTCTTCGCCCGCTCCGGGCTCATCCCCATCGCCAGGCAGCCGAGCATCGCGTTGCGCTCCCCGGAGAGGTCGCCGAGCAGCGTGGCGTTGACGCCCAGCAGTGAGGGCTGGCCCTGGGTGTAGATCGCGCCCCGGTTGACCGGCATCAGGCCGGCCATGGCCCGCAGCAGGGTGGACTTGCCGGAGCCGTTGCTGCCGATCAGCCCGACCGCCTCGCCGCGGTACGCGGTGAAGCTGACCCCCTTGACCGCGTGCACCTGCCGCAGCGTCGGCCGCGCCGGCTCCCGGGAGACGAGGCGCTTGAGCGCCGCCACCGGGGAGCCCGGGGTCGGGGCGCCCGCGCCGTACACCCGGTAGATCAGGTGCACGTCGTCCACGATCACCGTGGGGACCCGCTCGTCGAGCGCGGTGGTCGCCGCGCCCGCCGCGACGTTCTGGTTGTCAGCCACGTCCGTACTCCTGTTCGCCGCGCCAGAAGTAGATGAATCCGCCCACCCCGACCAGAAGCGCCCAGCCGATGCCCATCAGCCACAACTGGGGCGCCGGGTTGGTGAGGATGGTGTCCTCCAGCAACGCGTGCCGGAACAGCTCGATGTAGATCAGCAGCGGGTTGGCGTGCACGACCGCGGTCAGCGTGTCGGGCAGGTTCTGCGCGAACTTGTCCACGCTGTAGAGCACGCCCGAGCCGTACATCCAGGTCCGCATGATGAACGGCATCAGCTGCTTGAGGTCGGTGGCCTTCGCGCCGAGCCGGGCCAGGATCATCGCCAGGCCGGCGTTGAACACCGCCTGGACCAGCATGGCGGGCGCCACCAGCAGCCACTCCCAGGTGATCGGCTCGCCGGTGGCCAGCACGATCACCACGAGGACCACCACGGCCGAGACGAAGTTCTGCAGCTGGGTGAGGGTCACCGCGACGGGCAGGCAGGCGCGCGGGAAGTGCAGCCCGCGGATCATGTTGACGTTGCCGCTGATCGCCTGCGTGCCGCCGTTGGCCACCGACTGGGTGAAGTTGAAGACGAACAGGCCGACGCAGAGGTACGCGATGAAGTTCGGCACCCCCTGCCGGGTGCTCAGGATCCAGCCGAAGATCAGGTAGTAGACCGCCGCGTTGGTCAGCGGGGTCAGCACCTGCCAGAGCCGGCCCAGCCGGGCCTGGCCGAACGAGGAGACCAGTTTGGCGTTGGCGTAGGCCATGGTGAAGTGCCGGTAGACCCAGAGCAGCCGGGTGTAGGCGGCCAGGCTGGGTCGGGCACCGGCGATCTTCAGGCCGTGCCGGGCGGCGAGCTGGGCTCCGGTGAGCCCTGAGTCGGCGTCGGCCACTGCCGGGTGGGCCATGGGCTGGTGGCTCCGATCTTGTGCGCTACGAGGATGTCCGACGGGCCGCGATCCCTGACGTACCAAGGATTGCCGCGCTCCGTCGCCGCGTGCACGGTAGTGCACGGAGACGTCGGGACGCAACCGTACCGTCGCTGCGGTACATTGTTCCACGTGACCACGGAAAAGAGACGTGTCCCGGCCGGGGCGGCGGTGCTGCGGGACGACATCACGACCGCCATCCGCGGCGCCGTCCTGGAGGAACTCGCCGCGGTCGGATACGGGCGGCTGTCGATCGAGGCGGTCGCCCGGCGGGCCGGCGTCAGCAAGACGGCGATCTACCGGCGCTGGCGGTCGAAGCTGGAGCTGGTCCTGGAGATCGTGTCCACCGTGGCGGTGCAGCGCCTGCCGCTGCCGGACACCGGGGCGCTCCGGAGCGACCTGGAGCTGCTCTTCATGATCATGCACCGCGCGCTGCGGCACCCGCTCGCCGCGCAGATCATCCCCGATCTGCTCGCCGAGGCGGCGCGCAACCCGCAGATCGCCCAGACGCTGGAGGAGGCGCTGCGGGTCAACCAGCGGGACCTGGGCCGCCAGCTCATCGACCGGGCGGTCCGCCGCGGTGAGCTGGGCTCCGACGTCGATCTCGACCTGGCGGTCGACCTGATCGTCGGGCCGCTGTACTGGCGGCTCGCCGTGTCCCGGACCCCGCTGGCCCTGCAGGACCTGCCCCGGCTCGCGGCGGTGGTCGCCACCGCCCTGGAGGTAGCATGCGAATCTGTCGTCGAAACGGACGTTCCGCTGTCCGCGATGACTCCCCCCATCGATGCGGTCGGGCGATGACCGCACACGTACCCCCCATTCCGGTCCCAACCGGACCGGTTAGCATCGCGTCCCGAATCAACATCCTGTCGACAGGAGGAAGCCCATGCCTGGGCTGAACGCAGAATTCATCCCCCCAGCAAAGCCGGTGATCGGCGAGGCCGAGATCGACGCGGCCGTCCGGGTGCTGCGTAGCGGCCTGGTGGTCCAGGGGCCCGAGGTCAAGGCGTTCGAGGAGGAGTTCGGCGACCTGGTCGCCGGCCGGCACTGCGTCGCCGTCAACTCCGGCACCTCGGCCCTGCAGCTGACCCTGATGGCGCTGGGCTTCGGTCCGGGCGACGAGATCATCGTCCCGTCGTTCTCCTTCGCGGCGAGCGCGAACGCGGTCCGGCTGGTCGGCGCGAAGCCGGTCTTCGTCGACATCGAGCCGGGCAGCTTCTGCATCGACCCGGCGGCGGTGGCCGCCGCGGTGACCCCGCGCACCGTCGCGATCATGCCGGTGCACCTCTACGGTCACCCGGCCGCGATGGACAAGATCATGGAGATCGCCGAGCGGCACTCCCTCGCCGTCGTCGAGGACGCCGCCCAGGCGCACGCGGCCGCCCTGAACGGCCAGCCGGTCGGCTCCTTCGGCACCGCCGGGTGCTTCAGCTTCTACCCGACCAAGAACATGCACTCGCTCGAGGGCGGCATGGTGACCACCGCCGACGCCCAGCTGGCCCGTACCCTGCGCCTGCTGCGCAACCAGGGCATGGAGCAGCGCTACGCCAACGAGATCGTCGGCGCGAACATGCGGATGACCGACGTCGCCGCCGCGATCGGCCGGGTGCAGCTGCGCCAGCTGCCGGACTGGACCGAGCGGCGCCGGGCGAACGCCAAGTACCTCGACTCGAAGATCACCGGCATGGTGACCCCGCCGGTGGCCGACAACGCGCGGCACGTCTACCACCAGTACACGGTCCGGGTGCAGGGCGACCGGGACGCCGCCCAGCGCCGCCTCACCGAGCTGGGCATCGGCAACGCCGTCTACTACCCGACGCCGATCCACCGGCTCAAGCCGTACCTGAACGAGGACGGCCAGCCCGGCCCGTGGGACCTGCCGGAGACCGAGCGGGCCGCCGCCGAGGTGATCTCGCTGCCGGTCCACCCGGCCCTCTCCTCGGCCGACCTGGACCGGATCGCCGAGGCCGCCAACCTCGCCGGGGCTGCCCGATGAGCGCGGCGCAGGGGCGGAAGCTGCGCGCCGGCCTGATCGGGCTCGGCGCGATGGGGCGCAACCACGCCCGGATCCTGGCCAACCTCGACGGCGTCGAGCTGGTCGGCATCGTCGACCCCGCCGGCGACACCACCGGGACCCTGCGGGCACCGGTGGTGCCCGACCTGTCCGCGCTGCTCGCCATGGGCGTCGACTACGCCGTGGTGGCCTGCCCGACCGCGCTGCACGAGCAGATCGGCCTGGAGCTGGCGGCCAACGGGGTCTGCGCGCTGATCGAGAAGCCGCTGGCCCAGTCCGTCGAGGCGGCGAGCCGGCTCGTCGAGGCGTTCGAGGGCGCGGGCCTGGTGGCCGGCGTGGGCCACATCGAGCGGTACAACCCCGCCCTGCAGAGCCTGCGGACCCGGCTCGAGGCGGGCGAGCTGGGCGAGGTCTTCCAGGTCGTCACCCGGCGGCAGGGCCCGTTCCCGCACCGGATCGCCGACGTCGGCGTGGTGATGGACCTGGCGACCCACGACATCGACCTGACCAGCTGGGTGACCGGCAGGGAATACACCTCGGTGTCGGCCCGGACCGTCTCGCGCAGCGGCCGGCTGCACGAGGACATGGTCGCCGCCGTCGGCCAGCTCAGCGACGGGACGATGGTCAACCACCTGGTCAACTGGCTGAGCCCGCTCAAGGAGCGGTCGACGGTGGTCACCGGCGACAAGGGTTGCTTCGTCGCCGACACGCTCACCGCCGACCTCACCTTCTACGCCAACGGGGCGATCGACACCGAGTGGGAGGCGCTGCGCGCCTTCCGGGGCGTGGCCGAGGGCGACATGGTCCGGTTCGCCATCCCCAAGCGCGAGCCGCTGCTGGTGGAGCACGAGCGGTTCCGTGACGCGGTCGAGGGCAAGGAGAGCGACATCGTGACGCTGCGCCAGGGCCTGCGCACCGTCCAGGTCGCCGCCGCGCTGCTCACCTCCGCCTCGGACGGCAGCACGGTCAACGTGACCAACCTGCCGGTCACGGACGCCGCCGCGACCGCCTGACCGGCCGTTCGGCCCGGCCCCGGCCATCACCGCGGTGATGGCCGGGGCCGACGCCACGGCCACCGGAGACGCCCGCCAGACCTCGTTCGAGGAGGACGCGCCGGGATGGCGACGACGAGCCCGCCGCCCACCGGGTGGCGGCCGCTGGGCGACACCCCGGTCCGGCTCGGCCTCGGGCCGGCCAACTACGCCGGGCAGGCCGCCGCCTTCGCCGCGGCCATCTGCCGGCAGCGTCCGGACGTCTCCGCCGAGGTGCTGATGCGCCGGACCGCGCACGGCTTCGCCTTCCCGGCCGACGTCCGGCTCGACCCGGACCGGCTCACCGAACTGGACGGCCAGATCGCCCAGCTGCGCCGGGTGATCGGCCGCTACACGCACCTGATCGCGGACGCGTTCCTGCCCGTCTTCGGCTCGCTCAACGGCGGGCACATCGGCGCCGACCTGCCCGCGCTGCGCCAGGCCGGCATCCGGGTCGCGCTGCTGGCGCACGGCAGCGAGGTACGCCACCCGGTGCGGCACCGGGAACGCAGCCCGTTCTCGCCCTTCCACGACCTGCCCGAGGAGCGGCTGGAGAAGCTGGCCGGCCGGGCCGAGCGCAACCACCGGGTCGCCGGGACCAGCGGGCGCCCGGTCTTCGTCACCACGCCGGACCTCCTGCTCGACCTGCCCGAGGCGACCTGGGCGCCGGTGGTGGTGGACGTGGACGCCTGGCGCAGCAGGGCGCCGGTGCTGCGCCGGAAACGGCCGGTGGTGCTGCACGCCCCCTCGGCGCGCTGGCTCAAGGGCACCGACCGGATCCTGCCGGCCCTGTCCGCGCTGCACGACGCGGGCGCGATCGACCTCCGGCTGGCCGAGGAGCTGCCCTGGACCGAGGTGCGGGAGCTGATCCGCCGCGCCGACGTGGTGCTCGACCAGTTCGCGCTCGGCTGCTACGGCACCTTCGCGGTCGAGGCGATGGCTGCCGGCCGGCCGGTGCTGGCCTACCTGCACGACGAGGTGCTGGACCGGCTCGACGAGCGGCCGCCGATCGTCAACGCCACCCCGGACACCCTGGGCGCCGCCCTGGAAGAGCTCATCGCCGACCCGCGTCGCGCCGCCCGCCTCGGCGCCGAGTCGGTGGAGTACGTCCGGCAGTACCACGACGGCCGCCGGACGGCGGACGTGTTCGCCGAGTTCCTGGACAGCTGAGGCGTCGGGGCCGGCAGCCCGCCCCGGCGGCGGTCAGTCCAGCTTGAGCGAGGTCGTCGCGGTGGCCGACGGGAAACGCTTCGCCAGCCGGCTGGCCAGCGGGACGCCGAGGGTGTCGCAGGCGATGATCCGGTCCACCCGGTCGACGGCCAGCCCGCGCAGCTGCGGCGCGAACATCCATGCCATGGCCAGCGGCCGGAACAGCACCGCGTAGCGCGGGTAGAAGAGCTTGTGGTGGATGCCGCCGGAGACCCAGCGCCGCCGCTCCGAGGCCGCCGCCCCCAGCCGCCCGATCCACCGGCCCGGCCAGCGTTCGGCGAGCCGGTCACCGACCCGCGACACCACTCCGGGGATCTTGTAGACCAGCACCCGTTCGACCCGGCGGACCGGGTAGTGCACCTCGCGCCGGGGCGCCTCCCGGATCACCGGCAGCGGCTCGATCCCCGACTCCAGCCACGCCTGGGCGCCCCGGGTGAACAGGTGCACCTCGTCGCCGCGCGCCACCAGGGTCCGGACCAGCTCGACCACCCGGTCCGGCGGGTGCTGCGCCATCGACACGACCAGCACCACCGACCTGGTGGCCCCGGCTGCGGCTGCCTGCGTCGTCACGGGCCTCACCTCTGCCGATCAGGGGTAGCGGCGAACCGGGTCAGCGACCGCAGCTTCGCCTCGAGCGGGACCAGCACCCGCTCGCGGGTGTACGCCTGCGCGTGGCGGCGGGCCGCCGCCCGCAGCTCGGGATCGAGGTCCCGGGCCGCCTTCCCGGCCGCCATCATGGACTGGGCGATCTGCTCCGGGTCCAGGCTGTCCGCGTTGAACCACAGTGGATAGCCCTGGAGCACCTCGGTGGCGGCGATGCCGGGGGCGTGCACCGAGACGATCGGGCGGCCGCTGGCCATGTACTCGAACACCTTGCCGGAGGTCACGTACTTCGCCCCGCCGGCGAGGAAGACCAGCACGTCGCTGTCGGCGTACGCCTGGGAGATCTCGGTCTTGGCCACCGGGCCCCGGTAGTGGACGCCGCCGGGCTCGTCGGTCAGCCCGAGCCGCTCCCGCATCAGCGCCTGGCTGCTGGCGAAGAAGCCGAGGTGGCCGTAGATGTTCAGCTCGGCGTCGGCGAGTTCGGGATGCCGGCGGGCGAGCTGGAACGCCGTGGTCATCTGCTCCACCGGCTGGGCGGCGGTGAGCGTGCCGACGTACGAGAAGCGCAGTGGCGCGGCCGGGCCGGCGTGGCCGTCGCCCGGCCCGTCCCCGACGTCGGTGAGCAGATCCGGGTCCCAGCCGTTGGGCACCACCATCATCCGGTCCGCCACGGCCGGGTACCGCTCGGCGTGCCAGCCGCGCAGCGCCTCGTTGACGAAGCTCGCCGCCGAGGCGCGCTCGAGTACCCGCCGCTCCCAGCCCCAGACCGGGTGACCCTCGGGAAAGCCCGGCTTGTCGGCGAAGAGGTCCAGCGTCCACGAGTCGCGGTAGTCCACCACGTACGGCAGGCCGGTGATCCGGTTGATCATCCAGGCGGCGGCGAACGAGGCGAACGGGTTGCCGGTGGCGAGGACGACGTCGAAGCGCCGCCGGGCGTGCAGCCGCAGCGCCTTGGCCACCGCGCTGCGGCCCCAGGAGAGGTAGTGCTCGGGGAAGATCCGCTGCCCGGCCTCGTAGAGCTTGCGGGAGACCAGCGGCATGGTGCGGCGCAGCCGGCTGAACCGGCGCAGGTCGTGCTCCCACTTGAAGTAGTTCAGCTCGGGCCGCTCCACCCGGATCCGCGGATCCACGGTGGCCGCCAGGCCCTCGTCCACCGAACCGGCCACGTCGTGCAGGAACCGCATCGGGGCGGCGAAGACGGTGACGTCCCAGTCGTGCGCGGCCAGGTGGTTGGCGGTGGCCCGGGCCCGGTAGACCCCGCTGGCCCGGGACGGGGGGAAGTAGAACGAGAGATACAGAACCCGAGGCCGACGCCGGGGCTGGGTCGTCATCTGCTGCTCCTGAAGCGGCTCGGCACGGGGCACGGTCCAATCGCCGGGATCCGCCGGCGTCGCTCGCCGGGGTCCCGCGCCTGACGGCACGGACCGCACCGGCGGCGCCGCAGGGGCGCCGGGGTGCGGTCGTCGAGCACCGGGATCAGGCCTGCCGGTCCAGCGTAGCCCGCTCCGCGAGGATCTCCACCACGCGCTGCGCCGCCCGCCCGTCGCCGAACGGCTCACCCTGGGCGGTGGCCGGCGCGGGCCGGGTGGCGGTGCGGACCCACTCGTCGGCGGTGAGCCGGCGCGGGTCCGGGACGAGCCGGTTCCAGTCGCCGGAGAGGGTCTCCAGCCACTCGGTCTCCGAGCGCAGCGTGGTGCAGGGGCGGCCCAGCAGGTAGGCCTCCTTCTGCAGGCCGCCGGAGTCGGTCACCACGCCGACCGAGCCGAGGACCGCAGCGATCATGCCCGCGTAGCCGACCGGGTTACCCACGTGCAGGGCGCCCTGGGCGAGCTTCAGGCCCTGCTCCTGCGCCTTGGCGAGCAACCGCGGGTGGGCCAGCAGCGCCACCGGGACCGGCAGCGAGGCCAGCGCCTCGACCAGCGCCGCCAGCCGGGCCGGGTCGTCGGTGTTCTCCGCCCGGTGCAGGGTGGCCAGCAGGTACGGCGCGTCCGGTTCGATGCCGTCCGGCAGCACCGGCCGGGGGTGCTGGCCGGCGAGGACGCTGTCCCGGACCTGGAGGCAGACGTCGACCATGACGTCGCCGCTGAGCACCGAGCGCTCGGCCAGCCCCTCGGTGGCCAGGTGGCGCAGCGCCTCCTCGGTGGGGGCCAGCAGCAGGTCGGCGGCGTGGTCGGTGAGGACCCGGTTGTGCTCCTCCGGCATCCGCCGGTTGAACGAGCGCAGGCCGGCCTCCAGGTGGGCCACCTTGATGTGCTGCTTCACGGCCGAGACGGCGCCGGCCAGGGTGGAGTTGGTGTCGCCGTAGACCAGCACCCAGTCCGGGGCCTCCCGGGCCAGCACCGGGTCGATGGCCTCCAGGATCCGGCCGGTCTGCATGCCGTGGCTGCCCGAGCCGATGCCCAGGTGCACGTCCGGGGCGGGGATGCCCAGCCCGGAGAAGAAGACGTCGGACAGGTTGACGTCGTAGTGCTGGCCGGTGTGCACGATCACGTGCTGGTGCTCGGTGCGGGCGAACGCCGCCGCGATGGGTGCGAGCTTCACCAGCTGCGGACGGGCACCGACGACACTGACTACCTTCACGGCTCTGTCTCCCGGAATGTTGTGAACCACGACGACGGTCCCGCCAGGGGCACCGGTCTCGACGAGAGGTTCGGGCACTCCGGCGGCCTCACCTGGCGCCGAACACGATACGTGACGCCGGCCGCGGGTACCCGGTGGGTGTGCGCCACCGGGCGCGGTTCGGCGTGGCGGCGACCCGGCCGGATGTCCGGTACGCCGCCTCGCTGACCCGTTTCGGGTGGTATCCGCCCTGGTCAGGCCGGATCGGCCCGGGTGACCCGATCGGATCGGGGCCGGGGCGCCGCGCGGGTGGGGCGATCGGGTCGGCGTTGCCGTACACTCGCCGACGTTCTCGCAGAGGCCGGTGCGGTGGGAGAGGCAGAGACAGGGATCATGGACGTGGACGGCGCCGTCGCGGCGCGAGGCACTCGGGGTCGGGTCGTCATGCTGGTCGACAACGGCGTGAACGGTGACTCCCGGGTGCAGAAGTCCGCCCGGTCCGCCGCCGAGGCGGGCTGGGACGTCATCCTGATCGGCAAGAGGGGCGACTCGGCCGTCGACACCTGGCGGCTCGGCCAGGCCGAGGTGCGCCTCGTTCCGGTCCGCACCGACCTGGTGGAGCCGCGCTTCCGCCGGGGTCGCTCGCTGCGCCGGCCGCTCGCCTACCCGGACAGCCGGCAGGCCGCCGTGCGGCTGGAGCTGATGCACGCCTGGCGGGCCGACGTCGTGGCCCGGATCGCCGAGCTGCGCGCCGGCCGCGGCGGGACCGGCGGCCAGGGCGGCCCGCTCGGCGAGCCCCGGCTGCTGTTCCCGCGCCTCGGGCTCGCGGCGGCCAGCCGTTGGGTGCGGCTGCGCGCCCGGGAGACCCGCAAGCTGCGCGAGGCCCGGGCCAACCCGCGTCTGCCGCTCAACCGGCTGGTCGTCAAGTACTGGACCACGATGCGGGGCGCGCGCGCCTGGCGCCGGCTCGACCCGTCGCTGTGGGAGTGGGAGCTGGCGTTCGGCAAGGTGATCGACGAGCTCAAGCCCGACCTGATCCACGCGCACGACTTCAAGATGGTGGGCGTCGGCGCCCGGGCGGCGGCCCGGGCCCGGGCCAAGGGCCGCGACGTGCGGTTCGTCTTCGACGCCCACGAGTACGTGCCGGGCCTGCTGCCCCGCACGCCGGGCTGGTTGCCGGCCCAGGTCGCCTACGAGCGGGAGTACATCGGCGCCGCCGACGCCGTGGTGACCGTCTCCGACGCCCTGGCCGACCTGCTGCGCCGCGACCACCGGCTGGCCGAGCAGCCCACCGTGGTGATGAACGCGCCGGTGCTGGCCGCCACCGAGGGCACCGACGACGCCCTGGTGCCCGACCTGCGGACGCTCTGCGGCCTCGGCCCGGAGACCCCGCTGCTGGCCTACTCCGGCGGCATCACCCCGGTGCGCGGCGTCGACCTGGTGGTCGAGGCCCTGCCCAGCCTGCCGGGCGTGCACCTGGCGATGCTGTCGCAGCACCCGACCGGCATCAACCGGGCCGCCGAGAAGCTGCTGGCCCGCGCCACCAAGCTCGGCGTGGCCGACCGGGTCCACCTGCTGCCGTACGTGCCGCACTGGCAGGTCTCCCGGGTGCTGTCGACCGCGGACGCCGCGGTCAGCCCGCTGCACCACCTGCCCAACCACGAGATCGCGCTGAGCAACAAGTTCTTCGAGTACTCCCACGCCCGGCTGCCGCTGGTCACCAGCGACGTGAAGACGATGGGGGACATGGTCCGCTCGACCGGCCAGGGCGAGGTGTTCCGGGCCAAGGACCTGACGGACTTCCTCCGCGCGGTCAAGCTGGTGCTGGCCGACCCCGCGAAGTACCGCGCGGCGTACGACCAGCCGGGCCTGCTGGAGCAGTGGAGCTGGGAGGCGCAGGCGGCGATCCTCGACCAGCTCTACACCCGGCTGCTGCCGGCCGCGCCCGGCTCGCCGGCCCGCGCCGACCTCGACGCCGTCGCCGGCCCGACCGCCGCCCCGGCCGACGCCGGCCCGGCCCTGCCCGTCGCCCAGTCCTGACCCGGCACGGCCGGCCGCGAACAGCGTGCCGGCCGGGCCGGTGACCCGAGGAGGAGAGTCCGGTGGGTGTTCCCGCTGACCGGGACGTGGCCATCGTCACGCCGTGGTACCCGACCAGGCAGGTGCCGTTCGGTGGCGCCTTCGTGCAGGCGATGGTCGAGGCGACCGCGTCGGCGTGGCACCGGGCCACCGTCTACCACGTCGACGGCTGGGGCGCCCGCGTCCCGGAGCCGCAGGACCAGGCGATCATGCAGGCCCACCACGCGCTGCTCACCCGGGCCGTACGCGAGACCGGGACCGTCTCCGGCGCCCGGCTCTGGTACGTCCCCGTGCCGGTGCGGGTCGGGGTGTCCTTCGCCCAGTCCGCCCGGCGGCACGCGACCGCGCTGCGGACCGCGCTGCGCGGGGCGCCGATCGACGCGCCGGTGGTGCACGCCCACGTCGGCCTGCGGGGTGGCTGGACGGCGCTGGAGAACGCCCGCCCCGACGCCCGGGTCTTCGTGACCGAGCACGCGACCTTCCTGCCCTCGGTGCTCGCCGAGTCGGACTCCCGGGCCCTCTACGACGAGGTGATCCAGCGGGCGGCCGGGGTCTTCGCGGTCGGCGAGGAGGTGCGCAAGGTCCTCGTCGAGGCGTTCCCGCACCACGCCGACCGGATCACCTTCATGCCGAACCCGATCTCCTTCGGCGCGCCCCGCGAGCAGCCGGTCACCGCGCTGCGGCGCTGGCTCTACGTCGGCACGCTCAGCGAGCGCAAGGGCGTGGCGCTGCTGCTGGAGGCGTTCGCCCGGTGCCGGGCCGAGGACCCGTCGCTGAGCCTGACCTTCGTGGGGGAGGGGCGGCTGCGCGCCGCGCTGACCCGGCGGGTGGCCGAGCTGGGGCTCGCCGACGCGGTGAGCTTCGTCGGTTCGGTCCTGCCCGACCGGGCGTTGCAGCTGATGCGCGAGCACGACCTGCTGATCCACCCGAGCCGGCTGGAGACCTTCGGCATGACGGTGATCGAGGCGATCGCCGCCGGCACCCCGGTGCTGGTGACCCGCTGCGGCGGGCCGGAGGAGACCCTCGCCGGGATCGAGGACGCCGCCGGCGGGCTGATCGACGTGACCGACGACCCGGACACCATCGCCGACGGGTACCGGCGGCTGCGTGACCGGTTCCCCGCCCAGGTGGACCTGGCGCACGCCCGCTCGGTGTTGGTCGACCGGTACGGATACGACGCCGTCGGGCGGGCCCATGCGCGGGTGTGGTTCCCCGACGCCGACGACACCGCGCCCGCCGCCCCGACCTCGTTCGCCGCCGCCACCCCGACGGAGTGACCATGCAGGTGTTGTTCCTCGCCCTCGGGGCGAACCGGTCCCGGGCGGCCCAGGAGGAGTCGGCCCAGGTGGTCGCCGACGGCGGCCGGGCCGTGGTGGTGATCGACCAGCGCCAGCCGTGGCGGCGGGTCAAGTTCCACCGGTCCGTCAAGGTGGTCGAGCTGTCCCGCCTGGAGGCGGCCCGGCTGCCGGTGCGGATCGAGCAGCTGCTGCTGTTCAAGGGGCCCCGGAAGGTGTTCCGGGCGGTGGGCCGGGGGCCGCTGCGGGAGCGGGTCGGCCGGGTCTCCACCGGCTACGAGTCCCGCTTCGCCGACCGGGTGCACCGGCGGCTGGTGCAGCCGTTGTACCGCAAGGGCTGGGGCGAGGGGTCGTACCCGGTGATCCGGCGCGGCCTGCCGGCGGACGCCGCCTTCGATCTGATCGTGGTGACCGATCCGGCGTCGATGCCGTACGCGGCGGGCCTGATCGCCGACTACGAGGCGCGCGGCGTCCCGGTGCCCCGGCTCGCCTTCGGCCTGGACTACGCCGGTCCGCTGGACGGCGACGACGACCGGCGTGGAGTGCCGGCCGATGGGAGCTGAGCGAGGCGCCCGCCGGCCGCGCGTGCTCTACCTGGCCTTCTACTTCCCGCCGTCGCGGGCCAGCGGCGTCTACCGGGCCCGGGCCACGGCCAACCACCTGGTGAGCCGGGGCTGGGACGTCACGGTCTGCGCCGCCCCGGTGGACTTCCTGCGCGACGTGCTCGGCTCGGTCGACACCGACCTGGCGGCCACCGTGGCGCCGGAGATCCGGGTGGAGCGGCCGGCGCTGCAACGGTTCGCCTGGGAGAAGGACGTGCGCCGGTACGGCCGGTTCCGGCGGAACCTGCCCCGCACCGCGCAGAAGCTCTACCAGCTCGGCCAGCGGCTCGGCTTCCCCGAGCACTACGCCTCCTGGGGCCTGGCCTCGGTGGCCCGCGCGCTGCGGCTGCACCGCCGCCGGCGGTTCGACGTGGTGCTGGCCACCGGGAACCCGTTCGCCTCGTTCGCCGCGGCCTGGCTGTTCCACCGGCTCACCGGCGTCCCGTACGTGCTGGACTACCGGGACTCGTGGACGCTGGACCTGTTCACCAACGGCCCGGCGTTCCCGGCCGGCCACCCGGCGTGGGCGTGGGAGCGGCGGGTGCTGGGCCGGGCCGCGGGGGTGGCCTTCGTCAACGACGCGCTGCGGGACTGGCACGCCCGGCGCTACCCGGCGGTGGCGGACCGGATGATGGTGGTCCCGAACGGCTGGGACCCGGACGTGGCGACCGCGGCGGAGGCGGCGCCGCAGCGGACCGACGGGCCGCTGCGCTTCGCCTACCTGGGCACGGTCACCCGGGTGCAGCCGATCGAGGAGCTGGTCGGCGGCTTCGCGTTGGCCCGGGGGCACGCCGAGCTCGCCGACGCCCAGCTGCACATCCACGGGCACCTGGGGTTCAACCCCAACGGCGCGCGGGACCTGCTGGACCGGCTCGGCGCCGACCGCCCCGACACCGGGGTCCGGTACCGCGGCCCGGTCTCCAAGACCGAGGTGGCGTCGGTGTACGAGGACAGCGACGTGCTGGTGTTCCTGGCCGGCGGGTCGAAGTACGTCACCTCCGGCAAGATCTTCGAGTACATGACGACCGGCCGGCCGATCGTCTCGGTGCACGCCCCGGGTATCGCCGCCGAGGAGGTGCTCGCCGACTACCCGCTGTGGTTCCGGGCGCGCAGCCTGGAACCGGCCGACGTCGCGGACGCCATGCTGCGGGCCGGGCGGGCCGCCCGCGAGCTGGATCCGGCGCAGCGGGCGGCGGCCCGGCGGCACGCCGACCGGTACGCCCGGGACCTGACGCTGGCGCCGCTGGAGGCCCGGCTGCGGTCGCTGCTGCCGGCGAGCGCGGCGGGCGCCGGCGCCGGGGTCGACCGGGCCGGGGTGGAGGATCGTGACCATGCGCGGCGCTGAGCGGGACGCCCGGGTGCTGGTGCTGGCCCTCAACCGGGGGTTGTCGGACCGGATCCTCGGGTACGTGGGCCGGCTGGCCGAACGCGGGGCCGAGGTGGTGCTCGTGGTGGCCGGCCCGGCGCCCGGGCTCGACCCGGCCGGCGCCCGGCCGGTCCGGGTGGTCAGCCTGCTCGAGGGCGGGCCGTGGACGCCGCTGCGCGGCCTGGAGAACGCCCTGACCCGGCCTCGGCGTACCGGCCGGCTGGCGGTCCTGCTGCGCCGCCTGCCGGTGACCGGCTACGCCCAGGTGCGTGCCGCGCTGCTGGCCGGGCGGGGGGTGCGCGCGCTGCGCCGGGCCAAGATCGGTGACGTTGATGCCGTGGTGGCCGCCGACATAGACTCGGTCACTCTCGGCTACCGGCTGGCCCGGCGCCATCCGGACGCGGTCGTCACCACCGCGCTGAACCTGGAACTCGTGCCCGACCAGGTCTCCTGACCGGAGCCGGCCCCGGCATGTCCGATGATGATCCGGCCGCTCCGGCCGGCGGAAAGAGGTAGGAGCGTCATGCACTCTGCGAGCGGCGTCGCCCCAGGTGAGGCCCGGGGGCGCGTGGTCATGCTGGTCCACAACGCGGTCAAGGGCGACTCCCGGGTGCAGAAGACGGCCCGCTCGGCCGCGGCCGCCGGCTGGGACGTGATCCTGCTCGGCCGCTCGCCGGACCGGAAGCCGCACACCTGGGACGAGGGCGGGGCCGAGGTCCGGCTGATCCCGATGACCTCGCCGTTGACGAAGCGCCGGCACGAGTTCCGCCGCCGGTGGCTGCGCGGCCCGCTCGGCTACCCGCCCACCGGGGTGGCCGGGCACCGGCACCAGTGGATGAAGGCGTGGCAGGCGGACCTGCGGGTCCGGCACGGGCTGCTGCTGCTGGCCGAGCGGTCGGGCAAGCCGCCGGCGGCCCTCAAGCTGCGCAAGGCGGCGGTCCGCGGCCAGCAGGCCGCGGCGAAGGTGCTCAGCGGCTGGGTGTCGCTGCGCTACCGGCAGCTCAACCGGGCCCAGGAGGCCCGCCGTCGGCTGACCGGCCCGTGGGACCGGTTCCAGACGGCCCTCTGGCTGAAGCTGATGGGCGACCGGGCGTGGCGCCGGCTGGAGCCCCGCCTCTGGGACTACGAGCTGGCCTTCGGCCCGGTCATCGACCGGCTCAAGCCGGACCTGATCCACGCCCACGACTTCCGGATGATCGGGGTGGGTGCCCGGGCGGCGATCCGCGGCCGGGTCGCGAAGCGGGACGTGAAGCTGGTCTGGGACGTGCACGAGTTCCTGCCGGGCGTCAGCCCGGGCCAGAACACCCTGCGCTGGCTGCCCGCGCACGCTGCCTCCGAGCGGGAGTACGCGCCGTACGCGGACGCGGTGATCACCGTCTCGGAGAGCCTCGGCGACCTGCTGATCAAGGAGCACGGCCTGACCGAGCGGCCGTACGTGGTGCTCAACGCGCCCAACGTCGACGAGCTGCCGGAGGACGAGGAGGTCGACGAGACCAACCCGAGCATCCGCGCCGCCTGCGGCCTCGGCCCGGACGTGCCGCTGCTGGTCTACAGCGGGGGCGCGGTGGTGCACCGCGGGCTCGGCACCATGGTCGAGGCGCTGCCGCAGCTCGACGGCGTGCACGTGGCGTTCGTGGTGCCCAAGCCGGGCGACGCGTACGTCCAGGGGTTGCAGGCCCGCGCCGCCGAGCTGGGTGCGGCCGACCGGGTGCACGTGCTGCCGTACGTGAAGTACTGGCAGGTGGTCTCCTTCCTCTCCTCGGCCGACATCGGGGTCATCCCGATCCACCACTGGACGAACCACGAGATCGCGCTGATCACCAAGTTCTTCGAGTACTCGCACGCCCGGCTGCCGATCGTGGTCAGCGACGTGAAGACGATGGCGGAGACCGTGCGCCGCACCGGCCAGGGCGAGGTGTTCCGGGCCGAGGACGTGGCCGACTACGTGCGGGCCGTCCGCGCCGTGCTGGCCGACCCCAAGCGGTACCGGGCCGCCTACGACGAGCCCGGCCTGCTGGAGCGGTGGACCTGGGAGGCGCAGGCCGAGGTGCTGGACGAGGTCTACAGCCGGCTGCTGCCCGGCCGGCCGCGGCGCGGCGGCGACGCGCCGGTCCCGGCCGCCGACCCGGCGGCGCAGGGCCAGCCCGTCCACGGTTGATCATCGACGGTCCCCGCCCTGGTGGGCGGGGACCCGCCGGCGGGCGGGTGACGACCGCCACAAATGGGGGCGATCTGCCGCCCGGTGTGCGTCCTGAATGGCGGACCGGCTGGCGTAGACTCGCCGCTCGGCAGGGGTGCAGGCGCAACGGAGACGGGCGGTAATGGGATCTGACGGTACGGCTGCGGCAGCCGGACACCGCGGACGCGTCGTCATGCTGGTCGACAACGGCGTCAACGGTGACTCGCGGGTGCAGAAGGCCGCCCGCTCGGCCGCCGACGCGGGCTGGGAGGTCATCCTGCTCGGCCGCTCACCCGGCGGCCTACCGCAGACCTGGCAGCTCGGCCGGGCCGAGGTGCGGCTGCTGGCCATGCCCGACCCGCTCGCCCGCCGCCGGCACGAGTTCCGGCGGGCCTGGCTGCGCTGGCCGCTGGCGTACCCGCCGAGCGGCCTGGCCGCCCACCGCCAGCAGGCTGTCCGGGCCTGGCAGGCCGACCTGGCCGTGCGGGCCGCCCAGCTCGCGGTCGCCGACCCCGGCCAGCCCCGCCTCGCGCTGCGCCGCCGCGCGCTGCGCGCCGAGGAGGCCGCCGCGAAGGTCGCCGGCAAGTGGGTGTCGCTGCGGTACTGGATGCTCACCCAGGCCCGCCGCCGGCGCCGGTTCCGCAACCCGTGGGACCGGGCCTACACGCTGTTCTGGCAGGCCGTGCGCGGCGACCGCGCGTGGCGCCGGCTGGAGCCCGGCCTCTGGGACTACGAGCTGGCCTACGGGCCGGTGGTCGACGAGCTGCGACCGGACCTGATCCACGCCAACGACTTCCGGATGCTCGGGGTCGGCGCCCGCGCCAAGATCCGGGCCGCCGCCCGGGGCCGCGAGATCAAGCTGGTCTGGGACGCGCACGAGTTCCTGCCCGGCCTCAAGCCGTGGCAGGACAACGCCCGCTGGCTGCCCGCGCACGTCGCGCACGAGCGGGAGTACGCCCCGTACGCCGACGCGGTGATGACCGTCTCGGCCAGCCTGGCCGACCTGCTCCAGCGCCAGCACGGCCTGGCCACCCTGCCGGACGTGGTGCTGAACGCGCCCGCCGCCGAGCACGGCGAGCGGGTCACCGACGCTCCCGTGCCGGACCTGCGGGCGAGCTGCGGCGTGCGGCCCGACACGCCGCTGCTGGTCTACAGCGGCGCGGCCATGAAGCAGCGCGGGCTGGACATCATGGTCGAGGCGCTGCCGCAGCTGCCCGGGGTGCACGTGGCGCTGGTGGTCAACAAGCCCACCGGCCCGTACGTCGCCGGGGTGCTGGCCCGGGCGGCCCGGCTGGGCGTCGCCGACCGGGTGCACGCGCTGCCGTACGTGCCGCACTGGCAGGTGGTGCCGTTCCTGTCGGCGGCGGACGCCGGGGTCATCCCGATCCACCACTGGCCGAACCACGAGATCGCGCTGATCACCAAGTTCTTCGAGTACTCGCACGCCCGGCTGCCGCTGGTGGTCAGCGACGTGAAGACGATGGCCGGCACGGTGCGCGACACCGGCCAGGGCGAGGTGTTCCGGGCCGAGGACGTCGCGGACTACGTGCGGGCGGTCCGGGCGGTGCTCGCCGAACCGGACCGCTACCGGGCCGCGTACGACCGTCCGGGGCTGCTGGAGAGCTGGACCTGGGAGGCCCAGGCCGAGGTGATGGACGCGGTGTACCGCCGGCTGCTGCCGGAGCGGGCACCGGCCGGCCCGGCCCCCGGGGCGGCCGGCCGGGCGGACGAGGCGCAGCCGGCGGTCGGAGCCGGCACGTGACCCAGCCGGACGTCACCGTCATCACCGCCGTCTACAACACCATGCCGTACCTGACCCGCTGCCTGACCTCGCTGGTCGAGCAGAGCATCGGGCGGGACCGGCTGGAGGTCGTGGCGGTGGACGACGGCTCCACCGACGGCAGCGGCCGGGAACTGGACCGCTTCGCGCGCCTGCACCCCGGCACCGTCAAGGTCATCCACCAGGCCAACTCGGGCGGGCCGGCGCAGCCCAGCAACGTCGGGTTGGAGCACGCCACCGGCCGGTACGTCTTCTTCATCGGCTCCGACGACTACCTCGGGCCGGAGGCGCTGGAGCGGCTGGTCGACGCCGCCGACCGGTACGGCTCGGACGTCGTGCTCGGCCGTACCGTCGGGGTCAACAGCCGCTACATCCACCAGGCGATCTTCGCGGCCACCGAGCCGGACGTGGACCTCTTCGACTCCGCCCTGCCGTGGTCGCTGTCGAACACCAAGCTGTTCCGGCGCGAGCTGATCGAACGGCACGGGCTGCGCTACCCGGAGGACATGCCGGTCGGCAGCGACCAGCCGTTCACCATCGAGGCGTGCTTCCGGGCCCGGCGGATCTCGGTGCTCGCCGACTACGACTACTACTATGCGGTGCGCCGGCTGAACGCCCGCAACATCACCTACAAGAGCCGGCACCTGGAGCGGCTGCGCTGCGCCGAGGAACTCGTCCGGTTCGTGGCCGGACTGATCGAGCCCGGCAAGCGGCGCGACGCGGTGCTGCTGCGGCACTTCACCTGGGAGGTCGCCAAGCTCCTGGAGAACGACTTCCTGCTGCTGACGCGGGACGTCCAGGAGCAGGTGCGCGCCGGGGTCCGGGAGCTGGCCCGGCAGTACCTCACCGACGACATCCGGGACCGGCTCCCGGTCGAGGCCCGGGTCCGGCTCGGCGCGGCCCGCCACGGCGACCTCGACGACCTGCTGGCGGTGATCCGGCAGGACGCCGAGCTGGGCATCCCGCCGGCCGTGCTGGACGGCGACCGCTGGTACGCCGGCTATCCGGGGTTCCGGGATCCCCGGCTGGCCGTCCCGGACCCGTGGTTCGAGATCACCGACACGGTCGCCGACTGGCTGGCCCGGTTCGACACCGTCTCGGCCACCCTCGAGGGGGGCCGGGCCGGCGCCCGCGCGCTGCTGGTGACCGCCCGCAGCCCTCGCCCCGACCTCGCGGAACGCGCCTCCGACATCCGGCTCTGCGCCGGGGACGTCGCCGGTGTCACGCTCGCGGTCGACGCCGACGCCACCGGCACCACCGTCCGGGCCCGGATACCGTTGGGCCGGGTGCTGGCCACCGTCGCCCCCGGTGGCGAGCTGCGCATCGTCTCCGCCCAGGTGACCGCCCTCGGCGCCACCGGGTCGGCGGCGCTGCGCGGGCCACGCCGGCCGGTGCCGGTACGGTCCGTGGTGCGCCACGGCGCCCGGCTGCACGTCCTCACCACCACCACGAACCACAAGGGTCAGCTCGTGATCGCCGTAGCACCTGTGACGCCGCGCAGGCTGATGGCCCGCCTGCAGCGCAGGCTCCCACTAGGAGGAAAGTAGAAGTCATGAACATCTGCGTCGTCGCCCTCGGCAAGATCGGACTGCCGCTCGCCGTGCAGTTCGCGTCGAAGGGGCACCGGGTCATCGGAGCGGACGTCTCCGAGCGGGTCGTCACGCTGGTCAACGACGGCGCGGTGCCGTTCCCCGGCGAGACCGACCTGGACACCAAGCTCAAGGAGGCCGTCTCCGCCGGGCTGCTCTCCGCCACCACCGACACCGCCGCGGCGGTCGCCGAGGCCGAGGCGGTGGTCGTGGTCGTGCCGCTGTTCGTGGACGCCGACGGCGTGCCGGACTTCGGCTGGATGGACGACGCCACCCGGGCCATCGCCCGTGGGCTGCGGCCGGGCACCCTGGTCAGCTACGAGACCACCCTGCCGGTCGGCACCACCCGCAACCGCTGGGCGCCGATGCTGGAGGAGGGCTCCGGCCTGACCGCCGGCACCGACTTCCACCTGGTCTTCAGCCCGGAGCGGGTGCTCACCGGCCGGGTCTTCGCCGACCTGCGCCGCTACCCGAAGCTGGTCGGCGGCATCGACGAGGCGTCCGCCGAGCACGGTGTCCGCTTCTACGAGGCGGTGCTGGACTTCGACGAGCGGGCCGACCTCAACCGGGCCAACGGCGTCTGGGACCTCGGCTCGGCCGAGGCGTCCGAGCTGGCCAAGCTCGCCGAGACCACCTACCGGGACGTCAACATCGGCCTGGCGAACCAGTTCGCCCGGTTCGCCGACACCGTCGGCGTCGACGTCACCAAGGTGATCGAGGCCTGCAACACCCAGCCGTACAGCCACATCCACCAGCCGGGCATCGCGGTCGGCGGGCACTGCATCCCGATCTACCCGCGGATGTACCTCTGGAACGACCCGGCCGCCACCGTGGTGCGCTCGGCCCGCGAGGCCAACGCCGCCATGCCGGACTACGCCGTCGACCTGCTCGCCGCCGCGTACGGCGACCTGACCGGCGTGGGCGTGCTGGTGCTCGGGGCGGCCTACCGGGGCGGGGTGAAGGAGACCGCCTTCTCCGGGGTCTTCCCGACCGTCGAGGCGCTGCGCCAGCGGGGCGCCACCCCGTACGTCTCCGACCCGATGTACACCAACGACGAACTGGCCGCGCACGGCCTGCCCGGCTACGACGGCGAGCCGGTCGGCGCGGCGGTCATCCAGGCCGACCACGCCGAGTACCGCACCCTCGCCCCGGCCGACCTGCCGGGCGTGACGGTGCTGGTCGACGGCCGCCGGGTCACCGACCCGGCCCGCTGGACCGGCGTGCGCCGGGTGGTCATCGGCGGCTGATCCCGCCGCACGGACGCGGGCCCTGACCGGATCGGTCAGGGCCCGCGGTGTGTCGGCGGCCGGCCGGGGGAGCGAACTACCCGGCCGTGGCCGGGTACGGCAGCCCGGTCAGCCCTGGGTCAGCCCGGCCGGCGGGTTGTCGACGTCGCGGGAGACGACCTCGCCCTTCTCGTCGACCCAGCCCTTCGGCCGGGCCGGGTTGCCGGCCACCAGCTGGTACGGCTTGACGTCCTTGGTCACCACCGAGCCGGCGGCGATCATCGCGTACTCGCCGACCTCGATCCCGCAGACCAGGGTGGCGTTGGCGCCGATCGAGGCGCCCCGGCGGACCAGGGTCGGGGTGATCGTCCAGTCCGGGTTCTGGGCGCGCGGCCGGAAGTCGTTGGTGAACACCGCGCACGGGCCCACGAAGACCTCGTCCTCGATGGTCACCCCCTGGTAGACCGAGACGTTGTTCTGGATCTTCACCCGGTCGCCGACCGAGACGTTCGCGTCGACGTACACGTTGCGGCCGATGACACAGCCGGCGCCGATGTGCGCGCTCGACCGGATGTGGGCCAGGTGCCAGACCTTGGTGCCGTCGCCGACCTGGGCGCCGGCCTCCACGTCGGCCGTCGGGTGGACGAACACGGAGGCGGACCGGTCGTTGGTGTCAGTCATTGTCTACTCGCATCGTCGCGGGGCGCGCCGTCGCGCCGTCGGTTGCCGGGTGGACCGTGCCGGTCGTCCGGCGCGCCCCGCCCGGGCCAGGACCGCCCGGCCGCCCGGGAGGCGTCCCCCGTGCCGGCGCGGGCTGACGCAGCATAGCGAGCCGTCAGGGCAGCAGTTCGGCCACCGCGTCGGCGGCCGGCCGGTCCACCGGCAGCGGGTGCGCCGTCACCACCGCCTCGACCGGCAGCGGCGCGTACAGGTGCGGGAAGAGCGCCCCGCCGCGGGACGCCTCCCAGCGCAGCGCGTCGCCGAGCCGGTCCGGGTCCACCGCGAGCACGGTGAGGCCGGTGGCCCCGGCGAAGAACCGCCGGGCCGTCTCCACCACCTGGTCGGCCGCGGAGAGGTGGATGAAGCCGTCCTGCCGGTCCAGCTCCGTGCCGGTGAACCGGCCGGCCGCCCGGGCCTGCTCCCACTCGCCGGAGGAGAGGATCTTGTAGATCATCACCGCAGCCTAGCCCGGCGGTCCGGCGGAATCGCCCCGCTCACCGGGGTACGTCGAGGGCAGGCGACACCTCGGCGATGAACCGGTCCCAAGATCTTTTCGGGCCGATGTAGAAATCGGGTCCGCCCGTTCGATGACCTCCTGACGCGGCCGGTGCTTCGACCGGCCGGTGGTTCCGGGAGGTTGCCATGAAGACTGCGGTTCTCGACTCCCCGCGGCTGCGGGACGGCGCGGTACGCGGCGGGTGCACGCCGGCCGGGCGGGTCACCCGTTCGCTGCTCGGCTACGGCGTGCTGGCCGGTCCGCTCTATGTCGCGGTGTCGCTCGCGCAGGCCCTGACCCGTGACGGGTTCGACCTGACCAGGCACGACTGGAGCCTGCTGGCGAACGGGCCGGGCGGGTGGATCCAGTCGACGAACCTGATGCTGACGGGCGTGCTGGTGCTGGTCGCGGCCGCGGGACTGTGGCGGGCCGTCGGCCGTCCGGGGCGGGCAGCGGCGCTCCTGGTCGGGGCGTACGGGGTGGGCATGGTCGGGGCCGGCGTCTTCCGGGCCGACCCGATGTTCGGCTTCCCGCTGGGGACGCCGGACGGGGCACCGGCCCACCCGACGCCGCACGGCACGTTGCACCTGGTCTTCGGCGGGTTGGCGTTCGTCTGCCTGGCCGTGGCCTGTCTGCTGTCCGGCCGCCGGGCCGCCCGGGAGGATCGGCGCGGCCGCGCGCGGTGGTCCCGGATCTGCGGGGCCGGGGTGCTGGTCGGGTTCGCCGCCGCGGCGTCGGGCCAGCCGTGGGGCACCCTGGTGTTCACCGCCGGGGTGATCCTGGGCTGGGTGTGGTTGGCGGAATGGTCGGCGCGGGAGTTCGCCCGCGACGCTGCCGCGGACGCCGCCGCCGCCGCGCCGCGCTGACCCTGCCGCCGCCCCGCGCCGCCGCCGCGCCGCACCGCTGCGGATCGGGGGTCGGCCGGACCACCGGGGAACCGGCATCATCACCGACCAGGACTGAGATCTCACCAGGGAGCAGGTTGTGCGTTATCTCGTGTTGTTGAAGTCGAACGCGTCGACACCGCCACCGCCGGACCTGATGGAGGCGATCATGGCGCTCGGGGCGGAAGCCACCGCCGCCGGTGCGCTGCTGGACACCGCCGGATTGCAGCCCAGCGCGGCCGGTGCGCGGGTCGCGCTGGCCGGAGGCCAGCTCAGCGTCACCGACGGGCCGTTCGCCGAGTCGAAGGAGTTGATCAGCTACGCGCTGTACGACGTGCGGTCCCGCGCCGAGGCGACCGAGTGGACCAGCCGGTTCATGGCCCTGCACCGGGACCGGTGGCCGGGCTGGGAGGGCGAGGCCGACGTGCTGAAGGTCTTCGGCCCGGAGGACTTCGGCCCACCGGCGGCGGCTGACGGCGGCCGGCAGTCGGCGTGACGGACACCGGAGCGGCGATCGAGGCGGTCTGGCGGATCGAGTCCGGCCGCCTGATCGCCGCACTGGCCCGCCGGCTGGGCGACCTGGGCCTGGCCGAGGACCTGGCCCAGGACACCTTCGAGGTGGCGCTGCGGCGGTGGGCCGAGTCCGGGGTGCCGGAGAAGCCGGGCGCCTGGTTGATGGCGACGGCCAAGCACCTGGCCGTGGACCAGGTCCGGCGGAGCGTCACCTACGCCCGCAAACTCGCCGACGTCGGCCGGGAGATCGACCAGCGCCGGCTGGAGGACCCGATGAACCAGATGGACGAGGCCCTCGACGATCACATCCGGGACGACCTGCTGCGGCTGATCTTCACCGCGTGCCACCCGGTGAACTCCGCCGAATCGCAGATGGCGCTCACCCTGCGCGTGGTCGCCGGGCTGCGGACCGACGAGATCGCCCGCGCCTTCCTGGTGCCGGAGGCGACCATGGGTCAGCGGATCTCCCGGGCCAAGCGGGCGCTGACCGACAACCGGGTCGGCTTCGCACTGCCGAGCCGCGCGGAGCTTCCCGACCGGCTCCACGCGGTCCTCGGGATCATCTACCTGATCTTCAACGAGGGCTACACGGCCACCGCGGGCACCGACTGGACCCGCCCCGAACTGTGCGCCGACGCGATCCGGCTGGGCCGAATCCTGGCCGGCCTGCTGCCCGACGAACCCGAGGTCCACGGCCTGCTCGCCCTCATGCAGCTGCACGCCTCCCGGCTCCCGGCCCGTACGGACGCCGCCGGCGAGCCGGTGCTGCTCGGCGACCAGGACCGGCGCCGTTGGGACCGGCTGTCGATCCGGCAGGGCCTGGAATCGCTGGCCCGCGCCGAGCGGCTCGGTGGTGGCCCGTACACCGTGCAGGCCGCGATCGCCGCCTGCCACGCCCGGGCCCGATCCACCGCCGACACCGACTGGAAGCGGATCACCGCCTTCTACACGGTGCTCGCCCACGTGTCCCCGTCCCCGGTGGTGCTGCTCAACCGCGCGGTCGCCGTCGGCATGGCCGAAGGCCCCCAGCGCGGGCTGGACCTCGTCGCCGAACTCGCCGACGACAAGGCCCTGCGCGGCTACCCGCAACTGCCCGCCGTCCGCGCCGAACTGCTGGCCCGGCAGGGCCACCTGACCGCCGCCCGCCGGGAGTTCGAACAGGCCGCGCGGTTGAGCCGGAACGACAGCGAACGCCGCCTGTTCCTGCGCCGCGCCGCGGCGTGTGCCGACCAGACACCAACCCCCGAACCCGAAGAGGAGCACCCGCTCATGCGTTTCCGCGCCACCCTCCAGCTCGACGGCAGGACCGCCACCGGCATCGAGGTGCCCGCCCGGATCGTCGAGGCGCTGGGCGCCGGCAAACGGCCCCCGGTCGTCGTCCAGATCAACGGTCACACGTACCGGAGCACGCTCGGATCCATGGGCGGAGTGCACAAGCTGCCGGTCAGCGCCGAGCACCGCGCCGCCGCCGGAATCAGCGCCGGCGACGAGGTCGACGTCGAACTGCGGCTCGACGACCAGCCCCGCGAGGTCTCCGTACCCGACGACCTCGCCGCCGCACTGCGGGCCGACAGCGCGGCCGGTCGGGCGTTCGACGCCCTGTCGCCCAGCCGCCGCAGGGCGCTGATCCAGCAGCTCGAGGGCGCCAGGACCGCCGAGACCCGGCAGCGCCGGCTCGCCAAGGCGATCGAGGGACTCGGCCCGGCGTGAGGCGCCGACTCCGCGCCGCCGACGGGGCCGCCGCCCGCTGACCGGCAACCGCCCCCCTCCCGTCCCGCCGCCGCGTCTGCCACCATTCCAGGGCGACACGTCGAGCGGATGGGGGCACGGGTGCGGATCCTCCTGGTCGAGGACGATCGGCGGGTGGCGGCCGCCCTCTCGTCGGCGCTGACCCGGCGCGGCTACCAGGTCGAGCACGCGGCCACCGTCGAGGCGGCCCTCTCCGCCGCCCCCTGCGACCTGGTGCTGCTCGACCTGACCCTGCCCGACGGGGACGGCACCGACGTGTGCCGGGAGCTGCGCCGGCGCAGCAGCCAGCTCGGCATCATCGCGGTGACCGCCCGCGGCGAGGAACGCGACCGGGTGCTCGGCCTGCGGCTGGGCGCGGACGACTACGTGGTGAAGCCGTTCTCGATGGTGGAGTTGCAGGCCCGGATCGAGGCGGTGCTGCGCCGGGCCGCGCACACCGCGCCGGAGCGCAACCTGATCGAGGCCGGCCCGGTCCGCATCGACGTGGGCGGGCGGACGGTCACCGTCGCCGGCCGGGGCGTCACGCTGACCCGCAAGGAGTTCGACATCCTGCTCTCGCTGGCCCGGCAGCCCGGCGTCGCGGTGCCCCGGGAACGCATCCTGCTGGACGTCTGGGGCACCACCTGGGCCGACCGGCACACGGTGGAGGTGCACGTCGGCTCGCTGCGCGGCAAGCTCGGCGACCCGACGCTGGTGGAGACCGTACGCGGGGTCGGCTACCGGCTCCGCGGCGAGTGAGGAGCCCTCGGTGCGGCGCCGGCTGGTGATCAGCTACCTGCTGCTGATGGTGCTCGTGCTGCTCGCCCTGGAGACGCCGCTGGCCGCCACCCTCGCCACCCGGGAGACCGACCGGGTCCGCGCCGACCGGCTCGCCGACGCCACCCGGTTCGCCTCGCTGGCCGGCCCGGCGCTGCGCGGGGGCGGGCCCGGCCCGCTGGACGGGGAACTGGCCGCCTACGACGGGCTGTACGGCATCGGCGCGGCGGTGGTCGACCGGGACCGGCGTACCGTGGCCGCCTCGGCGAGCTGGGAGTTCGGCCCGCGCGCCGACGAGGCGCTGGACACCGCGCTGGCCGGGCAGCAGTCCAGCGGGCCGGAGTCGGTGTGGCCGTGGGGGGACGGGCCGCTGGTGGTGGCGGTGCCGATCAACGACGGCGGCGAGGTGCTGGGCGCCGTGGTCACCGCCACCCCGGCCGGCTCGGTACGCCGCACCATCGCCGCCTGGTGGCTGCTGCTCGCCGGCATCGGCCTGCTCGCCGTGCTGGCCTGCATCTCCACCGCGTTCGGGCTGGCCGGCTGGGTGCTGCGCCCGGTCACCGAGCTGGACGCGGTCACCCACGAGATCGCCGAGGGGCGCCGGACCGCGCGGGTGCGTCCCCGGCTCGGCCCGCCCGAGCTGCGCCGGCTCGCGACCAGCTTCAACCACATGGCCGACGCGGTCTCCGACGTGATGGACCGGCAGCGGGCCTTCGTCGCGCACGCCAGCCACCAGCTGCGCAATCCGCTGACCGCGCTGCGGCTGCGGGTCGAGGAGCTGGGGCCGAGCCTGACCGACGCCGACGGCCGTGCCGAGCACCGGCTGGCCCTGGAGGAGACCGACCGGCTGGCCACCGTGCTCGACGCGCTGCTCACCCTGGCCCGGGCGGAACGCGAGGAGAACCAGCGGGTCACCGTCGACGCCGCCGAGGTGGCCGCCTCCCGGGTGGCGGCCTGGCTGCCGCTGGCCCGGCACCGCGCGGTCGCGCTGCGGTTCGACACCGCCACCGCCCCGGCGTACGCCCGGACCGTGCCGACCGCGATCGACCAGGCCCTCGACGCGTTGATCGACAACGCGGTCAAGTTCAGCGGGGCCGGTGGCGAGGTGACGGTGACCGTGCGGGCGGCCGACGGTGGGGTCGCGCTGGCGGTGCGGGACACCGGCCCCGGCATGACGACCAGTCAGCTCGACCAGGCCACCGAGCGGTTCTGGCGGGCGCCCGACGCGCAGAACGTGGACGGGGTCGGGCTGGGCCTGACCATCGTGGCGGTGCTGGTCGACGCCTCCGACGGCCGGCTGGTGATGCGCCAGGCCGAGCCGCGAGGGCTGGTCGCCGAGCTGTGGTTCCCCGCCCCGGACGATCCGGCCCTAGACGATCCGGCCCTCGACGATCCGGCCCCGGACGAACCAGGCCCGGACGAACCGGCGCCGGACGAACCAGGCCCGGACGCACCGACCCTGGACGCACCGGCCCCGGACGGGCCCACCGCCGACGGGGAGCAGACCCCGCCGGGCGGCCCGGCGCGGGCACCGGTCGGCACCGGTTGAGGACGCCGGTCGGCACCGGTTGAGGGCGCCGGTCGGCACCGGCTGAGGGCGCCGGTGGGCACCGGCTGAAAGCGCCGGTGGGCACCGGCTGAGGGTGCCGGCCTCAGGGTTTGCTGGCGCGGTACCAGGCGGCCGCGCCGGGGTGCAGCGGCAGGGGAGCGGTGACGATCGCCGCGCGCGGACTCATCCGGCCGGCGGCCGGATGCGCGGCGGCCAGTTCCTCCCGGCGCTCCATCAGCAGCCGGGTCACGTCCCGCACCAGGGACTCCGGCAGGTTCGCCCGGACGATCAGGTAGTTCGGGTTCGCCACCGTGCTGACCGGATCGGTGCGGTACACCGAGGGCGGGATGTCCCGGGTCACGTAGACCTGCCCGTAGGCGCGGCGCAGCGGCTCGGTCCACTCGCCCAGGTCGACCATCCGCACGCTGGTCCGGCCGGCCAGCTCGGCGACGCCGCGCACCGGCAGGCCACCGGAGAAGAAGAACGCGTCGATCTGGCCGGCCCGCAGCGCGGCCACCGAGTCGTCCAGGCCGAGGTGCTGCTGGCGGACCCGGTCGCCGTCGAGCTCGGCCACCGCGAGCAGGCGCTGCACGGTGACCTCGGTGCCGGAACCGTCGGCGCCCACCGAGACCCGCCGGCCGCGCAGGTCGGCGAGGGTGCGTACCGGGCCGCCGGCTGTGGTGACCAGGTGCAGCAGGTCGTCGTAGACGCGGGCCACGGCGAGCACGGCGGGGTGCTCGGGGGCGCGCGGGGGCAGCACGTCGGCCTGGGTGAACCCCAGCTCCGCCGCGCCGGCGCCGACCAGCCGGACGTTCTGCGCGGACGCGGCGGTGACCTCCACGCTGGCGCGTACCCCGGGCAGCTCCCGGTTGAGGATGGCGGCCAGCGACTGGCCGAAGGCGTGGTAGACGGCGGTCGGGCTGCCCGTGGCGATCCGGATCGGGACCGGCTCGGTCGGCTCGTCCCGGCAGCTGGCCAGCGCGGCCAGGGCCGACCCGAGCAGGACGAGCAGCGCGAGCGGCGCGGCGACCCGGCGTCGTCCGGGCACGGACCAGTGTCGGCTCACGCGCTGCACTGTGCGCCGTGCACCGCCCGCCGCGCAAGCCCGGGCCGGGGTGGCGGGGCGGCACGGCCCCGCCGCAGCCACGCCACGGCCACCTCCTCCGGCACCGTGGCCTCGGCGTCGGCCCGGTGGCCGCCGCCGAGGTCCCCGGCGGGCGCCGGCGTACCGGCAGGTGGCCGGGGGAGCGGAGCCCCGGTCCCGGTGGGGGCCCCGCCCACCCGGAGCGGAGGGGTGCGCCCCGGCGGCGCGGTCGCGGGTGGCCGCCGGGCGCGGTTCAGCAGGCGGTCACGGGCGGGGCGAGCGTCGCGCTGTCCACGATCCGGGCCCGGTGCGGGCCGTTGGCGACGCTCACCACGAAACAACCGGCGCCCGGCCGCAGCATCGCCGGGACGTCCAGCAGGGCCGCGCCGCGCACCAGCACGGCGGCCAGGTCCCGGTCGGCCAGCCGGATGCCGAGACTGTGCCGGCGTACGTGCCGCCCGCCGGCCAGCAGCGCCGCCCGCCAGGCGGCGGCGGCCAGCCGGGGCCGCCACACCCGCCGGGCCGGTGAGGCTCCGGGCACCGGGCCGCCGAGCAGCTCCCGCCGGCCCTGCCGCCAGCCGGCCGCCAACAGCGTCGCGTACGCCGGCCGGTGCTCGCGCGGCACGGACAGCCGGTGCACCTCGTAGCGGCGGCGCAGCCCGCCGGTGGCCAGTTCGTGCTCGACCGGCACGGCGAGGCGGCCGAGCAGCTGCCGCAACCGGCGTGCCGCGTCCTCCCGGTTGAACTCGGCGACCCCGCCCCGGTACGTGTCGGCGCCCGGACGGCGCGGATCGGTGGCCGGCGGCGGGGTGCAGCGCAGCAGGCAGGCGACCTCGAACGCGTCGACCACGGTCGGCCAGTCCAGCGGCGGCGGGGTCGACGGCGGGCGGGGCCGGTCGAGCAGGGTCACGGGCTCGGGGGCCATCAGGTGCTCCTTGTCGACGTCGGGGTTCCCTTACGGTGGCCCCGCCGCCGCCGGGGCGGAACCGCTGCGCCCGAGCCTTGAGCAAAATTTGCGGCTACAGCTCCGTCACCACGACGTCGACCTGGCGCGGCCGGCCGGCCACCGGCGGCTGCTCCTCGACCTGGTACTTGAGCTCGCGCAGCGCCCCGACCAGGGCGGCGGCGGTGCGCGGCCGGGCCCCGGCGGTCAGCAGGTCCCGGACCAGCCGCCCCTTGGTGGCCTTGTTGAAGTGGCTGACCACCGAGCGGGCCGGCACCCCGTCGACCGCACGCTCGTGCAGCACCCGCACGGTGACGGTGCGCTCGGCCAGCGCGCCGCGCGGCGTCCAGGTGGCCGCGTACGCGCCGGAGCGCAGGTCCAGCACCGGCCCGGCGCCGGCGGCCGCCGCCATCGCCGGGGCGAGGGCCCGCCGCCAGTACGCCGACAGCGCCCCGACCCCCGGCAGCTTCGCCCCGATCGGGCAGCGGTACGGCGGGATCCGGTCGGTGAGCCGGACCGCGCCCCACAGGCCGGAGCTGATCAGCACGCTGCGGCGGGCCAGCCGGTCGGCCGTGGGCGGCAACGAGGCCAGGTCGAGCGCCTCGTACAGCACCCCGGTGTAGATCTTCGCGGCCGGCGCCGTGGCGGCCTGCCGCAGCCGGGCGTTGCGGCGCAGGTCGCCGCGCTGGCCCTCGCTGAGGCCCAGGGCGGCGCGGGCCGCCGCCTCGTCCGGCCCGGCGCAGAGCGCGACGAGGGCGGTCAGCACCTCGTCTCGGGCCGGGGTCAGCTCCGGCAGGGCCAGCCGGGACAGGTCCAGCCGCCGGCCGGCGCCGGCCTCGGCCTTCCCCTCGGACGGGGGCAGCAGGATGAGCACCGGCACAGATTACGGCCCCGGCTCAGCGCCACGGTCGCACGGCGCTCTCCGGGTGGTACACGCGATAGCCGCCGGCCTCGGCCACCACGGCGGCGTCGGCCCGGTCGCCGAGCAGCCGGCGCAGCCCTCGCTCCGCCGACGAGCCCACCGGCACCACGTACCCCGGCCGGGGTGCCCGCCCGACCCGCTTCCAGTACGCCGGGTAGCGGTTCTGCCCCGGGGTCAGGTTGCCGTCCAGCACCGCGCAGACCACCCGCTCGCCGGTGTTGAAGATCAACCGGTTGCAGGTCCAGTAGTCCGAGTAGACCTCGTGCAGGCCGGCTCGGCGGACCGCGCCGGCCAGCTCGCGGGCCTGCCGCTCCTCGGCGCGCAGCGACGGCGCGTCGGCGACGAACGCCACGGTGCCGGCGAGCGTGGCGGCGGCCAGCGCGACCAGCACCAGGGTGGCCAGGGCGCCGCCGAGCCGGGCCAGCATCCCGGCCGTGCCCCGCCAGGCGTACCGGGCGGCCAGCCAGAGCGGCCAGAGCACCACCGGCAGCGAGAGCTGCAGCACCGACAGGTAGCGGGCGTTGCCCAGCGGGTCGGTGGCCGACAGCGGGCTGCGGACGTACCCGAGCAGGGTGAGCACCGCCCCGACGACCAGCGCGAGGATCGCCACGGCCCGGACCCGCGCGGCCGGTTCCGCGGCCCGCCGGTAGGCGACCAGCCCGAGCCCGGCGGCGGCCAGCAGCAGCGGCGGATAGAGCAGCCCGAACCAGCCCGCCCAGCGGGCACAGCCGTCCATCGGGCAGAGGCCGGTCGCCAGCGGCACCCCCTCCAGCAGCCCGCCGTGCAGCCGCTCGGTGAGCGTCGGGGCCAGCCCGTCCTTGGTGCTGATCTCCCGGAACACCGACAGCGAGTCCTGCCCGTCCGGGGCGATCAGATTGTCCTTGATCATCGGGGCCAGGCCGATCAGGAACCCGCCCAGCAGCAGCACGCCCGGCCAGCCGACCAACTCCCGGGGCACCGCCCAGACCAGCACCAGCCCGGCCACCGCCAGGTAGGGCGCGATCAGCCAGTCGGACCAGAGCGCCACCCCGGCGAGCAGCCCGAACGCCCCGGTGGCCAGCCAGCGGTGCCGTAGCCGGTCGTCGGCCAGGGCCAGCGCGATCAGCAGCATGGCCAGGACCGCCGGCTTCACCTCCGGCCGGCCGCCCACCACGGTGAGCTGGTCCCGCACCACCCGCTCCGAGCCGAGCGCGAGCAGGCCCACCACGGCGGTGGCCAGCCAGGGGGAGAGAAGCCGGCGGGTCAGCCGGTACGCCAGCCAGAGGAACACCGCGTAGAGCAGCAGCAGCGGCAGCCGCAGCACCGGCCAGCTCGGCCCGGCGACCGCGAGCAGTGGCGCCGCCAGGTAGGACTCCAGCATGCCCATGTAACGCTGGCCGTACAGGAAGACGGGCCGCTCGTGGCCGGTGGCGATGTGCAGGGCGGCCAGGCCGAAGGTCGCCTCGTCGCTGTTCGAGGTGGGCAGGGTCAGCAGCGTCAGGACCAGCCGGTAGCCGACCCCGGCCACGCCGAGCAGCAGCGCCACCAGCGCCGGCCGGTCGAGCGTCGGACGCCGTCGCCTGGGGTCCCGCACTGGTGTCGACACGACCAACGCCCCCGTCGTCGCCTGCGACCGCAGTTTTTCACGGCGTCGGGCGGCGGCGGGGAGGATCCGCGCACTCCGCCCGGCCCCACTCGCGTGGCCGGGTCCCCCGGGTTGTGGCAGGGTGGCAGCGTGCCACCGACACCACCGGACCAACTGGCCGTGCCGCAGCTGCACCGGGCGGCGCGGATCGAGGACGCCGTGCACGGCCTGGTGGAGCGCCGGCTGCGCCGCACCGGATGGCAGGCCAACATCATCGCGTACGCCGGCTACGGCGCACCGGGCTGGGCGCGGGTGCTCTGCCGGGTGCTGCTCGGCCGCCCCGACACCCGCCAGCGGGGCCGGCTGGAGAAGGTCCGGGGCTGGCGCAGCTTCGCCACCCTGCCGGCCAAGTACGCCACCGTCACCATCGAGGCCGGCGGGGTACGCCGGGAGGTGACCGCCGACCGCAGCGGCTTCGTCGACACCGTCATCGAGGCCGACTTCACCCCCGGCTGGGGCTGTGTGCGGCTGAGCGTCCCCGACGCGGAGCCGGTGGACGCCCTGGTCCGGATCCTCGACCCGGATGTCCGGTTCGGCATCCTCTCCGACATCGACGACACGGTGATGGTGACCGCGCTGCCCCGGCCGCTGCTCGCCGCGTGGAACACCTTCGTCCTCGACGAGCACGCCCGGGCCGCCGTCCCCGGCATGGCCGTGCTGTACGAGCGGCTGGTCACCGCCCACCCCGGCGCGCCGGTCTTCTACCTCTCCACCGGCGCCTGGAACGTGGCGCCGACGCTGACCCGGTTCCTCTCCCGGCACCTCTACCCGGCCGGGCCGCTGCTGCTCACCGACTGGGGGCCGACCGCCGACCGGTGGTTCCGCAGCGGCCGGGAGCACAAGCGGGCCACCCTGGCCCGGCTGGCCCGGGAGTTCCCCGACGTGCGGTGGCTGCTGATCGGCGACGACGGGCAACACGACCAGGAGATCTACCGTGAGTTCGCGGCCGCCCACCCGGACAACGTGGCCGGGGTGGCGATCCGTCGGCTCTCGCCCACCCAGTCCGTGCTGGCCGGCAGCCTGCCCACGCCGCCGGACCGGCCCTCCGCCGGCCCGGTGGGGCAGAAGTGGCTCGCCGCGCCCGACGGCGCCGGCCTCTGGAAACTGCTCCGCGAGGCGGGTCTGGTCTGAGCCGGACGACGCCGGGCGGCCGGACGACGCCGGGCGGCCGGACGACGCCGGGCGGCCGGACGACGCCGGGCGGCCGGACGACGCCGGGCGGCCGGACGGCCGCAGGAAGTCGAGTGCGACCCGGCCCACCCCACGCGCCAGCCCCGGGCAGCGGCGCCGTCGTTCCCGCCACCCGGATGACCGGCGTCCGGCCCGCTGCGGCCCGTCGGGCTCGCCCGGCCGCTGCGGCCGGGGGTCCGTGACGGACGGTAGCGCCGTTCGCCGGGCAGAAAAGGTGAGAGCGATATGCCGCTGAGGCATAAATATGACTCAGCGGCATATCGGTGAGAAGTACTGCCTCCGCCTGGCCCGCGCCGCGCCGACGCGCGGTGCGCGGCGAGGTGCGGCGGGCGGCGAGGTGCGGCGGGCGGCGAGGTGCGGCGCGCGGCGAGGCAAGGGTGCCGGGTGCGCGGCGAGATGCGGTGCGGGGTCGGGGTCCGTCGGTGTGGCGTCAGTCGCGGCGCAGCCAGAGCACGCCCAGCGGCGGGACGCGCAGCGCCGCCGAGGCGGGCATGCCGTGCCAGGGGACGTCCTCGGCGTGCACCGCGCCGAGGTTGCCCACCCCGGACCCGCCGTAGTGGTGGGCGTCGGTGTTGAGCAGCTCGGTCCAGGCGCCGCCGGCCGGCAGGCCGACCCGGTAGCCCTCCAGCGGGAGGGCGGAGAAGTTCGCCACGCAGACCAGGGTCGCGCCGTCGGGGGCGATCCGGATGAACGAGACGGCGTTGTTGGCCACGTCGTCGCCGGCGATCCAGCGGAAACCGGCCGGTTCGGTGTCCTGCGCCCAGAGCGCCGGGGTGGCCCGGTAGATCCGGTTCAGGTCGCCGACCAGGCGTTGCACGCCGGCCCGGGCCGGGTCGTGGGTGAGGTACCAGTCGAGGCCGCGCTCCTCGCTCCACTCCCGGTCGTCGGCCAGCTCACAGCCCATGAAGAGCAACTGCTTGCCGGGATGCGCCCACATGTACGCGAGCAGCGCGCGCACGTTCGCCAGCCGCTGCCAGGTGTCGCCGGGCATCTTGCCGGCCAGCGAGCCCTTGCCGTGCACCACCTCGTCGTGGCTGATCGGCAGCACGTAGTTCTCGCTCCAGGCGTACGCCAGGGAGAAGGTGAGCTGATGGTGGTGGTGCTGCCGGTAGATCGGGTCCTTCGAGGTGTAGAGCAGGGTGTCGTGCATCCAGCCCATGTTCCACTTGAAGCCGAAGCCGAGCCCGCCGGAGCTGGTCGGCTTGGTCACCCCCGGCCAGGCGGTGGACTCCTCGGCGACCATGACCGCGCCGGGGTGGTGCCGGTAGACGGTGGCGTTGACCTCCTGGAGGAGCGCGATGGCCTCCAGGTTCTCCCGGCCGCCGTGCACGTTGGGCGCCCACTGCCCCTCCTGGCGGGAGTAGTCCAGGTAGAGCATCGAGGCGACCGCGTCGACGCGCAGTCCGTCGACGTGGAACTGGTCGAGCCAGTAGAGCGCGTTCGCGACCAGGAAGTTGCGCACCTCCCGGCGGCCGAAGTCGAAGACGTAGGTGCCCCAGTCGGGGTGCTCGCCGCGGCGCGGGTCGGGGTGCTCGTAGAGGGGGGTGCCGTCGAAGCGGGCGAGGGCCCACTCGTCCTTCGGGAAGTGCGCCGGCACCCAGTCGAGGATCACCCCGATGCCGGCCTGGTGCAGCCGGTCGACGAGGTGACGGAAGTCGTCGGGGTCGCCGAAGCGCGCGGTCGGGGCGTAGTAGCCGGTGACCTGGTAGCCCCAGGAGCCGCCGAACGGGTGCTCCATCACCGGCAGGAACTCCACGTGGGTGAAGCCCAGCTCGGTGACGTACGCGGTGAGCTGCTCGGCCAGCTCCCGGTAGCCGAGGCCGGGCCGCCAGGAGCCGAGGTGCACCTCGTACACGCTCATCGGCTCCTGGTGCGCCTGGCGCCGGGCCCGCCGCGCGAGCCAGTCGCCGTCGTGCCACTCGTACGCCGAATGGTGCACCACCGACGCGGTGGCCGGCGGCAGCTCGGTCCGGGCGGCGAGCGGGTCGGCCTTGTCCCGCCAGTGCCCGTCGGCGCCGAGCACCCGGTACTTGTACCGGCTGCCCACGGACGCGCCCGGCACGAAGATCTCCCACACCCCGCTGGAGCCGAGCGAGCGCATCGGCCAGCCGTCGTCGGGCCCCCAGCCGGTGAAGTCGCCGACCACGCGCACGCCGCGGGCGTTGGGCGCCCAGACGCTGAACGCCACCCCCTCGTCGAAGACCCGGGCGCCGAGCGCCTCCCAGAGCCGCTCGTGCCGGCCCTCGCCGATCAGGTGCAGGTCCAGCTCGCCCAGGGTGGGCGGGTAGCGGTAGGGGTCGTCGTGCGGGGCGCCGTCGACCTCGATCCGGTAGTCGAGCACCTCGCCGGGGAGCACGGCCTCGAAGACGCCGATGTCGTGCACCCGCTTCATCGGGTGCCGGTCGCCGTCGACCAGCACGGCCACGTCGGCCGCGCCCCGGCGCAGGGTCCGGATGGTGGTGTGCCCGTCGGCGGGGTGCGCGCCGAGCACCGCGTGCGGGTCGTGCGCCTCGCCGGCGATCAGCTGGTCCATCGTGCGTCGTCCTTCGCGGCCGGTGCGGTCGGTGCGGTGCCGCCGGAGAGGTCGGCGGGTACGTCCTCGACGGTCAGGTCGGGCGCTGCCGGGGGCGGCGCCTCGGCGGCGGCGGGCGGGGCCGGCCGCCGCACGGTGAGCACGTGCGCAGGTTGCAGGTAGGGGTCGAGCCGGACGGCGTTGCGCTGCCCCCAGTCGTAGCTGGTCCCGGTCAGCTCGTCGTGCACGGTGAACCGCTCGTGCCAGTCGAAGCCGAGGGCCGGCATGTCCAGCGTGGTGTTGCCCCACTGCACGGCGCGCGAGTCGAACGAGCAGACCACGATGACCGTGTTGCCGGTGTCCGGGTCGTGTTTGGACCAGCAGAGCAGCGCCGGGTTGTCGATCTCGTGGAAGTGCAGGTTGCGCAGCTGGTGCAGGGCGGGGTTGGCGCGGCGGACCCGGTTCAGGGTGGCGATGAACGGGGCCAGGGAGCGGCCCTGCTCCTGCGCCCCGGCCCAGTCGCGGGGGCGCAGCTCGTACTTCTCGTTGTCCAGGTACTCCTCGGCGCCCGGCCGGGCGACGTGCTCGAACAGCTCGTAGCCGGCGTACATGCCCCAGGAGGGGGAGAGCAGCGCGGCCAGCACCGCCCGGATCTTGAACATCGGCGGGCCGCCGTGCTGCAACGACTCGTGCAGGATGTCCGGGGTGTTGGGCCAGAAGTTGGGCCGCATGTGGTCGGCCGCCGCGACCAGCTCCGCGCAGTACGCCCGCATCTCCGCCGCCGTCGTGCGCCAGGTGAAATAGGTGTACGACTGGGTGAAGCCGATCTTGCCGAGCCCGTGCATGATCGCCGGGCGGGTGAACGCCTCGGCCAGGAAGAGCACGTCCGGGTCGACCTTCTTGACCTCCCCGATCAGCCAGTGCCAGAAGTCGAACGGCTTGGTGTGCGGGTTGTCGACCCGGAAGATCTTGATGCCCTCGCCGACCCAGTGCAGCACCACCCGCAGGATCTCCGCCCGGATGCCCTCGGGGTCGTTGTCGAAGTTCAGCGGGTAGATGTCCTGGTACTTCTTCGGCGGGTTCTCCGCGTACGCGATGCTGCCGTCGGCCCGGGTGGTGAACCACTCCGGGTGCGCGGTCACCCACGGGTGGTCGGGGGCGCACTGCAACGCCAGGTCCATCGCCACCTCCAGGCCGTGCTCGGCGGCGGCGGCGACGAAGTCGCGGAAGTCCTCCGGCGTACCCAGCTCGGGGTGGATGGCGTCGTGGCCGCCCTCGGCGGCGCCGATCGCCCACGGCGAGCCGACGTCGTCCGGGCCGGCGGTGAGCGCGTTGTTGCGGCCCTTGCGGTTGACCCGCCCGATCGGGTGGATCGGCGGCAGGTAGAGCACGTCGAAGCCCATCTCCGCGACGCCGGGGAGGCGCTCCATCGCGGTGGCGAAGGTGCCGGACCGGGCGGGCGCGTCCACGGTGGCCGGGATCGCGCCCTCGGAGCGGGGGAAGAACTCGTACCAGGCGGAGAAGAGCGCCCGGGGGCGGTCCACCCAGAGCTGGTGCTCCTCGCCGGTGGTGACCAGTTCGCGCACCGGGTGGTCCCAGAGCAGCGGGGCCAGGTCGAGCGCGGGGCCGACCCGGCGGGGCAGGTCGAGGTCGGTGTCGGCCAGCGCGTCCAGCGCCGCCCGGATCCGTTTCCGGTCGGCCGGCTCGACGAGTTCGAGGGCCGCGGTCAGCACCCGGGCCCCCTCGGCCAGGTCGTTGGCCAGCTCGGCCGGGCCCTGGCCGGCGGCGACCTTCTTGGTGACCGCGTTCTGCCAGGTCAGGTACGGGTCCTGGAACGCCTCCACGGCGAACCGCCAGGTCCCCACGGCGTCCGGGCGGATGGTGGCGTGCCAGCGGTCCTGGCCGGGCTCGCCGGGGCGCATCCGGGTGAACGGGCGGGCCGCGCCGTCCGGGCCGAGCCAGACCACGTTGCAGCCGAGCGCGTCGTGCCCCTCACGGTAGGCGCGGGCCGACACGGGCACCGGTTCGCCGACCACCGCCTTGGCCGGGTAGCGACCGCAGGCGACGACAGGAGAGACGTCTTCGATCGGGAACCGTCCAGTCACCGGTTCAACCTACTGCCCGAGATCCTCTCGCGCTCGGCTGCACCCAGATCCCCGGCACCGCCCTCGGCGCGCCCGAGCGCGCGTCCCGGCGGTCGCCGTCGCGCGCGAACGGCCGCGTCGGCGGGGAGCCATCAGTCCGCCCGGCGCGCCACGAACACGAACTCCCGCCCGGGGCGGTCGGGTGCCTCCCGCACGTCGACCGTCCGGTAGCCGCTGGCGGCCAGGCTCGCCTCGACCTCGTCCCGGTCGCGGAACCGCAGCGTCGAGTCCGACGTGACGACCGCGCCGTCGGCCAGGAACCGGTACGTGTACCGGAAGGACACCAGCGGCAGTGCGACAGCGGTCACCTCGAGCCGCCGTCGCACCGGCCCGACCCCCGGCACGTCTCGGGTGACCGGCGCGGTGTCCGCCGCCCACTCCTCCCACGCGCGCCGCTCGGGACGCCGGGTCTCGAACACGAGGTGGCCGCCCGGCCGCAGGGCGTCGTGCACGCCCCGCAGGGTGCGCGCCCAGTCGTCGTCGGTGCAGAAGACCTGGGCCACGTTCCCGGTCATCGTGGCCAGATCGGCGTGCAGCGGCGGCAGCGTCGTGGCGTCGCCGGGCAGCCAGCGGACCCGACCCGCCGGATCCTTCGCCCGCGCGACCGCCAGGGACGCCTCGGCCGGGTCGACGCCCACGACGGTGCGGCCGTGGCGGGCGAGCAGCAGAGCCAGGTTCCCGGTCCCACACCCGACGTCGAGCACCACCCGCGCGCCCACCTCGTCGGCGACCGCGAGGTACGCGGCCAGGTCGTCCCGGTCGCCGTCGAACGCGTCGTAGACCGGCGCGAGACGAGGGTGGGCGAAGATCGCATCCGGCACCCGGGGACTGTATCCGGCGGCCGGCGTGATCGGGTGTCGTGCCGTCGCCGAGGTCGTGTGTCGACCGGACCGGTGTTGAGCAGCCGGGCGAGCGGCGTCGAAGCGCGCCCACGGCCGGGGCGGACCCGCGTCGAACCGCGGTCAGCCGGCGGCGCCCACCGACCGGTACACGTCCAGCGTGCGCTGCGCGATGGCGTCCCAGGAGAAGTGCTCCACCGCCCGGCGGCGGCCGGCGAGACCGAACTCCTCGGCCCGCTTCGGCTCGGCCAGCAGGTCGTTGATCGTCGCCGCCAGGTCGGCCACGAACCGCGCCGGATCCAGCGGTCGGCCGCTGCCGTCGGCGGCCTGCTCGATCGGCACCAGCAGGCCGGTCTCGCCGTCGGCGACCACCTCGGGGATGCCGCCGGTGGCGGTGGCCACCACGGCCGTCTCGCAGGCCATCGCCTCCAGGTTGACGATGCCCATCGGCTCGTACACCGACGGGCAGACGAAGATCGTGGCGTGGGTGAGCACCTGGATCACCTCGGGCTTGGGCAGCATCTCGGCGATCCACACCACCCCGGAGCGGTTCGCCCGCAGCTCGGCGACCAGAGCTTCCACCTCGGTGGCGATCTCCGGGGTGTCGGGGGCGCCGGCCAGCAGCACGAGCTGGGTGTCGGCGGGCAGCTCGCGGGCCGCGCGCAGCAGGTACGGCAGGCCCTTCTGCCGGGTGATCCGGCCGACGTAGACCACGCTCGGACGGGCCGGGTCGATGCCGAGCCGGTCCAGCACGTCGGTGCCCGGGTCCGGGGCGTACTGGGCGGTGTCGATGCCGTTGTAGACCACCCGCACCCGGTCCGGGTCGATGCCCGGGTACGCGGACAGCACGTCGCGGGCCATCCCGGCGCTGACCGCGACGATCGCGTCGGCGGCCTCGAACGCGGTCCGCTCGCACCAGGAGGAGAGGGCGTAGCCGCCGCCGAGCTGCTCGGCCTTCCACGGGCGCAGCGGCTCCAGGCTGTGCGCGGTCACCACGTGCGGCACCCCGTGCAGCAGCTTCGCGGTGTGCCCGGCCAGGTTGGCGTACCAGGTGTGGCTGTGCACCACGTCGGTGCCGGCGGCCCCGGCGGCCATCTCCAGGTCCACGCCCATGGTGCGCAGCGCGGCGTTCGCGCCGGCCAGCGCGGCCGGCTCGGCGTACGCGGTGACGCCCGGCTCGGTGCGGGGCGCGCCGAAGCAGTGCACCCGCACGTCGGCGAGCCGGCGCAGCTCGCGGGCCAGGTACTCGACGTGCACCCCGGCGCCGCCGTAGACCTCCGGTGGATACTCCCGGGTGAGCAGGTCCACGCGCAGCCGTGCCGAAGACGTCATGACCGGCACCCTAGTGCAGTTCGCCACCCCGCACCGGCTGCGGAACTGTGCCCGTACGAGTGGTGAAGTCGGGGCGGGATGGATAGCGTCTGGGCATGGCTGCCAAGGTGCTCGCGATCGTCCTGGCCGGCGGGGAGGGCAAGCGCCTGATGCCCCTCACCACGGACCGGGCGAAGCCCGCCGTTCCCTTCGGCGGGATGTACCGCATGGTCGACTTCGTCCTCTCCAACCTGGCGAACGCCGGCTTCCTCAAGATCGTCGTGCTCACCCAGTACAAGTCCCACTCGCTGGACCGGCACATCACCAAGACCTGGCGGATGTCGACCCTGCTCGGCAACTACGTCACCCCGGTGCCGGCGCAGCAGCGCCGCGGCCCGTGGTGGTTCGCCGGCTCGGCCGACGCGATCTACCAGAGCTTCAACCTGATCAACGACGAGCAGCCCGACCACGTGATCGTCTTCGGCGCCGACCACATCTACCGGATGGACCCGCGCCAGATGGTCGAGGACCACATCGCCTCCGGCGCCGGGGTGACGGTGGCCGGCATCCGCCAGCCGCTGTCGACCGCCGACCAGTTCGGCGTGATCGAGGTGGGCGCGGACGGCCGCCGGATCAGCGCGTTCCGCGAGAAGCCCACCGACGCGGTCGGGCTGCCCGACGCGCCGGACCAGATCTACGCCTCGATGGGCAACTACGTGTTCAGCACGAAGGCCCTCTGCGAGGCGGTCGAGCGCGACGCCGCGGACAAGAGCAGCAAGCACGACATGGGCGGCAGCATCATCCCGATGCTGGTCGAGCGGGGCGAGGCCAACGTCTACGACTTCAAGGACAACGAGGTGCCCGGCAGCACCGACCGGGACCGCGGCTACTGGCGGGACGTGGGGACCCTCGACTCCTTCTACGACGCGCACATGGACCTGATCAACGTGCACCCGGTCTTCAACCTCTACAACTTCGACTGGCCGATCTACACGGAGCAGCCGCCCTTCCCACCCGCCAAGTTCGTCCACCAGTGGGGGGAGCGAGTCGGCCGGGCGGTCGCCTCGATGGTCTCGCCCGGCGCGGTGATCTCCGGCTCGCTGGTGGAGAACTCGATCGTCGCGCCGAAGGTGAAGGTGCACTCCTGGGCGCACGTGGACGGCGCGGTGCTCATGGAGGGTGTCGAGATCGGCCGGCACGCGGTGGTCCGCCGGGCCATCCTGGACAAGAACGTCTACGTCCCGGAGGGCGCCGAGATCGGCGTCGACCTGGAAAAGGACCGGCAGCGCTACACCGTCTCCGACAACGGCATCGTCGTCGTCGGCAAGGGCCAGCGCGTCGAGGCCTGATCCACCCGCACAACCCAGGAGGTTTCCACCGTGGCGCACCCCCGTGCCGGCCAGCCCGCCCAGCCCGCCGACCTGGTCGACGTGCCCCGGCTGCTCACCGCCTACTACGCCGAGCATCCGGACCCGGCCGACCCGGCCCAGCAGGTCTCCTTCGGCACGTCCGGGCACCGCGGGTCGAGCCTGCGCAACGCCTTCAACGAGGACCACATCCTCGCGGTCACCCAGGCGCTCTGCGACTACCGCCGGGAGCAGGGGCTGGACGGCCCGCTCTTCCTCGCCCGGGACACCCACGCGCTCTCCGCGCCCGCCGAGGCCAGCGCGCTGGAGGTGCTCGCCGCCAACGACGTCACCGTGTTGCGGGACAGCCGCGACGGCTACACCCCCACGCCCGCGCTGTCGCACGCCATCGGAACCCACAACCGCGGGCGGACCAGCGGCCTGGCCGACGGCATCGTGATCACCCCGTCGCACAACCCGCCGGACGACGGCGGCTTCAAGTACAACCCCACCCACGGCGGGCCCGCCGACACCGACGTGACCCGCTGGATCCAGGACCGCGCGAACGCCATCCTGGCCGCCGGGCTCAAGGAGGTGAAGCGCATCCCGTACGCCCGGGCCCGGGCCGCCGACACCACCGGCGGGTACGACTTCCTCGGCCGGTACGTCGACGACCTGCCCGCCGTGCTGGACATCGCCGCGATCCGCGACGCCGGGGTGCGGATCGGCGCCGACCCGATGGGCGGGGCGAGCGTGGCGTACTGGGGGGAGATCGCCGAGCGGCACCGGCTGGACCTCACCGTGATCAACCCGACCGTCGACCCGACCTGGCGGTTCATGACGCTGGACGGCGACGGCAAGATCCGGATGGACTGCTCGTCGCCGAACGCGATGGCGTCGCTGATCGCGGCCCGCTCCGACTACCAGGTCTCCACCGGCAACGACGCCGACGCCGACCGGCACGGCATCGTCACCCCGGACGGCGGCCTGATGAACCCGAACCACTACCTGGCGGTGGCGATCGGCCACCTGTTCCGCACCCGGCAGGAGTGGGGTCCGGCGGCCGCCGTCGGCAAGACGCTGGTCTCCTCCTCAATGATCGACCGGGTCGCCGCCGACCTGGGCCGCCCGCTGCTGGAGGTGCCGGTCGGCTTCAAGTGGTTCGTCCCCGGCCTGCTCGACGGGGCGGTCGGCTTCGGCGGCGAGGAGAGCGCGGGCGCGTCGTTCCTGCGCCGCGACGGCGGCACCTGGACCACCGACAAGGACGGCATCCTGCTCTGCCTGCTCGCCGCGGAGATCATCGGGGTGACCGGGCGGACCCCGAGCGAGCACTTCGCCGACCTGGCCGAGCGCTTCGGCGCGCCCGCGTACGCCCGGATCGACGCGCCGGCCACCCGGGAGGAGAAGGCCGTGCTCGCCAAGCTGTCACCCGATCAGGTGCCGGCCACCGAGCTCGCCGGCGAGCCGATCACCGCCACGCTCACCACCGCGCCCGGCAACGGCGCGGCGATCGGCGGGCTGAAGGTGACCACCGAGTCCGGCTGGTTCGCCGCCCGGCCGTCCGGCACCGAGGACGTCTACAAGATCTACGCCGAGTCGTTCCGCGGGCCGGAGCACCTCGCCCGGATCCAGGAGGAGGCGAAGGCGCTGGTCTCCGACGTGCTCTCCCACGCCTGACCGGCGCTGGTCTCCGGCCTGCTCCCGCGCCCGGCGCTGGTCTCCGGCGTGCTCCCGCGGGTGACCGGCGCTGGTCTCCGGAGTGCTCCCGCGTCTGACCGGCGTTGGTCTCCGGCGGCGCTCCCCGCGCTGACCCCGGGTGCCTCCGGGGTCAGCAGGGCGGCTCCAGCTCCCGCTGGTCGCGCTCCCGGCGCAGCTCCTCCGGCAGCAACTCGCGCAGCTGGTCGGGGAGGAACGGCAGGTCCAGCAGGCTCAACTTGAGCTGGTTGCGCTCCTGGTAGCGCTTCGGGTCGAAGCGGACCACCCGGCCGGCGTCGCGGCGGTAGCGGATCTGCACCGTCCCCTCGCGCGCCGCCTCCTTGATCACCAGCCCGTCCATCTCGACGGCGACCGCCGCCGAGTGGGGCTGAAGGTCCAGCCGGATGCTCTCCTCCGGAGCCAGCACCACCGACCGGGAGATGCCGGCCATCGGCGCCGACGGGGTCACCACCACCACGTCCGCCGCCGGCGAGATGAGCGGCCCGCCCGCCGCGTAGCTGTACGCCGTCGAGCCGGTCGGGGTGCTCACCACCAGCGCGTCGCAGCGGTAGTAGCCGTACCGCTGGCCGTCCACCGCGAGGGTGGCCGTGACGAACCCGGAGCCGGGCTGGCGGACCAGCGCGATGTCGTTGAAGGCGACCACGTCGTCGCCGCACACATCACAGGCCAGGCAGGCGTGCGACTCGACGGTGAAATCCTTCGCCGCCAGCCGGCTCAACGCGTTCGGCAGGTCCGGCGGCTCTACCTCCACCAGGAAACCGAGCCGGCCCAGGTGCACACCGAGCACCGGCTTCGGGTCGTGCACCGCCATCCGCAGCGCGCCCAGCATGGTGCCGTCCCCGCCGATACTGATCAACGCATCGCAGGCCGACGCCACCGCTTCGGCCGGGAGCGGTTCCACCGTCGGTGGCACCCGGTGCCGGTCCTCGATTCGTACCGCCAGGCTCATCCGGTGCCGGGCCACCCAGGCCACGATGATGTCGACCACCTCGGACACGTCCCGGGTGGGGTGCAGCACCAGCCCGAGGCGGATCCGATCCATGTTCCCAGCTCACCACATTCGCCGCCGCCCCGGCGGGCTTTGGGCCGGTGCCCCCGTCCGGATCGCGTCGTCAGCGGTTCCCCAGCGCACCGTCTGGTAGTGCGACAACGCGTCCTGGTGGTGCGGAGCCTGACGACCAGGGTACGGAGATCGGTCAGCTGGAGCTCGTGGTCGATGAGTCCGTCTTTTAAGAGTCAGCAACCGGAATGTCGTATATCAGACCATCGGAGAGCCGAGCGCGCTTTAGTGCCTATTTTTGGCTGGTGGGTAGTTATGTAGCTAATTGGCGGCCGAGGGTTGGTGCGCTACTGGCCGCGCTGCTGGTCGCGGTGGCCGCGCCGGCGGAACTGGCGTTCGCTGCCACCACGGCGGCCTCTGATAGCCAGGCCGCGAGCGTGACCGGCTACGCCCGCAGCGGCATTCGCCCACAGGCCATGCCTGACGCCGCGCTTCCGTACAACGACACTCCTCTGGCGCCCCGAGTGGATCCTGGGCTCCACGACGATCAGGGCGTGCGGATGTTCCGGTACAACGACGAGATCTATGACCATCCCGTTGCGCAGGCACAGTGGGGGCTCAGCAACGTGCGCACCTACCTGGTCAATCGAGATCGGTCCTACCTCGACAGAGCAGTCGCGCAGGCACAGCGGAACCTGGATCGAAGGGTCGAGTCGCGCGGTGCGTGGTGGTATCCCTACGAGTTCGACGTTCCCGCTTGCGGACAGCTGCCGGTGATCCAGGCCCCGTGGTACAGCGCGATGTCGCAGGGTCAACTGCTCAGCCTGTTCGTCCGGCTCTACCAGGTTACGGGGGATCAGAAGTGGCGTGAGGCCGCAGATCTGACCTTTGCCAGCCTGCTTCTTCCACCCGGACCGGGGCTTCCGTGGGCGAGTTGGGTTGACGACGCCGGGTACCTGTGGCTCGAGGAGTACCCGGTGACGCCTGGCGTGACCGGGGAACGGGTGCTGAACGGCCACATCTTCGCCCTCTACGGCGTGTACGACTACTGGCGGCTGACCGCCGACTCCCGTGCTGTCGCGATCTTTGACGGTGCCGCCACCACGCTGAGCCACTACGTGCCGACGGCACTGCGCATGCCGGAGTGGGTCAGTCGATACGCGGTCGGATGTCCCAACGCGTACATCGGCTACCACGCCTTGCACATCCAGCAACTGCTGAAGGTGTACGAGATGTCGCGGTCAGCGGTCTTCGCGAGTCTGGCCGACCTGCTTCGTGACGACTATCCGCCACCCACTGTCACCGGCACCGTCGTCTTCGCCGGTGGCACACACGTCGGGTACACCTTCAACTCAACGGGTGCGATTCTCGAGCAGAAGTCCCTGACCCTGTCCCGCCAATCGAATGCGAACGCCGACCAGCGGATCCGGGTGCGCGGCCGGGGCGTGTACTACCGGATCCAGAACGGTTCGTTGGCCGGGTACTTCGTAGCCGAGGAACCCGGAACACGAGTGCTGCTCGGTGCGGTCGCCATGCACACGTATGCCCCTCAACGGACGCTGCTGTTCAGCCCTGGCACCTACATGGGCCACCGGTACGGTCCCGCCTGGACGGTTGCCGAGAGCCGGACGTACACATTCGCCCGGGCGTCGGCAGCCCCGTTCGATGCGACGGCCTGGGTCAATGGGCGGCTCTGCTACCGGATCACCGCGGGCGCTTACGCCGGGCTCTGGCTACCCGCGGTGGAAGGCCTGGATCCGGCGTGAGCCGAGCACGGCCGGTATCGGTAGGCCGAAGCGGGTGACACCACGGGCCGATGTGTGCCGGACATAACCCGAGATCAGCTGATTCGTTAGCCGAATGGCGGCGGGCTGGGCGCTCACCCAGCCTCCGATGTGCCCGCTGGCCAACGCTGCGCTCGAGAGAAACGAGTCCGATGACATGCGACCGCGACTGCTGATCATTGCTTATGGCTTCCCGCCGTCGGAGTCGGTCGGCGCCCGCCGCCCTGCCGAACTGGCCGCGTTCGCGGCCCGACGGGACTGGGACGTCCGCGTGCTCACCTCGACCCCGGCGGATCTGCCGGCACCCGCTGACGGGTTCCCGGAGAGCCATATCTTTCGCGTCGCTCCGGTGCCCCGCTCAACTCCCCTCGTCGGTTCGATCCGCCGGGCAGAGGCAGCGGCCCGGACGGGCCGGCGACGACCGCTGACGGTACTCGGCACGCTCGGGCGCGAGGTCATGATCCCGGACGGGTGTGTTACCTGGGTGGCTCCGGCTGTCCGACAGTTCATGCGCAGGCGGCAGAACTGGCGTCCCGATGTGATCATGGTGACCGGTCCGCCAGCCTCGGCTTACCTGGTCGCCGCCCGGCTGGCGTCTCGCTTGAACGTGCCGTGGGTGGCGGACTACCGGGACCTCTGGACAGTCGGCAACGACTACTGGCCGTACGGCCAGTCTCGGATCCGCCGCGTCATCGACCATCGCATGGAGCGCTGGTTGCTGCGCTCCGCAGCGTGCTGCGTGACGATTTCCGAACCGCTGGCCGAGATCCTGCGTTCGACGTTCGACGTCGACGCGAAGGTCGTGATGAACGGCATCGACCGGCCTCGGAACGCACCGTCAGAGCGGCCCGCACCGCGGCCTGTTCCAGGACCCTCGACGTTGACGCTGGCGCACACGGGCCGGCTCGTTCCCGGCAAGCGCGATCCCTCACCGCTGTTGGACGCGGTGGCACTGCTCGGCTCGGATGCCCGGCGCGTCAACGTCGTCTTCGCTGGTGAGGACAACGGTGTGGCGCAGGCCGCCATGGATCGCGCTGGGGTTGCCGACTCGGTGACCAACCTCGGTGAGGTGTCGGCCGAGAAGTCGTGGCATGTTCAGACTGAGGCCGATGTGCTGGTGCTGGTGATGTGGAACGACCCCCGTGACGCCGGAACGGTGCCCGGGAAGTTCTTCGACTACCTGCGCGCACGTCGTCCGATCCTGATGATCGGGCACCCGGATGGGATCGTGGCGGACATCATCAGATCGCGCCACGCCGGTGTCGTCCTCAGCGACCCCCGGATGATCGCGGAGCAGCTGCGGGAGTGGCTCGTCGAGAAGGACCGCGCCGGTCGAATCCCGGAGCTGTCCCCCTCGGCTCTTGATGGTCTCTATCGGGAAGACCAGTTGGAGCGGTACCTCGACGTGCTGGCCGACGTGGCGGCCGCGCACGTGCCGGATTGCTGACCTACCGCTGTTCCGCCACCTCCGGCGCCACCGTTTCGGGTACCGACTCCGGTGGGAGCCGTGTCGCGCGCTTCAAGATGTGCAGCGAGAGCAACCAGGACGCGCCGTAGGCGGCAGCGGCGGAGATGCCGAACGCCCACACCGCGGTCAGGGCCGGCGCGCCGAGGAGGGAGGGGACGACCACCGCCGCCGTGGTCAGGAGCATCCGTCCCGCGTCCCAGCTCAGTTGGAGGCCGTGCCGGCCGAAAACCACCAAGGACTGGGAAAGTGGCGAGCCGACGAACTGAGCCGCCAAGAAGAGCGCGAGCGCTTGGGCGTACACACCGCTGGTTGCCCACTGCGGGCCGAACGCCAGAACGAAGGCGGCCGGAGCACTGAGCGCGACGACGAGTCCGCCTACGGCGGCAACCATGGCGAGTTGACGGCTCGCCCTCAGAAAGACCGCCACCGCTCGGGCGGCGTCCGCACGGGCGACCCGAGACAGCTCAGCCAGGTAAACCTGAGCGACGGCCAGGCCGAGTAACGCGGCGGGCGCGGCGAGCATCCGCTGGGTGAAGCCGAACCAGCCAGCCACGTCGGACCCGTAGTAGTACGCGAACAGCAGGACGGGAAGCTGGAGGCCCAGCACGTTCAGTAGCCCGGACGGGGCGAGCAGCAGCGGGAATCGGCGGTGGCGAACGGCTGTCCGCCAGAGTCGTCGGGGCGTTGCACGTTCCTCGCCGGCCACCCTTCGATGTAGGCCAGGCAGCAGGCTGAGCGCTGCCACGGCCTGGCCTGCGCCCAGCCCCAGCATCAGCCCTCCGGCCCGCAGGCCGGCGGCACCGGCACCGAACTGGGCGAGCAGGGTCGCGCAGGTCTGGAGCAGATTGCGCCGGCCGATCGCGGCGTACCGGCGAAACCGGATCGCCAGCTGGTTCAGGATCTGAAGGGTCGCCATCGCCGCGGCTGTCCAGGGCACCAACCACAACCACGACGCCAGCGCCGGCTGGTCGAATAGCGTTGCGATCCGGGCTCCAGCCAGCGCCACCAACACCGTGCCCGCGAGCGCAGTTCCCAGTGCCACCACGAGACCGAGGACAACCAGGTCGTGAGCCTCGCCGTCGCGCTCCGGTAGCGGTACCGCAAGTTCGAATCGGCCGGCGGCAACCGCACCGGCGGCTGCGGCGAGCGTGGCGAGCACCGCGAAGACCCCGAAGTCCGACGGGCTGTACAGCCGTGCGAGGACCGGTGCCGCGAGCAAGAGGAGCAGTTGGCCGCCGGCGCTTCCCGCCGCGATACTGAGCACGCCCCGCCGGCTGCCGGTCAGCCACTGCCGGTGCCGTCCCGGGTGGTCGCCGGCCGTGCGGGTGTCCAGCAGCCGCACCAAGGTCAGTGCCGCCCGACGAGATGTCGCGGCGATCCCGCCGGCTGACCGGGTGGGGCGCCAGCTGGCCGCATCCTGACCGCGGGGACCGAAGGCCGCAGGCTCGGTTCGGCTTGGTGGAGGGCCCGGCGACGCCCGGACTTGCCGATCCGACTGCCCCAGTACCACAGCAGGAGATAGCTGACGAGGCCGATGTTCAATGGCGTCTCGATGCCGCCGGCCACCCAGGTGCCAAGGACGACGGTGACGCCGGCGAAACCGATCAGCTGAAGCGAGTTGTAGTGACCACGGCGCAGGGCTCGCTGGGTGAGTGCCTGGAACAGCACGCCGAAGAGGGCAGCCATGAAGAGCAGACCCAGGGTGTCGAAGTTGTAGTGGATCGAGCCCCACAGCGACGGTGGCGAGGTGCCGCGGGTGGAGCCGTAGAGGGTGTAGAAGACGTCCGAACTCAGCGTGCTTCCCCGGTGGCTTGGCAGCACGCTGAGCAGGCCCTGAAGCCAGTCGCCACCGTTGCTGACCGGCAGTGAGGACGTGTAGTTGAACGCTGCGAGGCCGGAGGCCTGGTTGTCATGAAGGAATCGGTTGCTCAGGTCCTCCGCCGCCGCCCGCAAGGGGGAACTGGCGCTGTCTGGGCTACGCGCCAGCACGTACGTCGACAGCACGAGGAGCGGCAGTCCCAGCAGCAGCGGTAGGACAAAGCCCCAGGACAAGTGCCGCCGACGGTGCAGAAACGCGTAGACCAAGGCGGTGGTCAGAAACAGGACCATGGCGCCTCGCTGCGCGGTGGCCATGAGGGCAAGCGCGGACAGCGCCAGGAGGAGGACCGATCCCACTCGGGCGAAGAAGCCACCCTTCGCGAACGACCACACTGTAAGAATGACCGCCAGTGCGGGCAGTATCGCGTTCTTGAACTGGTTGACGAAGCCGGGGAAGAGGTACCGGTCGCCCGCGTACGACTCCAGACGGAGGGTGGCGATGTCGGCCGGTGACCCGCCAAGCTGACCCTGTAGGCCGACAAGAAAGGCGCTGTAGCCGACGGCGACGAAGTACCCGACCGTCACCACGATCGAGAGAGCGACGAGCGCGAGCATCGGACCACTGGGGGCCACGAGGGAGACCGAGTAATTGGAGAAGTTGGGCCTGCCCGCGCGGTCCGGTCGCCGGTGCTGCATCGCAATGCAGGTCGTCAGGCTGGCGAGGAGGTAGATGGCGGCAGCGGCAGCCACCAGCTGAGCGTAGAACGTCTCCACCGGCGAGTCGAAGTCGACCAGACGCACCGTGCCGTAGAGCATCAGCAGTTGACAGACCACGAACAAGCCGTCCGGGGTCAGTATCCCGTACTGCCGGATGGCGACCGCGTAGTGCACGACTGCCAAGGCCAGGACAGGCAGGAACAGCGTGGTCATCGAACGCTCAGCTCCGCTTGCGGTGAGGGTCGCGAATAGGGCTCATTGGGTTGACGGGCAGCCGGCTGCCCATCGGGAGCGTGCTGCGTGAAGTTGAGAAATCATTTCCGACCAGGCCGGTGGACGGTATCCGGTGGCGCGGGCCAGTGCCTCTGCGGACAGTGACCGGTCGCAGACGAAGCCGTCGAAAGGCGTGATGTCACCGGTCCAGCCGTACGTGGTGGCGACCAGCCGCAGCAGGTCGTACTTCGCGATGGGCGTGGCGGCGACGTGCAGCAAGCCGGTCAGGGTCTCGTTGGGCAGGATGACCGTGCGGAGGAGCCGGGCGAACTCCACGGTCGTCACACCGCTGTAGATCGCCTTGGTGTACCCCTTGACGGACGTCTGGCCAAGGAACCAGTCGACCAGTGACCGTGCGGTGCCGAGTTCGTGCCCGACTATCGACGTACGTAGCGTCAGGGCTCCCTGACCCGTGGTCTCGCCCAACAGCTTCGACCGGCCGTAAAGATCGGTCGGGTCCGGCAGGTCCGTCTCGGCGTAGCCACCCCGGTCCCCCGAGAAGACGCAGTCCGTGCTGACCTGGATCAGACGGGCGCCGACCTCCGCGCACGCCTCGGCGAGTTGATGCGGCAAGAGAGCGTTGATGGCGATCGTCCGCACCGGGTCCTCGACGCCGGGCCGCTGCTTGATGACCCCGATGCAGTTGACCACCGCGTCTGGCCGCTGCTCGCGAAGTAGACGGCGGATCCGTGGCACGTCCAGTGCCTCGACCCCGGTGGTGATCCGGGCGGCCAACTCATCGGGGAACCAGCCAGCACGGCCCGTGAGTGATCGGGCGGTACCGCGCACGTCCAGGTCCGGCGAGCAGTGAAGCTCGCGCAGGAGAGTGTGTCCGAGCATGCCGGTGGCACCGAGAACAAGGACACGTCGACTCATGGCCGCGCCTCGGCACGGCTCGCGCTACCGATCCACACCCTCACGCGGGCACCACCGAGGGGACCTGGGCGGCTTCGAGTTCGGCACGGATCTCGGGCAACGTCAGGAGCACGGACATGATCTCCGGTACGTCGAGCCGCCGTGCGTTGTGTGAGTGGTAGTCGACGATGTGGTCGCGGCCGGTATCCCCCTCGTCGAAGTAGAGGGCGTAGTTCAGGTCGCGGCTGTCGATCGGAACCCGCAGGAAGTCGCCGAAGTCCTCGGCGCGCGCGAGATCCTCCCGACTGGCCAGTGTCTCGTACAACTTCTCGCCGTGCCGGACGCCGAGGATGTCGAACTTGGGGGGGACGCCGAACAGGTTGCACAGGGCGGTGGCCAGGTCGCCGATCGTGCAGGCGTCGGCCTTGCGGATGAAGATGTCGCCCGGCCGGCCATGCTGGAAGGCATGCTCGACGAGCTCGACCGACTGGCCGAGCGACATGAGGAACCGGGTCATCGTCGGATCCGTCACGGTCGGCGCGACACCATTTCGGATCTGGTCGATGAAGAGGGGGATTACCGAGCCTCGGGAGTACATGACGTTGCCATAGCGGACGCAGCAGACCCGGGTGCGGGCGGAGGGATTGTTGCGGGCGTGGGCCTGGCCGACCTTCTCCATGAGGGCCTTCGTCATCCCCATCGCGTTGACCGGATATACCGCCTTGTCCGTACTGAGCAGCACCAGCGTCTCTACACCGTTGCGTTCGCAGGCGTCCACCACGTTGGCGCTTCCCAGTACGTTGGTCCGTACCGCTTCGAGCGGGAAGAACTCGCAGGATGGCACCTGCTTGAGTGCGGCCGCGTGGAATACGTACCCTACTCCGCGGCTCGCTTTGACGAGGCTGTCAAGATCCCGGACGTCGCCCACGTAATAGCGCACCCGGTCATCGCGGATCCGGTGCCGCATGACGTCCTGCTTGGACTCGTCGCGGCTGAGAACACGCACCTCACGAGCGCCGGCCTCGAGCAACCGGCAAACCATCGTCTGACCAAAGGATCCAGTTCCACCGGTGATCAGGAAACGTTGGTCCAATAGTGAGGATTTCACATTTTCCCCTGTTCTCCCCGGGATCGTCTTGCGGGGGAGTTGTCGATTCTCGTGCCCACCGGACAGTACAGCCACGTGGGCGTTGGTGGGACGCAATTGGGGATTCTGGAAGATGTTGGGTGGATGCTCACGGTGGCGTGACCGGTAACCGGTTCGGATCGTTGAGGCACAGGTCTTACGCCGACCGCTGCGGAGACCTGACGTTCGGAGGGTGGAGCGATGACACGGGTTATGACCGTGGTGGGGACGAGGCCGGAGATCATTAGACTTTCCCGGGTGATGGATAGGCTCGACCGAACGGTCGAACACGTCCTCGTGCACACCGGCCAGAACTGGGACCGATCTCTTTCCGATGTCTTCTTCGCCGAAATGCGAATGCGCGAACCCGACCGCTTCCTGAAGGTCGACACGTCCTCGCTGGGGCGGGTGCTCGGTGGGGTGCTGGTCGGTGTCGAGGAAACCATTCGCGACGTACGACCGGACGCGCTGCTGGTGCTCGGCGACACCAACAGCGCCATTGCGGCGGTGATCGCCCGGCGGATGCGGGTACCCGTCTACCACATGGAAGCCGGCAACCGTTGCTTCGATCTGAACGTACCGGAGGAGACCAACCGCCGGCTGGTGGATCATGTCGCCGATTTCAACCTGGTCTACACCGAGCATGCCCGGCGCAACCTGCTGGCCGAGGGTTTGCACCCGCGCCGGATCCTGCACACCGGTTCACCGATGCGGGAGGTGCTGGAGCACTACCGACCGCAGATCGATGCTTCGCCGGTCCTCGACCACCTCCACCTCGACCCGGGTGAGTACTTCCTGGTGAGCGCCCACCGTGAGGAAAACGTGGACGAGCCGACCCGGCTGCGCCGACTTCTCGACTGTCTGCGCGTCGTCCGGCGGGAATGGTCGCTGCCCGTGCTGGTCTCCACGCATCCACGTACCCGCAAACGCCTGGAGTCGCTCGCCGACGAGGCAATCGATCTTGATGGCATCACCTTTCACGAGCCGTTCGGTCTGTTCGACTACGTCAGGCTGCAGACCCAGGCGCGATGCGTGCTGTCCGACAGCGGCACCATCAGCGAGGAGGCGGCCATCCTGGGCTTCCCCGCGGTGACCCTGCGGGATTCCATGGAGCGACCGGAGGCGCTGGATACCGGCAGCATCATCATGACCGGTCTGGAGCCCTCCGGAGTGGTCGAGGCGATCCGGGTGGTGGTCGGCCAAGCCGCCGCGAACGGCGTCCCGTGTCCCACGGATTACCAGGTCCGGGATACCTCACGCCTGGTGGTCAACTTCATCCTGTCGACCGTACGCCGACACCACGACTGGGCGGGGATTCGTCGCTGAGTGGCCGCCGCGGGGGCCGGCTACCGGCCCCCGCGGCGCCGGTCAGGCCGCGTCGGCGACTCGACCGCCGGAGTTGCGCGAGCTCACCGGACGCGATGCTGGCGGCGCCGCACCGCCGTGGTCAGGACGTCCGTCAGCACCTGAGCGTTGACCTCCTCGCTCATGTGAGTGTGGTAGTGCTCGCGGCCGCACCGTCCCATCGCTCGCAGCTCGTCGCGAGGTGTGGCCCGGGCCCGCCGGATCGCCTCCGACAGCCGCGCCGGGTCCTCCGGCGGTGCGGCGAACCCGGCGCCGGCGTCGGTCACGATCCGCGCGGCATCACCCGGCGCGCACACCAGCAGCGGCAGACCACAGGCGAGAAGCGCCTGGACCTTGCTCGGCAGGGTGATGTGGAACAGCGGCTCATCCGCGAGTGACACGAGGTGCAGGTCCGCCGCGGCCATGATGCTGGGGAGGGACTCGGGTTCAACCGCATCTAGGAAGTGCACGCTCCGGAGTCCCAGCTGTTCCGCCTGAGCGCGCAGGTCGCGCTTCTCCAGGCCGTCACCGATAAGCACCAGGTGTACGTCCGGCAGGTCAACCAGGCGCGCCATGGCATCGATGACGGCGTCGAGGCGCTGAGCCGGCCCCTGGTTGCCGGCGTACATCAGGACAAAGTCCTCCGGCGCCAACCCGAGTCGCGCCCGGAGGCGAAGGTCCGGGTCGGTGGGCTGCATCACCTTCTCGTCGGTCCAGTTGTAGACGACGGAGACCTTGTCGGGCTGTATCCCGCGGCGGATGATCGTTTCCCGGAGACCGGGTGACGGGACCGTGATGTGGTCGGCCCAGCGGTAGGCCCTTTCCGTGAACGACGTCAGGGCCGCCTCAGCGACCCGCCGGGTGGCGCCCTTCGTCAGGAAGCCGGTCGCGAAGACGGAGTCCGGCCACAGATCCATCACCATCAGCACATACGGCGTGCGTCGGCGTAGCCGGGCAGTGATCGCGGGGACTGCCGCCGTGATCGGCGATGCGTAGACGAGGGACACGTCCGCGGCGCTAAGCACGGACGTTCCCAGGACTGTCGAACTGCCGGCCCAGCTGAGGTAGTTGGCCGCACGGCCCAGCGCACGGCGATCGTGGCTGGGATAGAGCGGAGTGCGGACTACCCGCAGCCCGTCGCTCACCTCCACGGTTCGCCGGACCGCCGAGTACTGGTCATAGACGCGGCCGGCCGGATAGTTGGGAATCCCGGTCAGGACCTCGACATCTAGGCCGCGGGCCCGCAGGGACCGCGTGATCCCGAGAGCGATGGGCGCCGGCTCCGGTGGGAACCACTGGCTGATGAACGCGACACGAGGCGTCGCTGCATCCGCTGACCGGCGTGCTTCGGCTGTGTCACCCATGAACGTTCTCCCATTGACGAATCGGTGTCATGACCGAGAACCCACAAGCGGGCTCCCTGCCCGATCGGATTCCAGCCCTTGGCAAGGGCCTCAAACCATGACGAGGCGTGGCCCATCAACCGGTGGTTCCCGCCGTCAGCGCTCGGTTCATCCGGGTGAAGTGGACGAACGCTTCGGACGAAGGGCTACTAGCGCTCGTCGACCGGACGGCGAAGGCCTGATCGGCGCCGACGCTGACCGACAGGACGGCGGCGAGCACCGGACCGTCCTCGTCGGCCGGCACCCGTAAGGCTCTGCCGATCACGCGTACGACATGGTCCCGGTTCCGACGGACGGCTCGGACGTCACCGAACCCGTACGCCGAGCGGTGGGCCGCGAACGACGGCCAGTCCAGCAGGCGTACCTCGGCCTTGCCGGCTGCTTTCGGGCATACGCGGAGCCACTCCGCGTATGTGCGTTCGACGAACCCGTGTCGCTCATACAGCCGGCGGGCAGCCGGGTTGGTGGTGGAGACGTCCAGTGCGAGCGTGTCGCATCCGAGCAGGCGACCCAGTCGCTCGCCGTCCCCGAGCAGCCGGCTACCGTGCCGTTGGCCCCTCTGCTGGGTCGCTACGGCGATCCCGTTGAGGAACAGACACGTCCCGAGTAACCGCCAGTCCGCGACCGCGCAGATATCGCCGCCGGCCCGCACATATCGGATGAACACCGTTCGACACGGAGTCGGCGGCGTCAGGGCTGCCGCCAGGTAGGGACCGAATCCCGCGGCGTAGTAGGGCACGAGACCGGCGCAGGTGGTGGGAACGGCCTCGCGGAGCAGTGTGACGACTGCCTCGGTGTCGGAATCAGTCGGATTCTGGAGGGACCGCACCGGAGCGGCGGCCACCGCCCAACGCGGGTCGGCGATCGTCACACCCGCACCCACGTTGACATCCGCTCCTCGTCGAGATCGAGCATGACGGCTGAGGGATCCGCTGCCACGTCACTGCCACCGAACACCTTGCGCACGGTGCGGAGGAGGATCCACAGGTCGAGGCGGAACGACCAACGCTCCACGTATCGCACGTCGAGGGCGAGGCGTTCGTCCCAGGCCAGGCCGTTGCGTCCGTTGATCTGGGCCAGTCCTGTTATGCCGGGCGGCACCGCGAACCGAAGGCGTTCCCGGTCGGTGTACCAGGGGTCGTACCGCGGGAGCAGCGGACGGGGGCCGACCAGACTCAGGTCACCCCGCAGGACGTTGATCAGTTGCGGTAGCTCGTCGATGCTCGCCCGGCGCACCAGGAGGCCGAGCCCCGAACAGCGTTGACCGTCGGGAAGGAGGTTGCCACGGGCATCCCGGCTGTCCGTCATCGTGCGGAGCTTGACGATGGTGAACTGTCGGCCCCCCTGGCCGGTGCGGTGCTGTCGAAACAGTGTCGGCCCGCCGATCTGAAGGCGGAGCAGCGCCGCCACGATCATCAGCAGGGGAGCAGCGAGGACGAGCAGCACGATGCTGACGACGATGTCCAGCATCCGCTTGGCGAGTCGGCCCTTGGTGTTTCTTGCGATCTCCATGCGGTTGCACTCCACGGGTCAGTGGACCTCAGCGGGTCGTAGCTCTGTAGGCGGGGAAGAAGCCGGTCGACAACAGGTCGTTGGTGGATATGCCGAGTTGGCGTGCTCGCACGTCCACCAGTGCTGCGTATCGCTCCGGATCGACCACGACGGACCCCGTCCAGAACTGGGTCCGGAATCCTCCAAAGGAGCGTTTGAACCGGAACAGTCCGTCGTCGGGCCGCAGGCCGCCGCCGAGATGAACGAGGTGGCACCCGTGCTCCGCGGCCCAGGCGAGGATCGTCGAGACGAGTAGGTTGTTGGCGCCGATCCGGCCAGCCGACAGGTCCGATCCGGCGAGGTGGTAGTGGGCGCGGTCCCGATGACGAAGGACGAGCGCGCATGCCACGACGGCGCCGCCGGTATCGCGAACCTCTGCCAGGTGCAGCGCCTTGCCCAGCCCGTCGGCCAGTGCCTGGTAGTAGACGTCGGGAAACAGATACCAGGGCTGGCTCTCCAGCCGGATCATTGTCGACTCGTACAGCCGGCGGAAGGGAGCACCCGCGGCGAGGTCAGCAGGAGCAGCCGGTCGGACGGTGGCGCTCAGTCCCGCATTGCGGGCTTTCCGGATCGCCGTGCGGGAGCGCCCTTCCATGCCGCCCCACACGGGGTCTGGACCGTCGGACACCCGGACGGTGATCGTGTCCTGCCGCCGGGTCAGCTGCACCTGTCCAAGTGCCCGAACCGCGTCCATCGACGCGGGATCGAGTGGGGAGAAGCGCAGGAAAACGGCGACGGTGCGGGTCTGCCGCCAGTGGTCGACCGTGCGGCTCCAGAACCGGGCCACGTCGGTGGCCGAGCAGCTGGCATCGACGTGGACACCGGCATATCCGTAGGGGGTGGCGGCGTCCACGTCGATCTCGCTCGCCGGGCGCGACACGTAAGGCAGGATCAACCGGTCCTGTTCATGAACGACCTGCCAGGTGCCGGAATCCACCAACGCTGTCGCCGCGCCGTATGCCGCGGTGAAGTACACATCCGGGCAGTCGGCGTCGAGCAGGCCGGAGTCACCGCTGGCGCCACCCGTCGCGAACACCCTCATCGGCTGGCCAGAAAGCTGTCGATCGCGTGCTCCACGCGTGCACGCTGGGCCTCGTTCGCCGCCGAACCGCTGGGCAGGGCCAAGCCGGTGGCGAAGAGCCGCTCGGCGGCTCCGGTTACCGCGGCCTCGACACCGGCGTGAACCGGCTGCAGGTGCATCGGCATCCAGACCGGTCGGGTCTCGATGTGCCGGTCGCGGAGATAGGAGGCCAGGTCATTGACTGACCATCCCGCCTCGTGGGGGTTGACCACGATGACGGTCAACCAGAAGTTGTCACCTGGATCGCCCTCGCCGAGAAGGTGGACTCCAGGTACGGACGCGAAGCTCTTGGCGTACAGCTCCCGCATGTCCCGCCGGCGACCGATCATCGCATCGAGACGCTGTAGCTGCGCCCTGCCGATCGCCGCCAGGATGTTGCTCAGCCGATAGTTGTAGCCGATATCGGTGTGCTCGTAGTGCGCCACCGGCAGCCGGGCCTGTGTCGCCAGGTAGCGGACCCGGGTTGCGAGAGCGGCGTCGTCGGTGAGGAGCATTCCGCCGCCCGACGTGGTGATGATCTTGTTGCCGTTGAAGGACAGCACGCTGGCCTGCCCGAAGGACCCTGCCGCCTGTCCCGCCCGGGATGCACCGAGCGCCTCCGCCGCGTCCTCCAAGACGGGCACACCGGCCGCGGCACAGACGGGAAGTAGCCGCTCGTAGTCCGCGCACCGACCGAACATGTCCACCGGGATCACCGCGGCCACCCGCCGACCCTCATGTCGCAGTCGGGCGAGCACCTCGTGGAGCAGGCCGACGTCGATGTTCCCCGTCAACGGGTCGCAGTCAACGAAGAAGGGACGGGCGCCGGTGTAGACGACCGCGTTGGCGGTCGCCGCGAAGGTGAGCGTTGGCACGATCACCACCTGGTTCGGTCCGGCGCCGAGTGCCAGAAGTCCCAGGTGCAGAGCGGCCGTCCCGGAGTTGGTCGCCACGGCGTACGCCCTGCCCAGCCGGCGAGCCACGTCCGACTCGAAGGCGTCGACCTCCGGCCCGAGCGGCGCCACCCAACCCGACCTGATCGCCGACAGCACGTACTGCTCCTCAAGGGAGCCAACGTCAGGCGGGGAGAGGTGGATGGTCTCGCTCGTCATGGGTGCCACCAACTTAGTCGGTCAACTCTGGATAAAACGCTTGTATGAGCTGTCAATGCAAGGAAACTCATCAAACCGCACAGCACTGATCCTGTTGAACAACCTCCGCAGCCGGCCAGGGGACACGGCTCGGCGGCCAACCGGTGAGGGGGACCGGTGCGGCCGGCGAATCATCGCGCCGCCAAGCCAGCCCAACGCAGTGGCTGATCTGTTGGCCGGCCACTCGGCAAATGCTCGGTGCGAAGGCGTCGAGCGGCCTCAACTGAGCGGGACGACACCAAACTGCGGGCCCGGGCGAACGTCCCAGGCCGCACGCTGGCTGGCCGTCAGCGTCGCGGCACCGGAAGGGCCGGCCGCGTCGCAGAGGAGGGCGAGTCGCGCGACGATCTTCTCCGGTTCCTCGTACGGGTCGAGGCCGTCGACCTCCATCGGGTGCAGCGGCGGCACCGACACATGGGAGATCAGCGGGTGCAGCGGCCGAAGGTCGGTCTCCCCGTTGCCGAGCAGGTCCTCGTGGAGCTTCTCACCGGGGCGCAGCCCGGTGTAGACGATCGGTACCGAGCTGGAGGCCTGCTCGGCCATCCGCCGGGCGAGGTCGGCGATCCGGACCGGCTCACCCATGTCCAGCACCAGGGCCTCCCCGTCCCGGCCGATCTCCGCGGCCTGCAACACAAGCTGGACGGCCTCCTGGATCGTCATCAGGTAGCGGGTCACATCCGGGTGGGTCACGGTCAGCGGCTTCCCGGCCTCGATCTGCCGCTGGAACGCCGTCACGACCGATCCGCGACTGCTGAGCACATTGCCGAACCGGACGCTGAGAAAGGTCCCTGGCATAGCGGACGCGGCGTGCGCGGTCAGCCGCTCGGTGATCCGCTTCGTGTAGCCGAGCACACTGATCGGATTGGCGGCCTTGTCGGTGGAGATGTTGACGAACTTGGCCACGTCCTGGCAGGCCTCCAACACCGACAGCGTGCCGAGGACGTTGGTCATGACGGCCTCGCCCGGGTGGCGCTGAAGCAGCGTCAGGTGCTTGAGCGCCGCGGCGTGGAAGATGATGTCCGGGCGGCGCTCCCGGATGACCCGTCGGATGCCTTCTTCGTCCCGCAGGTCGGCGAGGATCAGCTCCGGGCCGTCCAGCATGGCCCGTCCGGAGAGCGACATCTGGAGGCCGTGCAGGGCGGACTCGTCCCGGTCCAGCATCATCAGCTCGCCGGGGTCGGCCTGCATCAACTGGCGGCACAGCTCCGAGCCGATCGATCCGCCGGCGCCGGTGACCAGGATGCGCCGTCCGGTCAGGCTGTTGGTGCTCAGCGGCAGATCGCCGACGACCTGGCGGCGCCCGAGGAGGTCGCTGATCCGCACGTCGCGGACGTCGGTGACGGTGATCCGGTGATCGACCAGGTCCCGCACCGGGGGCAGCACCTTGAACGCCGCGCCGGTCTGCAGGGTGGCCTCCCGGATCTGGCGGATCAGGGCCGCGTGCGCGTTGGCGACCGAGAAGATCACGGTGGCGGCGCCCGTGCGTCGTACCGCGGACGCGATGTCGGCCTGCCCGCCGAGCACACGGACGCCAGCGACTCGCAGATTGCGCTTGTCGGGGTCGTCGTCGAGGGCACCCACCGGTAGGTACCGGCCGCGCGGGTCGCTCAGCATCGCTCGCACCAGCCCTTGGCCGGCGTCTCCCATCCCGAACAGCAACACCGGGGTAGACGACCGGACGTCCGGTCGCATGGCGAGGTCGCGTCGATGCCGGTACGCGATCCGCGCACCGAGCATGAACAGCAGAGCCAGCGCGCCGCCCACCAGGGGGGTGCTCGCCGGTATCGGCCGGTCCACGATGGGTAGCAGGCCGAGGAGCATGATCGCCGCCGTCGTGACAGTGGTGCCGGCGATGCCCCGGACCTCCTGAAGGCTGCCGAGCGGATGCCGTCCGGAGTGGAGGCGACGTACCGCGGTCACCGACACGTACAACACCGCGGCCAGTACGCCGGCGCTGGCCGCTCTGCTGAGCTGGCCCGCCGGCAGCTGGAACTCGAACCGCGTCCACGCCGCGGCGACGAATCCCCCGATCCAGGCCGTCGCGTCGGTGGCGAGGAACGCAGCCGCACGTCGCCGGGCCCTGGCCCGGCGGGCGCGCTGGTCGGTAGGTCCGTTGCTCGCTGTTTCCGGCGGCATGTGTGCTCCCTGTTCCGTGTTCATCCCGGTATCTGTGGCGCCGGAGACGAACCGCTTCCATATGCATGACGAGCTGTGCGGTGCGTGGCGTTAGCTGACGTCGAGGACCGAGGGGGTGAGCTGCCTGACCGACGGCTGCCAGGGCTGCGGCGATCGCACCGCGGGGGGCACTGCCGCCAGCCGGATGGGAACGGCCAGGTCGAGCGATCAATGCTGTGTGGTCCCGCACTGATCGCTGCTGCCGGAACGACCGTCAATCCCGGCGGTCGCGCGACGGATCAGGCCGCGGTACGTTCCACCCCTTCACCGGAAGAAGCCCCAAAACCTCCTAAAAGGTTTTTATCAGACATTGAGCTCAGCGGAGTTGATTCGACGTAGTAAGCACCAGACCAGTCGGAACAACCCCCGATGCCGGGCCCAGGACACGGCCGTGGCGCATCCGCCACCCGGCGGGGCAGCGGCGGAACGGGAAGTAGTGATCTCGACGACCGTTCGGGCGATGGAAAAGCCGCCCGGTAGCGGCTACAAGCAGCTCAAGCTGGCCGAGCAGGATCTGAGCGGGCCTCGTCCGGTCGCCGGCAGAGGCAATCCCCCGAAGCGACTGGGACTCGCGGTCCCGGTTTCGACGACCAGCGGCACCGGGCTGGGCTGGGGGACCGCGCCGAACAACCGGGGTCGCAGCCAGCCCGGCACGGTCAGCGGGTGGAGTCGACCGTCAACGTCGACCGCTCGGGTACGGGCTCGGTCGACATGCCAGCCTCGCGGGCGCGTGCGATTCGTCCCGTGCCCGACGGGCGGGGGACGGCCCCCATGATCGGGATCAGCGCCAGTCGTCGCCCACATCGAGACGCAGGTTGAGCAGCGTCGCCAGCGGCACCGACTCGCCGTCCCGGCCGCCCCGCCCGACCACCAGCGGCGGCGGGGCGGGCGCGACATCCGTCCCGAACAGCCGCGACCGCAGGCTGGGCGGCACGGTGAGCAGGTAGAAGCGGCCTTCGGTGTCCACCGCCCGGCTGCGCGCCCGGTCCACGTACCAACCGGTGATCCGGGTCCGGTAGCGGCCCCGCCCGTCGTAGCCGGCCGCCGTCAGGCGCTCGGTGCGCAGCCCGCGCCGCAGCGCCTCGGCCGCGAATCGGGCCACCAGCGCCGCGGCCTGCCCCTGCTCGGTGGCGCGCTGCCGGGCGTCGGCCGCCGCGTGCGCCCGCACCGCGCGGCGCTGCCGCTCCCGCCACTCCAGGCCGTCGTCCCCACCCACGCCCGCGAGGGTACGCGCCGGCCTCGCCCGTCGTGTCGACGATTCCCGGGCGTCCGGCCTCCGCCGCCCGCCGAGGCCGGCGGCGGAGGCCGGACGCCCGGGCTCAGGCCAGGCCGGCGCGGCGCAGCGCGTCCGCCATGGCGCTGTTCTCCGGCGCCGGAGCCCCGCCCCCGCGCCCCTGCCGCTGCTGCGGCCCGCCCCGCGAGCCGCCCCGGTCACCGCGCGGACCGCCGCCGCCCTGACCGCCGGCGCCCTGGCCGCCGCGCGGACCGCCGCCGCCCTGGCCGCCGCCACTCTGACCAGCGGTACCCTGGCCGCCGCGCGGGCCGCCGGCGCCCTGGCCACGGCCGCCCTGACCGGCGCCGCGCTGACCACCCCGATCGTCCCGGCCGCCGCGTGATCCGCCGCCCTGGCCGCCGCGGTCGCGGCGTCCGTCACCGCCCGGGGCCTCGTCCTCCAGCCGCAGGCTCAGCGAGATGCGCTTACGGGGCACGTCGACGTCGAGCACCCGGACCCGCACCACGTCGCCGGACTTCACCACGTCGCGCGGGTCCTTGACGAAGGTGTGCGACATGGCGGAGACGTGCACCAGGCCGTCCTGGTGCACGCCCACGTCGACGAACGCGCCGAAGGCAGCCACGTTGGTGACCACGCCCTCCAGTACCATCCCCGGGGTCAGGTCGCTGATCTTCTCGACGCCCTCGACGAAGGTGGCCGTCCGGAACTCCGGGCGCGGGTCGCGGCCCGGCTTCTCCAGCTCAGCGAGGATGTCGGTGACGGTGGGCAGGCCGAACGTGTCGTCGACGAACTCGGTGGCGCGCAGCCCGCGCAGGATGGCGCTCTGCCCGATCAGCCCGCGTACGTCGGTGCCGGTGCGGGCGAGGATCCGCCGGACCACCGGGTACGCCTCGGGGTGCACGCTGGAGGAGTCCAGCGGGTCGGCGCCGCCCGGGATGCGCAGGAAGCCGGCGCACTGCTCGAACGCCTTCGGCCCGAGCCGGGGCACCTTCTTCAGCTCGGCGCGGGTGTGGAACGGCCCGTTGGCGTCCCGGTGCAGCACGATGTTCTCGGCCAGCCCGGCGCCGATGCCGGAGACCCGGGTGAGCAACGGCGCCGAGGCGGTGTTGACGTCGACCCCGACCGCGTTCACGCAGTCCTCGACCACCGCGTCGAGCGAGCGGGACAGCTTCACCTCGGACAGATCGTGCTGGTACTGCCCGACGCCGATCGAGCGCGGGTCGATCTTCACCAGCTCGGCCAGGGGGTCCTGGAGGCGGCGCGCGATGGAGACCGCGCCGCGCAGCGACACGTCGAGCCCGGGCAGCTCCTGCGAGGCGTACGCGGAGGCGGAGTAGACCGACGCGCCGGCCTCGGAGACCACCACCTTGGTCAGGTTCAGCTCCGGGTGCTGCTTGATCAGGTCACCGGCGAGCTTGTCGGTCTCCCGGCTCGCGGTGCCGTTGCCGATGGCGACCAGTTCGACGCCGTGCGCGGCGGCCAGGCGGGCCAGGGTGGCCAGGGAGGCGTCCCACTGCCGCCGCGGCTCGTGCGGATAGATGGTGTCGGTGGCCACCACCTTGCCGGTGGCGTCGACCACGGCCACCTTCACGCCGGTGCGCAGGCCCGGATCCAGGCCCATGGTCGGGCGGGTGCCGGCGGGCGCGGCGAGCAGCAGGTCACGCAGGTTGGTGGCGAAGACCCGGACGGCCTCCTCCTCGGCCGCCTGCCAGAGCCGCATCCGCAGGTCGGCGCCGAGGTGGATGAGGATCCGGGTACGCCAGGCCCAGCGCACCGTGTCGGTCAGCCACCGGTCGGCGGGCCGCCCCTGGTCGCTGACCCCGAACCGGCCGGCGATGGCCGCCTCGTAGCGGGTGGGGCCGGTGACCACGGCGTCGGAGTCGCCGTCGGCCTCCGGGTCCATGGTCAGGTCGAGCACGCCTTCCTTCTCGCCCCGGAACATGGCGAGGATCCGGTGCGAGGGGAGCTTCGTGAACGGCTCGGCGAAGTCGAAGTAGTCGGCGAACTTGGCGCCGGCCGTCTCCTGGCCCTCGCGTACCCGGGAGACCAGTCGGCCCCGCGACCACATCTGCTCGCGCAGCGTGCCGATCAGATCGGCGTCCTCGGCGAACCGCTCGACGAGGATGGCCCGGGCCCCGTCGAGCGCGGCGGCGACGTCGGCGACCCCCCGGTCGACGTCGACGAAGCCGGCGGCCGTGGCCCGTGGGTCCTGCGCCGGGTCGGCCAGCAGCGTGTCGGCCAAGGGCTCCAGCCCGGCCTCGCGGGCGATCTGCGCCCGGGTCCGCCGCTTCGGCTTGTACGGCAGGTAGATGTCCTCCAGGCGCGACTTCGAGTCGGCCGCCATGATCTGCGCTTCCAGGGCCTCGTCGAGCTTGCCCTGGCCGCGGATGGACTCCAGCACCGCGGCGCGCCGCTCGTCCAGCTCGCGCAGGTAGCGCAGCCGCTCCTCCAAGGTGCGCAGTTGCGCGTCGTCGAGCAGGCCGGTGGCCTCCTTGCGGTAGCGGGCGATGAACGGCACGGTGGCGCCGCCGTCGAGCAGCTCCACGGCCGCCCGCACCTGCCGTTCGGCGACGCCGAGCTCCTCGGCGATCCGCTGGTGCACAGACTGGGTCACGATCTGATCCGCCTTCTCGGGTGGGTTCGGCAGTCATTGTGCCGGTCGGGTCATCGCCGGCCGCGCCGCACCCGCCATGCCCCATCCGGCACACCGGTCCCGCCGGCGGGCAGGCGCATCACGACCCGGGGCACGCTGCGCTAGCGTGGCGATCATGGAACAAGCTGCGGATCCGCGGGCCCGGCGGCTCTTCGGGGGCAGCGCCCGCGCGCTCGGCGACCTGGCCGCCAGCCCGTTCCGGGCCGACCGGGACCGGATCGTCGGCTCGCCGTTCTTCGCCCGGCTCAACGGCGTCACCCAGGTCATCAGCCCGGGTGGCTCCGGGCTGCTGGTGCACAACCGGCTCACCCACAGCCTCAAGGTGGCGCAGGTGGCCCGGGCGATCGCCGAGCGGCTGACCGCCGACCCGGTCCACCGGGACCTGCTGGAGAAGCTGGGCGGATGCGACCCGGACGTGGTGGAGGCCGCCGCGCTCGCCCACGACCTCGGTCACCCGCCGTTCGGGCACCTGGGTGAGCGGGTGCTGGACCGGCTGGCCCGGCAGCGACTCGGCCTGTCGGACGGCTTCGAGGGCAACGCCCAGTCGTACCGGATCGTCACCAGCACCGAGATCCGCGGCGCGGCGACCACCGGGCTCGACCTGACCGCCGCCGTCCGCGCGGCGATGCTGAAGTACCCGTGGACCCGGCTGGACCACCCCGACCCGCACCCGCGGCACCTCGACCCGGCGCCCCGGGGCGCGGCACCGCCGCCCGACGACCCGGAGAGCGGGTCGGTCAAGTTCGGCGCCTACCGGACCGAGCTGGACGACCTGCGGCAGGCCCGCGAGCCGTTCGCCGGCCGGATGCCGGACTGGCAGCAGACCCCGGAGGCGTCGGTGATGGACACCGCCGACGACATCGCGTACGCCATCCACGACGTGGAGGACTTCTACCGGGTGGGGGTGCTCCAGCAGGGAGCGGTGGCCGCCGAGCTGATGGCCTGGCAGCGCGAGTACGGGCACCTGCGGTCGATCACCGCCTCGGCGTTGGAGGCCGCCGGCCGGCGGCCCGGGGCGGCGATCGAGCGGCTGCGCCGCCAACTGCACCGCAAGGACGCCTGGATCGCCGACGACGACGCGTTCGCCGCCGCCGTCGAGCACGTCCGGGAGGAACTGGTGGAGGGGCTGCTGGCGCTGCCCTTCGACGGCTCGATCGAGGCGGAGCAGTACGTCGCCCGGTTCTCCGCCCGTTGGTCCACCCGCTTCGTGGCGGCCATCACGGTCACGCCGGAGCCGGACGTCCGCTCCGGCCACGTGCGGCTCGACCAGGCGCAGTGGCACGAGGTGCAGGTGCTCAAGTTCGTTCATCACCGGTTCGTGCTGGCCCGCCCGGACCTGGCCCTGCACCAGCGCGGCCAGGCGCGGCTGCTGGGCACGCTGGTCGAGGCGCTGTGGGAGTGGCTGCTGGACCCGGACGAGGAGTCCCGGTTGCCCCGCCGCCTGCACGACCTGGTCGAGCTGGCGGAGGCGGAGTTGCACCCGCGCACCCCGGACCGGATCGGCCGGGCCCGAGGGCGGGCGATCGTCGACTTCGTCGCGCAGCTCACCGACGGCCAGGCGGTGGCGATGCTGGACGCGCTCTCCGGCCGCTCCGGCGCCCTCTGGACCGACGCCTTCGTGCTCTGACCGCCCGTCGGGCCGCGCCGGCTGGCGGTCTGGCTGGTCGGGGCGGCCAGCGCGCTGGGCTGGGCGGCGCTCAGGCGACCGCTTGCCACCAGCCGTCGACCGCCGGCGGGTCGTCCACCACCACCCGCTCACCCGGGCGCGGCACCGCCAGCCGGATGTCCCGCGCCTTCGCCTCGGCCCAGAGCCGGTCCACCGGCTCGGACCAGTCGTGCAGGGCCAGGTTGAAGGTGGCCCAGTGCACCGGGATGCACAGCCCGCCGCGCAGGTCCAGGTGGGCGGCGACCGCCTCCTCGGGGAACATGTGGATGCTCGGCCAGGCCCGGTCGTACGCGCCGATCTGCATCAGGGTGACGTCGAACGGGCCGTGCTCGGCGCCGATCTGGGCGTACCCGTCGAAGTAGCCGGAGTCGCCGGTGTAGAAGACCCGGCGGTGCGCGCCGGCGATCACCCAGGAACTCCAGAGCGTGCCGTCCCGGCGCAGGCCGCGGCCGGAGAAGTGCTGCGCCGGGGTGGCGGTGAGCGTCAGCCCGGCCACCTGGTGGCGCTCCGCCCAGTCCAGCTCGATGATCCGTTCCTCGGGTACGCCCCAGCGGTCCAGGTGCGCGCCGACGCCGAGCGGCACCACGAACGGCGCGGACTGGTGGGCGAGCAGCGCGCGCACGGTGGTCATGTCGAGGTGGTCGTAGTGGTCGTGCGAGATGAGGATGGCGTCGAGGCGGGGCAGCTCGTCGAGGCGGACCGGCGGCTGGTGGATGCGGCGCGGGCCGACCAGCGCCGACGGGGAGCAGCGGTCGCTCCACACCGGGTCCAGCAGCACCCGGCGCCCCTCGATCTCCACCAGGGTGGTGGCGTGGCCGTACCAGACGACGCCGAGCTCGCGGGCGGCGTCGGCGGGCGCCGGGTCGGCCGGGCGCAGCAGCGGGACCGCCGCGGTGGGCCGGCGCTTCTGCTTGCCGAAGAGCAGTTCCTTGAGCAGGTTGCGGCCGGGATCGGCGATCGTCGTCCGGGTGCCCGCCGGATTGTGGAAGGTGCCGTCGCGGAAGCGCGGCGAGCGGGCCGCCCGCTCGGCGCGGGCGCCGCGCAGCCGGCCGCCGAGCTGGGCGGGCACGTCCCGGGCCGCCCAGGCCAGGCCGCTCACCGCGGCCAGGCCGGCCATCCGCCACAGCCGCCCACCGAGGGCCCGCTCGATCTCCCGGTCCGCTGGTTCCCGCATGTTCCGTCCCTCCGCCGTCTCCCGCAGTACACCGTAGCCACCCGGGACCCGCTCCGCTTCCGCGCTCAGCGCAGCCGGCGCAGCACCGCGCCGCCGACCGCCGCCGTCGCGCCGCCGACCGAGCGGACCACCTGGGGCAGGTCGGGCAGCCAGCCGCCGCGTACCGCCGCGCTGCCCGGGTCCGGGGCGAACAGGACGCCGTCGTGCGGCGCGACCGGCTGCCGGGACAGCCCGGCGAGCCGCATCAGCGGCCCGACCAGCACGTCGTAGACGCCGGGCAGCAGGGTGAAGCCGAACCGCATGACCACGTTGAGCCGGCCCACGGAGACCTCCCGGCGGGGCCGGTCGACGCAGTGCGCGATGGCCCGGGCCACCCGCTCCGGGCTGCTGACCGGCGGCGGGGGCCGGCCGGGCCGGCCCAGGTAGTTGCCCGCCCGCCGGTAGATCGGCGTGTCGACGCTGCCCGGGTTGACCAGGCAGATCCGTACGCCGGGGGTCTCCCGGGCCTCCTGCTGCAACGCCCGGGCCAGCCCCTGCAGACCCCACTTGGCCGCCACGTAGCCGCTCATGTAGGGCGCGGTGATGTGCCCCAGCACCGAGCCGGTGAGCACGAGCGTGCCGCCACCGGCGGCCCGGAAGCGGCGCAGCGCGACCCGGGCCACCTCGGCGGCGGCCAGCAGGTCGGTGCGGACCACCTGGTCGAAGACCTCGGCGGGGGTCTCGTCGAAGCGGCCGTAGGCCATCACGGCGGCGCTGTGCACCCAGGCGTCGATCCGGCCGAACTCCGTCTCGGCCGCGCCGGCCAGCGCGGCCACCGCGCCGGGCGAGGTGATGTCCAGGGGTACGACCAGCACGTCGGCGCCGGCGGCCCGGCACTCGTCGCGTACCTCGGCCAGGCTGGCGGGGGAGCGGGCCGCGAGGACCAGACGGTCCCCGCGGCCGGCGAACTCCCGGGCCGCCGCCCGGCCGATCCCGCTGGTCGCGCCCGTGAGCACCACCGTCCGGCTCACGGTTCGAGCACGACCTTGACGCAGCCGTCCTGCTTCTTCTGGAACATTTCGTACGCCTGCGGCGCCTGGGCCAGCGGCAGCCGGTGGGTCCGCAGGTCCTCGACGCCCAGCGGGTCGTCGCCGCCGGCGAGCAGCGGCACGATGTCGTCGACCCAGCGCTTCACGTGGCACTGGCCCATGCGCAGTTGGATGCCCCGGTCGAACATCTCCATCAGCGGCATCGGGTCCTGCTCGCCGCCGTACACCCCGGAGACGGAGACGGTGCCGCCGCGCCGGACCGCCTTGACCGCGGCGTGCAGCACGACCAGCCGGTCCACGCCGACCTTGTCGGTCATGGTCTGGGCCAGCTTGTCCGGCAGCAGCCCGGCGGCGGTCTGGGCCACCTTGCCCAGCGGCGCGCCGTGCGCCTCCATGCCGACCGCGTCGATCACGGCGTCCGGCCCGCGCCCGTCGACCAGGTCGATCAGCGCGCCGGGCACGTCGTCCAGTTCGCTGACGTCGAGCACCTCGATGCCGTGCCGGCGGGCCATCTCGAGCCGCTCCGGGACCAGGTCGAGCCCGATCACCCGGCCGGCGCCGAGGTGCCGGCCGATGCGGGCGCAGAACTGGCCGACCGGGCCGAGACCGAACACGGCGAGGGTGCCGCCGGGCGGGGTGTCCGCGTACCTCACCGCCTGCCAGGCGGTGGGCAGAATGTCGGAGAGGTAGAGCCAGCGCTCGTCCGGGCCGGTCTCCGGGATCTTGATCGGGCCGAACTGCGCCTGCGGGACGCGCAGGTACTCGGCCTGCCCGCCGGGGACCGAGCCGTAGAGCGAGGTGTAGCCGAACAGGGACGCGCCCTTGCCCTCGCTCTTCACCTGGGTCGTCTCGCACTGGGCGTAGAGCTGGCGCGCACACATCCAGCAGTGCCCGCAGGAGATGTTGAACGGGATGACCACCCGGTCGCCGGGCTTGAGCCGGGTCACCCCGGGACCGACCTCCTCGACGATGCCCATCGGCTCGTGCCCGAGCACGTCGCCGGGCTTCAGGTAGGGGCCGAGCACCTCGTACAGGTGCAGGTCGGAGCCGCAGATGGCGGTCGAGGTGATCCGGACGACCGCGTCGGTGGGCTCCTCGATCCGGGGGTCCGGGACGTCCTCGACGCGGACGTCCCGCTTGCCGTGCCAGGTCAGTGCCTTCATGCCGGTATGTCCCCTCTCCGGTGCCGTCCATCGGACTGCTACCCGCAGGGGACGGCTTGAACCGGGCGGCGGCCGGCCCCGCGGTGGGCGATCGGGGCAGAGGTTTCCGGACGCTACGGACGCGATGACCCAGCTGACTCAACGCGCGGAGGGGCTTTGCGTCGATTCGGTTGCGTCATCAAGTCGGTAGCGAGGCCGAAGGCACCTGCCGAGTGGCGCTGCCGGCGTACCGCGGGAAAGGCGACCGCCGCGCCCCCAGAGCGGGACGCGGCGGTCGGGTGGGTCGGGCGGCGGGCGGCCCGCCGCGGGGCTCAGGAGCCGGGGGTGCCGGCGCGCTTGGTGGTCGCCTTGAGGTAGTCCCGGTTGAGCCGGCCGATGGTGTTCAGCGGGATGCCCTTCGGGCAGGCCGCCGCGCACTCGCCGATGTTGGTGCAGCCGCCGAAGCCGGCCTCGTCGTGCGCGTCGACCATGCCGATCACCCGGGTGTACCGCTCGGGCTGGCCCTGCGGCAGCAGCGAGAGCTGGGTGATCTTGGCGGCGGTGAACAGCATGCCGGAGCCGTTCGGGCAGGCGGCCACGCAGGCGCCGCAGCCGATGCAGGCGGCCGACTCGAACGCGGCGTCGGCGTTGTTCTTGGCCACCGGCACCGAGTGCGCCTCGGGGGCGCTGCCGGTCGGCGCGGTGATGTACCCGCCGGCGGCGATGATCTTGTCGAAGGCGTTCCGGTTGACCACCAGGTCCTTGACGACCGGGAAAGCCCGGGCCCGCCACGGCTCGATGTCGATGGTGTCGCCGTCGGAGAACTGCCGCATGTGCAGCTGGCAGGCGGTGGTGCCGCGCTGCGGGCCGTGCGCCTCACCGTTGATCATGAGGCTGCACATGCCGCAGATGCCCTCGCGGCAGTCGTGGTCGAACGCGACCGGCTCCTCGCCTTCGAGGATCAGCCGTTCGTTGAGCACGTCGAGCATCTCCAGGAAGGACATGTCCGGGGAGACGTCCTGGACCTGGTAGGTCACCATCCGACCCTTGTCCTGAGGGCCCTGCTGGCGCCAGATGCGCAGGGTCAGATTCACTTGTAGCTCCGCTGCGTGGGGTGGACGTATTCGAAGGTCAGGTCTTCCTTGTGCAGCACGGGCTGGTCGCCGGTGTACTCCCAGGCCGCCACGTAGGCGAACCGGTCGTCGTCGCGCTGCGCCTCGCCGTCGGGGGTCTGGTGCTCGGCCCGGAAGTGGCCGCCGCAGGACTCCTCGCGGTGCAGGGCGTCGATGCACATGAGCTCGGCCAGCTCGAAGAAGTCGGCCACCCGGCCGGCCTTCTCCAGGGACTGGTTGAGCCCTTCGCCCTCGCCGGGGACCCGGACCCGCTGCCAGAACTCGTCGCGCAGCGTCCGGATCTCGTCGATCGCCTTGCGCAGCCCGGCCTCGGAGCGCTCCATGCCGCAGTGCTCCCACATGATCTGGCCCAGCTCGCGGTGGAACGAGTCCACCGTCCGGTCGCCGTTGATCGCGAGCAGCTTCTGGATCCGCTGCTCGACGGCCGTCCGCGCCGCCACCGCCTCCGGGTGGCTGGCGTCGATCTTCTCGAACGCGCCGGCGCCGGCCAGGTAGTTGGCGATGGTGTTGGGCAGCACGAAGTAGCCGTCCGCGAGGCCCTGCATCAGCGCCGAGGCGCCGAGGCGGTTCGCGCCGTGGTCGGAGAAGTTCGCCTCGCCGATCACGAACAGGCCGGGGATGGTCGACTGGAGGTCGTAGTCGACCCAGAGGCCGCCCATCGTGTAGTGCACCGCGGGGTAGATCCGCATCGGGACCTCGTACGGGTCCTCGCCGGTGATCCGCTCGTACATCTCGAAGAGGTTGCCGTACTTGGCCTCGATGGCCTTGCGGCCGAGCCGGTTGATCGCGTCGGCGAAGTCCAGGTAGACGCCGAGGCCGGTCGGGCCGACGCCGCGCCCCTCGTCGCAGACGTTCTTCGCGGCGCGGGAGGCGATGTCGCGGGGGACCAGGTTGCCGAAGGACGGGTAGATCCGCTCCAGGTAGTAGTCCCGCTCGTCCTCCGGGATGTCCCGAGGGCTGCGCTGGTCGCCCTTGGCCCTGGGCACCCACACCCGGCCGTCGTTGCGCAGCGACTCGCTCATCAGGGTCAGCTTCGACTGGTGGTCACCGGAGACCGGGATGCAGGTCGGGTGGATCTGGGTGTAGCAGGGGTTGGCGAAGTGCGCGCCCTTGCGGTGCGCCCGCCAGGAGGCGGTGACGTTGCAGCCCTTGGCGTTGGTGGAGAGGTAGAAGACGTTGCCGTAGCCGCCGGAGGCGAGCACGACCGCGTCGGCCATCTCGGTGCTGATCTCACCGGTGACCAGGTCGCGGACCACGATGCCGCGGGCCCGGCCGTCGACGACGACCAGTTCCAGCATCTCGTGGCGGGCGTTCATCTCCACGTTGCCCAGGCCGATCTGCCGCTCCAGCGCCTGGTACGCGCCGAGCAGCAGCTGCTGGCCCGTCTGGCCTCGGGCGTAGAAGGTGCGCTGCACCTGCGCGCCGCCGAAGGAGCGGGTGTCGAGCAGGCCGCCGTACTCGCGGGCGAACGGGACGCCCTGGGCGACGCACTGGTCGATGATGTTGACCGAGACCTCGGCCAGCCGGTGCACGTTCGACTCGCGGGAGCGGAAGTCGCCGCCCTTGACGGTGTCGTAGAAGAGCCGGTGCACCGAGTCGCCGTCGTTGCGGTAGTTCTTGGCGGCGTTGATGCCGCCCTGCGCCGCGATCGAGTGGGCCCGGCGCGGGCTGTCCTGGTAGCAGTAGGACCTGACCTGGTAGCCCTGCTCGGCGAGGGTCGCGGCGGCCGACCCGCCGGCCAGGCCGGTGCCCACCACGATGACCGTCAGCTTCCGGCGGTTGGCCGGGTTGACCAGCTTCATCTCGAACCGGTGGCGCTCCCACCGGGTCTCGATGGGGCCGTCCGGGGCCCGGGTGTCGGCGATCGGGTCGCCTTCGGTGTAGAGATCCATGTCAGGCCACCAATCCGGTGAGTACGGCGAACGGGACCACCAGGTAGCCGGCGCAGAGCACGACGGCGAAGACCAGGGCGCCGGCGCGGGCCCGGCGCTCGCCCGCCGGGGTCTGCTGGCCGAGGCTGCGGAACGCGCTGAAGGCACCGTGCCGCAGGTGGAAGCCGAGCGTGACGACGGCCAGGGCGTAGAAGAGGGTGACGTACCAGCGCTCCGGCGCGAAGTCGGCGACCACGTTGCCGTACGGGTTGGCCGGGTCGCCCTGCGGGTTCAGGTGGCCGGTGGTCAGGTCCAGGAGGTGGTAGATCACGAAGAGCAGGATGATCACGCCACCCCAGCGCATGGTGCGCGCCGCGTAGTTCACGTGGATCTTCTTGCGGTGCGCGTACGGCACCGGGCGGGCGGCCCGGGACCGCATGGCGAGCACGGTGGCGGAGGCGATGTGCGCCAGCACGGCCACGGTGAGGACCGCGCGCTGGATCCACAGGTACCAGGTCGACGGCAGCAGCGGCGTGCCGATCTCGCGCAGCCAGTGCGCGTAGTGGTCGAACGAGGTCTCGCCCGTGAAGATCTTGAGGTTGCCGAGCATGTGCGCGACCAGGAACAGCACCAGGATGATGCCCGTCACCGCCATGACGACCTTGAGGCCGACGTTGGAGCGGATGGGCGACCGAGTTTTCGTGATTACCACCCGACCGACGCTAGGAGCAGTTCGATCAGGCGTCCAATGCATCGACTTCGCAGTCTTGATAGCCGTAGGCTATAGAGATGCAGCTCCATCAGCTCCGGTACTTCGTCGCGGTCGCAGAAGTACGACATTTCACCCAAGCTGCTGATCTGGTGGGCATCACCCAGCCTTCCTTGAGTAAGCAAATTCACGCCCTGGAGACCGACCTCGGGGCCCCGCTCTTCGAGCGGGTAAGAGGCAACATCACCCTCACCGCGGCGGGGGAGGTGCTGCTGCCGCTGGCCAAGCGGATCCTCGCCGACGTGGAGACCGCCACCCGCGAGGTGCAGGAGCTGGTCGGCCTGCGCCGGGGCCGGGTCCGGCTCGGCGCCACGCCCAGCCTGGCCACCTCGCTGGCGCCCCCGGTGCTGCGCCGGTTCCGCGACGCCCACCCCACCGTCGACCTGCGGGTGGAGGAGGGCGGCTCCCAGGACCTGGTCCGCGACCTGCTCCGCGGCGACCTCGACCTGGCCCTGATCATCGAGCCGTCCGCGGGCACCGATCCGGGGCTGCGCGCCGACCCGATCCTGCGGGAGAGCCTGGTGGTCGCCTCGGTCGACCCGCTGCCCGGGGCCCGCGACGGCGAGCTGCGCATCACCGACCTGCGCGAGCAGCCCCTGGTCATGTTCCGGGAGGGCTACGACCTGCGCGACGCCACCCTCCAGGCCTGCCGGGAGGCCGGCTTCGAGCCGACCCTGTCGGTGGACGGCGGCGAGATGGACGCCGTGCTCAGCTTCGTCGAGGCGGGACTGGGCGTGGCGCTGGTCCCCGGCATCGTGGTGGCCCGCCGGGCCGGCATCCGGGTCACCCGGCTCGCCCCGCCCGGCGTGCGCCGGACCATCGCGGTGGCCCGCCGCCGCGACGTGGTGCCCACCCACGCCGGCCGCGAGCTGCGCCGCATCCTGCTGGAGTACGTGCACGACGCCACCGCCACCGACCAGCTCCCCGCCGGCGTCGAACCGCTCTGACCCTCAGCGCCCCTCGGCGTCGTCCATGGCGCGGTAGATGCGCTGCTCGGAAACCGGGTACGGGGTGCCGAGGGCCTGGGCGAACACGTTCACCCGCAGCTCCTCGATCATCCAGCGGATCTGCCGGGCCGCCGTGGACTGCCGCCTCGCCGGTGGCAGCGCGGCGAGCATGTCCTGGTACTCCCGCTGCACCACGGCGATCCGGTCCTGCTGCTGCTTGTCCCGCTGCGGGTTGCCGGGCAGCCGGTCCAGCCGGCGCTCGATCGCGGTCAGGTAGCGCAGCAGGTCGGGCAGGCGGGCGTAGCCGGCCTCGGTGACGAAGCCGGCGTGCACCAGGCCGCCGAGCTGGTTGCGGATGTCGGCCAGCGCGGCCACCACGGCCAGGTTCCGCGTCGCGCCGAGCCGCTGCTCCACCGCGTACGCAGCGGCGAGCACCTGCCGGACCCGGTTCATCACCTCGACCACGGTGTCGACCAGGTCGGCGCGGACCCGGTCGCGCAGCGCGGCGAAGCCCTCGGCGTCCCAGGCCGGGCCGCCCGCGTCGGCCATCAGCTTGTCGATGGCCGCGCCGGTGGCGTCCTCGATCAACGCCGGCACCCCGCCGTGCGGGTTGCGGCTCAGCGCCAGCTTCGCCTCGTTGCTCAGCCGCCCCTGCAGGAACCGCGCCGGGGAGGCCAGGGTGAGCCGGAGCAGCCGGCGGCTGCCCGCCCAGTGCGCGGCCTCCTGCTCGGCCGGGGAGTCGAAGACCTTCACCCCGACGGTGGCGCCCTCGTCGACCAGGGCCGGGTACGCGGTCACCGCGTACCCGGCGCGGACCTGCTCGATGGTGCGCGGCAGCGTGCCGATGCTCCAGTCCGTCAGGCCGGTGCGGGCCACGTCCGGCGCGGCGGCGGCGACGACCTGGCGTACCTCCTGGCGCAGCTCGCGTTGCAGCGCGGGCAGGTCCTTGCCCTCGGCGACCGGCTTGTCGTCCTCGCCGAGCACCCGGAAGGTGACCCGCAGGTGCGGCGGCAGCTTGGCCAGGTCCCAGGCGTCCGGCGGGACGGTGACCCCGGTCATCCGGCGCAGCTGCCGGGTGAGCGCGTCGAGCAGCGGCTCCGCGCCGGGGGTGATCGCGGCCAGGGCCGCCCGGGCGTAGTCGGGCACCGGCACGAAGTTGCGCCGGGTCGCCTTGGGCAGCGACCGGATCAGCGCGATCACCAGTTCCTCGCGCAGGCCCGGCACCTGCCAGTCGAAGCTCTCCGCCGGCACCTGGTTGAGCAGCGGCAGCGGGATGTCCACGGTGACGCCGTCGGTCGGGGTGCCCGGGTCGAAGGTGTACGTCAGCGGCAGGGTCACCCCGTCGGCGCGCCACTCGTCCGGGTAGTCGGTCTCGTCCACCCCGCCCCGGCCGGCGTTGACCAGCAGCTCGCGGGTGAAGGTGAGCAGCTCCGGCCGCTCCCGCCGGGTCTGCTTCCACCACGAGTCGAAGTGCCGGCCGGAGACCACGTCGGCGGGGATCCGCTCGTCGTAGAACTGGAAGATCGTCTCGTCGTCGACCAGGATGTCCCGGCGCCGGGCCCGGTTCTCCAGCTCCTCCACCTCGGTCAGCAGCCGCTGGTTGTCCCGCCAGAACTGGTGGTGGGTCTGCCAGTCGCCCTCCACCAGGGCGTGCCGGATGAACAGCTCCCGGCTCAGCGCCGGGTCGATCCGGCCGAAGTTGACCTTGCGGGAGGTGACGATCGGGATGCCGTACAGGGTGACCTTCTCGTAGGCCATCACGGCGGCCTGCTTCTTCTCCCAGTGCGGCTCGCTGTAGCTGCGCTTGACCAGGTGCTGCGCCAGCGGCTCGACCCACTCCGGCTCGACCCGGCCGGCCACCCGGCCCCAGAGCCGGGAGGTCTCCACCAGCTCGGCAGCCATCACCCAGCGGGGCGGCTTCCGGAACAGCGCCGAGCCGGGGAAGATGGCGAACTTCGCGCCGCGCGCGCCCAGGTACTCGTGCTTCTGGGCGTCCTTGAGCCCGAGATGGGAGAGCAGCCCGGGCAGCAGGGACTGGTGCACCTTCGGGGTGTCGATCTCCTCCGGCAGGTCCGCGCCGGCGCCGCGCCGGCCGCCGTCGTCGCCGGCCCGCTCGGGGCCGCGCCGGCCCCGCCGCCCGTCACCCTGTTCGGGGGTACGCAGCACCTGGCGCAGCTGGCTGACGATGTCCTGCCACTCGCGCACCCGCAGGTAGTTCAGGTATTCCGCCTTGCACATCCGGCGGAAGGCGCTGGAGGAGAGCGCCCGCTGCTGCTCGCGCAGGTACCGCCACAGGTTCAGGTACGCGACGAAGTCCGACTCCTGGTCGGCGAAGCGGGCGTGCGCCTGGTCGGCCTGGGCCTGCTTGTCGGCCGGGCGCTCGCGCGGGTCCTGAATGGAGAGCGCGGCGGCGATCACCACCACCTCGGTGGCGCAGCCGTTGCGCTCGCCCTCGATCACCATCCGGGCCAGCCGCGGGTCGACCGGGAGCTGGGCCAGCCGCCGGCCCAGCGGGGTGAGCCGTTTGGCCGGGTCGGGCTCGGCCGGGTCGAGCGCGCCCAGCTCGTGCAGCAGGTTGACGCCGTCGGTGACGTTGCGCCGGTCCGGCGGGTCGATGAACGGGAACGCGGCGATGTCGCCGAGCCCGATCGAGGTCATCTGGAGGATGACCGAGGCCAGGTTGGTGCGCAGGATCTCCGGGTCGGTGAACTCGGGCCGGTTGTCGAAGTCCGACTCGTCGTAGAGGCGGATGCAGATGCCGTCCGAGGTGCGCCCGCAGCGGCCCTTGCGCTGGTTGGCCGACGCCTGGGAGACCGGCTCGATCGGCAGCCGCTGCACCTTGAGCCGGCTGGAGTAGCGGGAGATCCGGGCGGTGCCCGGGTCCACCACGTACTTGATCCCGGGCACGGTCAGCGAGGTCTCCGCCACGTTGGTGGCGAGCACCACCCGGCGTCCGGCGTGCGGGGCGAAGACCCGGTGCTGCTCGGCGGTGGAGAGCCGGGCGTAGAGCGGGAGGATCTCGGTGCCGAGCAGCGACCGTTTCTTCTGCACCAGCTTGCCGAGCGCGTCGGCGGTGTCCCGGATCTCCCGCTCGCCGCTGAGGAAGACCAGGATGTCGCCCGGCCCCTCGGCGGCCAGCTCCTCGACCGCGTCGCCGATGGCCTGGATCTGGTCCCGGACGTTCTCCTCGTCGGCCTCGTCCTCCTCGTCGGCCCCGGTGACCTCGACCAGCGGCCGGTAGCGCACCTCCACCGGGTAGGTCCGGCCGGACACCTCGACGACCGGGGCCGGGTTGCCCTCGGCGTCGGCGAAGTGCCGGGCGAACCGGTCGGTCTCGATGGTCGCCGAGGTGATGATCACCTTGAGGTCGGGGCGGCGGGGCAGGAGCTGCCGGAGATAGCCGAGGATGAAGTCGATGTTGAGGCTGCGCTCGTGCGCCTCGTCGATGATCAGCGTGTCGTACTGCCGCAGCATCCGGTCGGTCTGCAACTCGGCCAGCAGGATGCCGTCGGTCATCAACTTGACCAGGCTGTTCTCGCCGACCTGGTCGGTGAAGCGCACCTTGTAGCCGACCACGTCGCCCAGCTCGGTGCCGAGCTCCTCGGCGATCCGGTCCGCCACCGTACGGGCGGCCAGCCGGCGGGGCTGGGTGTGCCCGATCAGCCCGGTGACGCCACGCCCCAGCTCCAGGCAGATCTTGGGCAGCTGGGTGGTCTTGCCGGAGCCGGTCTCGCCGGCGACGATCACCACCTGGTGGTCGCGGATTGCGTCGGCGATGTCGTCCTTGCGCTCGCTGACCGGCAGCTGCGCCGGGTAGGTGATCACCGGGACGGCGGCCCGCCGGGTCGCCAGCCGCGCCTCGGCCCGGGCCACCTCGGTCGCGATCTCGGCCAGCGCCGCGTCCCGGCGCTGCGGGTCGCGCAGCTTGCGCACCCCGTCCAGCCGCCGCTGGAGCCGCCGCTGGTCGCGGAACATCACGGCGGAGAGGCGGCGGTGCAGGTCGCGGGCGGTCTCGGGTACGGCGGGTGCGGCTGGATTCTGCATGTCGTCGCCAAGGATAGGCAGCCCGCCGCCCCGCCGCTTCCGGGTTACCGCCCGGCCCGGTTGAGCGGCGTCGCGGGCCGGACGGGCTAAAGTTCGGCCGACCGGGGTCGACGAGGGGACGGATGAGCATGCGGGACATCGACCGGGCGCTCGTGCAGGCCGCCACCGCGGTCGCGAAGCTGCGCTGCCGCAGCGACAACCACACCGTCGCGGCCGCCGCGCGCACCACCGACGGGCGGGTCTTCAGCGGGGTGAACGTCTACCACTTCACCGGCGGCCCGTGCGCCGAGGTGGTCGCCATCGGCGCCGCGGCGACGGCGGGCGCCGGCGACCTGGAGGCGATCGTCGCGGTGGGCGACCGGGGCCGGGGCGTCATCCCGCCGTGCGGCCGGTGCCGCCAGGTGCTCCTCGACTACTTCCCGGCGATCAAGGTGATCGTCGGCCCGCCGGACGCGCTGCGCGCCGTCCCGGTGGCCGACCTGCTGCCCGAGACGTACGTCTGGTCCGACCACCAGGTCGAGGTGCCCGCGGCGCCGCGTACCGGGGTGTGGCCGATGCCGGTGGTGCCGGGCAGCCGGCAGGCCGCCGAGGACTGAGCCCGCTCGGGGCCGTTCGGTCAGTCGCCGGAGGCGGTCTCCAGCATGGCGGTCGGCACCGGCACCGCCGCGAACCGGAGCACCCCCTCGGGTACCTGCCAGCTCAGCACGCGCGCGACCAGTTGGCCGGCGCTCACCGCGGGGTCGTTGGCGTAGAGCTCGCGGGCCATCTGCGGGTCCACCGAGAGCACGGCGAAGCCGGTGAACCGCGGGTCGTCGCCGTCGAGGAAGGGGCCGGCGGCCAGCACGGCGCCCTGCTCCACGAGCCCGGCCTGGTGGGCCAGGTGCGCCTGTTGGATCCGGTCGGCGGCGTCCAGCGGCAGCTCGGGCGGATCGTCCGGCCGGCCCAGGAGCACCACGGTGTGCTGGTCGAATCGCATGCTGCCAGGGTAGGGCCGCGAACCGGTCAAAAAGGGCTAACCGGCGGCGCGGGCCCGCAGGGCGCGGATCGACCAGTCCAGCACCGGGGCCAGGCTCTCGCCCACCGACCAGCCGTTGACCACGGAGAGCAGGTGCAGGTACCGCTCGCGGCGCGGGTCGTTCGCGGCGGTCAGCCGGGTCAGCAGCCGCCGCCGCAGGTCGGCGTCGTCGGGCCGCCCGCAGAGCCGCGCGTACCGGGCGGTGGCCGCGGCGACGACCGGCTCGGCCGCGGGCGAGGCCGGGTCGACGCCGGCGGCCAGGGCCGGTGTGACCTCGTCGCGGACCAGCGCCACGGCATCCCGGTGGACGCCCACGCGCCCGGCGCGGTCAGCCGCGTGCTGCTCCACCAGCCGCCGCAGGCCGGCGCGGAAGCCCGGGTCGCGGGTCAGCTCGGCCAGCTCCAGCCACGCCTCGACCTGCTCGGGCTCGGGGTCGTCGGGCAGCTCGGGGTCAGTGAGCGCCGGACCCCGGCGAACGCCGGGTCGGCCGCCGGGTCGCCGAGGGCGGCGTCCAGGAACTCCTCGACCAGCCGCCGCCGCTCCTCGGCGGAGAGCCGGGCGAGCCGGTGCAGCAGGTCCGCCTGCTCGGGAGTCGCCGCCCGCCGCGCCAGCACGGCGAGCACCGCGCGCCGCAGCCGCAGCACCCGGATCTGCGCCGCCAGCGCCTCGGCGTGCGCCGCGGCGACCTCGGGCAGGCCGGCCTCCCGGTCCACCACCGCGCGGATCGTGGCCAGGTCGAGTCCCAGGTCGCGCAGCGTACGCACCAGGTCGAGCCGGGCCGCGGCGGCCGCGTCGTAGCGCCGGTGGCCGGTCGGGCCGCGGTCGGTCGGCGGCACGATCCCGCGGTCGGCGTAGAACCGGATGGTCTTGACCGTCAGCCCGGTCCGCCGGGCCAGGTCACCGATCGAGTAGCTGGTCTCACCGTTCATGCCGCCCAGCTTTCCGCCTCCCCTCGGTGGAGGCGCAACCCGGGGATCGACGGTGACCGGTTAGGTGTGCCTGACCAGCTCGGATAAGGTAAGGCGAACCTAATTCGAGAGGGACGCCCGACCCGTGACCACCGTCGCCGTCCGGCCCGAACGGGCCGGCACGCCGAGCCGCCGAGGCATCGGCCGCCGCCTCGCCGTCGCCCTGGCGGCCGGGCTGGTGCTCCTCCTCGTGCTGCTCGCCAGCCTGGCGCTGGGCAGCCGCCCGCTCGCCGTCGATCAGGTCTGGGGCGCCCTGGTCACGCCGGACGGCGGCGACGCCACCACCATCGTCCGCGAACTGCGGCTGCCGCGTACCGTGCTCGGCCTGGTGGTGGGGCTGGCCCTCGCCCTGGCCGGGGTGCTGTTCCAGGCGGTCACCCGCAATCCGCTCGCCGAGCCGCGCATCCTCGGGGTGAGCGCCGGGGCGTCGGTCGGCGTGGTGCTGGCCATCGCCGTGTTCGGCGTCACCACCCTCACCGGGTACGTCTGGTTCGGCGTGGCCGGGGCGCTGCTGGCCGGCCTGCTGGTCTTCGCCGTCGCCAACCGCACCCGGGACGGGGCCAGCCCGGTCACCCTGGCGCTGATCGGCGCGGCCCTCGACGCCAGCCTCGGCGCCGTCGTGTACGCGCTGCTCAGCATGGACGCCCGCACCTTCGAGGAGTACCGGTTCTGGGTGGTCGGCGGGCTGACCGGCCGGGACACCGGGGTCGCCGCCCAGGTGCTCCCGTTCGTGCTCGCCGGGGTCCTGCTGGCCGCCCTGGTGGCCCGGGGGCTCGACGCGCTCGCCCTCGGCGACGACGTGGCCACCGGGCTGGGCCACCGGACCGCCCTGGTCCGCCTCGGCGCCGGCCTCGGCGGCGTGCTGCTCACCGGCGCGGCCGTCGCCGCCGCCGGGCCGATCGCCTTCGTCGGGCTGGCCGTGCCGCACCTGGCCCGCGCCCTGGTCGGCGCCGACCACCGGTGGACGCTGCTGGTCGCCGCGCTGCTCGGGCCGGCCCTGCTGCTCGCGGCGGACATCGCCGGCCGGCTGGTCGCCCCGCCCGGGGAGGTCCCGGCCGGGATCATCACCGCGCTGATCGGCGCGCCGCTGCTCGCCTTCCTGGTCCGCCGCGCCAAGGTGGTGACCGCATGACCGGCGCTGGCCTCCGCGAGCGGGCGCCTGCCGCCCGACCGAACCGGGCGACGGCGCCCCCGGGCGGGCCGCGGGTGCTCCGTCGCCGGGTCGGGGAGGGATCGTGAGCGCGCCCACCGCCGTGCTGCCCGGGCGGTCGCTGCTGCGGCTCGGCCCGGTGACCGTGCGGGTCCGCCGCCGGCCGGTGCTGGTCGCCGCCGCCCTGCTGGTGCTGCTCGCCGCCGCCATGGTGGTCAGCCTCTCCCTGGGCACCCCGTACGTCGCCCCGGCCGACGTGCTGCGCTCGCTGTCCGGCGCGGGCACCCCGTACGACCTGGTGGTGCTGAACCTGCGACTGCCCCGCGCGGTGCTCGCGGCCCTGGCCGGCGCGGCGTTCGGGGTGGCCGGCACGCTGATCCAGAGCGTGGCGCGCAACCCCCTGGCCAGCCCCGACGTCATCGGCGTCACCCAGGGCGCCGGGCTGGCCGCCACGGTGGCGCTGACCAGCGGCGCGGCGGCGGTCCTGGTGGCGCCGGCCGCGCTGCTCGGCGGCCTGCTCGCCGCGCTGCTGGTGTTCGCCCTCGGGGCCCGGCACGGGCTGGCGGCGCAGCGCTTCGTCCTGGCCGGCGTGGCGGTGGCGTTCGCGTTCCGCGCGCTGACCGAGGTGGTGATGCTGGCCGCCGACCCGATCGACGGGCTGCGCGCCCAGGTCTGGCTGATCGGCACGCTGGCCGGCAAGGGCTGGACCGAGGCCGCCTGGATCGCCGGCACCCTGGCCGTCCTGCTGCCCGTGCTGCTCTGGGCCGGCTGGGCGCTGCACAGCGCCGCCCTCGACGACGACACGGTCCGGGGCATCGGGCTTCGACCGGTCGCCCGCCGGATCGGGCTGGCCGGCACCGGGGTGATCGTCGCCGCCACCGTCACCGCCCAGGTCGGCGCGGTCGACTTCGTGGCGCTGGTCGCCCCGCAACTGGCCCGGCGGCTGGTCCGCGCCGAGCGGCCGCCGCTGCTCTGCGCCGCGCTGCTCGGCGCGCTGCTGCTGGTCCTCGCCGACCTGGCCGGCCGCCGCCTGCTCGCCCCGACCCAGCTTCCGGCCGGCGTGCTGACCGCGGCCATCGGCGGCCCGTACCTGATGTTCCTGCTGCTGCGCACCCGAGGGAGGCGCTCGTGACGCCGATGCTGTCCACCCGCGACCTGGCCGTCGGCTACGAGAGCCGTACCGTCCTGGACGGGCTCGACCTCGACCTGCCGGCCGACGCGTTCACCGTGATCGTCGGCCCGAACGCCTGCGGCAAGTCGACCCTGCTGCGCACCATGGCCCGGCTGCTCAGCCCGCGCCGGGGCGCGGTGCTGCTGGACGGCACGGCGATCCGCGACCTGCCCACCCGGGAGGTGGCCCGCCGGCTCGGCGTGCTGCCGCAGAGCCCGCTGGTGCCCGAGGGCATCACCGTGGCCGACCTGGTCGGCCGGGGCCGGCAGCCCTACCAGCGCTGGTGGCGGCAGTGGTCGACGGAGGACGGCCGGGCCGTCGAGGCGGCCATGGCCATGGCCGACGTGGCCGGGCTCGCCGAACGGCCGGTGGACACCCTCTCCGGCGGGCAGCGGCAGCGGGTCTGGATCGCGATGACCCTCGCCCAGGACACCGAGGCGCTGCTGCTCGACGAGCCGACCACCTTCCTCGACCTGGCCCACCAGGTGGAGGTGCTGGACCTGCTGCACCGGCTGCGCGCCGAGCGCGGCCGGACCGTGGTGGCCGTGCTGCACGACCTCAACCAGGCCGCGCGCTACGCCGACCACGTGGTCGCCATGCGCGCCGGCACGGTGGTCGCCGCCGGTCCGCCGCGCGAGATCATCACCGCCGACCTGGTCCGCGACGTCTTCGGGCTCGACTGCGTGGTCGTGCCCTGCCCGGTCACCGGCGCCCCGCTGGTGGTGCCCGCGCTCACCCACTCCTCGGCCACACCGGCCGGCGTGCCGGCCCAGGCCGGCTCCTCCGCCGTCGACGACGCCTGAACCGTCGCGTCGACCCGTACCGCTCGAAAGGACCATGATGCGTCGTCTCGCCGTCGCTCTCACCGCGGCCCTCGCCCTCGGCGTCGGCCTCACCGCCTGTGGGGAGAGCGACCCCGTCGCCGACACCGGCGCGGGCCAGACCCGGGAGATCACCCACGCGATGGGCACCACCAAGGTGCCCGCCGAGCCCAAGCGCGTGGTGGTGCTCGACACCGACAAGATCGACACCGCCCTCTCGCTGGGCGTCACCCCGGTCGGCGCGGCCACCGCCGGCGAGGCGAAGAGCTGGCCCACCTACTTCGGCGCGGAGAAGCTCGCCGGCATCAAGGAGGTCGGGGTGCTCACCGAGCCCGACCTGGAGGCGATCACCGCGCTCAAGCCGGACCTGATCCTGGGCAGCAAGTTCCGCCAGGAGAAGTTCTACGACGAGCTGTCCGCCATCGCCCCGACCGTGTTCACCGAGAAGGTGGGCATCACCTGGAAGGAGAACTTCCTCCTCGACGGTCAGGCGCTGGGCAGGGAGCAGCAGGCCAAGGAGCTGCTGGCCGGTTACGAGAAGCGGGCGAAGGACGTCGGCGCGCAGCTCGGCGACGCGGCGTCGCGCAAGGTCTCCATCGTGCGCTTCATCCCGGGCAACATCCGGGTCTACGGGCCGGAGTCGTTCTCCGGCATCGTGATCGGCGACACCGGCCTGGGCCGCCCGGAGCGGCAGCTGCTGTCCGGCAAGGAGGACAAGCGCTTCGACCTGGTCAGCCCGGAGCGGATCAACGAGGTCGACGGTGACGTCATCTTCGTGACGGCGTACGGCGAGAAGGCCGCCGCCGAGCAGACCAAGGTCACCGGTGGCACCCTGTGGCAGGGCCTGTCGGCGGTCAAGGCGGGCAAGGCCCACGTGGTCTCCGACGAGACCTGGATGACCGGCATCGGCGTCGGCGCCGCCAACAAGATCCTGGACGACGTGGTGAAGTACCTGGGCGCCTGAGCCGCCTGACCGACCGCGCCCGCCCGGCACCGTGCCGGGCGGGCGCGCCCGTGCCTGCGGGCCGGTGGTCAGGCCGCGACCGGGTGGTCGGCCGCGAAGCGGTCCCGGGTGAGGAAGGCGAGCCGCGCCCGCTTGTCCGGCATGTCGATCTCGGCGTCGAGGGTGAAGCCCTCACGCTCCAGCCGGCGCAGCGCGCGGTCGTTGCGCACGTCCGGCTCGACCACGATGCGCCGCCGGGTCGGGTCGGTGAACAGGAACCGGAACAGCGCCGGGCAGACCGCCGAGGTGAGGCCGGGCGTGCGCCGGTCCGGTGCGAGCAGCAGGTGCATTCCCACGTCACCCGGGCGCACCGGGTAGCGCTCGCCGACCGGGTCCGCCTCCGGCTGGTAGGTCTGGAACAGGCCGGCCGGGACGCCGGCCAGGGCGATCAGGTACGCGTGGTGCGTGGCCAGCCCGTCGAGGAACGCGTACACCTCGCGTACCTCGTCGACGCTGTAGCCGCCCATGCCCCAGAACCGGGCCCACGGCTGGGTCACCCAGCCGTGCAGCAGCGCCGCGTCCGCCGCCGGATCGACCGGGACGAGCCGCAGCTCGCCGAGGCCGGGCAGGGTCTCCTGGTAGGTCATGACGGGTCTCCTTCTCGGGTGAGGTCCGCGTCGGGCACCGGGATCAGCTCGCCGGCCGCCCAGCGCGGCAGTTGGTCGTCGAAGTGCGGGTCGCCCGGGCGGCCGGACGCGCCGAAGGGCACCACCCAGCGGCTGCGGGCCCGGTCGGTGAGGTCCCAGACGTAGCGGGCGGCCGGGCCGCGCCAGCACTCGTCGGAGACCCCGGGGACGCTGGCGGTGGCCAGCACGCAGTCGGTGTCGCCGGCCAGCGCGACCCGCTCCCGCATGGCGGCCACCGCCGCGCCGACCTCCGGCGCGACGCCCAGGTGCACGGGGCGCAGCCGGTGCCGCTCGCCCCAGGCCGGGGCGGGCCCGGCCGCCGCCACCTCGGCCAGCGCCGCCGTCGCGACGGCGTCGACGTCCACGCCGAGCCGGGACGCCCCGGTCACCAGGCCGTCGAGGGCGTGCCCGATCCGCGCGAGCGGATCGGTCCACGGGGCGAAGAGCGCGTCGTATCGGTCCGGGCCGCGCAGCGGGCGCAGCCGCGGGTGGTCGTGCAGCCGCCGGACCAGCGCCGCCCGCCACGCCGCCCAGGCGCCGGCGTCGGTGCTGCCGGCGGCCATCCGGCCGTCCCAGGCGGTGAGCCGCCGGCGCAGGTCCCGGGCGGCGGAGTCGAGCGCGGCCGGATCGAGCCGGTCGAGCAGGGCGCGCAGCGCGCCGGCGGACAGCCGGGTGTCGGTGTGGACGGTCTCCGGTGCGGTGCCGGCGGCCAGCAGCTCGCCGATCCGCGCCGCCCGGTGCGGCGGGGCGAAGTCGATGCCCAGCTCGGCGACGTCGGGACGGCGGTCGTTGGCGCGGACCGCGATCCCGGTCACCTCGACCGGCTTGTTCTCGGCGTACCGGCCGGACCAGCGGTGGCGCGGCAGCCAGCCGGGCACCGGCGTCCACCGGCAGGCGTCGTCGCGCAACGGCACCAGCCCGGCCACGAGGTGCCGGACGGCGCCGTGCCGGTCGGCCACCAGCACGCTGTTGACCGGCTCGACCCAGCCGCGCAGCGCCTCGGTGACGTCGTCCGCGCGGCGGGCGCGCAGCAGCGGCAGCAGCGCCTCGAAGCCGAGGTCCGCCTCGACCCGGGCGGGGGTCCGCAGGCTGAGCGCCTCGCCGGTGTGCCGGTCGTGGTCGATCACCGGGCCGCGCGGGGTCTCGATCACCTCGACCGGCTCCGGCGCGGCGCCGCGTACCCGGATCCGTTCGACGTGCCGGCGGGCCGGCAGCCAACCGTCGGCGTCACGGACCAGCAGCCGGCCGCCGTCGCGGCGCAGGTGCTCGCGGTAGACGTCCTGGTAGTCGGCCATCGCGTTGGTGACCGCCCAGGCGACGTGGCCGGTGTGGCCGAAGTGCGGCAGCCCGGGTACGCCGGGGAAGGCGAGCCCGACCACGTCGAACTCCGGACAGGCGAGCCGGACCTGCTGGTAGACGCCGGGCAGCTCGAGCAGCCGGTGCGGGTCGCCGGCCAGCACCGGGCCGCGGCCCCGGGCCGGATCGCCGGGCACCACCCAGGCGTTGCTGCCGGAGCCGTCCGGACCCTCGACGGCGAAGAGCCCGACCGCCGCCGCGCCGAGGGCGGCCTCGACCTGCGCCCGCCAGAGCTTGTTCGGGAAGGTGCCGAAGAGGATGTGCTGCACGAGGAAGACGCCCAGCGGGGTCCAGGGCCGCCAGCGGCCGGGGGCGCTGCCGGTGGCGGCGAACTCGGGTGCGCCGGCGGCGCCCTCGGCGAGCCCGGCGTTCACCCCGTCGACGTAGGCGGTGATCCAGCGGCGGGTGGCGGGGGAGAGCCGCCGGAAGCAGCGGGCCGCGGTGTCGGCGAGGCGGGCGCGCCGGGCGAACCGGTCCCAGCCCAGCCCGTCGGGGCCGAGACGCTCGGCCAGCCGGCCCTCGACGCGCCACCGTTCCACCTCGATCTGCCAGGCCCGGTCGAGCGCGGTGGCCCGGCCCTGACGGTGGGCGAGCTGGTCGACGTCGTCCGCCCAGAGCTGCGGCACGCCCCACGGGTCCCGCCGGAGGCCGGTCACCGGCGGGCCTTTCCGGACCTGCCGGCGTCCGGCCACATCTCCATCACTGAGGTTCCTCCCTGACTGTCGGCTGCTGGAGCGCGCTGGCTGGCCGGCTCGGCCCGCCGGGGGCGCCGGACGAGGTGACACGCCAAACCCCGCTCGCACTCCCAGCAGTGAGGTTAGGCTAACCTAACCCAGCGATCATCACCGGACCGCCGGAGCGCGCCGCGCCGCCGCGCGCCGCTCCCGTCCGGTCCGCTTCCGACCATCGAGGACCGCCCATGAGTTTGCCCGCAGCGCTCGTCTCCGCCGCCCGCACCGACCCGACCACCGCCCGCACCGACCCGACCACCGCCCGGGAGCACCTGTTCACCGCCGGCACGCTGGACCACTACCGGACGGCGCTGACCGCGGGGATCGAGCGGGTGGCCCACCGGATCGCCGCCGCCGACCGCCCGTTCACCGGGGCCGCCCCGGCCGACCTCGCCCCGCGGATCGAGGCGGTCGACCTCGACCGGCCGCTCGCGGACACCGGCGCGGCGCTCGACGAACTGCACGACGTCTACCTGCGCGACGCCGTCTACTTCCACCACCCCCGCTACCTGGCCCACCTGAACTGCCCGGTGGTGATCCCGGCGCTGCTCGGCGAGGCCGTGCTCAGCGCGGTCAACTCCTCGCTGGACACCTGGGACCAGAGCGCCGGCGGCACGCTGATCGAGCGCCGGCTGATCGACTGGACGGCCCAGCGGATCGGCCTCGGCCCCGCCGCCGACGGGGTGTTCACCAGCGGCGGGACCCAGTCCAACCTGCAGGCGCTGCTGCTGGCCCGGGAGGAGGCGCGGGCGCGCGCCGGCCTGCGACCGGGGCCGGCGGCGCTGGCCCGGCTGCGGGTGCTCACCTCCGCGGCCGGCCACTTCAGCGTCCAGAAGGCGGCCCGGCTGCTCGGCCTCGGCCCGGACGCGGTCCGCGTGGTGGACACCGACGGGCAGCGGCGGATGCGCCCCGACGCGCTGGCCCGGGAGATCGCCCGCTGCCGGGAGGACGGGCTGCTGGTGATGGCCGTGGTGGCCACCGCGGGCACCACCGACTTCGGCAGCATCGACCCGCTGCCGCGGATCGCCGACAGCTGCGCGGCGGCGGGCGTCTGGCTGCACGTCGACGCCGCGTACGGCTGCGGCCTGCTGGTCTCGCCCACCCGCCGGCACCTGCTCGACGGCATCGAGTGGGCCGATTCGGTCACCGTCGACTACCACAAGTCCTTCTTCCAGCCGGTCAGTTCCAGCGCGCTGCTGGTCCGGGACCGCCGGACGCTGCGGCACGCCACCTGGCACGCCGACTACCTCAACCCGGCCCGCGCGGTCGAACAGCGCATCCCCAACCAGGTCGACAAGAGCCTGCAGACCACCCGCCGCTTCGACGCCCTCAAGCTCTGGCTCACCCTGCGCGTCATGGGCCCGGACGCCGTCGGCACCCTCTTCGACGAGGTGCTGGACCGGGCCGAGCAGGCCTGGCAACTGCTCGCCGCCGACCCGCGCTTCGAGGTGGTGACCCGCCCGGCCCTGAGCACCCTGGTGTTCCGCTGGCGCCCCGCCGGGCTGGCCGCCGACCTGGTGGACGACGCCAACCTCTACGCCCGGGAGGCGCTCGCCGCCTCCGGCGCCGCGCTCGTCGCCGGCACCCGGGTCGACGGTGCCCACCACCTCAAGTTCACCCTGCTCAACCCGGAGACCACCGAGGACGACGTCGCCGCGGTCCTCGACCTGATCGCCCAACACGCCGGCTGGTACGCCCGCACCCGCACCGCCGACGAGCTGTCCTGCCCGGTCGGCTGACCGGCCCCGCCCTGGAGAACCCCATGTCGACCCACGACTTCATCGCCGTCGGGCTGGGCCCGTACAACCTCGGCCTGGCCTGCCTCACCGCCCCGATCGCCGACCTCGACGGCCTCTTCCTGGAGGCCCGCGACGACGTCGACTGGCATCCCGGCATGCTGCTGGAAAGCGCGCACCTGCAGACCCCGTTCCTCGCCGACCTGGTCACCCTCGCCGACCCCACCTCGCCGTACTCCTTCCTCAACTACCTCAAGGAGATCGGCCGGCTCTACCCCTTCTACATCCGGGAGAGCTTCTTCCCGCTGCGCAGCGAGTTCGACGCGTACTGCCGGTGGGCCGCCGCGAGGCTGCCCGGCGTCCGGTTCGGCCACCAGGTCACCGCCATCGAGTACGACCCGACGGGCGACCGGTACGTCGTGCGCGCCCGGGTGGACGGCCGCGAGGTCACCCACCGGGCCCGGCGGCTGGTGCTCGGCACCGGCACCCCGCCGCACGTGCCGCCCGCCTGCGCGGGGCTGGGCGGCGACGTGATCCACAACTCGCGGTACCGGGAGCACCGGGCGGCGCTGCGCGGCAAGCGGAGCATCACCGTGGTCGGCAGCGGGCAGAGCGCCGCCGAGATCTACCACGACCTGCTCGCCGACATCGACACCCACGGGTACCAGCTGACCTGGGTCACCCGCTCGCCGCGCTTCTTCCCGCTCGAATACACCAAGCTCACCCTGGAGCTGACCTCCCCGGACTACGTGGACTACTTCCACGCTCTGCCCGAGCCGACCCGCTACCGGCTGGAGGCCGAGCAGAAGGGCCTGTTCAAGGGCATCGACGCCGAGCTGATCAACGCGATCTTCGACCTGCTCTACGTGAAGAGCGTCGGCGGCCCGGTGCCCACCCGGCTGCTCACCAACACCGAGCTGGTCCGGGCGACCCACGACCCGCAGCGCGGGACCTACACGCTGGGGCTGCACCACGTCGAGCAGGGGCGCGACGTCACCCTGGAGACCGAGGGGCTGGTGCTCGCCACCGGCTACCGCTACCGGGTGCCCGCCTTCCTCGAACCGATCCGGGACCGGATCCGCTGGGACGGCCAGGGCCGCTTCGACGTGGCCCGCAACTACAGCATCGACCACACCGGACGCGGCATCTTCCTGCAGAACGCCGGCACCCACACGCACAGCGTCACCTCGCCCGACCTGGGCATGGGCCCGTACCGCAACTCGTGGATCATCCGCGAGCTGACCGGCCGCGAGCACTACCCGATCGAGAAGAGCATCGCCTTCCAGGAGTTCGGCGCGCCCGCCGGGATGACGTCATGAGCGTGCACCGGCGGCATGATCCGCGGCTCGGCGAGTTCAGCCTCCGCCCGCTCGACCCGGACGCCGACGCCGCGCTGCTGCACGGCTGGGTCACCCACCCCAAGGCGGCGTTCTGGATGATGGCGGACGCCGGGATCGACGACGTGGCCCGGACGTACCGGGAGATCGCCGCGCACCCGCACCACGACGCGTACCTGGGCTGCTGGCGGGGCCGGCCGGCGTTCCTCGCCGAGCGCTACGACCCCGCCGAGGTCGAACTGGTCGGACTCCACGACGCGGTCCCGGGCGACGTGGGGATGCACTTCCTCTGCGCGCCCACCGGGACGCCGGTGCACGGCTTCAGTCTCGCCGTGCTCACCACGGTGCTGGACTGGCTCTTCGCCGACCCGGCCACCCGGCGGGTGGTGGTCGAGCCCGACGTGCGCAACACCGCGGTGCACGCGTTGAACGCGGCCGTCGGGTTCACCGTCGTCGGGCCGATCAGCAAGCCCGAGAAGACCGCCCTGCTGAGCGTCTGCACCCGCGCGCGGTTCCTGACCGCCACCCGCCGAGAGGTGACCCCGTGACCACCCCCTCCGCCGCCGTCGCCCATCTCACCCCCGAGCTGTGGGCCGCCGCCAACCGCCACCTGGTCCGCAAGGCGCTGGCCGAGTTCGCCCACGAGCGGCTGATCACCCCCGAGCCGCACGGCCCCGGCCACTACCGGGTACGCGGCGACGACGGCACCGTCGAGTACCGCTTCGCGGCCCGGCGGCTCGCCCTGAACCACTGGTGGATCGACGCCGCCGGGCTGACCCGGCTCGTCGCCGGGCGGCCGGCCCCGCTGGACGCCGTCGACCTCTGCCTGGAGCTGCGCGGCTCGCTCGGCCTCAGCGACGCCGTGCTGCCGGTCTACCTGGAGGAGATCACCTCCACCCTGGCCGGGCTGGCGTACAAGCTGGCCCGGCCGGACGTCGACGCGGCGGAGCTGGCCCGGTCGGACTTCCAGCGGATCGAGACGGCGATGACCGAGGGCCACCCGTGCTTTGTGGCCAACAGCGGCCGGATCGGCTGGGGCGTGCCCGACCACCACCGGTACGCCCCGGAGGCCGGCCGTCCGGTCCGCCTGCTCTGGCTCGCCGCCCACCGCGAGCACACCACCTTCAGCTGCGCCGCCGACCTGGACTACGACACCCACGTCCGGGCCGAACTCGGCGCGGAGACCCTGGCCGCGTTCGCCGGCACCCTCACCGGGCTCGGCCTCGACCCGGACGACTACCTGCTGCTGCCGGTGCACCCCTGGCAGTGGTGGAACAGGTTGGCCGTCACCTTCGCCGGCGAGGTGGCCCGGCGGCACCTGGTGCCGCTGGGCGAGGGACCGGACGAGTACCGGGCGCAGCAGTCGGTGCGTACCTTCTTCAACCTCACCGACCCGGGCCGGCACTACGTGAAGACCGCGCTCTCGGTGCTCAACATGGGCTTCCTGCGCGGGCTGTCCGCCGCGTACATGGCGCACACCCCGGCCATCAACGACTGGCTGGCCGGCGTGCTCGCCGCCGACCCGGTGTTCGCTCGGACCGGGCTGTCGATCATCCGGGAGCGGGCCGCGATCGGCTACCGGCACCGGCAGTTCGAGGCGGCCACCGACCGGTACTCGCCGTACCGGAAGATGCTCGCCGCGCTCTGGCGGGAGAGCCCGGTGCCAGGGCTGGCCCCGGGCCGCCGGTTGGCCAGCATGGCCGCGCTGCTGCACGTGGACCGGGCCGGCCGGTCGGTGGTGGCGGCGCTGATCGCCGAGTCCGGCCTCGCGCCGGCGGTCTGGCTGCGCCGCTACCTGGACGCCTACCTGGTTCCGCTGCTGCACGCCCTGCACGCCTACGACCTCGCGTTCATGCCGCACGGCGAGAACGTCATCCTGGTGCTGCGCGACGGCGCCGTGGAACGGGTGATCTTCAAGGACATCGCCGAGGAGATCGTGGTGATGGACCCGGACGCGGACCTGCCCGAGGCGGTCCACCGGATCCGGGCGTCGGTACCGGCCGAGGAGAAGGACCTCGCCATCTTCACCGACGTCTTCGACTCCTTCCTGCGTCACCTCAACGCCATCCTGGTCACCGAGGGCGTGCTGGACGAGGAGTCGTTCTGGGGCACGGTGGCCGGGTGCGTGGCGGCCTACACCGCCTCGGTGCCGGAGCTGGCGGGCCGGCACGACCTGTTCGTCCCCGAGTTCGCGCTCTCCTGCCTGAACCGGCTGCAACTGCGCGACAACCAGCAGATGGTCGACCTGGCGGATCCCTCGGCGGCGCTCCAGTTCGTCGGCACGCTGGCCAACCCCATCGCCCCGTACGCCCCGCGGTCGTGAGCGGCCTCGCCGCGCCGGCGGCCCCGGCCGGTCCGCCGGTGCTCCGGCACCGCTGGTGGGTGCTGGCCGTGCTCTGCCTGGCCCAGGTGACGGTGGTGCTGGACAACACGGTGCTCACCGTCGCGGTGCCGGTGCTCACCACCGAGCTGGACGCCAGCACCAGCGACATCCAGTGGATCATCAACGCGTACGCCCTGGTGCTGTCCGGCCTGCTGATCACCGCGGGCAGCGCGGCCGACCGGTATGGCCGGCGCCGGATGCTGCTGGCCGGGCTGGTGCTGTTCGGGGCCGGCTCGCTGGCCGCCGGGCTGGCCACCACCACCGGCCAGCTCATCGCGGCCCGCGCCGGCATGGGCGTGGGCGGGGCGCTGCTGGTCACCGCCACTCTCGCGGTGGCCGTGCAGGTCTTCGAGGGGCCGGCGCGGCAGCGGGCCATCGGGGTGTGGGCGGCGACCAGCGCGCTGGGTTTCGCCGTCGGACCGCCGGTCGGCGGGACCATCCTCGCCCACCTGCCCTGGCCGGCCATCTTCCTGGTGAACGTGCCGGTGGTGCTGGTCTGCCTGGTGGCCGTCCGGCTGCTCGTGCCGGAGTCCCGCAAGCCGGCCACCGGCCGCCTCGACGTGCCCGGGGTGCTGCTCTCCACGGCCGGGCTCACCGGCGTGGTCTGGGCCATCACCGCCGGGCCGGAGCAGGGCTGGGCCGCACCGGCGGTGCTCGCCGCGGCCGGCGCCGGCCTGCTGCTGCTCGGTCTCTTCGTCGCCTGGGAGCGCCGGGTCGCCGACCCGGTGCTGGACCTGGGACTGTTCCGCAACCCCCGCTTCACCGGCGCGGTCTGCGGGGTCGTGCTGATCACCTTCGGCGCGACCGGCGCGCTGTTCCTGCTCACCCTGCACCTGCAGTTCGTGCGCGGCTATCCGGCCTGGGAGGCCGGGCTGCGGATGGCGCCGTTCGCCCTCGCCATCGTGGTGCTCAACCTCACCGGGGTGGCCACCGCGCTGATCCGCCGGACGGGGCGGCCGGCCGCGGTCGCGGTCGGCATGGCGTTGCTCGCCGTCGGCCTGCTGGCCGTCACGTTCACCGCGGGCGACGGCTATCCGGTGCTGCTCGGCGGCCTGCTGTTGATGGGCGCGGGCTGCGCGCTGGCCAATCCGGCGATCGTCGAGGCGGTGCTGAGCGCGCTGCCGCCGGAGCGGGCCGGCGCCGGCGCGGGTGTCGACGGCACCATGACCGAGGTGGGCGGCAGCCTGGGCGTGGCGGTGCTGGGCGCGGTGCTCAACGCGCGGTTCGCCGCCCTGCTGCCGGCCGCGCTGGCCGGGGCCGGCTCGTTCCCGGCCGCGCTGCAGGCGGCGGCCACCGACGGCGAACGCGTGCTGGTCCGGAACGCGTTCCGGACGGCGCTGGAGACCGGGCAGGCGGCCGGGGCGGCGGCCGTGCTGGCCGGCGGCCTGGTCACCGCGTACCTGCTGCACCGGGCCCGGCACCGGTGACGGCGCCGGGGTCGCGGCGGCCGGATCAGCCGGCGACCTGCCAGAGCAGGAATCCGTTGAGCGCCACCACCAGGGCGGTGATCACCACCGCGATGGCCGTGGTGAGCCGGCGGTTCACCAGGTCGCCCATCAGGTCACGGCGCCGGGTGAAGGCGACCACCGGGATCAGCGCGAACGGGATGCCGAAGCTCAGCACCACCTGGGAGAGCACCAGCGCCCGGGTCGGGTCGACGCCCGCGGCCAGCACCACGAGGGCGGGCAGCAGGGTGACCAGGCGGCGGACCGGCAGCGGCACCCGGCGGCGCAGGAAGCCCTGCATGATGATCTCACCGGCGTAGGTGCCCACGCTGGTCGAGGCCAGGCCGGACAGGAGCAGGGCGACGGCGAAGCCGAGCGCCGACGCGGCGCCCAGCGTCCCGGCCAGGCCGGCGTGCACGCCCTCCAGGGTGTCCGTGCCCGGGATCGCGGTGCCGTGGAAGGCGGCCGCCGCGACCAGCAGCATGGCGAGGTTGACCGCGCCGGCCGCGCCGAGCGCGAGCAGCACGTCGGTACGCAGACCCCGGGCCACGATCCGCCGTTCGGCCCGGTCGGCGACCGGGATGCGGTTCGGGGTCAGCGCCGAGTGCACGTAGATGACGTGCGGCATCACTGTCGCGCCGAGGATGCCGGCGGCGAGCAGCAGGCCGTCGGTGTCGTGCACCCGGGGCACCAGGCCACCGGCCGCGGCGGTGACGTCCGGCCCCGCCGCCACCAGGTTGGCCGCGAACGCCAGGACGATGACGCCGAGCAGCACCGTGATGGCGATCTCGAACGGCCGGAAGCCGCGCGAGCGCAGCGCCAGCACCGCGAACGCGGTGCCGCCGACGATGACGCCGCCGCCGAGCAGGGGGATGCCGAAGAGCAGGTACAGGGCGACCGCGCCGCCGATGACCTCGGCCAGGTCGGTGGCCATGGCCACCAGCTCGGCCTGGACCCACATGACCCGGTTGACCGGGCGGGGCAGCTGCTCGCGGCACAGTTCGGGCAGGCTGCGCCCGGTCGCCAGGCCGAGCTTGGCGGTGAGCGTCTGCACCAGCATGGCGGCCAGGTTGGCCGCCACGACCACCCAGACCAGCAGGTAGCCGTAGCGCGCGCCGGCGGTGGAGTTGGTGGCGAAGTTGCCCGGGTCGACGTAGGCGACCGCGGCCACGAAGGCCGGCCCCAGCAGGATGAGCCGGCCGCGTATCGGGCCGCGGGCGCGGGCCGTCCCCAGCGGTGAGGTGACGGTGACGTCGTTGGTGACCACGGTGTGCTCCTCGGCGACGGTGCGCGGGGCGAAGGCGGCAGGGAATGCCCTGGCCCCAGCTTTCCGACCCGGGCTCGTGTTTGTCGGCGGGTTGGCGAAATCGAGGGCCGGCGTCACGCGCGAGCGGCCGCCCCGACCGGGGCGGCCGCTCGCCGAGGATCACCGGCCGACCGGAGAGCCCGTACTCCTACCACCTGAAGTTCTACCAGGACGACAAGGTGTCGGCCGATCAGCACTACACCGCGACGGACCGGCAGCTCCAGCGGATCGACCGGGACTTCCACGCCGAGGAGAACGTCACCGTCGGGGACAGCTGGAACCAGCTGCTACCCGGAGAGGTGTCGCCCGCCCAGACGACGTTCTTCGACCGAGGGCCGCGGGAACGCGCGCGGTACGTCGGGCCGGTCAGCAACCCGGGCCAGTACGCCGAGAACATCGTGTTCCGGCTGCACGACATCGCGAAGAACCCGACGGGGGTGGAACCCGATGTGCCGCCCGCCGGTTCGTACTACACCCTGAAGCCCGGTTCGGCCGGCCACGAGGACTGGTACGGCGGACCGTCGGTCCCCGGCGCCGCGGAGACGACGCCGGCGCGGTCCAACATGCTGGCGTGCGGGGCGTGCCGGCAGGGCGACCTCTTCAGCCCATTCCTGCCGGCCACCTTCGCCGAGCCGCAGGTCGAGTCGTTCTACCTCGAACTCGCGCCGTCGGACCGGCTGCACCTCTACCGGGGCGACGAGGAGATCGAACCCACCCGGGACCTCGGCTACACCGCGTACACCCTCCCGGCCGAGCGGGCCCGCTACCGGCTCACCCACGAGCTGAACCCGATCGCGGAGAGCCTCCGGGACCGGTTCTACGACCGGCGGGTCAGCACCGAGTGGGGGTTCACCTCGGCGCGGGTCACCGAGCAGAACAAGAGCCCACTGGACTGTGCCGGCACGTTGCTGGCGACCTCCACCGCGCCGTGCGCCGTGCAGCCGCTGGTCTACCTGCGGTACCAGCTCAACGTGGACCTCGACAACACCGTCCGCCGCGGCACGCACCGGATCCAGCTGCACGCGTACCACGAGGTGGCGGGGAGCCCGGCGGCGCGGATCGTCTCGATCAAGGCGTGGGTGAGCTTCGACGGAGAGAAGACCTGGCAGACGGCGTCGACCGGCGCCGTCGACGGGGGCACGGTCACCGCGACCCTGCCGGCGCCGCCCACGGGTGCCACGACGGCCAGCCTGCGGGTGCAGGCGACCGACGCGGCCGGCAACAGCGTCGACCAGACCGTGCACGAGGCGTACGGCGTGCGCTGACGCTGAACCAGCAGACGCTCGCCGATCCCATCGACGCGCGGTGACACATCGGGAAAGGAGCCAGCAGCCGGCCGGTGCCCACCGGCCGGCTGCCGCGCGTTCGGCACCGCACCGGATGTCCGGGCCGCCGGAGTGGGCGCGGTGCGGGTCGTCCGGGTTGACCGTGCTGGTCGGCCGCCCGCGGACACGGCCGAGCGGCCGCCCGGGGAGGGGCGGCCGCTCGTGGTGGTGGGCCGGGTCAGGCGGCGGTGGACCAGATGGCGCGGAAGGCGGCGGCCTCGCCGGCCAGCCACTGCTCGATCTGGGCGGGCTTGACGTCGGTGGGCATCCGGTGGGCCTGGCCGCGCCGGACGTCGACCAGCACCGGCTCGGCGTGTGGCAGGACCGCGTCGATGTGCCGGGCCATCAGGTGCAGGGTGGCCAGGGTGGCCTCCTCGCTGGGCGGGGTGTCGTCGAAGTGCAGCCGGACCGCCTCGGCGCGGCCGTCGGCGTAGCGCACCCCGAAGTGCGGGTTGATCTTGACGGGCAGGTCGCCCAGCATGGCCAGGGCGTCGCGGGTCTGGGCCAGGTCGACGCCGGCCGGCTCGCCGAGCGAGTGCAGCCAGGTGGTCGCCCCGGGCACCAGCGCCTCGTAGAGCGGGCGCCAGCGTGGCTTGACCACGTCGGCCACCTGGGCCAGGTGGGTGCCGCCGGTGTGGAAGGCGATGTCGGCCTTGAGCGCCTTGACGAACTGACCGTGCGGGTTGAACCCGTGCCGGCTCGCCCGCTGCTTGCGCAGGCCGCCGACGAAGGTGGCCTTGGTGGGCCCGGTGCGGTCCACGTACCGGGTGAACCCGAGGAGGGTGGCGTAGGGGGTGACGGGGGTGGCGGAGGTGGGCGCGGTCACGAGCATCCTCCCAGGTCAAAAGCTCGATTAGTACATACATTCTAATCGACGGGTCTGACATCGCCCAGCGATTCTGGGGGTCGAGATGCTGCCGCGTCCGCGGGCACTCCGCGGGCGCCCGGGTTCCCAACCTGGAACCGGATGCGACAGATGCCCCTCAACCGGCTCGGGTCGGTCGGAGGGTCGCCAGGGCCGCGGTCAGCCGGTCGATGCCGAACTCGAAGGCCTCGTCGAGGTCGCCGCCGAGGTTGAAGGCTCCGGCGAGTTCCATGCTGATGAAGCCGTTCGCCCACGCCGTGAACATGCGGGCGGCCGGCAGGGCGTGCTGTGGTCCGGCGAGATCGGTGGCGACGCGCAGGGCGGGGGCGCTGGCCCGGGTGAGGCTTTCGAGGCTGGGTCGGGTCGCGGCGGGGCCGTTGGCGAAGATCAGGTGATATTCGGCGGGCTGGGCGTGCGCGAACGCCCGGAACGCGTGGGCGAGTTCGCGGAGGTCCCGGCCCGGGTCCCCGCTGCCGGCGACGGCACTGAGCCGATCGCCCAGGTCGAGGACGGTGGCCTCGGTGACGAGGCGGATCAGGTCGTCGCGGTTGCGGACCCGTTTGTACAGCGAGGGGGGTCGTACCCCGACCCGCTCGGCGACCGCCTGCATGGTCAGCCGCGGCAGCCCGTCGGCCCTCAGGATCTGGCGGGCGGCCGCGACGATGTCGGCCAGGGACGTCCGGTCGGGCGTCGGCATGGGTCTTTCCTTCCGGCTGGGCGATGATCGTCACCATGATAGCTATGGACCTTAGCCATGATGGCTATGTATCGTAGCTATCAGAGCACGACAAACTCCGGAGGACGTCATGCAACTCGGCCCGCACCTGCACCGCATCGGCAACGACATCGTGGCCGCGTACCTCGTCGAGACCGAGGAGGGCGTGACGGTCGTGGACGCCGGCCTCGCCGGTCACTGGTCCGACCTGGTCACGGAGTTGGCCGCCATGGGCCGGTCGCTCGCCGACATCCGCGGGTTGATCCTCACCCACGGCGACACCGACCACATCGGGTTCGCCGAGCGGCTGCGGCGCGATCACGGCGTGCCGGTCTACGTGCACCCCGCCGACGCGGCCCGCGCCCGTGGCGAGGTCAAGTACAAGGCGCCGTTCGGCGCGTTCAAGGTGGGCGCCCTGGCCAGCTTCTTCTGGTACGCGGGCCGCAAGGGCGGGCTGCGCACGACGTACCTCAGCGAGGTGGTCACCGTGGACGACGGTGACGTGCTCGACCTGCCCGGCGCTCCCCGCACCATCGGCATGCCCGGTCACTCGCCGGGCAGCATCGCCGTGCACGTGCCGATCGCCGACGCGGTGTTCGTGGGCGACGCCCTCACCACCCGGCACGTGCTGACCGGCCAGCACGGGCCGCAGCCGGCGCCGTTCACCGACGACCCGGACCTGGCGCTCGCCTCGCTCGCCCGCATCGAGGAGCTGCCGGCCACGTGGATCCTCCCCGGCCACGGCACCCCGTGGAACGAGGGCGCCAGCGAGGCGGTACGCCGGATCAAGGCGGTCGCGCGGGCCCGGTGAGCGACGAGCACCCCGGCCTGGCCTTCTCCACCGGCGCCACGGCGGCGCACCTCGCCGGGGGAGGCGCGGCACCGGCAGCCCGGCCTGGGTGCGGAGGTCAGAGCTGCCCGACGTCGGTGATCCGGACGACCGCCGCGCCCGCCTCGTCGGAGGCGGCGAGGTCGATCTCGGCGCTGATCCCCCAGTCGTGGTCGCCGTCCGGGTCGTCCAGGATCTGGCGCACGGTCCACCTCTCCCGGCCCTGCTCGATCATCAGCAGCGCCGGCCCGCGCGCGTCCGGCCCCACCCCGATCGAGTCGTACGCCTCAAAGTACGGCTCCAGCGCGTCCGCCCACGCGTCGGCGTGCCAGCCGTCCCCGGCGTCCAGCTCGCCGAGCAGGTCCCAGCGGCGCAGCGCGGCCAGCTCGACCCGGCGGAACAGCGCGTTGCGCACCAGCACCCGGAACGCCCGGGCGTTGCGGGTGACCGCGGGCGGCCGGTCGGCCAGCGAGGCGGCCACCTCCTCGACGTCGGACGGGTTGCGCAGCCGCTCCCACTCGTCGATGAGGCTGGAGTCGACCTGCCGGACCAGCTCGCCCAGCCACTCGATGAGGTCGACCAGCTCCTCGGTCTTGGCGTCCTCGGGGACGGTCTGCCGCAGCGTCTTGTACGCGTCGGCGAGGTAGCGCAGCACCAGGCCCTCGGAGCGGGACAGGCCGTAGAACTGCACGTACTCGGGGAAGGTCATGGCCCGCTCGTACATGTCGCGGACCACCGACTTGGGGGAGAGCTGGTGGTCGGCGACCCAGGGGTGGCCCTGCCGGTACATCTCGTACGCCGACTCCAGCAGCTCGGCCAGGGGCTTCGGCCAGGTCACCTCGTCGAGGAGTTCCAGCCGGGCCTCGTACTCGATGCCCTCGGCCTTCATCGCGGCGACCGCCTCGCCGCGGGCCTTGAACTGCTGCGCCGAGAGCACCTGGCGCGGGTCGTCCAGGATCGACTCGATCACGCTGAGCACGTCGAGGGCGTACGACGGGGACTCCCGGTCGAGCAGCTCGACGGTGGCCAGGGCGAGCGGGGAGAGCGGCTGGTTGAGCGCGAAGTCGAGCTGGAGGTCGACGGTGAGGCGTACCCGCCGGCCGGTCTCGTCCGGCTCGGGCAGCTCCTCGACCACGCCGCCGGCGCGCAGCGCCCGGTAGATGGCGATGGCCCGGCGGATGTGCCGGCGCTGGGCGGCCGGGTCCTCGTGGTTGTCGGTGAGCAGGTGCCGCATCGAGGCGAACGCGTCGCCCGGCCGGCCGATGACGTTGAGCAGCATCGAGTGGCTGACCTGGAAGCTGGAGGTCAGCGGCTCCGGCTCGGCCTCGACCAGCCGCTGGAAGGTCGGCTCGCCCCAGCCGATGGAGCCCTCCGGCGGCTTCTTCTTCACCACCTTGCGGCGCTTCTTCGGGTCGTCGCCCGCCTTCGCGAGGGCCTTCTCGTTCTCGATCACGTGCTCGGGGGCCTGCACCACGACCCGGCCGAGGGTGTCGAACCCGGCCCGCCCGGCCCGGCCGGCGATCTGGTGGAACTCGCGGGCCTTGAGCAGCCGGGTGCGGGTGCCGTCGTACTTGCTCAGGCCGGTGAAGAGCACGGTGCGGATCGGCACGTTGATGCCGACGCCGAGGGTGTCGGTGCCGCAGATGACCTTGAGCAGCCCGGCCTGGGCCAGGGTCTCCACCAGGCGGCGGTACTTGGGCAGCATGCCGGCGTGGTGCACGCCGATGCCGTGCCGGACCAGCCGGGACAGCGTCTTGCCGAAGCCGGAGGTGAACCGGAAGTTCCCGATCGCCTGCGCGATCATGTCCTTCTCCGCCCGGGTGCAGACGTTGACGCTCATCAGCGCCTGGGCCCGTTCCAGCGCGGCGGCCTGGGTGAAGTGCACGACGTAGACCGGGGCCTGCTTGGTCTCCAGCAGTTCCTCCAGGGTCTCGTGCAGCGGCGTCAGCGCGTACGAGAAGAGCAGCGGGACCGGCCGCTCGGCCGAGCGGACGACGGCGGTCGGCCGCCCGGTGCGCCGGCTCAGGTCGTCGACGAAGCGGGTGGTGTCGCCGAGCGTGGCCGACATCAGCACGAACTGGGCCTGCGGCAGCTCGATGATCGGCACCTGCCAGGCCCAGCCCCGGTCGGGCTCGGCGTAGAAGTGGAACTCGTCCATGATCACCTGGCCGACGTCGGCCCGGGCGCCCTCGCGCAGCGCCAGGTTCGCCAGGATCTCGGCGGTGCAGCAGATGATCGGGGCGTCGGCGTTGACGCTGGCGTCGCCGGTGAGCATGCCGACGTTCTCCGCGCCGAAGACCTCGCAGAGGGCGAAGAACTTCTCCGAGACCAGCGCCTTGATCGGCGCGGTGTAGAAGCTCGTCCGGTCGTCGGCCAGCGCGGCGAAGTGCGCCGCGATCGCCACCAGGCTCTTGCCCGAGCCGGTCGGGGTATTCATGATCACGTTCGCGCCGGAGACGATCTCGATGACCGCCTCCTCCTGGTGGGGGTAGAGGGCGAAGCCGCGCTCGGACGCCCAGGAGGCGAACGCGTCGTAGAGGGTGTCGGGATCGGCGGTCTTCGGCAGCGCGGCGGTGAGAGTCATGGCGACTCCCATCGTGCCTGGATCATGGGTCGCCGCGCCAACCGGGTTCAGCGCCGCCGGTGGATCAGGTCGAAGATCTCCCGCCCAGCGGTGAGCGCGCGCCGCTCGAACTTGGTCACCGGCCGGTGCGCCGGGCGCGGCGGGTAGCCCCCGTGTACGTCCACCAGGTCCGGGTCGGCGGTCAACGTCTGGCGCATCGACTCGGCGTACTCGGCCCAGTCGGTGGCGCAGTGCAGCGTCCCGCCGGGGGCCAGCCGGGAGCGCAGCAGCGCCACGTGCGCCGGCTGGATGAGCCGCCGCTTGTGGTGCCGGGCCTTGGGCCACGGGTCGGGGAAGAAGACGTGCACCGCGTCCAGGCAGCCCGCCGGCAGGGCCCGGACCAGGTCGAGCGCGTCGCCGCGGGCCACCCGCACGTTCGCCAGCCGGTGCCGTTCGACCAGGTCGAGCAGGTTGCCGATTCCGGGCGTGTGCACCTCGACCGCCAGATAGTGTCGGTCCGGGTCGGCCGCCGCCATCGCGGCGGTGGCGTCGCCCATGCCGGAGCCGATCTCCAGCACCAGCGGCGCCCGCCGGTCGAACAGCGTCGCCGGATCGCACGGCCCGTCCAGGTCGGCGATCTCCAGCCCGTACGTGGGCCAGAGCCGGGCCAGCGCGTCGCGCTGCCGGTCGCCCATCCGCCCGCGACGCGGGTGGAAGGTCCGGATGCGGCCGGGGTGGGCCGGCGGGGCGGCCGGCGAGTCGGTGGAGGTCACAGCGACCCGAGCGTACGCGACCGTGGCGCCGGATCGGATGTGCGGTACGGCCGGGGGTGAGAGGATTCATCCCGTACGGCAGGACGGGTGGCGCGCCGCCCGACACCGCCAACGCGACGGCGCCGGGAGGGGCCATGGTGTCAGTCACGGGACGGGCGGCGCTGCTGGTCGCGGCCGCCGCGTGCAGCGCCCCGCTGGTCGGCGTCGGGCCCGCCCAGGCCGGCGCCGCACGGGTGGCGACCGCTCCGGCGCCAGCCGCCGTCGTGCCCGTCGCCGCGCCCGGACCCGGGCAGCCGGGGACGCCGCCCGCCGACGTGATCTTCGTGGAGGTCACCCCGAGCACCGTCGAGCCCGGCTTCCTGGTCGGCGTCCGGGCCAGCTGCCGGGACAACTCCGTGCCGGCGATCGTGGTCTCGGACGCGTTCGGCCGGATCCAGGTGCACCCGCAGCACGGGCTGCTCACCGCCTCGCCGATGGTCAAGGAGCGCACCCGGCCCGGCAACTACCGGGTCAAGCTGGAGTGCCCCGGCGGGGAGACCGCCTCGACGATGCTCCAGGTGGTCAAGCGGGTGCAGCCGAGCCGCGGCCCGGCCACCGGGTTCGGCGGCACCGCCGGGATCGGCGCCGGTGGCCTGCTGGTGCCGATCGGTCTGGCGCTCACCGTGGCCGGGGGCGTGGTCGGCGTGGCCGCGTCGCGCCGGCCCCGGACGGTCCGTGGCGCCGCCCGCCGCTGAGTGCCGCCATGCCCCCGCAGCCCGCCTCCTCGCCCGCCACCCCGCCGGCCCCGGTCCGGGGACGTAGTCCCTGGGCGGCGCCGCTGGCGGTGATCCTGGTGCTGATCGGCGTCTTCGCCACCGGCGCCGGGCTGGGACGCACCGCGGGGCCGTTCGACTGGGTGCCGGCGGCCACCGGACCGACCCCGGGCACCACCGCGCCGGCGCCGGCGCGGACGCCCGCCGCCCGCCCGGTCCGGCTCGCCGTGCCGGCGATCAAGGTGACCGCCCCGGTCACCCCGGTCGGCCAGGCCCGGGACGGCTCGATCGACGTTCCGCCGCTGACCCAGCACAACCAGACCGGCTGGTACGACCGGGGGGCGGTGCCCGGCGAGGCGGGCCGGGCGATCATCGTCGGGCACGTCGACACCAAGAGCGGTCCGGCGGTCTTCTATCGGCTGCACGACCTCAAGCCGGGCGACCGGATCGAGGTGACCCGGTCGGACCGGCGGGTGGTGACCTTCGCGGTCCAGACGGTGGAGTACTTCGACAAGGCCAACCTCCCCGCGGACCGGGTGTACGGCGACGCCGGCCCGGCGGAACTGCGGCTGATCACCTGCGGCGGGGAGTGGGTCGGTGGCCGGACCGGCTACCAGGACAACGTGATCGTCTTCGCCGCCCTGCTCGACACCCGCGCCCCCTGACCGCGGTCCGGCGCGGGCGGTGCCCGCCGGGGCCCGGCCGCCCGGACCGGTAGTCAGGGTCGTCGATGTTGCCGGAGCGGCTCGGGGCGTGCTGGAATGGCTCCCATCGCCGCAGCGCCGGGGGCAACCGCGCTGGGCACGGCGAGCACGGGAGCAGCGCAGTGCCGGCAACGGGCCGCTTCGGCAGCGGCCCGGGCGCCGCGTCGCCGGGTCATCTCCATTGCCAGCGCACCAGAACCGGCGACGAGGTGAAAAGCGATCATGATCTCCCGGGAAAGTTTCGCGGGTTGGTACCGGAACCGCTACGTGTGGGCGGCGGTGATCCTGCTGACGGTGTCGGCGGCCGCGGTCGTCCTGCACCGCTCGGCCGGCGTCGGGGTGCAGCCGGCCGACCTGGAGGGGCAGTTGATGGCCCGGATGCGTACCACCCTGGAACGGGTGGACCCGGGGCAGCACAACCACGCCGGCTCCGACGTCCAGCAGGCGGGCACCGCGGGGGCGGAGAAGCCGCCGGTCATCTGCGGGGTCCGCGTCTACGGCTACGAGCCGGCCGCCGCCGGCACCCTGGCCGACGTGCGGACGGTCTACGGCTTCCACCTGTGCGGGGTGGCCGAGCGGAAGTGCCCCTGGGACCTGGCGGTCAAGCTCGCCGGCCCGCTGATCATGGACATGTCCAGCGACCCGCCGGGCATCCAGGTGGTCGAGGCGACCGCCGAGGTGAGGTTCGTCGACCGGCTGCGGCAGATGTTCCCGCCCAGGTACGCGGAGCCGGCGCTCAAGGAGGCGCTGGCCGCGCAGGAGATGGCCGACCTGCGCCGCCGCTACGCCGCCGCGGCCGGAATCTGACCCCGCCGGACGGCCGCTCCGCGCCCGGCGACCGGCCGTGCCCGGCGACCGGCCGTGCCCGGCGACCGGCCGTGCCCGGCGACCGGCCGTCTCCGGTGGGCCTTCGGGTCCGGTAGGCCTTCGGGTCCGGCGGGGCGGGCGGCTCAGGCCTTGCCGGCCACCTGCTGGACCACCTCGAACTCCAGCAGCGTGGCGCCGGTCGACACCGGCTGGCGCGGCGCGGCGTCCGCGCCGCCCGCGTGCGCGGCCCGGGACGGCCCCTGGGCCCACGCCTGGTAGGCCTCCTCGGACTCCCAGCGGGTGTAGACGAAGTAGCGGCTCTCCCCGGCGACCGGGCGGAGCAGCTCGAAGCCGAGGAAGCCGGGGGAGTTCTCCACCGCGCCGGCCCGGGCCGCGAAGCGCTTCTCCAGCTCCTCGCCGGCACCGGGTGGGACGTCGATCGCGTTGATCTTCACGACTGCCATGCGTCCCACCCTACGGCGTTCAGAACGACTCGACGGCCGGCACCAGGTCGGCGTCGACCACGATCGGGGCGTGGTCGGAGGGGCCCTTGCCCTTGCGCGCCTCCCGGTCCACGTACGCCGAGGTGACCGCGCGGGCGAACGGCGCGGAGGCGTACACCAGGTCGATCCGCATGCCCTTGTTCTGGTGGAACATCCCGGCCCGGTAGTCCCAGTAGGTGAAGGGGTGCGGGCCCTTCATCGGCGTGGGCACCACGTCGCTGAGACCGAGGTCGCGCAGCGCGGCCAGGGCGGCCCGCTCGGCCGGGGTGACGTGGGTGGAGGTGACGAAGAGCGCCGGATCCCACACGTCGGCGTCGGTGGGGGCCACGTTGAAGTCGCCGCAGACGGCCAGCGGCCGGCCGGTGGCGAGTTCCGGCTCCAGGGCGTCGCGCAGCGCGGCGAACCAGGCCAGCTTGTAGGCGTAGTGCGGATCGTCCGGGGCGCGCCCGTTGGGCACGTACACCGACCAGACCCGCAGCCCCGCGCAGGTGGCGGAGATGGCCCGCGCCTCCGGCTCGGGAAAGCCGGGTTCGCCGGGGAAGCCGACGGCGACGTCGGCCAGCCCGACCCGGGACAGGACGGCCACCCCGTTCCACCGCCCGTCGCTGTGGCTGGCCACCTCGTAGCCCAGCGCGCCGACCTCGGCGACCGGGAACGCCCCGTCGGGGCACTTCGTCTCCTGCAGGCACACGACGTCGGGCTTCGTGCTGGCCAGCCAGTCGAGCAGCCGGGGCAGGCGGGCCTTCACCGAGTTGACGTTCCAGGTCGCCAGGCGCATGTCTCCAGCCTGCCGCATCCCGGCCCGCCGCGCCGGGTCAGCCCGGCCGGGGTGTCGCGCCGGCCGGGCCGGGACGGCTCAGCGTTCCGGGGTGTCGCCCGGTCGGGTCTGCTCGGCGAGGAAGCGTTCCAGCTCGGCGCCGAGTTCGTCGGCGGTGGGCAGCGGGCCGGTCTCGCCGGCCAGCAGGTTCTTCGCGCTGCGCCCGCGGGCGAACGCGTCGTACTGCTCTTCCAGGGCCTGCACCAGGGTGGCCGCCTCCTCGGTCTGGGCGACCTGGCGGTCGATCTCCACCCGGACCACCTCGGCGGCCGAGCGCAGGCCGTCGTGGGGCAGCAGCAGGCCGGTGCTGCGGGACACCGCGGTGAGCAGCGCCTCGGCGGCCGCCGGGTATTCGGTCTGCGCGACGTAGTGCGGCACGTGGGCGGCGAAGCCGAGCGCGTCGCGGCCCTGCTGGCCGAGGCGGTACTCGAGCAGGTGCCCGACGCTGCCGGGGACCTGGACCCGCTGGAGCCACGGCTCGTAGCCGGAGATCAGCTCCGGGCGGGTGGCGTGCGCGGTGACCCCGCTGGGCCGGGTGTGCGGCACCGCCATCGGGATCGAGTTGAGGCCCACGGTGAGCCGGACGTCGAGCCGGGCGGCGACCGCGGCCACGGCGGCCACGAACCGCTCCCACTGCAGGTCCGGCTCGGGGCCGGTGAGCAGCAGGAACGGCGTCTCGTCGTCGTCGTGCAGCAGGTGCAGCTCCAGCGCCGGGCCGTCGTACTCGGCCCAGTGGTCCTCGACGAAGGTCATCACCGGCCGGCGGGAGCGGTAGTCGAAGAGCTGGTCGATGTCGAACCGGGCGATGGTGCGGGCCTGGAGGGAGGTGAGCAGCTGCTCCCGGGCCAGCCGGGTGGCGCTGCCGGCGTCGACGAAGCCGGTGAGTGCCTGGATCAGGACCGGCTGCCCGAGCTCGGGCAGATCGTCGGTCAGTTCGTAGAGCTCGTGTGGGTCGAGCACCGGTGGGGACCTCCCTGGATACGCGGGTGCGGCGGGCCGTGCGCGCACGGCACCCCGTCCGCCCAACGTACCGACCATCCTGGTCCATTCCGTTACCGCCCGGTCGCGGCGGGGGGATGATCACGATCGGCCGGAAGTCGTAGGTCCGGACCGGCCGAAAGGACGAGTTAGTCGATCAAGGGCCGGGGTGGGGCCGGCTGCGAGGTTCCTGCCCGGCGCGGCGCGGACCGGGTCGCCCCGGAGGTTCGACCGGTTTGCCGGGTCTGCTCCGGCCCGGGGCGGGCCGGGACCGGCCGTCCGGATCGAATCGGGCATATTGTGACGAGAGCCACCCGATCGCCGTGGGTGATCATGGGATTACCCGCCTAGCCTCGTCGGATGCGTGACGACGGCACCCTCGACGACCAGTACGGCCTCGGCGGTTCGGCTGACCGTTCGGACGATACCCCATCCACCGTCCGGTCAACCGGCTCCGAGGGTCCCACCCCTCGACGTTCCCTCGGTACCCGCCTCGGCGGCCTCGCTAACCCCCTCGCCGCCCGCCCCGGCCGGACCCGGCTGGCGGTCGCCACCGGCGCGGTCTGCTGCCTCGGCGTGCTCGGCTTCAGCCAGGTCGGCGTCGGCGTCCCCGGCGGCTCGCCGCGCCCGGCCCCCTCGGTCGAGGCCGACGCCGCCGACCGGGCCACCGTCGACGCCGCCTCCCGGAGCATGCGGCGCGCGGCGCCGACCCCGGAGGCCACCACCGCCACCCCCAGCGCCACCCCGAGCGCGAAGCCGAAGCCGAAGCCGAAGGCCAAGCCCAAGCCGCGCCGGATCGTCCCGGTCGCCGGCCTGGACCAGGCCCAGATGGACAACGCCAAGAAGATCGTGCAGGCCGGCCGCGAGATGGGCGTGCCGCGCCGCGGCCTGGTCATCGCGGTGGCCACCGCCATGCAGGAGAGCACCCTGCTCAACTACGCCAGCGGCGTGCTGCCCGAATCGCAGAGCTACCCGCACCAGGCCATCGGCTGGGACCACGACTCGGTCGGGCTGTTCCAGCAGCGCCCGAGCAGCGGCTGGGGCACCGTCCGCGAGCTGATGGACCCCGAGTACGCCACCAAGGCGTTCCTCGCCGCCCTGGAGGAGATCCCCGGCTGGCAGGACCTGCCGCTCACCGTGGCCGCCCAGGCCGTGCAGGTCTCCGCCTTCCCCGACGCGTACGCCCAGCACGAGTGGCGGGCCGCGCAGGTCGTCGGGGCCATCCTCGCCTGAGTTGCGCCCCGGCCGGCCGCCGGTTGCCCGGCGGCCGGTCCGGGTACCGGGGGTTTGCCGGTCCCGGGTACACATGACGGGGACCGCTGACCGCGCCGCCCCCGCAGTACGAGCCCCGGGAGCCCCTCGTGACCGACCCCGCCCCCGTCGACGGCGAGCACACCGACCCCCCGCAGCCGGCCGAGCCGGTCGACGCCCCCGAGGCGCCGCCGGCCACCCTCTGGGACCGGATGCGGGACGACCCCCAGTACGCCCCGGAGCACCTGGCCCTCGAGGCGGTGCGCCGGCTCGGGCCGGAGGCCGCGCAGTGGGCCGCCGTCCAGCGGGCGCAGCGGCCCGACGTACCGGCCGAGGACCTGGCCGACCTGGCGGTCCGCCGGTTCGTCACGCACGCCCGGCTCTCCGGCGCGGTCTCCGGCGCGGCCGGCCTGCCCGGCGCGGTGATCGACGTCGGCGTGCTGGCCTGGACCCAGGCCCGGCTGGTGCTGCACGTGGCCGCCGCGTACGGCGTCGACCCGCGGCACCCCGACCGGGCCACCGACCTGCTGGTGTTGCAGAAGGTGCACAAGGTCGCCGAGAGCGCCCGGCTGGCCCTCGGGGTGGCCGCCGGGCGGGAACGCGCGGGCGCGCTCTTCGGCCGCGCCGGCGCGCGTCCGCTGGGCCGGGTGATGCTCCAACTCGGGGTACGGCTCGCCCAGATGGCCGGGGTGCGCGCCGCCAAGCGGATCTTCGCGAAGGTGGTGCCCGGCGCGGCGATCATTCTCGGCACCTGGGCCAACTCCTCGGCGACCAAGGATCTCGCCGACCGGGCCCGCGCCCTCTACCGGGCCGGACCGGCCAACCTGCCCACCCAGCGCCGCCCCTGACCGCCTCAGTCGTCGACCCAGCGCGCGGCGCGCCAGGTGACGTCGGCGAGCCGGTCCTGCCCGGAGGCGTTCGGGTGGAACCAGTCCAGGCTGTTCACCTGGTCCAGGCCGAACCGGGCCCGGTGCGCCGCGCCGCCGTCCCACCGGCAGCGCGACCCGTACGCCCGGCAGGCCGCCCGGAGTTGGCCGTTGTAGGCGTCGATCCGCTCCCGGAACCGGGCCCGCCGGGCCGCCGCGGCGGGCGCGGTGGAGGTGGCGTCGGCGAGCAGGGCCGGGCAGACGCCCCGGGACCAGGCGCGGACCGCCCGGCGGTCGGTGTGGCCCACCTGCCAGAGCCGGTACAGGTCGGGCACGCTGACCACGAGCACCCGGGCCCGGGGACGGCCGGTGCGCAGGACCCGCAGGCCGGCGTCGACCTGGTCGCGGAAGGCGCCCACCGGGGTCATCGCGTCGATGCCGCCCCGGCAGGCGTCGTTGGCGCCGATCAGCACCGTGACGTAGTCGGCCCGGTCGCGTACCGCCGTCCGGGCCTGCCCGGCCAGCGCGGCGGCGCGGGCCCCGGGCGCCGCGCGGTTGTAGCCCCGCAGCGCCGGGTTGCGCTCGCGCAACCGCCGGTAGTGGCTCTCCACCCGCAGGCCCGTCCCGGTGGACCAGGAGTTGCGCTCGCAGCTCATCAGCACCAGGCAGGAGCCGAAGCCGGTGGTGATCGAGTCGCCGAGCGCGGTCAGCACCGCCGCGGTGCCGGGCGGGGGCGAGCCGGACGGCCGGGGCGAGCCGGAACCGGCGCCGTCACAGGCGAGCGCGACCAGCGCCGCCAGGCAGGCCAGCGCGGTGACCCCACGTCGAGACATCGCGAACCCCGTCCGACGGTGTGCAGCAGCGCGTCGACCCTATGCACACCGAGCGTGACGGCGGTGCTTCTGTCGGTCTTCCGGCATCGACGACCATCGTTAACAATGCCCTGATAGCCTCCCGCCGCACGCCCCGGTGGCACGTGGGGGCGGTTGTGCGGTTAACCCGGCCCGAGCCCGGGTAGCCCGAAGGGATGACGCGATCACAGCCCCGGCGTGCCCGCGGCACGGTCGGCCACGCGTACAGCGCGCTCAACCTGCGGCTCGCGCTGGCCCTCTTCGGCCTGGTCGTGATGACCGTCTTCGCGGTGCTCGCCTTCCGGGCCGACGTGGTCTTCCTCGGCGTCGCCTGCGCGATCCTCGCCGTGGTGGCCGTGGTCGACCTGATCATCATCCAGCGCCGCCGCGCCGCGCGCCGCCGCGAGGAGCCGGGCGTGCGGCACTCGCTGTTCGAGTGACAGGAGTACGAGATGCCCATCGCCACCACCAATCCCGCCACCGGACAGGTGCTCAAGACGTACGACCCGATGTCGGACGAGCAGGTCGACGCCGCCATCGAACGCGCCGACCTCGCGTTCCGGCAGCTGCGGGAGACCACCATCGCCCAGCGCGGCCGCTGGCTCACCGCCGCCGCCGAACTGCTGGAGGCCGAGCGCGACGAGACCGCTCGGCTGATGACCACCGAGATGGGCAAGACGTACGCCGCGGCGAAGGCCGAGGTGACCAAGTGCGCCACCGCCTGCCGGTTCTACGCCGCCAAGGCCCCCGAGATGCTGGCCGACGAGCCGGCCGACGCCGCCGCCGTCAAGGCGAAACGCGCCTACGTCCGCTACCAGCCGCTCGGCCCGGTGCTCGCGGTGATGCCGTGGAACTTCCCGCTCTGGCAGGTCATGCGCTTCGCCGCGCCGGCCCTGATGGCCGGCAACACCGGGCTGCTCAAGCACGCCTCCAACGTGCCGCAGACCGCCCTGTACCTGGAGGACGTGTTCCGCCGGGCCGGCTTCCCGGAGGGCGCGTTCAGCACCCTGCTGGTCGGCTCCGAGGCGGTGGACCGCATCCTCAGCGACCCCCGGGTCCGGGCCGCCACCCTCACCGGCAGCGAGGGCGCCGGCCGGTCGATCGCCGCCAGCGCCGGCCGGGAACTGAAGAAGACCGTGCTGGAGCTGGGCGGCAGCGACCCGTTCGTGGTGATGCCCTCGGCCGACCTGGACAAGGCCGCCGAGGTGGCCACCACGGCCCGCTGCCAGAACAACGGCCAGTCGTGCATCGCCGCCAAGCGGTTCATCGTGCACACCGACGTCTTCGACGCCTTCGCCGAGAAGTTCGCCGCCCGGATGTCCGCGCTGCGGGTCGGTGACCCGATGGACGAGAACACCGACGTCGGCCCGCTGGCCAGCGAGCGCGGCCGCGACGAGATCCACGCCCAGGTGCAGGACGCCGTCGACAACGGCGCCACCATCCTCTGCGGCGGCGAGAAGCCGGCCGGCGACGGCTGGTACTACCCGCCGACCGTGGTCACCGACCTGCGGCCCGGGATGCGGATGTGGGCCGAGGAGGTCTTCGGCCCGGTCGCCGGCCTCTACCGGGTCGCCTCCTACGAGGAGGCCATCGAGGTCGCCAACGGCACCAGCTACGGCCTCGGCTCCAACGCCTGGACCAACGACCCGGCCGAGCAGGAACGCTTCGCCACCGACCTGGACGCCGGCAACGTGTTCATCAACGGCATGACCACCTCCTACCCGGAGCTGCCCTTCGGCGGGGTGCGCAACTCCGGTTACGGCCGCGAGCTCTCCGGGGTGGGCATGCGGGAGTTCTGCAACACCAAGACCGTCTGGGTCGGCGAGGGAGAGGTCGGCGCCGGCGCCGGGGCACACGCCGAGTGAGCGGGGCCGTGGCCCCGCCGGCCGCGTCGCGCGGGGCCCCGGCTTACACCCCCGCCCGGGTGGGTAGGAGTGCCGGACATGACGGAGTTCGGCTTCCACGCGTCCCACGAGCAGATCCACCCGTCCGAGCTGCTGGCGGCGGTCGTCCACGCCGAGCGCGCCGGCTTCGACGCCGCCATGTGCTCGGACCACTTCTCGCCGTGGAGCGCCCGGCAGGGCCACTCCGGCTTCGCCTGGTCCTGGCTGGGCGCCGCCCTCCAGGCCACCAGCCTGCCGTTCGGCGTGGTCAACGCCCCCGGGCAGCGCTACCACCCGGCGATCATCGCGCAGGCCATCGGCACCCTCGCCGCGATGTACCCGGGCCGGTTCTGGGCCGCGCTGGGCACCGGCGAGGCGAGCAACGAGCACATCACCGGCGCGGGCTGGCCGCGCAAGGACCTGCGCGCCGCCCGGCTGCGCGAGTGCGTCGACGTGATCCGGGCGCTGCTGGCCGGCGAGGAGGTCAGCCACGACGGCCTGGTCACCGTCGACCGGGCGAAGCTGTGGACCCGGCCCGAACAGCCACCCGCCCTGATCGGGGCGGCGGTGAGCGTGGAGACCGCCCGCTGGTGCGCCGAGTGGGCCGACGGGCTGATCACCGTCAACGCGCCGGTGCCGCACCTGCGCCGGATGGTCGACGCCTACCGGGACGCGGGCGGGCGCGGGCCGCTGCACCTGCAGGTGCACGTCAGCTGGGCGCCCGCGCAGGCCGACGCCGAGGCGATCGCGTACGACCAGTGGCGCAGCAACGTCTTCGCCCCGCCGGTCTGCTGGGATCTGGAGCTGACCGAGCACTTCGACGTGGTCAGCGCGGACGTGCCGCCGGCGAAGGTCGCCGATGTGGTGAACATCTCCGCCGACCCCGGCCGGCACGTCGGCTGGCTGGAGGAGTACATCGGCCTGGGCTTCGACCAGATCGCCCTGCACCACGTCGGGCAGGAGCAGCGCGCCTTCATCGACACGTTCGCCGCCGAGGTGCTGCCGAAGCTGCGGACCACCGGGTGATCACGCCGGGGCTGCCGGCCGCCTAGGCTCGTACCCCATGGAAGCTCTGTTCGAGGTGGTGGTCGTCCTGGCCATCGCGACCTTCGGTGCGGCGCTGGCCCGGCGGCTGGGCCTGCTGGCGCCGATCCTGCTGGTGGTGCTCGGCCTCGGCCTGTCCTTCCTGCCGTTCGTGCCGCACGTGCGGCTCGACCCCGAGCTGGTGCTGGTCGGCATCCTGCCGCCGCTGCTCTACGTGGCCGCCCTGAAGACCTCGGTGCCGGCGTTCCGGGTCAACCTGCGGCCGATCCTGCTGCTCGCCGTCGGGCTGGTGATCTTCACGGCGTTCGTCGTCGGCACCGTCCTCTACCTGCTACTGCCCGGCCTGCCGTACGCCATCTGCCTGGCGCTCGGCGCGGTGGTGGCGCCGCCCGACGCGGTCGCCGCCACCGCGGTGGCCCGGCGGGTCGGGCTGCCCCGGCGGATCGTGACGATCCTGGAGGGGGAGAGCCTGGTCAACGACGCCACCGCGCTGGTGCTGCTGCGGGTGGCGATCGGCGCGGCCACCGTGGCCGGTGGCCACGTCGGGTTCGGCACGGTGGCGCGCGAGGTGGTGGTGTCGGCCGGCGGCGGCATCCTGGTCGGCCTGCTCGGCGTGGTCGTCTTCGGCTACCTGCACAAGCGGATCAGCGACCCGGTGCTGGACAACGCGCTGTCGCTGATCGTGCCGTTCGCGGTGGTCTTCGCCGCCGAGGAGATCCACGCCTCCGGAGTGGTCGCCGTGGTGGTGACCGGCCTGGGCATCGGGCACAAGCAGCCGCTGCTGATGTCGGCCGCCTCCCGGCTCCAGGTGGGCGCGTTCTGGCGGCTGATCCAGTTCCTGCTGGAGGGCCTGGTCTTCCTGCTGGTCGGCCTGCAACTGCCCGAGGTGCTGCGGGACCTCGACGAGCCGGTCGGCCGGCTGGTCGGGATCACCGCCGCCGTGCTGGCCGCCGTCGTGCTGACCCGGTTCGTCTGGCTGCTGCCGGCCACCTACCTGGGCCGACTGGTGCCCCGCGCCCGCCGCCGGGAGGCCCCCGTCCCGGTGCAGGTCCCGCTGGTCATCGGCTGGGCCGGGATGCGCGGCGTGGTCACCCTCGCCGCCGCGCTCGCCCTGCCGCTCACCCTGGCCGACGGGCGGGAGTACCCGCGGCAGCTGTTCATCTGGCTGGCCTTCGCGGTGATCGTGGTGACCCTGGTCGCGCAGGGCGCCACCCTGCCGGCCGTGGCCCGGGTCGCGAAACTGCCCGCCGACGACCCGGTGCAGGACGCGCTCTCCGCCGCCGCCGTGCAGCAGCAGGCCGGCCGGGCCGCCCGGGAACGCCTCGAGGAACTCGCCGACGGGGCGCCGGAGGCCGTCGTCGAGCGGCTGCGCGGCCTGGTGCAGAGCCGCACCAACCTGGCCTGGGAGCGGCTCGGCGGCGACGCGCGGGAGACCCCCTCCCGGGCGTACGGCCGGCTGCGGCAGGAGATGATTGACGCCGAGCGGGAGGTGTTCCGGGCGGCCCGCGACTCCGGGAGGATTCCGGAGGAGGTGCTCGTCCGCGCCTACCGCGACCTGGACCTGGAGGAGTCGTTGCTGCGAGTGGAGGCCGACGAGTGAGCTGCCAGCACCTGACCGAGGCCGGCGACGCCGACCCGAAGACCACGACCGAGTGCCCGGACTGCGTGGCCATCGGCAACCCCGACTGGGTGCACCTGCGCGCCTGCCTGAGCTGCGGGCACGTGGGCTGCTGCGATTCCTCGCCGTACCAGCACGCCACGAAGCACTTCGAGTCGACCGGGCACCCGGTGATGCGGTCGGTCCAGCCGGGGGAGACCTGGCGCTGGTGCTTCGTGGACGAGGAGATCGGCTGAGCCGTCAGCCGAGCCGGCGCTCCAGCACCTGGCCGGGCCACGGCTCCCGGCCCGGCCGGTCGACCGTGAACGGCTCGGTGGCGGTGAACCCGCAGCCCTCGTAGAAGCGGACCAGCGCCCGGTCGTCGCCGCGGTAGCAGTCCACCCGCAGCAGGCCCACGCCCCGCTCCCGGGCCAGCTCCGCCGCGTACCCGAGCAGCCGCGCGCCGATCCCGTGACCGGCGTACGCCCGGTCGGTCACCAGCAGGTTGACGTACAGCTCCGGCTCGGTGGCCGGCGGCACGTAGGCGGTGGCCTCGCCGACCACCAGCGCGCCCACCACGGCGTCGTCGAGCGTCGCCAGGTGCAGCCCGCCCTGGCCGGCCCACGCGTCGGCCTGCGCGATCCGCCGCGGATCGGTCGACGCCGGCTCGGTGCCCCACTGGCCGGTCCGGCCGCGCGCCACCAGCCAGGCGGTGGCGCTGTCGAGCAGCCGCAGCACGGTGGCCGCGTCCGGCCGGCCGCCGGGGCGGATGGCGATGGTCTGCTGGTCGGTCATGCCGCCATGCTGCTACACCGGCGCGGCCGGACGGTCGGCGGCCACCCGTCGACGGTCCGGCCGGTTCGCCAGCGCCCACCTGGTCAGCGCCGGGGCGGCCAGGCCGACGCCGGCGAAGAACGCGCCGAGCACCAGCCAGCCCGGCACTCCGCCGTCGAGCACCAGCAGGGTGAGCAGCGCCGGGCCGGCCGCGCGGGCCAGGCCGGCGAGCAGCCCGTCGGCCCCCTGGTAGGCGCCGACCGCGTCCGGCGGGGCCAGGTCGTAGGCGAGGCCCGCGCCGCCGGCGGCGTGCCAGAGGTCGCCGAACGTCCAGACCGCCGTGGCGACCAGCAGCAGCGCGACTGCCGCCACGGTGGGCAGGACGGCGGTCACCGCGTAGAGCGGGGTCGCCGCGGCCAGCACGAGGCCGGCCCGGCGCAGCTTCCGGGCCGCGGGACCGGCGGTGTCCGCGCCCCGGCTCAGTCGTACCGCGAGCAGCACGGTGAGCACCGTGTTGGTCAGCAGCACCGCCGAGACCACCGGCGGCGGCGCGCCGGCCCGGGTCACCGTCCACAGCGGCACCACCAGACTGATGACCGTGACGTGCAGGGTGAGCAGCGCCGACGCCCCGCTCACCGCGAGGAACCGGCCGTCGCGCAGCGCCCGGCCCGCTCGCGGTCGGCCGACGGCCGGGTCGCGCGGGCGCGGCGGGTAGGCCGGCAGTCGCAGCAGCAGCGCCGCCGACAGCAGATAGGTGGCCACGTTCCCGACGACCAGCACCTGGTATGCGCGGTGGTTGTCGGCGGCCAGCGCGATCGCGGCCAGCCCCGAGCCGACCGCGATGCCCAGGTTGGCCACCGCGCGCAGGGTGGCGAAGGCGTGCACCCGGCCGTGCGGACCGGCGACCGCGGCGACCAGCGCGGCCCGGACCGCCAGGTTGCCGGAGGCCAGCAGCGTCTCGAGGATCGCCACCGCGAGGAACACCGGCATCGAGTCCACCAGCAGGTACCCCGCCGCGGCGACCGCCTGAACGAGCTGGACGGCGGCGCGGAGCGTACGCGGGTCGCGGCGGTCGGCCAGGGCGCCCAGGGGCACGCTGGCGGTCAGCCCGACCAGCCAGGCGACGGTGAGCCCGGCGCCGACCGAGGCGGGGGAGAGGCCCACGTCGCGGGTCAGGTAGAGCGGTCCGCCGGCCAGCCAGAGCCCCGACCCCACCGTGTTGGCGAGGGTCGCCAGGGAGAGCATGCGCAGCGGGCCGGGCGCCGGGATCGGCGACGCGCCGAGCCGCCCGCGCCACCCACGCCGGGTGACGGCGTCCCCGTCGGCGGCCATGCCACCGACCCTAGGCAGCGCCGGGTGCGGCCGGTGTCCCGCCGGACGCGACCCGGGTCACACGTGGGCGCGCTGCTCGGGTCGGGGCACCAGCACCGCCGCCATGCCCGCCGCCGTCGCCGCCTGCACACCGAGGTCGGTGTCCTCGAAGACGAGACAGTCGGTCGGGGCGACGCCGAGGCGCCGGGCGGCGATCAGGTAGCCCTCCGGGTCGGGTTTGGGGTGGGTGTAGTCCCCGGCGCAGACCAGCGTCTCGAACCGGTCGAGCAGGCCGAGCGCGAGCAGCGAGGTGGTGACGGAAGCGCGGGTGCTGCCGGAGACCACGGCGAACGGGACCCGCCCGTGGGCGTCCTCGATGTGCGCCAGCACCTCCGGCACCGCGGCGATCCCGGGCAGCCCGCGCCGGTAGTGCTCCTCCTGGCGGCGCAGCACCAGTTCGACGGGCATGGCCAGCCCGTGCCGTTCGTTGAGGTCGGCGACGATGTCGGCGACCGGGCGGCCACCCCAGGCGTAGAACAGCTCCTCGGGGAACTCGCAGCCCCACTCGCCCAGCACGGCGCACCAGGCCCGGTGGTGCAGGGGCATCGAGTCGACGATGGTGCCGTCGCAGTCGAACAGGTACGCGCGGAAGTCGCCGGGCGGCAGGGTCAGGACCACCGCTGCAGGGTACGCGGAAATCCGTTCGCCCGGCCGGGGCCCGCTCTGCCAGGGTCGGCAGCTGTGGAGCACAGCAGAATCGCCCGGGCCGACGAGTTGACCGAGGTGCAGCGGATCGAGGTGGCCTCCGGGGCGCCGTTCCGGGAGATCGGCATGACCGAGGTCGCCGACATGCCGCCGATGCCGCTGGACGCGCTCGCCGAGCGTCAACGGGCCGGCCGGGTGTGGGTCACGGTGGACGCGCGGGACCGGCCGGTCGCCTTCGCGGTGCTCGACGTGGTGGACGGGTCCGCCCACGTCCAGCAGCTCAGCGTCGACCCGGCCCACGCGCGGCGGGGGATCGGCGGGCGGCTGCTCGACCAGGTCGCCGGCTGGGCGGCCGGGCGAGGGTTGCCGGCGCTGACCCTCACCACGTTTCGCAGCGTGCCGTTCAACGGTCCGTACTATGCCCGGCTCGGCTTCCGTGAGCTGACCGGGGACGAGGTCACCCCGGGGCTGGCGCGGCTGTTGGCGGCCGAGGCGGCCCTCGGGCTGGACCCGGCGGACCGGATCGCCATGCGCCGGCCGGTCGGGTGACTGCCTGCCGCCGCCGGGTGAGCGCCGGCCGAGGCAGCTGAGGAGCGACCCGGGGCGGACCGACGTGCGGACCCGGACAGTGCTGATCATCCTCATCGTGGCGGCGGCCGGTCTCGGGGTGCGCAACTCGCGACGGAGGTAACGGTCGACCGCGGCTCTCGGTGATCGAACGCGATCCGCCGCCGCTGTGGTCAGTGCGCCCCGCCGAGGTTGAGCACGACCACACCAGCGATCACCAGGCCGGCGCCGACCACCTTGGTGACGCTCAGCGGTTCGCCGAGGAAGGCCGCGCCGATCGCCATGATCGCGGCGGTGCCGAGCCCGGACCAGATCGCGTACGCCACCCCGACCGGGATGTCCTTGACCGTCAGGGAGAGCAGCCCGAACGACAACAGGTAGGCGACCGTCACGCCGAGCGTGGGCCAGAGCCGGGTGAAGCCGTCGGTCGCCTTGAGCAGGCTGGTGCCGATCACCTCGGCGGTGATCGCGCCCAGCAGGAAGAGGTACGCCACCCGGGGACCGTACCGGGGGGCAGGTCAGGCGTGCCGGAAGTCGGCAGGCCGGCGGGTCTGGGCCCTGCGGGCCGGCGGGTCTGGGTGCTGCGGGCTGGCGGGGCTGGTTGACCGGGCGCCGGCGTGGTGGCGCCGACTCTGCGGCCGCTCGGAGCCGCTGTTCGAGGGGGAAGCTGTTCGACGCTGAAGCCGGGCGGGCGGCGGCGTCGGCCGGCTGCTCGGGCCGGCGGGCAGACGGTAGGGAAGGGCGGTGGGGATGGGCGGTAGGGAAAGGCTGTGGGGATGGGGGGCCGCCCGGTGCGGGCGGCCCCCCATCCCCGGGGCTCGGCTCAGGACAGGGTGCAGGCGGATCCGTTGAGGGTGATCAGGTTGGGGTTGGGGTTGGGGCCGCCGGCCGTCAACCCGTTCAGGCCGAAGGTGATCGACGCGCCCGGCATGATCTTCGCGTTGTACGACTCGTTCTTCGCGGTGACCGTGGCACCGGACTGGCTGACCTTCGCCAGCCAGGAGGTGTCCACCTTCTGGTCGCCGGCGAACGCCCAGCGCACGCTCCAGCCGTCGATCGCCGTCGGGCCGGTGTTGCGCACCGTGACCTGGGTGGTGAAGCCGCCCGACCAGCTGCCGTGGGTGGTGTAGCTGACGGCGCAGCGCGACGCCGGCACCGCCCCGGCGTCACCCTGGTCGGCCAGGAAGGACGCCAGCCAGGCCAGCGCCGAGTTCCAGTTGATCGCCACCTCGTTGGTCGAGTACGAGTTGATGTCGTCGACGTAGCAGAACATCGGCTTGCAGCCGGCCAGCAGGTTGGCCGCGAACGGGTCCTGGAGGGCGGCGTTCGCGCCGCCGGCGAGGGAGCCGGCGGGCGGGTTCGGCAGGTTCGGGTCCAGCTGGTGGGCGAAGATCCGGCTGTGCTGGTTGCGGGCGTGCTGCTCGCCCCAGCCGGTCACGTACGACATGTTCAGCGCGTTGCGGCCGAGCAGGTAGTCGGCGCTCTGCACCGCCCCGTCCCGGTAGCTGGCGTCGCGGGTCAGGTCGAAGGCGGTGGCCAGCACGATCGCGTTGTTCACGACGTTGCTGTTGCCGCCCCAGACGTACGAGCCGGCGTCGCCGGGCAGCGGCAGCCCGTACGCCTGCTCCCGCAGGGTGGCCAGGTAGCGGTCGGCGGCGGCGGTCACCGACGCGCGGACCCGGGTCCTGTCGGCGGCGGGCAGCGCGCTGGGCACGGTGGCCAGGTCGAGCCGGCCGAGCGCGGCGACGCTCTGCCAGCCGAACGCGCCACCGGCGGCGAAGACGTCGGCGGTGTGCAGCGGCGAGGCGGTGACGTCGGTCAGGTACGCCTGGTCCCCGGTGGTCAGCCAGAGTTCGGCCGCCGCCCAGTAGAACTCGTCGGTCACGTTCGAGTCGTCGTACGAACCGCCGCCGTTGCCGTCGGCCGCCGAGGCGTAGACCGCCGGGTGGGCCTTGGCCGCCGCGTACGCGGTCTTCGCGGCGGTGCCGCAACGGGCCGCGAAGGCGGCGTCGTAGGGGGCGTACAGCCGGGCGCACTGGGCGGCGACGGCGGCCAGGTTGAGGGTGGCCGCGGTGGACGGCGGGTGCAGCTCGCGCGGCTGCGGGTCGTCCTGCGGGGCGAGCGGCAGCCCGGTCCAGTTCCGGTCGTGGATCTTGTGGTGCACCATCCCGGCGAGCGGCTGGCCCGCCGGCACCTGCATGCGCAGCAGGAACTCCAGCTCCCACCGCGCCTCGTCGAGGACGTCGGGGACCTGGTTGCCCCGCTCGGGCACCCGCAGGGTGGCGTCGCCCAGCCCCGCGCCGCCGGCCGCGGTCTCCGCGGTCTTCGTCCGCTCGAAGGTGTTGAGCAGCTGGTAGGTGGCGATGCCGCCGTTGACCACGTACTTGCCGTGGTCGCCGGCGTCGTACCAGCCGCCGCGCACGTCCAGCCGGTAGTCGCAGACCCCGGCCTGGCAGGGCACGTCGGTGTCGCCCTGGTTGGGGGCCACCCCGAGGTGGCCGGCCGGGCGGGCGTACGCCGCGCCGATCAGGTCACCGTCGATCGGGGTGCCGCTGCGCTGGGCGTAGAAGAACTGGAGCGAGTCGGCGCGCAGCCGGTCGTAGAGGGCGCCGGAGATGTCGAACGGGTGGCTGGTCTCGCCGTCGACGGTGAGCGTGTAGCCGGTGCCCGGGGTGCGGAAGGTGGAGAAGTCGACGGTCTGCACGGGCTGCCCGGAGGCGGCGTCGACGCCGCGCGGGGTGCTCTGGCCGTCGGCCACCACCGCGCCCGCGGCCGAGCGCAGCTGCCAGGGCAGCGGGTCGGTGGCGTCGGTGACCACGGTGGCGTGCTTCGGCCCGCCGGGCAGGTAGCCGACCTGGTTGACCCGCACCCGCGGCCCGGTGTTCGGCTCGTACGGCGGGGCGGCCTCGCCGCCGCGCAGCGAGACGTTGTCCAGGCAGATGGTCTGCGCGTCGGCGCTGCCGCCGACCTGGAAGATCAGCTGGGCGGACGGGTTGTCGGCCGGCGCGGTGAAGGTCTTGTCCACGTGCACCGAACTGGGGGTGGCGGTGGCGCCGGCTTCGGCGTACGTGGTGTAGGGGGCGCTGCCGAGTTGCAGGACCGCCTTGACGGCCGAGCCGGGGCTGGCGGAGACGTCGAAGGAGAGTTCGTACTCGGCGCCGGCGATCAGCGGCACCGCGTCCTGGCCGATGCCGGCGTCCCACAGGTTGGCCAGGCCGCCGGGGACCGTGGTGCAGAGCCGGCCGTCGGTGACCGCGAGCGCGTCGGTGCCGTAGGAGAACCAGGGGGACGTGCCGTCGCTGAAGTCGCCGTTGCGGATCTGCTCGGGCGCGTCCGGTGGCACTTCGGCGTGGGCCACGCCGGCGGTCGCGGTGAGCACCAGGGTGGTGGCCGCGGCCAGCGCGGTGAAGCGGCGTCGGGATGGGGTCACGGAGGTTCCTTCCGTGCGGGGGTGGTGGGGGAACGCAAGGTACGAGCGCTGGGAGCGCTCCCACCTATCGGGCAGATGTTTCCAGCGCGTTCCTCCGCTGTCAATTGACGCCGCCCGATGAGCCGGCGACCGGTCCCGCGAGTGAGATTCGCCGCGCCACGCAGCCTCGTCCTGATCTCCTAGAGACAACTGCGCCCTTCGCCTGGCAGGCTGCCACCCATGACCCTGAAGCTTCGTTCCGTCGGGGCGAGCGACCGAGGGCTGATCCGCAGCGGGAACCAGGACGCGCTCCACGCCGGCAGCTGGCTCGTCGCCGTCGCCGACGGCATGGGCGGGATGGCGGCCGGTGATCTGGCCAGCCGGATCGCCATCGACGCGATGGCCCCGCTCGACCTGGAGACACCCGAGGACGCGCTGGTCGCCGCCCTGCAGGGCGGCATCGAGGTGGCCACCACGCGGATCCGGCGGGCCGTCGAGGAGGACCCGGAACGCCAGGGCATGGGCACCACCCTGACCGCGCTGCTCTTCGCCCGCACCGGCAGCTGCCTGGCCCTGGCCCACGTCGGCGACTCCCGGGCCTACCTCTACCGGGAGGGCGTGCTCAAGCAGGTGACCCGGGACGACACCTTCGTGCAGATGCTCGTCGACCAGGGCGTGATCACCGCCGAGCAGGCCAGCAGCCACCCCCGCCGGGCCGTGGTGACCCAGGCGTTGCAGGGCGACGAGGTCTCCCCGGCGTACGCGACGATGGTGCCCTGGGCCGGCGACCGCTGGCTGCTGTGCAGCGACGGCCTGTCGAACGTGGTGCGCGCGGACACCCTCGCCGAGGTGCTCGGCGGCCACCCGGACCGCGAGGCCTGCGCGGCGAAACTGATCGACCTGGCGCTGCGCGCCGGCGGCCCGGACAACGTCACCGTGCTCATCGCCGACGTGGTGGACGACGAGTCGGCCTGATCAGCGCCGCCGGGGTGTGGCGTGCCGGGTCGGCTCGGCGCTGGTCGGGTCCTCCGGCCACGGGTGCCGGGGATAGCGGCCGCGCAGCTCGGCGCGGACCTGCGGGTAGCCGGTCCGCCAGAAGGAGGCCAGGTCGGCGGTGACCGCCACCGGCCGGCCGGCGGGGGAGAGCAGGTGCAGCAGCACCGGCACCCGCCCGTCGGCCAGCCGCGGGGCGTCCCGCCAGCCGAAGGTCTCCTGCAGCTTCACCGGCAGCACCGGGGCGGCCGGGTCGGTGTAGTCCACCCGGATCCGCGAGCCGCTGGGCACCGGGAGTCGTTCCGGCGCCAGCTCGTCCAGCCGGGCCGCCTGCCGCCAGTCGAGCAGCCGGCGCAGCGCCACCCCCACGTCGATCCGGGCCAGGTCGGCCCGGCGCCGGGCGCGGGCCAGCTCGGGCCCCAGCCAGCTGGGCGCGGCGGCGAGCAGGGCCGGGTCCGCCACGTCCGGCCAGCCGTCGCCGAGCGCCTGCCGGCAGAAGGCGAGCCGGCGGCGCAGCGCGGTCGCCTCCGGCGTCCAGGTGAGCAGGCCGAGCCCGGCCTCGCGCAGGCCGGTGAGCACGGCGGCGGCGACCAGCTCCGGGTCGGGCGCGGACAGCGGCCGGTCCACCAGCTCGATCGCGCCGAGCCGGAGCACCTCCCGGGCCACCACGTCCCCGCCCGACCAGGCGACCTCGCGCCCGTCGCGCAGCAGCGGCCCGCCGGCCTCCCGGGCGGTCGCCTCGTCCACCGGCGTGGCCAGCCGCACCCGGGCGGTGGGCGCGCCGGGGGAGCGGTCCGCCACGGCGACCGCCAGCCACGCCGAACCGGCCAGCCCCGAACCGGCCGCCAGCTCCGCCGCGGTCCCGCCGGCCATCAGGTACGCGGTTCCACCGGCCCGCCGGGCCCGGGCCAGCCGTTCCGGGTACGCCAGGCCCACCAGCAGCCCGGCGGCCAGGTCATCCCCGAGGACCTCGGCCGCTGCCCGGCGCCCGGGCTGGTCGGGCCGGCGTGCCGCGGGATCGGCGCCACCCGTCCGGGCACCGCCCGCACGGTCGCGAGGGCCGGTCGCGGCCCGTAGCCGGCGGACCTCGGCACGCCAGCGGCTGGTGGCGGCGGGGTCGGCGCCGCCGCGCAGGCGGCGCCAGAGGGCGGTGAGGTCGTCCGTGCCGCCGGGCAGCGTGTCGTCGGCGAGCAGGGCGACGATCTCGGCGGCCCGGTCCGCGCCGACCCGCTCCGCCCCGTCCAGCAGCGCGCGGGCCAGCCGGGGATGTGCCCCGACCGCGGCGACCGCCCGGCCGCGCGCGGTGATCCGGCCGTCGGCGTCCACCGCGCCCAGCGTGGTGAGCGTCTCCCGGGCCACCGTGAGGGCGGCCGGCGGTGGCGGATCGGGCAGCGCCAGGCCCGCCCCGTCGGGGTCGCCCCAGGCGGCCAGCTCCAGCGCGAACCCGGTCAGGTCGGCGGTGGCGATCTCCGGCTCCGGCTGCGGGGCCAGCCGGGCATGCGTCGCCTCCGACCAGCACCGGTAGACCGCCCCGGGCGCCTCCCGGCCGGCCCGGCCGGCCCGCTGGGTGGCCGCGGCCCGGGACACCGGCACGGTGACCAGCGCGCCCAGCCCGCGGGCCAGGTCGGTGCGGGCGACCCGGCTGAGCCCGGCGTCGACCACCACGCGTACCCCGGGCACGGTGAGGCTGCTCTCCGCCACGGCGGTGGCCAGCACCACCCGGCGCCGCGGCGACTCCCCGGGCGCGGCCGGGCGCAGCGCCGCGTCCTGGGCGGCCGCGGGCAGCCGGCCGTGCAGCGGCAGCACCGCCACGCCGTCCCCCAGGCCGGCCAGGCGGGCCGACACCGCGGCGATCTCGCCCGCCCCGGGCAGGAAGACCAGCACGTCCCCGTCCCGCTCGCGCAGCGCCCGGCGCACGGTGCCGGCCACGTGGTCGAGCAGGGCCGGGTCGACCCGGCCGGCGCCGGGAGCGGCGACCGGTCGGGGCGGCGGCGCCCAGACCCGGGTGACCGGGTGCAGGGCCGCCTCCGCCCGGACCACCGGCGCCGGCCGGTCGGCCCCGCCCAGCAGCGCGGCGAACCGGTCCGCCTGCGGCGTGGCCGACATGGCCAGCAGCCACAGGTCGGGCCGGAGCGCGGCGCGGGACTCCACGGCGAAGGCCAGCGCCAGGTCGGCGTCGAGGTGCCGCTCGTGGCACTCGTCGAGCAGTACCGCGCCCACGCCGGGCAGCTCCGGATCCCGGTGCAGCCGGCGGACCAGCAGCCCGGTGGTGACCACCTCGACCCGGGTCCGCGGGCCGGTGCGGCGCTCGCCGCGCACCGCGTACCCGATCCGGCCGCCGACCGGCTCGCCGAGCAGGGCGGCCATCCGGCGCGCGGCGGCGCGGGCGGCGACCCGGCGGGGCTGGGCGATCACCACCGTGCCGGGCACCTCGTCGGCGACCGCGAGCGGCGCCAGGGTGGTCTTGCCGGTGCCGGGCGGGGCCACCAGGACCGCCGTGCCCGCCCCGCGCAGGGCCCGGACCAGCGCCGGCAGCACCGGCCGGACCGGCAGGTCGATGGGGACGTCGGCAAGCACGCCCCCACTGTCGCACCCGGGCCGGCGGGCGGCCACGCGCCTACCGCCCTGGGCGGGCGGGCACGCGCCTACCGCCCCGGGCGGGCGGGCGGCCACGCGCCTACCGCCGCGGCGGGCAGCCGGAACGGCCCGGCCGGCGAACCGCCGACCGGGCCAGCGTGGACACGACGGTGGCCGGGCCCGCCGACCCGGCCACCGTCCCCACCCCCTAGTACGTTCCGGCCAGCTGCCCCCGCAGCTTGTTGAGCGCCCGGGCCAGCAGCCGGGACACGTGCATCTGGGAGACGCCGATCTGCTCGGCGATCTGCGACTGGGTCAGGTTGCCGTAGAAGCGCAGCGTGAGGATCTTCTGCTCGCGCTCGTCCAGCGTGGCCAGCGCCGGGCCGAGGGCGACCCGCAGCTCGGCCAGCTCGAACTCGCCGTCCTCGCCGCCGAGCATGTCGCCCAGCTCGGTCGCCCGGTCACCGTCTCCGGTGGGCGTGGACAGCGACACCGCGTTGTACGCGCGGGCGCCCTCCAGCCCTTCCAGCACCTCTTCCTCGGTGAGATTGAGGTGGGTGGCGATGTCGGCGACCGTCGGCGAGCGGCCGAGGGTCTGCAGCAGCGTGCTGTTCGCGTCGGAGATGGCCAGCCGCAGCTCCTGCAGGCGGCGGGGCACCCGGATGTCCCAGGTGCGGTCCCGGAAGTGCCGCTTCAGCTCGCCGATGATGGTCGGGATGGCGTAGCCGGCGAAGTCGACGCCGCGGGACGGGTCGAACTTGTCGATCGCCTTGATCAGGCCGACCGCGGCGGTCTGGGCCAGGTCGTCGGTGGGCTCGCCGCGACCGCTGTAGCGGTGGGCGAGGTGGTTGGCCAGCGGCAGCCACGCCTCGATCGCCCGGTCCCGCAGCGCGGGGCGGGACGGGTGGTGGGCCGGCAGCGCGGCCATCGCGTTCAACAGGTCGGTGGCGCTGTCGGTCAGGCTGCGCGGGTCAAGCCTGGTGGTGGCCGGCGCGGTGGCCGGCCCGTTCACAGTCCTCGCGGTCATGGGTGGTCCTCCCTGCACCTCGTCCGCGGAAAATGACGTGACGCTCAGGTTTAGTGGCTTGTCGTACGTTCGGAAGTCACCTTAGCCTGATCGGCTCGCGGAAATCTAGCCGAAAGTACGATGTACTTAACGGACATCGGGGCCTCCGATCGGGCAAAGCAGGCCGAAGGGAGTCCGGAATTGCCGGCCCGACCGGGTCGGAGCGCCGGTCCACTCGGCGCACGGGGGACGCCGACCGGTCAACGCGAAACCCGACAACCGGCTCAGAGTGTCGACTTTCCGTCGTTGTCCTGCACACGGGACCGTCGTAGCGTCCCTCTTGTACACATCGACGGAGGCACCGTGCTCGATCCCGCCGCTCCGCAACTGGTCGTCAACGCCCGGACGCTGCTGGTCAGCTGGCTCCCGGCGGACCCCGACGCGGTCGCGGCGCTCCTCCCGCCGGGCCTGCGCGCGCGCCCCGACCACCAGGTCTTCATGAACCAGTACGTCGTCGACGACGAGACCCAGACCTCCGGCTTCGGCGCGTACTCCTGCACCTATCTCGGGGTGTGCCTCGCCGACATCGAGCCACCGATGGTCGGCGACGCCCCCGGCGGCTGGTGGTGCCACTACCTGGCCTCCAGCCCTCGGGTCCGGGCGTACGCCCACGCGCGCGGCGCGCCGGCCACCGCCGGGGAGACCCGGATCGACGTCCGGGGGGACCGGCTGGTCGCCGAGACCCTCGTCGACGGCGTGCCGCTGATCCGCTCGGTGGCCCGGGTGGGTGACACCGGCAACCGGGTGTTCAGCGGTCACCACCGCTACCTGACCGTCCGGGACGGCGAGCGGATCGCGGTCGACTACCCGTTCGTCTCCGAGCCGGTCACCCCGTTCGAGATCGAGTCGGTGGAGTTCCTCAGCCCCGGCCATCCGGCGCACGCGCTACGGCCGGCCAACCCGCTCTGCATCGGCGGCGGGTTCTACTCGCCCCGGGTCTCCTTCGCCTACCCGGCCCGGCCCGGCGCGCTCGACGACCCCTCGGCGGCGGGCGCGGTCCCGCCCGCTCACCACGTGCCCGCGCGGCGGGCCCGCAGCGGCCTGCCGTCCGGGTCGTAGACCAGCCGGTAGACCGGCAGCGCCCAGAGCCGGGTGTGCCAGGCCAGCCGCTCGGGGCGGTGCGGCCGCAGCCGGCCCGGTGGCCGGGGCCCGCGGCGCCCGCCGGCGTGCCAGCGGTCCAGCGCGTCGGCCGCCGAGGTGATCGCGGCCACCGCGTCGGCCGGGTCCAGCAGGTCGGCGTCCTGCCCGCCGTCCGGGTCCCGGTCCAGGTGCTCCCGCCACAGCCGCAGCCGCAGATCCCGCGCGAAGACCCGGGCGCCGTCGCCCAGCCCGGCCGGATCGACCGGGGCCCGCTCGTCGCGGGTCTCGTCCAGCACCGCGCAGGACAGCTCGCTGTCGTGCGTCCAGGACCGGCGGTTGAAGTTGTCGCTGCCCACGCTCGCCCAGACGTCGTCGACCACGCAGACCTTGGCGTGCACGTAGACCGGGGTGCTCTCGTGGTTCTCCACGTCGAAGACGTGCACCCGGTCCGGGGCGGCCCGGTGGCACAGCGACAGCGCCTGCTCGCGGCCCACCATGTTGGGCGGCAGCGCCAGCCGGCCGTCCACGTCCGGGTGCCGGGGCACGACCGCCACCAGGTGCAGCTCCGGCTGCGCGCGCAGCGCCTCGGCGAAGAGTTCCGCCACCTCGGTCGACCAGAGGTACTGGTCCTCCAGGTAGATCAGCCGGCGGGCCCGGCGGATCGCCTTGGTGTAGCCGCGGGCCACCGTCCGCTCGCCGTCCGGGGCGAACCGGTAGCGCGGCCGGACCGCCGGGTAGGTGCGCAGCACCTGGATCCGGTGCGGGCCGCGGGCCGGCGGATCGGCGGGCTGCTCGGGCAGCGGATCGGGGCTGAGGTCGGCACCGCGCAGCCGGTCGCGCAGGTACGCCATCGGGTTCTCTGAGTCCAGCGGCATCGGGTCGGTCCACCGCTCCCGGAAGGTGGTGTCCAGGGCGCCGACGACCGGCCCGCGCAGCGCGAGCTGCGCGTCGTGCCAGGGCGGGCGCCCGCCGTACCGCGGGGACATGGCCACCGGCTGCGGGTCGCCCCGGTGCGTGGCGTCGTCGCGCCGGCTGTGGCACAGGTCGATCCCGCCGGCGAACGCGATGTCCCGCGCCGGGTCGTCCGGGTGGCGCAGCACCACCAGCTTCTGGTGGTGCGAGCCGCCCCGGCGGACCCGCTGGTCGAGCAGTACCTCGCCGCCGGCCGCGCAGATGGCCTCGCTGAGGTTGCGGTTCTCCGCCTCGCTGTAGGAGAGCGAGTCGAGGTGGGAGCGCCAGATCAGCCCCTTGACCACCACGCCGCGCTGGGCGGCCTGCGCGAACAGCTGCACCACGGTCGGGCCGTCCGGGCGCATCCGCTGATCGGGGTCGCCCCGCCAGTCGGTGAAGAAGAGGTGGTCACCGGCCTTGAGCGCGGAGACCTCGTCGACCAGCCGGTCGAAGTACGCGGACCCGTGAATCAGTGGCTCGGCGAGGTTTCCCGTCGTCCAGACGGGTAATTCAGATCCCGGGTTGGCACGTTCCTGTGCGGTGAGGAACCACTCCCGCGTCGCCACGTTCCAGCCTCCCGAGGTCGACAACGTCCTCACGGTAGGACCCCCGGGACCGCCCCGCACCTCGGCCGACCGGCCGGCGGGCTCTCCGGTGGGCCCGCCGCCCAGCATCCACACCGAGGAGGCCGCACCATGCCCGCCGAGACGACGAACACCGCCGGGACCGAGTACCGCGAGCAGGCGGTCGAGGGGGAGCGGGGTGCGGTGGTGGCGGTCTTGGTGATGGTGCTCCTCGGCGTGGCCGGCATCTTCGCCGTCTCCTGACCCGGCGGGCGCCCCGGGAGACCCGGGACGCCCGTACCTCCGGTGCCGGGGGTCAGGGCCGGGCGGCCTCGCCGTCGGTGTGCGGCAGCCGCGCGGCCGGGATCACGCCGAGCCGGCCGGCCTGGTAGTCCTCGAACGCCTGGACCAGCTCGGCGCGCGTGTTCATCACGAACGGGCCGTAGTGCGCCACCGGCTCCCGGATCGGCTGCCCACCCATGAGGTACAGCTCCAGGGCCGGGGTGTTCGAGTCCTGCCGGGGGTCGGCGGTGACCCGCAGCGCGTCGCCCGGACCGTGCACCGCGAGCTGGCCGAGCTGGATCGGCCGGCGCTCGGTGCCGACGGTGCCCCGACCGGCCAGCACGTAGACCAGCGCGTTGAAGTCCGGCCGCCAGGGCAGGCTCAGCTCGGCGCCCGGCTGCAACGTCACGTGCGCGATGGTGATCGGGGTGTGGGTCGAGCCCGGGCCACGGTGCCCGGCGACCTCGCCCGCGATCACCCGGATCAGCGCGCCACCGTCCGGCGTGGTGAGCAGCGCCGACTCCCGGCCGCGGATGTCCTGGTAGCGCGGCGGGTTCATCTTGGCCGCCCGGGGCAGGTTCACCCAGAGCTGGAGGCCGTGGAACAGCCCTCCGCTCATCACCAGGTGCTCCGGCGGCGCCTCGATGTGGAGCAGGCCGCTGCCGGCCGTCATCCACTGGGTGTCGCCGTCGGTGATGGTGCCGCCGCCGCCCTGCGAGTCCTGGTGGTCCATGATCCCGTCGATCATGTAGGTGACCGTCTCGAAGCCGCGGTGCGGGTGCCACGGGGTGCCCTTCGGCTCGCCCGGGGCGTAGTCCACCTCGCCCATCTGGTCCAGGTGGATGAACGGGTCCAGCTCGGTCAGCGGCACCCCGGCGAAGGCCCGGCGGACCGGGAAACCCTCGCCCTCGTACCCGCTCGGCGCGGTGGTCAGCCGGCGGACCGGGCGGAACGTGGTGTTCTCGGCCAGCTCCGGCAGGCGGGGCAGGACGAGGACGTCGTCGACAGTGATGGCGGGCATCGGGGCTCCTTAGTTGTCGGCCGGGGTGGACGACGCGTCGCGGTCGGCGCGCAGGCGCCGGCCGAGCCGCTCGAAGACCCGGGTGAGGCAGGCGACCTCGGCGTCGTCGAGGTCGTCGATCAGGTGGGTACGCACGGAGCGCACGTGGTGCGGCGCGGCCCCGCGCAGCGTCAGCAGGCCGGCGGCGGTGAGCACCGCCTCGCTGCCCCGGCGGTCGCCGGGGCAGGCCTCCTTGGCCACCAGGCCGCGCTTCTGCATCGAGGTGATCTGGTACGTCAGCCGGCTGGGGGAGAAGACCAGCCGGCCGGCCAGCTCGCCCATCCGCAGCCGCTGCCCCGGCGCCTCGGAGAGCAGCACCAGCACGTGGTAGTCGGCGAAGCTCAGCTCGCTGTCCGCGCGCAGGTCGTCCTCGAGCTGGGTGAACAGCCGCTGGCTCGACTCGATGTAGGCGCGCCAGCAGGCCAGCCGCTCCGCGTCCAGGCTCTCCGTCATGGCCATGACAGTAGCACTATTTAAAATTTAAACAAGCGCCAGCACGTCCGTGTGAGCAGCGCGACAACAATCCTTGACGGCGGGCGTTTTCAAAACTGAACTGACCCGGTCACCCGCGCGGGCTAGGGTCGGGGGGTGGATGATCTCGACCTGCTGGACTGGCGCGAGCGGATGGCCCGGCTCTACCTCTCCGAGCTCGACCTGGCCGGGTTCCGGGCCGCCCGCGACGAGCTGTTCCGGACCCACCCGTGCAGCCCGCTGCCCGCCGCCGACCGGCCCGGCACCGGCCTGCGCTGGTACCCGCCCGACCCGGCGGCCGTCGTCGAGGCGCCACTACGGCCCGCCTCGGGCACCGCGAGCATCGACACCGGCGGCCCCGACGGGGTGGTCCGGTACCGGCGGGTGGCCGTCGCCGAGACCCCCTGGGGCCCGCTCACCCTCTGGTGGATCGAGGCGTACGGGGGTGGGCTCTTCCTGCCGCTGCACGACTCCAGCTGCGGCGACGGGAGCTACGGCGGCGGGCGCTACCTCACCGACACGGTCAAGGGCACCTTTGGCCGGGGCCTGACCCTGCTGCCCGGCCGCCGGGTCCGGCTCGATCCGAACTACCTCTACAACCCCAGCTGCGCGTACGACGACCGCTGGGCCTGCCCGCTGGCGCCGGCGGAGAACCGGGTCGCCGTGCCGATCCGGGCCGGGGAACGGGCGTACCACTGAACGTGCCGCCGCCCCGGCGCGGCGGGCGCACCGGGGCGGGGACGGACCGCGCGGTCAGCGGGCGGTCGCGCCGGTCGGGGTGAGATGCATCCGGCCGAGCAACTGGCGGGCCTGTTCGGCCACGTCGGCGTCCACGGTCACCGCGTACTGGCCGGCCCGCAGCGAACTGGCCGAGGTGAAGTCCCGCTGCCCCCCGGTCATCGCGTGGGCCACCGCGCCGAACACCGCGCCCCAGATCGCGCCGATCACCAGCCCGGCCAGGATCACCGCGACCCAGTTGCCGGCGGTGAAGATGCCGAAGAGCAACCCGATGAAGAGGCCGAACCAGGCGCCGGTGCCCGCACCGAGGAGCGCGGCCCGGCCGGTGGTCAACCGACCCATCACCGTCTCCACCAGGGTGAGGTTGGTGCCGACGATCGAGGTCCGTTGCACCGGGAACCGGTTGTCGGCCAGATAGTCCACCACCCGCTGGGCGGACGGATAGTCCGGGTACGAGCCGATCGTGACGGTCGGCGCGCCGGCCTGCGGCCCGTGCCCGTCCCCGCTGGGTGCGGCCGGGCGACCGCCCGGACCCGACGGGAGGTTGTCGCCGCCCGGCATTCCGGGCCGCCAGGCGGCGGTCGGTGTCGAGGGTCTGGTCATGAGCATCCTCCTTCGTCAACCCGCCGCGTTCCCTGCGCCGCCGAGCGGTAACCCGTCGCCACCGGCCGATCGTTCCCGGCCGGCGGGCATGCGCCGGCCGGCCGGGGGTAGGCACACCGGTTCGGACCCGGCTCGACCGCCCGGCCGCGGCGGTGCGCCCGTCCGTGGTGCGCCGGCCTGCGGCGGAGCGCCCGGCGGCGGGGGTGGGGCCGGTGGGGGAGGATCGGCGGATGGAACTGGTGCTGGTGGCGGACACGCACGTGCCGAAGCGGGCGCGGGACCTGCCCGCGCCGCTCTGGGCGGCGATCGACGCCGCCGACGTGGTGCTGCACGCCGGGGACTGGGTGGACGTGGCGCTGCTCGACGCGATGGCGGCCCGGGCCCGCCGGCTGTTCGGGGTGCACGGCAACAACGACGGACCCGAGTTGCGCGCCCGGCTGCCCGAGGTGGCCCGGGTCGAGCTGGCCGGACTGCGGGTCGCCGTGGTGCACGAGACCGGGCCCAGGACCGGCCGGGAGGCGCGCTGCGCGGCCCGGTTCCCCGACGACGACCTGCTCGTCTTCGGGCACTCGCACATCCCGTGGGACAGCGTGGCCCCCGGCGGGCTACGCCTGCTCAACCCCGGCTCGCCGACCGACCGGCGGGCCCAGCCGTACGCGACCTACCTGACCGCGCGGGTGGCGGCGGGGCGGCTCGACCGGGTCGAGCTGCACCGCCTGCCCCCGCGCTGAGTCAGGTGCCCCGCCCCGTCTCCGCCTGGAGTTCGTCGATGCGCCGGGACGCCTCCGCCTTGGTCAGCCCCTCCGGCACCTCCTCGCCCGCCTCGCGGGCCAGCGTGCCCAGGTACGACTCCTGGGCGGCGGTCGGCGGCTCGTCACCGGTGACCCACTCGTCGGGATCCTTCACGGCGGCGTCCGGGTTGCCACCGGTCCGCGTGTCGTGGCGCTCAGCCATCGTCCTCTCCTCTCCTTCGAACGGGTGTACCACTACCCGGGTGCCGCCGGCTTCATGCCGGCCGGCACATACGATCACCGGGTGACGTCGGGTGTCGTGGTGGTCGGCGCGGGCATCGCCGGCGTGGCGTGCGCCAACGAACTGGTCCGGGCCGGCATCCCGGTCGAGGTCCGGGAACGGGCCCGGGTGACCGGTGGGCGGATGGCCACCAAACGCTTCGCCGGCCGGCCCGCCGACCTGGGCGCCGCCTACCTCACCGTGGACGATCCCGACTTCGCCGCGGTGGTCCGGCGGTGGCAGGCCGCCGGGCTGGTCCGGGAATGGACCGACACCTTCCTGGCGTACGGACCGGACGGGCGGCGCGCGGTGCCCGGGCCGACCCGCTGGGCCGCGCCGCGCGGCCTGCGCTCGCTGGTCGAGCACCTGGCCGGCGACCTCCCGGTGACGCACAACCGGCTCGTCATGACCGTCGAACCGGGCCCGCGCGTGGACGGCCGCCCGGCCGAGGCCGTGGTGCTGGCCATGCCCGGCCCGCAGGCGGCCCTGCTGCTCGACCCGGCCCTCGCCGCGTCGACCCGGGCGGTCGGCACGCAGCGCTGGTCGTCCACGCTGGCCGGGGTGCTGCGCTTCCCGACCCGGCGCTGGCCGCCGTTCCCGGGCGCGTTCGTCAACGACCACCCGGTGCTCGCGCTGGTCTGCGACGACGGCGACCGGCGCGGGGACGGGGCGCCGGTGCTGGTCGCGCACACCACACCGGAGTTCGCCGCCGGTCACCTGCTCCAGCCCACCGCCGCCGGCCCGGCCATCGAGCAGGCGGTCCGGGACCTGCTCGGGCTCCCCGAACCGGCCGAGCTGACCCACGTGCACCGGTGGACCTACGCCAAGCCCGGCGTCGGCGGCGACCGGACCTACCACCTCGACGACGACGGGATCGGCCTGGCCGGGGACGCGTTCGGCCGGCCCCGGGTGCAGAGCGCCTGGCGTTCGGGGCGGGACCTGGGCCGCGCGCTGGCCGCCCGGCTGCACGCCGTACCCGGCTGACCGCCCGCCCCGCTCAGCCGCGGACCCCGCCCAGGGCGGGTTCGTCCGACCGGTCCCGTTCCGCGCTGTCGCGCGTCCGCTCGTCGGCCCGGTCCAGCAGTTGCATCACCGGGGTGGCCGCGATGCCGTGCACCACCACCGAGACCGTCACCACCAGCCCGACCGTGGCCCACACCAGCTCGGCCTGGGGAAACGCGGTCGCGCTGGTCGCGTACGCCAGGTAGTAGAACGAGCCGACGCCGCGGATGCCGAACAGGGCGATCACCCAGTGCTCGGCCGGCCGGCCCGGCGCGCCGCGCAGCGACAGCCAGGCCACCGCCGGCCGGATCACGAAGACCAGGGCCAGCCCGACCAACGCCGCCGGCCAGGTCAGCGGGGCGAGCAGGCCGGAGATCACCGCGCCCCCGAACAGCAGCAGCAACAGCACGGTGAGCAGCCGTTCGATCTGCTCGGCGAAGTCGTGCAGCACCGAGTGGAACTCGTGGGTGCGTTCCGCCGCCCGGATCGCCCGGGCGGCCACGAACACGGCCAGGAAGCCGTACCCGCCGACCACCTCGACCAGCCCGTACGCCAGGAACGTCGCGGCCAGGGCGAGGAAGCCCTCGGCGTGCCGGGCCAACCGGAGCTGGCTCGGCGCCCGGAAGAAGAGCTTGCCCAGCAGCCAGCCGATCAGCAGGCCGCCGCCCACGCCCACGGCGAGCTTCCAGAGCACGTCGACGGTGACCCAGTGGGCCAGCCAGTCCCGCGGGGCGAGGCTGGTGGTGGCGATGGCGATGGCCGCGTACACGAAGGGGAAGGCCAATCCGTCGTTGAGGCCCGCCTCCGAGGTGAGCGCGAAGCGCACCTCGTCCTCGGAGTCCTCCGCGTCGGTCGGCTCGCCGACCTGCACGTCGGAGGCGAGCACCGGGTCGGTCGGGGCGAGCGCGGCGCCGAGCAGCAGCGCCGCCGCCGGCACCAGGCCGGCCCACCACCAGCCCAGCAGCGCCACGGCGGCGATGCACACCGGCATGGCGATGGCCAGCAGCCGCCAGGTCGACGACCAGCAGGCCCAGCTCAGCGGCCGGTCGATCTTCAGGCCGGCGCCCATCAGCGCCACGATCACGCCGACCTCGGTCAGGTGGGTGGTGAGTTCCGGCCAGCGCAGCGGGTCGGGGTCGGGCAGCCCGGTGGGGAGCAGGAAGACCAGCATGCCCAGCCCGAGGAAGGCGATCGGCATGGACAGCGGCCGGCGTTCCAGCAGGCGCGGCAGGATCCCCGCCAACAACGCCCCGACGCCGAGCAGCGCGAACGCGACATCCACCGGTTCCACGGCACCACCCTTCCGCCGCCCGCGGACCGGGCAGGTGGTCCCCTGTGCCCCGTGACGGAACCCGCTATGCCTCGGTGTCCGTCTTCTCCCCAGTGGGACCGGTCACCGTGTCACCGGCCCGGCGCGGCGCGCGTACCGACCGCGACGGATCGGTGAGGGCGGCGATCGCGCTCTCCGCGAGACCGTCCAGCAGGCCGGCCGGGTCGTCGTAGACCGCCACCGCGCCCGAGCCGGCCAGCTCGCCCCGGCTGGTACCGCCGCAGGTGAGGCCGATGCAGGGCACGTCCAGCTTGCCGGCGGCGGCCACGTCCCAGACCGAGTCGCCGACGAACACCACCCGCTCGGCGGTCAGCCCCGACTGGGCCAGCGCCGCCTCCAGGATGTCCGGTGCCGGCTTGCTCTCCGCCGCGTCCGCCGAGGAGGTGACCGTGTCGATCACGTCGTCGGCGGCGAGCGCGGCGCGCAGGGCGGCCACCTCGTGCTCGGCCGCGGAGGTGGCCAGCACCACCCGCAGCCCGCGTGCGGCGCAGGCGCGCAGCAGGTCCGCCGCCCGGGGCAGCGGTGCCAGCCGCTCCCAGTACTCGGCGTAGAGGGCGTCGTGCGCGTCGCGCAGCTTGCCGTCGCCGGCCCGGTCCCGCTCGGGGCCGAGCAGATGGTCCAGGAGCTTGTCCGAGCCCATCCCGATGGCCCGGTGGATCCGGGCCATCGGCACCTGGTGGTCGCCCTGACGCAGCGCCTCCCACCAGCTCACGGTGTGCAGGTAGGTGCTGTCGACCAGGGTGCCGTCCACGTCGAAGAGGACGCCGCAGCGGTTGTCGGTGGCCATGGCACCCCTCCTACCCGGCCGGGCCGGTGCCGACGCGCCCTTTCACCGGCCGGGAATGAGGATCTCGAACCAGACGGTGGAACCGCGCACGGTGGGATCCGTGCCCCAGGCGTCGCTCAGCTCCTCGATCAGGCCGAGGCCCCGACCGCGGCTGCTCAGCGTGTCGGTCTGCGCCCGGGTGACCTGCCCGCGGGTGCCCGAGTCCGCCACCGAGACCAGCAACCGCTCCGCGCTCAGGTCGATCTCCACCCGGGCGGCCGTGCCGGCGTGCAGCAGCGCGTTGGTGGTCAGCTCGCTGGTGCAGAGCACCGCCGCGCCGATCACCCCCTCGGGCACCTGCCACTCGGTGAGCTGGGCGGTCAGCCAGTGCCGCACCCGGCTCGGCGCGGTCGGCTCGGCCGGCACCCGCATTCCGGCCGAGCGGCTGGGGCGTACCGCGTGCTCGACCGCGAGCACCGCCACGTCGTCCTCGGTGGCGCCCGGCACGGCCGCGGTGGCCACCGCGCAGAGCGCCCGCGGGTCGCCGCTGGTCGCCGCGGTCACCGCCGCGCCGAGCCCGCTCAGGCCGGCGGTCAGATCCTGCCAGCGGCGCTCGACCACGCCGTCGCTGAACAGCAGCAGGGTGTCGCCCGGGTGGAACGGCACGGTGGCGGTCGGCGGCCGGTGGCCCAGGCCGAGCGGCGGGCCGGGCGGGACGTCGACGTACTCGGCGTAGGGGGTGCCGTGGGCCGGGGCGCGGCGGATCAGTGGGGCCGGGTGGCCGGCGCTGGCCAGCGTGATCCGCTGCCGCTCGGCCTCGATCACCCCGAACACCACGGTGACGAAGAGCTCCTGCGTCCCACCCTCCAGGCCGAGGCTGGCGACCAGCCGGTCCAGCCCGGCGAGCACCGCGTCCGGGCGCGGGTCGGCCAGCGCCAGCGCGCGCAGCGCGGCCCGTACCTGGCCCATCCGGGCGGCGGCCTGCACGTCGTGCCCGGCCACGTCGCCGAGGACAACCCCCAGCGCCCCGCTGGGCAGCACGAACGCGTCGTAGAAGTCGCCACCGGCGGCGTTGCCGTCCACGCCCGGGTCGTACCGGGCGGCGATGCGCAGCCGGGACAGGTTGGGCAGCCGCTCGGGAAGCATGCTGCGTTGCAGCAGCTGGGCGGTGCCGTGCTGGGTCTCGAACCGGCGGGCCCGCTCGGCCGCCTGACCGACCAGCTCGGCGGCGGCGGCCAACAGCGCCCGCTCGGCCGGCGACCACGGATGCGCGGTCTGGTAGCCGACGGTCAGCGCGCCCCGGATCACCGCGGAGCGCAGCGGCAGCGAGGCGAGCGCGCGGATCTTCTCGTCGTGCCGGTCCGCGGCGGTGTCCCGCAGCGGCTGCCCGTCGCCGGTGAAGGAGGGCACCCCCGAGCGGGCGGTCACCCCGACCGGGATGGGGGAGTCGGCCGCGATCCGCCGCCACAGCGGCGGCAGCCGCTCGTCGGCCTCGTCGAGCAGCTCGCCCCGCACCCGGCGGACCAGCCGCCAGGCCGTCCCCTCGTCGACCAGGACGGAGACCCGGTCGGCGTCGAACGAGTGCAGGAAGTAGCGCAGCGTGACCCGGGCGACGTCGTCCAGAGTGAGCGTGCCGGAGAGCGCGGCGGCGAAGTCGCTCAGGCTCTGCAACTGCTGCGTCAGCTGGGTGGTCTGCGCGGCCACGCTGAGCACGCCGATGACCGTGCCGGTGCTGTCCCGGACCGGCGAGTAGCCCCGGGTGAAGACCGCCGCCTCGGCCCCGCCGGGCCGCCGGTCGGCCGGGAGCACCGCCTCGTGTTCCAGGAACGGCTCCGCCCGCCGGTACGCCCGCTCCAGCATCTCCCCGGCGCCCGGCTCGTGCCAGACCTCCGCGAACACCTCCGCGGCCGGCCGCCCCAGCGCCTGCGGATGCCGGGGGCCGATCAGCTCCGCGTAGCCGTCGTTGTAGAGCAGGCTCAGCTCGTCGCCGTGGAGCAGGGCCATCGGCACGGGCGAGGTGAGCACCAGGTCGACCACGGCGCGCAGGGCCGGGTCCCACCCCTCGGGCGCGCCGAGGACGCCGGCCCACGGGTGGCCGGCCCCGGTGGTGGCGCCGCCCGGGTTCGTAGGCCCTCCGGCGGCGGGGGCCGACGGCGTGGGAACCCGTCCGACGGTGCCTGGCATGCCCGCAGCCTATCCGGAGGGTGGCGCGCAGGTTGCCATCGCGTGACCCGCGGCCCGGCCGGCACCGGCGGACCGGGGCGTCCGGGCAGGTCAGGGTCGGTTCGGCGGGGCATGTCGGGAAATTGCCGGGGTCCGTCTCGGCGTGCGGTCGATAGCAAGGGGTATGCGGGCGTCGCAGTTCACGCGACAGGAGGGACATCATGCCGAAAACCCTCGCGGTCGGGCAGGCCGACATTGGTGACGCCCTGACCGACTTCTGGAGGTCGGTGCTGCTCTTCATCCCGAGGGCCATCGCGTTCATCGTGATCCTCGTGGTGGGTTGGCTCATCGCCCGAGCCGTCCTCAAGATCGTGGATGCGGCACTGGAACGGGTCGGATTCGACCGTGCCGTCGAACGCGGCGGCATCAAACGCGCGCTCGAACGCACCAAGTACGACGCGAGCGACATCCTGGCCAAACTCGCCTACTACGCGGTCCTGCTGTTCACCCTGCAGTTCGCCTTCGGGGTGTGGGGACCGAACGCGATCAGCGACCTGATCCGCGGGGTGGTCTCGTGGTTGCCACGGGCGTTCGTGGCGATCGTCATCGTGGTCATCGCCGCCGCCATCGCCAACGCCGTCCGGGAACTGGTTTCCGGCGCGCTGGGCGGGCTCTCCTACGGGCGGGTGCTGGCCGACCTCACGGCGATCTTCATCCTGGCGCTCGGTGTGATCGCGGCGCTGAACCAGGTTGGTATCGCCACCACCGTCACCACTCCGGTGCTGATCGCGGTGCTCGCCACGGTGGCCGGCATCCTGGTGGTGGGCGTCGGCGGTGGTCTGGTGAAGCCGATGCAGGCGCGCTGGGACCACTGGCTCGACCGGGCCGCCGCGGAGTCCCGGGCGTTCCGGGAGCAGCGCCAGGGTCAGGGCGCCGGCCGCAGCGACTACGAGCGGCAGATGGCCGACCGGGGCGGACAGCCCGCACCGGCCACGCCCCAGTCCTCGATGTCCGGCAGCGGGCAGGGGGCGTACCGCTCCGGCGGGATGGGCGACGAGACCCAGCAGTTCCGCCGACCGAACGGCTGAGGCCGGACAGGGCGACGGGGAGGGTGTCCGCGGGGCGATCGCGGGCACCCTTCGCCGTGTCCTCAGGCCAGGTCGCGGGGGTCCAGCGAGCGGGCCAGCAGGCAGACCGCGAGCAGCCGGGTGAGCGCCCAGTCGGGCTGGGCCCAGTCGACCGGCCCGGCCGGCGGCTGCCACCCGTGCTCCAGCGCGGCGGCCCGGACGCCCTCGGCGTACCCGGCGAGCGCGGCCACGGTCAGCGGCCGGTGGTCGCCGTGCAGGCTGTCCCGGACGCTCGCGGCGTGCTGGTCGACCGCGGCGAGCAGACCCGGCTCGGCGGCGGCCGCGGCCAGCCCGGGGGTGCCGACGGCGGCGGTGAGGGTGGCGAGGCTGGCTCGCGCGGAGAGTGCCGCGGAGGGGGTCTCGACCCGGTGGTTGGGCGCGCGCATGGTGACCGAGGCTAGTCCCGCGCCGACCGGGGCGGCCTCGGCCGACCGGACGATGCCCGGGTCGTCCGGGCGCCACCGGGCGGTGGCCAGCGGGATTGAGCCGGTCGTCAGGGGGCAGAAGGAAACCGCGCGAACCGGCGCAACCGACGTCGCGGAGGAACGGAATGGGACAGCAGCCGGACGACGGACCGGACCCGGCGCACCGCCGGCCCGCCGGCGTGAATGACGTCACGGTCGAGGCGCTCGGGAAGCTGAGCGAGGCGCTGGAGACCGTGGAGCGGGCCCGCGGCCACCTGTACTCGCTGCACCAGCTGATCGGCCACGCCGACCTGATGCTCGACGACGCGGTGGCGCTGTTCCGCGCGGCCGGCCGGCAGGCCATCGCCGACCGGATCGAGCGGGAGCTGCTGGGCCGCAACGTCATCGCCGGCCGGTGGACCTTCCAGATCGTCGAGGACTTCGACGACGGGTACTACGCGCTCTTCCGCGAGCTGGACCGGCACGCCCGGGACACCCTGGTCGGGGGCCGCCGGCACCTGTTCGAGGCGGAGCTGAAGGAACGGCGCCGCACCCCGGGACGCCCGGGGCACGAGGCGGGGCCGGGGGCCGAGGGCTAGTCGGAGGAGCCGGCCTGGGCCCCGGCCTGGCGGCGGGCCGTGTCGTCGGCGATGATCACCGTGGCGATCATGAGCGCCACCACGAGGCTGAACAGCCAGGAGCTGTCCTCGACCAGCTTGGCGGCGACCGGCGCCTGGACGGCGGCGAGCAGGAAGCCGAGCCAGGCCAGGCGGCGGTGACGGGAGCTGAGGAAACCGGAGCCCTGTTGCATCCCGAAAGTCTTACGCGGCGCCGGGGCATCGCCGTCACCCGTTCGGCCGATTCTGGATGGGCTGTCCGTTAATCCGGCCGTCCGTATCGCGGTTTTTGTCCGTACGGTGGAGCCGGTCGAGCGATCCCGCCGGGCCTCCGCGCCGCGCCCGCGGTACGGCAGGATGGGGAACCGTGTCCCGCACCCCCGCCGCGCCCCGGGCCTCCCTGCTCCTCCTCGCCTACCTGGCCTTCGTCAGTCTCGGCCTGCCCGACGGGTTGATCGGCGTCGGCTGGCCGTCGATCCGCGTCGACCTGGGCGTGCCCACCGAGGCGGTCGGCGTGGTGCTCACCGCCGGCACGGTGGCCTACCTGACCTCCAGCGTGCTGGCCGGGTTCACCCTGGCCCGGCTCGGGGTCGGCTGGCTGCTGGCCGGCAGCACCCTGCTCGCCGCCGTGGCGCTCACCGGGTACGCGCTGAGCCCGGCGCTGGCCGTACTGGTCGGCTTCGCGCTGGTGCTCGGGATCGGCTCCGGCGCGATCGACTCCGGCCTCAACGCGTACGCGGCCGGCGCATTCGGCCCCCGGCACATGAACTGGATGCACGCCTTCTTCGGACTCGGGGTGGCGCTCGGACCGCTGATCATGACCGGGGTGCTCGGCGCCGGCCTGAGCTGGCGCTGGGGGTACGCCGCGGTCGCCACCGCCCAACTCGCCCTGGCCACCGCGTTCGCGCTCAGCGTGCGGGCCTGGCGGGACCGGGGCGGCGATCTCACCGGCCGGGACGCGCCGCCGGCCGGCCCGGTCGAGGCGGCCGGGACGGCCGGCACGCCGGCCGCCGGGCACCTCGTCCCAGACGGGCGGGACGAGCCGGCCGGCACGGCGGGCGGGCTGGTCACCCTGGCCGCCGACCAGGACGGCGCCGAGCCGGCCCCGCGGCCCACCCCGATCCGGGAGACGCTGCGCCTGCCGGCCGTCTGGCTCGGCGGGGCCGCCTTCGCCGTCTACGTGGCGATCGAGGTGACCACCGGGCTCTGGGCGTACCTGCTGCTCACCGAGGGGCGCGGGGTGGCCGGTCCGGTCGCCGGGCTCTGCGTCTCCGGCTACTGGGGGAGTCTCTTCCTCGGCCGGGTGGTGCAGGGCCTCGTCGCGGAGCGGCTGGGCACCGCCGGGGTGCTGCGCGGCAGCCTGCTCGGCCTGGTCGGCGGAACGCTGCTGATCGCCCTGCCGGCCCCCGCCTGGGTGACCGTGGCCGGCCTGGTGGTGGTCGGCTTCGCCGCCGCGCCGGTCTTCCCGCTGCTCACCCTCAGCACGGCGGAACGGGTCGGCCCGGCCCACGCGGACCGGACCATCGGACTGCAGGTGGGCGCGGCGGGGGTGGGCGCCGCGTTGGTGCCCGCGGGCGTCGGGGTGCTGCTCGCGCGTACCTCGGTGGTGCTGCTCGGCTCGACGCTGGTGCTGCTCGCGGTGGCCCTGCTCGCCCTGCACGTCGTCGCCACCCGGCGGGCCGCGCCGGCCGCCTGAGGGCCGCGCCGGCCGCCTGAGGGCCGCGCCGGCCGCCTGAGGGCCGCGCCGGCCACCTGAGGGCCGCGCCGGCCACCTGAGGGCCGCGCCGCCCGCCTGAGGGCCGCTCCGGGCGCCCGCGGCGCCCGGAGCCCGGGTCAGATGTTGTCCGGGCCGGTACGGCCGGTGGTCGACGGGCGGTACGCCCGGTCCGCGTCGGTCATCTCCCGCCGCTCGGCCTCCGGTCCGGCGCCCCGGTCCACCGCCTCCGGCCCGTGCCCGAACGTGGCCTCCTCGCCGGCGTCGTTGCCGGTGGCGTCGTCGGCCTGCCCGTCGAGGGTCGACCGGGCGATCGCGCGGTCCAGCTCGTGCAGGGGGGTCCGTTCCTCGTCGCGCCACACGTGGCGGTCGTTGTCGGTCATTCCCCTGCGGTACCCGGGCCGGATGATCGCAAACGGCCGCCGGGCGGCGGCCCGGGACGGCCGCCGGGCGGTTGGCCCGGAACGGCCGGCGGCCCGGGACGGCCGGCGTTCCCGGCGGTGGCCGGGAACGGCGATGGCCGCCGGGAACGCCGGCGGCCATCGGGTGTCGGGTGTACCGGGGGAGGTCAGGGGGTGGGCCGGTCGACCGTGCCGCGCCAGGCGCCGGTCTCCTGGCCCCGCCGCTCGATGAACTGCTTGAACCGGGTCAGGTCGCCCTTCGTGCGGCGGTCGACCACGCCGAGCTTCTCGCCGGCCTTCTCGACCACGCCGTGCGGCTCGAACTCCATCTGCAGGGTGACCCGGGTGTGCCCCTCGTCGAGGCGGTGGAAGGTCACCACGCCGGCCTGGTCGGTGCCGCCGGTGGAGCGCCAGGCCACCCGCTCGTCGGGCAGCTGCTCGGTGATCTCGGCGTCGAACTCGCGCTTCACCCCGGCGATCTCCACCGTCCAGTGGGTCATCGTGTCGGAGAGCTGCCGGACCTCCTGGACGCCCTCCATGAAGTGCGGGAACTCCTCGAACTGCGTCCACTGGTCATAGGCGGTGCGGATCGGGACGGCCACGTCCACGTGTTCCATAACGCCACTCATGCTGGGTCCTCCTGTTCCGCGGTGCGGGCGCGCGGCCGGTGGGCCGCGCCCCGGTCACCAGCGCGTCGTCTCGTTCTTGTGCCCCAGCGCCGCCCAGACCTCCGAGACGGTCTGGTAGCGGGTGCCCTCGGGCAGGCCTTCCAGCGCCGCCACGATGTCCGCGGGCGCCTGGTTCTCCCGCGCGTTGGCCACCAGCGCCGCCCGGTCGCCCGGCAGGGCGGTCATGGTGATGAAGCGGCCCAGGCGGCTGCGCGCCTCCACGTCCTGGGAGCTCATCCCCTGCGGGGCGCCGCTGCGCAGCTCGCCCGCCGGGGCCGTGGTGGCCTCCGGCTGATCCTCCCCGGCCGGTTCCGGCACGCGGAACTCGTCGACCCGGGAGCCTCCGGTGCCCGGCCCCTGGACGAGGCCGTTCACCTCGCTGCTCATCTGCTCGTCGACCCTGGGTGAGTGCTTGCTGCTGGCACGTTCCATGCCCACAGACATGCCCGAGGGGGCCGCCGGTAAACCGGGGCCGGCCGGTTGATCCGGGCAACTCGTCACGAACCTCCCAGGCCGGTCAGGACTCGGCCGGGGCGCGCGGCGGCAGCACCGGCTCGCCCGGGTCCCCGGCGCCGGCCTGCATCACCCGGCCACGCTGGAGCTCCGCGTTGACCTGCACGCCGAGCATCAGCGCGCAGTTGGACAGGTAGAGCCAGACCAGGAAGGCGATCACCGCGCCGAGGCTGCCGTAGGTGACGTCGTACGAGCCGAAGTTGGCCACGTAGAGGCCGAAGCCGAACGAGGCGAGGACCCAGGCCAGCAGGGCCAGCGCGCCGCCCGGGGTGAGCCAGCGGAACCGGGGCTGGCGGACGTTCGGGGCGATCCAGAACAGCAGCGACAGCAGGGTCATCGCCACCAGGGCGAGCAGCGGCCACTTCGCCACCGTCCACGCCGTCCGGGTCAGCCCGCCGGCGTGCAGCCGGTCGCCCACGAAGTCGGTGACCGGACCGCTCACGATCAGCCCCAGGGCCACCACCGCGAGCAGCACCAGCGACACCCCGGCGAGGCCGACCTGCACCGGGCGCAGCCGGTAGAACGGGCGCCCCTCCTCGACCCCGTAGATCGCGTTGGAGGCCCGCGTGAACGCGCCGATGAAGCCCGACGCGGACCAGAGCGCGCCGAGCAGACCGAAGCTCAGCAACACCTTCGCCGGCCCCTGCTGCTCCACCACGTTGCGCACCACGGTGACGAAGGCCTCGTTGCCGACCACCGAGCCGGCGCCGATCTCCCGGGCCAGGTCGATCACCGTGTCCACGGTGCGCGGCCCGTCGGAGACCAGCCCCACCAGGGCGACCACCACGATGGTCGAGGGAAAGAGCGCCAGCACCCCGTAGTAGGTGAGCGCGGCGGCCCAGTCGGCGCAGTTGTCCTTGACGAAGTTGCGTCCCGCGCGGACCAGCACGCCGCGCCAGGTGACCCAGCTCAACTGGCGCATCCGCCGGGGGAGCCGGGCCCGCTGCCGGCCGCCGGTCGCCGCATCCGTCGCCGTCATGACGCCTCCTCCGACCCGCCGGGCGCACCACCGATGGGTGGCCCGGGCGGTACCCGGTGGGGGAAGCCGACAAACCGGTGCGGTTTGCCGGGCCCCGGGGCGGGCATTCATCGGGGATCCCACGGAGACGGAGGAGGACGAGATGCCCGGGCGCGAGGTACTGCCCAGCACGCTGCGGCGCTCCCCGGCGAAGGCGCAGCGGACCTGGGAGAAGACGCACGATTCGGCGGTCGAGACGTACGGCGAGGGGGAGCGGGCACACCGCACCGCGTTCGCCGCCGTCAAGCACGAGTTCGAGAAGGTCGGCGACCACTGGGAGCCCAAGGGACGCAAGGGCCCCAGCGACCGGCAGGCGGCCGGCGGCGGACCCGCCCGGCGGGCGCCCACGGCCGGCGGGGTGGACGCCAACGCCACCAAGGACCACCTCATGGAGGTGGCGAAGAAGCTCGACGTGCCGGGCCGGTCCCGGATGACCAAGCCGGAGCTGGTCAAGGCGATCGAGAAGGCCAACAACAACGCCACCCGCAAGGCGCGCGGCGGCCGCTGACCAGCCGCCGACGACACCGGAGCCCGGGACCGCGCAGGTCCCGGGCTCCCGTCGGGCCGGTCACCAGTGACCGCCGCCCGGCGCCTCGATGTGCACGGCCTTCACCGTGCTGAACTCGTCGAGCAGTTCCGGGCCGTACCCGAAGCCCTGGCCGCTGCCGCGGCGCGGCTGCGCGGCGCCGCCCGGCGCCCCGCCGAACACCGCGTTGATCTTCACGGTGCCGACCGGCAGCTCCCGCCAGGCCCGGTGGGCGTGGCTCATCGAGCCGGTCAGTACGGTCGCGGCCAGCCCGTACGGCGAGTCGGCGGCGCAGCGCAGCCCCTCGCTGAACGAGTCGACCACGACGACCGGGGCGACCGGACCGAAGGTCTCCTCCCGGACCAGGGCCATCTCGTGGCGGCAGTCCGCGACGACGGTCGCCGGGTAGAACGCCCCCGGCCCGTCCGGGATGCGCCCGCCGGTGCGGATCCGGGCCCCCTCGGCGACCGCGGCGGTGACCTGCCCGTGCACGTGGTCCCGGTGCCGCCGGTCGACCAGCGGCCCGAGCTGCGTGCCGGCCTCCCGGCCCGGCCCCGTGACCAGCGCCTCGGCCCGCTCGACCAGGGCGTCGACGAAGTCCTCGGCGAGGTCCCGGTGCACGTAGACGCGTTCCACCGCGACGCAGATCTGCCCGGCGTTGGCGAAGCAGCCCAGCGCGGCCTGCTCCGCCGCCCAGACCGGGTCGACGCCGGCGTCGATCACCAGGGGGTCGCTGCCGCCATTCTCCAGCAGCACCTTCGCCCCGGTCCGGGCGCCGGCCGCCGCGATGGCCCGACCGGTGGCGGTGGAACCCACGTGGGCCACCACGTCGACCTCCTGGGCGGCCAGCGCCGCCCCCACCTCGGCCCCGCCGGTGAGCAGCGAGAGCACCCCGGCCGGCAGCGCGGAGTCCAGCGCCCTGGCCAGCAGCCAGCCGGTGGCCGGCGTCCGCTCGCTCGGCTTGTGCAGCACCACGTTGCCGGTGACCAGCGCCGCGCCGAGCAGTCCGCAGGAGACCGCCACCGGGTCGTTCCATGGGGTGATCGCGGCGACCACGCCGCGCGGCTCGGGGGCCATGAAGTCCAGCGCCGAGCCGGCGCCGTGCAGGGTGCGGCCGCCGCGCACCGGGCCCAGCTCGGCGTACTGCCGCAGGGTGCCGATGCCGGCCGCCACCCCGCCGCGGGCGTCGTCCAGCGGCTTGCCCATCTCCGCCGTGGTCGCCTGGGCCAGTTCCTCGGCCGCGGCCTGCACCGCGTCGGCGGCCCGGTGCAGCGCCGCCGCCCGCTCGGCCGGCGCGGTCGCCGCCCACTCCGCCGCCGCGCCCCGCGCCGCCTCCACCGCCTTGGCCACCTCGTCGTCCGTCGCCACGGGCACGGTGCTCACCGGGGAACCGTCCGCCGGGTCGTGTACGACCAGCTCGCCTCCCGTGCCACCCGCGCCCCACACTCCACCTATGAGCTGCGCAACCGTGTACATGCGGCAGTGGATGCCCCGACCCCGGCCGGACAAACGCGTTTCGCCCGGTAACCGGCCGGGTAGGCGGATCGGATGATTTCGACCGCGGACGCCGTCGTCATCGGGGCCGGCCACAACGGGCTGGTCGCCGCGAACCTGCTGGCCGACGCGGGCTGGGACGTGCTGGTGCTGGAGGCGACCGCCGTCCCCGGCGGCGCGGTCCGCTCGGCCGAGGTCACCGCGCCCGGCTACCTCAGCGACCTGTACAGCTCCTTCTACCCGCTGGGATACGCCTCGCCGGTGCTGCGCGACATGGACCTCGGCCGGTACGGGCTGACCTGGACGCACGCCCCCGACGTGCTGGCCCACCTGCTGCCGGACGGCCGGGCCGCGGTGGTCAACCGGGACCTCGACGTCACGGCCGCCTCGCTGGAGACGTTCGCGGCCGGCGACGGGGACCGCTGGCGGCAGGCGTACGCGGACTGGTGCACGGTGGCCGGCCCGATGCTCGACACCATCACCAGCCCGTTCCCGCCGGTACGCGGCGGCCTGGCCCTGCTGCGCCGGCTGCGGGTGGCCGGGGCGCTGCGGCTGGCCCGGCGGCTCGTCGTGCCGGTCCGCAAGCTCGGCGCCGAACTGTTCGCCGGCGAGGGCGGCCCCGCGCTGCTGGCCGGCTGCGCGCTGCACACCGACCTCTCCCCGGAGGAGGCCGGCTCCGGGGTGTACGGCTGGCTGCTCGCCATGCTCGGCCAGCAGGTCGGCTGGCCGGTGCCGGTCGGCGGGGCCCAGCGGATCACCGACGCGCTGGTGGCCCGGCTCGTCGAGCGGGGCGGCCGGATCGACTACGGCGCCCGGGTGGACCGGGTGCTCACCGCGCGGGGCCGGGCCATGGGCGTCCGCACCGTCGGGGGCACCGCCTGGCGGGCCCGCCGGGCGGTGCTCGCGGACGTGCCGGCCCCGGCGCTCTACCTGGACCTGGTCGGCGCGGCGGCGCTGCCGCCCCGGCTGGTGGAGGACCTGGCGCACTTCAAGTGGGACGGCTCCACCCTCAAGGTGGACTGGGCGCTGTCCGCGCCGGTGCCCTGGAAGAACCGGGCGGTGGCCGGCGCGGGCACCGTGCACCTGGGCGCCGACCTCGACGGGCTCACCACGTACGCGGCCGAGCTGGCCCGGGGCGAGGTGCCCCGGAACCCGTTCCTGCTGGTCGGGCAGATGTCGGTGGCCGACCCCCGGCACTCCCCGCCGGGCACCGAGTCGCTCTGGTCGTACACCCACCTGCCGTTCCGCCGGCAGTGGCGCGGCGACGAGGTGGTCGCGCACGTGCAGCGGATGGAGGAGGTGCTGGAGGAGGCCGCGCCGGGCTTCCGGTCGCTGATCGTCGGCCGGCACGTCGCCGGCCCGGCCGACCTGGAGGCCGCCGAGCCGAGCCTGGTCGGCGGCGCGCTCGGCGGCGGCACCGCCGCGGCGTACCAGCAGCTCTTCCTGCGGCCGATCCCCGGGTTGGGCCGGGCGGACACCCCGGTGGACCGGCTCTTCCTGGCCAGTTCCTCGGCCCACCCGGGCGGCGGGGTGCACGGCGCGCCCGGAGCGAACGCCGCCCGGGCCGCGCTGGCCCGCGACCGGGCGCTCACCGGCGCGGCGTACCAGGGGATGATCGGCGCGGCGCACCGGGCGCTCTACCGCTGAACCGGGACCGACCCCGGTCGCCGGTGGCGGCCGGGGTCGGCGGTGGCGGTGCGGTCAGCTGTCCAGGTTGCGGTGCTTGGCCCGCAGCTTGAACGGCATCAGCGCGCTTTCGATCTTGGTGGCGGTGGTCATCTTCGAGGCGCCCTCCCGGCGCTCCTCGAACCGGATCGGCACCTCCAGGATGGTGTGGCCGAGCCGGGTGGCCAGGTAGTGCATCTCCACCTGGAAGCTGTAGCCGTTCGACTGCACCCGCTCCAGGCCGATGTCGCGCAGCGCGTCACCCCGCCAGATCTTGAAGCCGGCCGTCAGGTCGCGGATGCGGACCCGCAGCAGGGTGTGCACGTACAGGTTGGCCCAGCCGCTGAGCGCCCGCCGGTACAGCGGCCAGGCCTCGTCCAGCTCGCCGCCGGGCACGTAGCGGGAGCCGATGACCACGCCGGCCTGGGTGGAGAGCAGCGCGCCGAGCATGCCGGGCAGCGCCTCCGGCGGGTGCGACAGGTCCGCGTCCATCTGGGCGACGTACTCGGCGCCGTCGGCCAGCGCGCGGCCGAGCCCGTCCACGTACGCCCGGCCCAGCCCCTCCTTGCCCGGGCGGTGCACCACCGTCACCCGCTCCGGGTGCTCGATGGCCAGCTTGTCGGCGACCTCGCCGGTGCCGTCCGGGGAGTTGTCGTCCGCGACGAGCACCTTCAGCCCGGGCAGCGGCAGCGCGAGGAGCCGCTCGACCAGCACCGGGAGGTTGCCCGCCTCGTTGTAGGTGGGCACGACGACGGTCAGGCGTGCGTCGCGCCACGGGGCGGGCAACTGCACGGGTTCGATCATCAAAGACATCCTCGGTCGCACGGCAGGTTTCACCTGAGAGGGTAGCCAGTTGTCCCGGCCCGGTCCGCACGGACGCCCGCCCACGCGCGCCGCGCCGGCCGGCGGTAGCCCCTCAGCGCTGCGATTTCTGCCGGGTGGCGATGTCCGAGAGCCGGTTCAAGGTCTCCCGGTTGCGCAGGTGCAGCACCAGATCGTTGAGCTTGTTGCGGACCCAGCGCAGCGGGCCGGCGGCGAACTCCTCGCCGATGGTGACCCGGGTCCGGCCGTCGTCCAGCGGCTCCAGGGTGAACACCACGGTGGCCTCGCCGGCCGGCCACAGCCCGGCCTTCAGCACCAGCCGGTGCGGCGCGTCGCAGGCCAGCACCGTCGAGGCGTCCTGCAGGGAGAACGGCCACGGTCCCGCCCGGTGGTGCAGCCGGCTGCCCACCCGGGGCCAGCTGTCGTCCACGTCCCGCACGTGCGCGGTGCCGACCACCCAGTCGCTGTACGTCCACCCGTCGGCGAGCACGTCGAAGACCTGCTGCGGGGACGCGTCGATCACTTTCTCCACAATCGCCACCTGCTTCCGGTACCCCCGCCCCGTCCGCCGCTAACGGCCACCGGGTTAGCTTCTCCGCAGCGGCGGGTATCGCCGGACCGTGCCCGGTGCGCGGCGGCGCGGACCGGCCGGCGGGCACCGACGGAGGTGCCTCCGCCGAAGTTGATGTTTACTCCTCGGGGGGTCGGGAACCCGCCGCCCGTGCGACGGGACCACGAGCGGGATCAGTGCAGGTCAGCCCGGGTTCAACCGGGTACTGGCCGGATCCCGTCGGGCCTCTACGACGCGGTGCTGCTGGATCGGGACGGCACGCTGATCGAGGACGTGCCCTACAACGGCGACCCGGAGAAGGTCCGGCCGGTGCCCGGCGCCCGGGAGGCGTTGGACCGGCTCCGCGCGGCCGGGTTGCGGCTGGCCGTGGTGACCAACCAGTCCGGGCTGGCCCGCGGCTACTTCACCGCCGACGACCTGCGCCGGGTCAACGCCCGGGTGGAGGAGCTGCTCGGGCCCTTCGACAGCTGGCAGATCTGCCCGCACGGCGAGCCGGACGGCTGCGCCTGCCGCAAACCCGCACCGGGCCTGCTGCACGCCGCGGCCCGGGCACTGGGCACCCGGGCGGAGCGCTGCGTGCTGGTCGGTGACATCGGCGCCGACATGGCCGCCGCCGCGGCGGCCGGCGCCGCCGGGATCATGGTGCCCACCGCGGCCACCCGGGCCCGGGAGGTGGCCGCCGCGCCGGCCGTCGCCGCCGACCTGCCCGACGCGGTCGCCACCATCCTCGACCGGATCCGGCTGGTGGCCCCGCCGGACACCGCGCCCCGGCGCGGCACGGTGCTGGTGGTACGCAGCGACGCGGCCGGGGACGTGCTGGTCACCGGCCCCGGCATCCGGGCCGCCGCGGCCGGCGCCCGGCGGGTCGTGCTGCTCTGCGGGCCGCGCGGCCGGGCCGCCGCCGACCTGCTCCCCGGCGTCGACGAGATCATCGAGTGGCCGCTGCCGTGGATCGACGCCCCCGCCCCACCGGTCGATCCGGCCGGCATGCGCGTGCTCGTCGACCGGCTCGCCGCCGTCGGCGCGGACCAGGCGGTGATCTTCACCTCGTTCCACCAGTCGGCGCTGCCGCTGGCCCTGCTGCTGCGGATGGCCGGCGTGCCCCGGATCAGCGCGATCAGCGACGACTACCCCGGTGCCCTGCTCGACGTCCGGCACCGCGTCCCGGCCGGCGTGCCCGAACCCGAGCGCGCCCTCTCCCTCGCCGCCGCCGCGGGCTTCGCGCTGCCCGCCGGCGACGAGCCCGGACTGCGGCTGCGCACCGACCGGCTGCCGCCCGTCCCGCCCGAGACCGGCGCACCCGGCTACGTGGTGCTGCACCCCGGCTCGTCGGTGGAGACCCGGGCCTGCCCGCCCGAACTGGCCACCCGGATCGTCCGGGTGCTCGCCGCCGCCGGCCACCGGGTGGTGGTGACCGGGGGACCGGACGAGCGGGAACTGACCGCCCGGGTGGCCGCGGCGGGCGGGATCGACCTGGGCGGGCGCACCGGCCTCGCCGAACTGGCCGCGGTGATCGCCCGGGCCGCGGCGCTGGTGGTCGGCAACACCGGACCGGCGCACCTGGCCGCCGCGCTGGGCATCCCGGTGGTCAGCCTCTTCGCCCCGACCGTCCCGTTCGGACAGTGGGGGCCGTACCGGGTGCCGACCGTCCGGCTCGGCGACGCCGGGGCCGCCTGCCGGGACACCCGGGCCACCCGCTGCCCGGTGCCCGGCCACCCCTGCCTCACCGCGGTGGAACCGGGGCGGGTGCTGGAGGCGCTACGGCTGCTCGGCGTGCCGGCCGGCGTGCCCGAGCCGCTCGGCGGCGTGCCGGTGACCGGCGGGGTGGGCCGATGAACATCCTCGTCTGGCACGTGCACGGGTCGTGGACCACCTCGTTCGTGCACGGCAAACACCGGTACCTGGTGCCGGTCACCCCGGACCGTGACCCGTACGGGCTGGGCCGGGCGCGCACCTATCCCTGGCCGGACAGCGCGGTCGAGGTGACGCCCGAGGAGCTGCGCGGCGCCGACGTCGACCTGGTGCTGCTCCAGCGGCCGGAGGAGTTCGACCTGGCCTGCGAGTGGCTGGGCCGCCGTCCCGGCCGGGACCTGCCGGCGATCTACGTCGAGCACAACACCCCCAAGGGCGACGTGCCGAACACCCGACACCCGATGGCCGACCGCGACGACCTGCTGCTCACCCACGTCACCGCGTTCAACGAACTGTTCTGGGACAACGGCGGCACCCGCACCACCGTCGTCGAGCACGGCGTGGTCGCCCCGGCCGTCGAGTGGACCGGCGAGCTGGACCGGCTGGCCGTGGTCATCAACGAGCCGGTCCGCCGGTGGCGGGTCACCGGCACCGACCTGCTGCGCCCGTTCGCCGAACTCGCCCCGCTGGACGTCTACGGCATGAAGGTGGCCGGCCTGGCCGACCACCTCGGCCTGCCCGCCGACCGGTTGACCAGCCACGACGACGTGCCGCAGCACGCCATGCACGCCGAGCTGGCCAAGCGGCGGGCCTACCTGCACCTGTGCCGGTGGACCTCGCTCGGGCTGAGCCTGATCGAGGCGATGACCATGGGCATGCCGGTGGTCGCGTTGGCCACCACCGAGGCGGTGGAGGCGGTGCCGCCGTCCGCCGGCGCGCTCTCCACCCGGGTCGACGTGCTCGTCGAGGCGGCCCGGGGCCTGCTGGACGATCCGGCGGCGGCCCGCCGGGCGGGCGCCACGGCCCGGGCCGCCGCCCGCGACCGCTACGGCCTGGAGCGTTTCCTCGCCGACTGGGACCGGCTGCTGGAGGAGGAAGTATGCGCATCGCGATGATCTCGGAGCACGCCAGCCCGCTCGCCGTCCTCGGCGGGGAGGACGCCGGCGGCCAGAACACGCATGTCGCGGAGCTTTCCGCCGCGCTCGCCGCCGCCGGTCACGACGTACGGGTGCACACCCGGCTCGACGCCGTCGACCTGCCGGTGACGGTCCGCGCCCCGGACGGCTACGACGTGGTGCACGTGCCCGCCGGGCCGGCCGAGCCGGTCGCCAAGGACGACCTGCTGCCGTACATGCCGGCGTTCGGGCAGTGGCTGGCCGAGCGGTGGCGCTCCGGCGACTGGCAGCCCGACGTGGTGCACGCGCACTTCTGGATGAGCGGTCTGGCCGGCCTGGCCGCCGGGCGGCGCACCGGGGTGCCGGTGGTGCAGACGTACCACGCGCTGGGCACCGTGAAGCGGCGCCACCAGGGCGCGCAGGACACCAGCCCGCCGGGGCGGCTCGAGCACGAGCGGGAACTGGGCCGCTCGGTCGACCGGGTGGTCGCGCAGTGCCAGGACGAGGTGGCCGAGCTGGTCCGGATGGGGGTGCCCCGGTCCCGGATGACGGTGATCCCGTCCGGGGTCAACCTCACCACGTTCGGCCCGCTCGGCCCGGTCGCCGAGCGTGACGGCGCCCGGCCGCGCATCCTCACCGTGGGCCGGCTGGTGGAACGCAAGGGCTTCCAGGACGTCATCCGGGCCACCGCGCTGGTCCCCGACGCCGAGTGCGTGGTGGTCGGCGGGCCGCCCGCCGGACTGCTGGAGACCGACCCGTACGCGCTGCGGCTGCGCGCCCTCGCCGAGTCCTGCGGCGTCGCCGACCGGGTCAAGCTGATCGGCGCGGTGCCCCGGGAGGAGATGGGGCGCTGGTACCGCTCGGCGGACGTGCTCGTCGCCGCGCCCTGGTACGAGCCCTTCGGGCTCACCCCGCTGGAGGCGATGGCGTGCGGCGTGCCGGTGATCGGCACGGCCGTCGGCGGCCTGATCGACACGGTGGTGCCGGGGCGGACCGGTGACCTGGTGCCGGCCCGGGACCCGGCGGCGCTGGGCGCGGCGATCCGCGGCCTGCTCGGCGACCGGATCCGCCGGTTCGCGTACGCGACGGCCGCGCTGGAGCGGGCCCGCAGCCGCTACTCCTGGTCGACCACCACCGAGCGGCTGGCCGAGCTCTACGGCGAGGTGGCCGCCGTGCGCCGGCCCAGCCGGGTGGTCGCCTGATGGCGGCGCCCGGGCCGGGCGTGGGCGGCACGGTGCTGGAGGACCACCTCACCCGGCTGGCCGCCGCGCTGCTGCCGCTGCGGGACGCGGAGCAGCTGCTGGCCCGCTGGGGCGGGGAGCTGGCGCACCGGCTCGCCGGTGGCGGGCGGCTGCTGGTGGCCGGCAACGGCGGCAGCGCCGCCGAGGCCCAACACCTCACCGCCGAACTCGTCGGCAAACTCCGCGACGACCGCGAACCACTGTCCGCCATCGCCCTGCACGCCGAAACCTCCGCCCTCACCGCCATCGGCAACGACTACGGCTACCACGAGGTCTTCGCCCGCCAGGTACGCGCCCACGGCCGACCCGCCGACATCCTGCTGCTGATGTCCACCAGCGGCACCAGCGCCAACCTGCTCACCGCCGCCCACGCCGGCCGGGAAACCGGCCTGCGCTGCTGGGCCTTCACCGGGCCGGCCCCCAACCCCCTCGCCGAGGCCTGCGAGGAGACCCTGGCCATCGACTCGCCGGACAGCCAGGTGGTGCAGGAGCTGCACCTGGTCGCCACCCACGTGCTCTGCGAGTACGTCGACCGGGCCCTGCCCGCGGCGCTGGCCGCCCGCCCGGCGGCCACCCCGGTGCGGACCGGGGTCGAGGTGGTGCTCGGGGACGCCCCCGACCGGGAGGTACGGGCCGGATGAGGAGGTCGAGCGTGACGGGACCCGTGGTGGTGCTCGGTGACACCCTGCTGGACCGGGACGTCGAGGGGGTGGTGAACCGGCTCTGCCCGGACTCCCCGGTGCCGGTGCTGGACGAGACCACGTACGTCGACCGGCCCGGCGGCGCCGGACTGGCCGCGCTCTTCGCCGCCGCCGAGGGCGCGGAGGTGGCGCTGGTCACCGCGCTCGCCGACGACGCCGGCGGGGCCCGGATCAGCGCTCTGCTCGCCGCGGCCGGGGTGCAGTTGTACGCGCTGCCGCTGGCCGGCGCCACCCCGGAGAAGATCCGGCTGCACGCCCGGGGCCGGGTGCTGCTGCGGCACGACCGGGGCGGGCCGCCCGGCGAGCCGGGCGAACCGAGCGAGGCGGTGCTGCGCCTGCTCGCCGGCGCCTCGGCGGTGCTGGTCAGCGACTACGGCCGGGGGGTGGCCCGGCAGCCGGCGCTGCGGGCCGCGCTGGCCGCCACCCGCGCGCCGGTGGTCTGGGACCCGCACCCGCGCGGCCCGGCGGCGGTGCCCGGCGTGCACCTGGTCACCCCGAACGAGTCCGAGGCCCGCGAGCTGGCCAAGGCCGCGCCGGGCGCGTCCCGCCTGGTCACCGCGTCCCGGGGGGCGCAGGCGCTGCGGCGGCGGTGGCGGGCCGGCGCGGTCGCGGTGACCCTCGGCGGGGACGGCGCGCTGCTCTGCCACGCCGGCTCCACTCCGCTGGTGGTGCCCGCCGCGCCGGCCGAGGGGGACACCTGCGGCGCGGGGGACCGGTTCGCCACCGCCGCGACCCTGGCGCTGGCCCGGGGCGCGCTGGTCTCCGAGGCCGTGCAGGCGGCGGTCGCCGAGGCTTCGGCGTACGTCGCCGGCGGGGGAGTGGCCACCGCCCTGCCGGCGCCGGTGCGGACCGCCGCCCCGCTGGTGGTCAGCGGCGGGGACCGGATCGGCGCGGCCGCGGCCGGCGCGGTGGTCGCCCAGGTGCGCGCGGCCGGGGGCACGGTCGTCGCCACCGGCGGCTGCTTCGACCTGCTGCACGCCGGGCACGTGGCGACCCTCCAGGCCGCCCGGCAACTCGGCGACTGCCTGGTGGTCTGCCTGAACTCCGACGCCGGCGTGGCCGGCCTGAAGGGCCCGGAACGTCCGGTCGTGCCGCAGGGCGACCGCAGCCGGTTGCTCGCCGCGCTGAGCTGCGTGGACGCCGTGATGATCTTCGACGAGCCGACCCCGCACGCGGCGCTGTCCTGGCTGCGTCCGGACATCTGGGTCAAGGGCGGCGACTACGCCTCCGGCGGCGGCGAGCAGACCCTGCCCGAGGCGGAGATCCTGGCCCGCTGGGGCGGGCAGTCGGTGGTCGTGCCGTACCTGGACGGCCGCTCCACCACCGACATGATCGCCGCGGCCCGCGCCGGCCGGGGCTGGAGCACGGCACAGATTCCCGGCGACGGGGCACGCCGGACGGCGGTCACCCGGTCCACGGCGGAGGGAGCACGATGAGCAGCAGTTCGTCCCCCGGGGCCGGCCCCACCGTCCTGGTCACCGGCGGGTCGAGCGGGCTGGGCGCCGCGGTGGTGACCGCGGTGGCCCGGGCCGGCGGCCGTCCCCTCGTGCTCGACCGGCGGGCCCCGGCCGACGGGGTGCCGTGGGTCGAGTGCGACCTGGCCGACACCCGGGCCGCCGAGGCGGCCACCCGCGCGCTGGCGGAACGCTCCGGCGGCCTGGACGCGGTGGTCACCGCCGCCGGCGTGGACGTGCCCGGCAAGCTGGCCGACGTCCCGGCCGAGACCTGGGAGCGGATCGTCACGGTGGACCTGCTCGCCACGGCGGCGGTGATCCGGGCGGCGCTGCCGTTCCTGGAGGAGTCCCGGGGCACCATCGTCACCGTCGCCTCCACCCTCGGCGTCAAGGCGGTCAGCGACGCCACCGCCTACTGCGCGGCGAAGTTCGGGGTGGTCGGCTTCACCCGGGCGCTCGCCGCCGAGCTGGCCGGCACGGTCGGGGTCACCCTGCTCATCCCCGGCGGCATGCGTACCGCGTTCTTCGACGAGCGGGACGCGCAGTACCGGCCCGGGCCGGACGCCGTGCTCAACGAGCCCGCCGACACCGCCGCCGCCGTCATGTTCGCCCTCTCCCAGCCGCCCGGCTGCGCGGTGCGGGAGCTGGTGGTATGCGCCGCGCAGGAGTCGTCGTACCCGTGATCCTGGTGCTCCGGGCGCTCGGGGTCGGTGACCTCGCCACGGCGGTGCCGGCGCTGCGGGGGCTGCGGGCCGGCCTGCCCGGCCGGGAGCTGGTGCTGGCCGCGCCGGCCTGGCTGGCCCCGCTGGCCGAGCTGACCGGCGCGGTCGACCGGGTGCTGCCCACCGCCGGCCCGCAGCGTCTGGCCTGGGCGGGGCCGCCGCCGGAGGTGGCGGTCAACCTGCACGGTCGGGGCCCGCAGTCGCACCGGGCGCTGGCCGCCACCCGGCCGCGCCGGCTGCTCGCCTACCGCAACGTCGCGGCCGGACACCCCGGGGGACCGGCCTGGGACGGCGACGAGCACGAGGTCCGGCGCTGGTGCCGGCTGCTGCACGCCCACGGCCTGCCGGCCGACCCGGCGGACCTGGCGCTCCGCCGCCCGGCCGGACCCGGGCAGCCGGCCGGCGCCACCCTGCTGCACCCCGGCAGCAAGATCCCGGCCAAGCGCTGGCCGGCGGAGCGCTTCGCCGCGCTGGCCGGCGAGCTGGCCGGGCGGGGACACCGGGTGGTGCTCACCGGCTCGGCCGAGGAACGGGAGCTGGCCGGGCGGGTGGCCCGGGACGCCGGGCTCACCGCCGACGCGGTGCTCGCCGGCCGCACCGGCCTGGCCGAGCTGGCCGCGCTGGTCGCCGACGCCCGCCTGGTGGTCAGCGGCGACACCGGCATCGCCCACCTGGCCACCGGCTACGGCACCGCCTCGGTGGTGCTCTTCGGCCCGGTGCCGCCGGCGCACTGGGGCCCGCCGCCGGACCGGCCCCGGCACCGGGTGCTCGGCGTCACGCAGCACCCCGGGACCGACCGGGATTGGGCCGCGGCCGGTGGGGTAGGAACCCACCCGACATTGGCGGCCATCGGCGTCGACGAGGTGCTGGCCGCCGTGGACGAGGCGGAACAGGCGGTGCGGGTCTCCGGTGCGACTGCGGCGTAGCGATCCGGGCCGGCCGGGCTACGGACGGCGGCGGCGCGGCAAGGGGTGGCTCTTCGTCGACCCGAAGGGCGAGCCGGTGCGCGACCCCGACCAGCTGGCCCGGCTGCGGGACCTGGTCATCCCGCCGGCCTGGCAGGACGTGTGGATCTCGACCTACCCCAACGGTCACATCCAGGCGACCGGGATCGACGCGGCCGGCCGCAAGCAGTACCTCTACCACCCGGCGTGGCGGCAGAAGCGGGACGAGGCCAAGTTCGACCACGTGCTGGAGGTGGCCCACCGGCTGCCGGTGCTGCGCGACCAGGTCGAGCACGACCTGACCCTGCGCGGGCTGCGCCGGGAGCGGGTCCTGGCCACCGTCACCCGGCTGCTGGACATGGGCGCGTTCCGGGTCGGCAGCGACCAGTACGCCACCGGCGAGGACCCCACCTTCGGCGTGGCCACCCTGCGCCCCGAGCACGCCCGCTCCCGGGGCGGCTGCGTGGTCTTCGAGTTCCCCGCCAAGGGCGGCATCGAGCAGGTACGCCGGATCGAGGACCCGCAGCTGTGCCAGGTGCTGACCAACCTGCGCCGCCGGCGGCGGACCCAGGAGCGCCTCTTCGGCTACTGGGACGGCCAGGCCTGGCGGGACGTACGCAGCGACGAGGTGAACGACTACCTGCGCGACGCCAGTGGCGGGGAGATGACGGCCAAGGACTTCCGGACCTGGCACGCCACCGTGCTGGCCGCCACCGAACTGGCCACGGCCGGCGCCCAGCGCTCGGCGACCGCGCGCAAGCGGGCGGTCGCCGCGGTCATGCGGTCGGTCGCGGAACTGCTCGGCAACACCCCCACGGTGGCCCGGACGTCCTACGTGGATCCCCGCGTCGTGGACCTCTACCACGACGGCGTGCTGGCCCCGGTGGACCCGGAGATGCCCCGTGAGGCGGTGGAGAAGGCCGTCCTGGTGCTGCTGGAGGAGGAGACCTGACCGGCCCCGTCGGGTGTCCTGGGGGGAAGTCACGACGGGGCCGGAGTCGGTGGCGGCGTCGCATCCGGTCGGTCGGCCACCGCACGTGGGTGGCGGCGCGCCGGGGTCGGATGACGGCCGATCGGTCCTGGGGCCGCGCCGCAGCGCTCCGGGCCGGGTGACGGCCGGACGGCACCGGGCGGCCGCCCGCGACGGTCCGTCGCAGGCGCCTCGCCGCGGCCCCCCGTTACCAGTGGGCCGCCCGGTCGCCCGACCGGCCCGGGATCAGTATGTCGGCCGGGAGTTGACCGCGAACGCCGCAGCGTTGACGTTGCGTGCCGGGTCGACGTGGCGGGCCCGGTACGCCTGCGGGGACTCCTGGTGGGCCGACCGGAACACCCGGCTGAAGTGGGCCTTGTCGCGGAAACCCCAGCGGGCGGCGATGGTCTGGATCGGCAGGTCGCGCAGCGCCGGCTCGGCGAGGTCCCGCCGGCACCGCGCCAGCCGCTGGTCCCGGATGTAGGCGGCCACCGTGGTCTGCTCGTCCTCGAAGAGCCGGTGCAGCGAACGGATCGAGATGTGGTGCGCGTCGGCGATGAGCTGCGGGCCGAGCCCGGGTTCGCCGAGATGCCGGCGGATGTGCGCCTGGATCTGGGCGAGCAGGGCCCGCCGGCGTACGTCGGCCGGGATCGCGTCCTCGGTGACCAGGTGCCGGCCGAGCATCGTGGCGGCCAGGTCCAGCCCGACGCCGGCCAGCCGCTCGGCGTCCGCCGCGTGGTACTGCTCCGGATGGCCGCTGAGCCGGACCAGGTAGTCGGCGAGCAGCGCGCCGATGCCCTCGCTGCCGGACATCCGGCCGGCGAACAGCGGGGCCAGCCGGGCGTACGGCAGCGGCAGCGCCTCGTACGGGATGAAGGCGACCACGGAGCTGGCGTCGGCGCGGCCCCGGTCGCCGTGGTGGCGTACCTCGTGCGGGCGGGAGCAGTCGTAGAAGGTGAACTCGCCGGGCCCCAGGGTGCTCTGCCGACCCTCCTGACCGGCGGCGCTGCCACCGGTCAGGGTGAGCGCGAGCAGGTAGTAGTCGGGGTCGGAGCGCTGGATGAGCTGGCGGGTGCGGACGCAGTCCAGCGACGGGTAGCGGTACCGGGCGATGAGCAGCGGCCCCAGCTCGAGGAACTCCGCCCGGGCGACGAAGTCGCCGGCGTGGTCGCTGCGCACCCGCAGCGGGGTGGGCGAGTCCGAGACCATGTCCAGCCAGAGGCCGAAGCGGTCCGGCGCGGGCACCTGCTCGGTGTCGAGGATGTGCGGCTGCAACCTGGCGTCCATCAACGGCCCTCCCCCCGGGTCGGCCGGCAGCACGTGGCGGGCACCCCGGGCGGTCCGTGCGGTGACCTCCCGGGGCGTCCGGCATCCGTCTTCGACGGCCATCATCCCGCCGGCGCCGCGGGCGGCGGCGCCGGGGTGGCCGGTCAGTCGTTGAGCACCTGGGCGAGGCGGTCCCGGAAGCGCCGCTCCGAGTCGCTCACCACGTCGCCGCCGATGCCCAGGATGCCGCCGCTGGACGCGGCGCCGACCACCTGCTCGGCGATCGCCACCAGCCAGTGCCGGTACGCCCCGGCCTGCCCCTCGTCCACCTTGGCGGCCAGCAGGGTGGTCGCCTGGCCGGCCCGGGCCAGCACGTCGTCGATCATCGCCCGCGGGTCGGCCGGCTCGATGGCCGGCAACTCGGCGCCCGCCTCCGGGTCGCCCACCCGGGCGACGATCTCACCGGCGACCGCCGCCACCAGCGGGCTGGCCGACTCCCGTCCCGCCGAGATGGTGTCCAGCCCGGCGGCGTTCTCGGCCATGGTGCGCTTGGTGCCGTCGGACTCGGCCGCGCTCGCGGCGGTGAGGACCGCCTGCGGCAGACCGACCAGCAGCCCCCACTCCTCGTCGGAGAAACCGAACCCGGTGTACGCCGGCTGCTCGATCACGATCAGGCCCCTTTCGCCGTGGTCGTCGTCGTTCGACGGGCACCACCACGGTGCCCGGGTCAGGCTAGTCCAGGGTCAGCAGGCCCTGTTCGGACACCACGCGCACGGACAGCGTCTTGTAGCCCACCTCGTCGAAGAGCACCGTCATCCGGTCCTCCTCGTAGCTGAGCACGAGGCCGGCGCCCCACTCCGGGTGGCGCACCTGGCTGTGCACCGGGAACGGCCCGACCGCCCGGTCGTCGGCGACGCTGGTGCCGGCGTGGCAGTTGTCGCAGTGCCCGCAGACCTCGCGCATCTGCTCGCCGAAGTACGCCAGCAGCGCCTGCCCCCGGCAGCCGGTGGTCTCGGCGAAGGCGCGCATCATGTCGGTCCGGGACCGGGTGACGGCCTGCTGCCGTTCGGCCTCGGCGAGCGCCGCGCGGGCCGACTCGGCGGCCGTCGGGGCGTACCGGGGGGCACCGAGACGCTGCCGGGGCCGGGGCTCCGCGGCGCCGACCTGCTCCAGCAGGGAGAGGTACTGGCCGAGCTTGCGCGGACCGAGCCCGGTCAGCTCGCGCAGTTCCTTCTTGCCGCGCGGCTCCTTGCGCAGCAGCGCGGCGAGGTCCCGCAGCTCCTTGAGGTCGGGCAGGCCGCCGCTGAAGTAGCGCTGCAGGCCGATGTCCTCGGCGCGCCAGAGCAGCAGCACCCGGGCCGGCTCGCCGTCCCGGCCGGCCCGGCCGATCTCCTGGAAGTAGCTGTCCGGCGAGTCGGGCAGCGCCGTGTGCACCACCCAGGCGATGTTCGGCTTGTCGATGCCCATGCCGAAGGCGGAGGTGGCCACCATGATCGGCACCTGGTCGGCGAGGAACGCCTCGTGCAGCTCGTGGCGGGCCGCGGTGGGCATGCCGCCGTGGTAGTACTGCGCCGGGTGGCCGGCGTCGGTGAGCCGCTGGGCCAGCTCCTCGGCGGCCCGCCGGGTCGGCACGTAGCTGATGCCCGGGCGCTTGTCGTCGCGGAGCAGGGTGAGCAGCCGCCGCCACCGGTAGTCCTCGGTCGGGCAGTGCGCCACCTCGAGGAAGAGGTTCGGTCGGTCCAGCCCGGAGACCACCACCTCCGGGTCGCGCAGCCGCAGCCGGGCGATGATGTCGTCGCGGACCGGCGGGGAGGCGGTGGCGGTCAACGCGACCACCGGCGGCCGGCCGATGCCCTCGATCAGGTGCCCGAGCGCCAGGTAGTCCGGGCGGAAGTCGTGCCCCCAGGCCGAGATGCAGTGCGCCTCGTCGATCGCCACCAGCGCGGGCCGCAGTCCGCGGACCTCGGCCAGCCGGTCCGGGTTGCTCAGCGCCTCCGGGGTGATGAAGAGGAACTCGGCCCGGCCCTGGCGGATCTCGTCGATCGCGGCGGCCTGCTGGGCCGCGGTCTCGTCCGAGCTGATCCGGACCGCGCGCAGCTCGGGTCGCTGCCGCTCGTTGAGCGCCGCGATCTGGTCCTGCTGGAGGGCGAGCAGCGGGGAGACGACCACGGTGGGTCCGGGGATCAGGCTGGCCGGGATCTGGTAGATCGCCGACTTGCCGGCGCCGGTGGGCAGGACCACCAGGGCGTCGCGTCGTTTCATCACCGCGCGCATGGCGGCCAGTTGATTGGGTCGCAGCGCGGTCCAGCCGAAGAGGCTGCGGGCGGCGCGACGCAACGTCGTCGAGTGCCTGGACAGTTTCATCAAGGGCCGCTGGTACCCCCGGCGATCAGCGGTGAAACCGCCGCGGTCCACCGCGGGGGAAGCGCCGGGCGGGATTGACGTCGGTGCCGGCGACCATCATTATGAACAGGCGTTCATGAACGTGTGTTCATACGGAGGCGGGCATGGGAATGATCCTGAACGAACACCAGGAACGCGCCTGGAACGGCTACGAGGGACGGCACTGGGCCACCCACCAGGCCCGCTACGACGCCATCAACAGCGGCTTCAACGAGCCCCTGCTGGCCGCCGTCCGCCCCGGCGACCGGGTGCTCGACCTCGGCTGCGGCACCGGCCAGCTCACCCGGCTCGCCGCCCGGCGCGCCGGGACCGGCCGGGCGGTCGGCGTCGACCTGTCCGCCCCGATGCTGGACCGGGCCCGCACCTGCGCGACCGACGAGGGCGTGCGCAACGCCGAGTTCGTCCGCGCGGACGCCCAGGTCCACCCCTTCCCGCCCGCCGGGTTCGACGTGGCGCTGAGCCGGTTCGGGGTGATGTTCTTCGCCGACCCGGTCGCCGCGTTCGCCAACGTGTGCCGGGCGTTGCGCCCCGGCGGCCGGCTCGCCTTCGTCTGCCTCGACGACGCCCGCCGGGGCGACCTCGGCGCGGTCTTCGCGCCGCTGGCCGCGCACCTGCCGCCGGCCGGCACCGACGGCACCGCCACCGGCGAGCCGCTCTCCCTCGCCGACCCGGCCGTGATCCGCGCCGTGCTCGGCGAGGCCGGCTTCACCGACGTCAGCTGCGCGCCCCGGCAGGAGCCCGGGATCTGGGGACGCGACGCCGCCGACGCCGGCCGGTTCCTGGCCGGGTGGGGGCCGGTGCGGCACCGGCTCGCCCCGCTCGACCCGGCGGTCGGCGACCGGGTCCGCACCGCGCTGGCCGAGGCGATGCGGCCGTACCAGGGCCCGGACGGGGTCCGGCTGCGCACCGCGGCCTGGCTGGTCACCGCGCGGCGACCGGGCTGAGCCCGACGACCGGCAGCCGGGCCCGGCTCGCACGGGGGAGCCGGGCCCGGCAACGCCTAGGATCCCGGTGATGGCACCCAGAAGAGCGGCCGCGCTACGCGGCGGCGAGCAGAGCCTGCGGGAGCACCTGATCGCCGCCGCCGAGCGGCTGGTGGCCCGCCGGGGCATCGTGGGGCTGACGGTCCGCGACATCGCCCGCGAGGCGGGGGTGGCCGACGGGGTGCTCTACAACCACTTCGCCGACAAGGAGGAGCTGCTCGCGCACGCCGTGCACGCGCACGCGCGGACGGTCGAGGCGGCGCAGCGCGGGACGGCCCCGCGACCGGGGGACGGGACCGTCGAGGCGAACCTGCGGGCGTACCTGGACCGGGGGCTGACGCTGCACGCGGCGATCCTGCCCGCCCTCGCCGGGCTCGCCACCCAGCCGAAGCTGCTGGCCCGGCTGGGCGCGCTGGCCGGCCCGCCCGGCGGGCCCGACCTGCGGACGGAACTCGCCGGGTACGTCCGGGCGGAGCAGCGGCTCGGCCGGGTGGCCGCGCACGCCTCCCCGGAGGCGGTCGCCACCCTGCTCGTCGGGGTCTGCCACGACGTGGTGCTGGGCCGGCTGCTCGACCCGTCCGGCCCTCCGCCGCAGCCCGCCCCGGCCCTGGTCGACGCCCTGGTGGGGACGGTCCTGCACGGGGTGCTGCCACCCGGGGCGGGCTGACCCGGCCGGTCAGCCCAGTCGGGGCAGCACCTCACGCCGGCACCGGTGCCGGCGTCCCGTCAAACGGGTCAGGTCATCCGGAACACCGGGCCGCGTGGGTTGAAGGGCAGCCGGGCCGCGCGCGGCACCAGGAACGCGTGGTCACGTCGGATCCGCAGCACGTCGCACTCGCCGTCGGTGATCACCAGGATGGGGCCGTCCGCCGGGAAGTCCTCGGCGGCCTCAAGCAGCCGCACCCCGGGTTGCAGCACCGTGCCGCCACGGCCGCGGACCCGAACCCGGCCGGCGATCTCCTCCACCGGGAGGTAGCCGGCGTCGTACGCCACGGTGTCGCAGAAGACCACCCGCGCGGCCGGCACGTCCCGGCTGGTCGCGTACCCGGCCACCGCGCCGAGCGCGCGCCCCATCAGCCGGGTGCCCATCGACCCCGAGGTGTCCAGCAGCACGCCGAAGGTCGGCCTGCGCTCGGTGACCTCGGGACGGTGCCAGCCGGGGCGCGGGATGCCCGGGGTGGCCGCCTGCCGGCGCGACGGCCGGGCGTACGAGCGCTGCCGCTCCCGGGCCGGGAAGCGCTCGTCGAACCAGCGGGCCAGTTGCACGTCCCATGGCGGCGGCGGCTCGTCGAGCACCCGGATCTCGGCGACCAGGCCGGCCGGGAGCAGCCCTCGCCCGGACGACTGGTGGTACGCCAGCCCGCTGGTCAGCGCCCGCCGGTAGTACTCGTCCAGGTCCACCCCGCGCCCCGGCTCGCGCGGCCCGGGGACGCCGTGCCCGAGGATGTCGCCGCGGCCGGGGCCGCGCAGGGTGGACAGCTTGCGGTACCGGCGCAGGTCGGTGGCGAGCCGGTCGTAGACCGCCTCGCCGGACAGGCCGCGCAGCTGCGGGTCGTACAGCAGCCCGTCGGGCGGCTCGCCGACCGCCATCTCCACCAGCCAGCCGTTGACGACGTAGTCGGTGGCCACGTTCCACAGGTACGGGTCCCGGTGCCCGACCCGGTCGCCGTGCCGCAGCGCCGCGTGCAGCATCTCGTGCGCGAGCACGAAGCGGCACTGCGCCTCCGGCAGTACCCGCAGCGGGTTGACGTAGATCTCCCCGGCGTGTGCGTCCACGGCAGCGACCGCGATGTCCCAGGACCGGGCCAGCTCGACGTCGGCGACGATCCGGAAGCCCGCGGCGAGGGCTCCGAGCAGCGGGTACGACGAGACGAACCACCGCCGCGCCCGTTCCCAGCCGGTGTCCCGGTCCACCCCGCCCGGCCCGGGCTTCGGGGCGCCCGCCGCCGCCACGGCCGCGCTGGCGGCCGCCGCCAGTCCCACCGCGAACCGTTCCGGCCAGGTTCGCCAGCGGGTGCCGGCGGGATTCGCGACGGCCCATCGCTGCGCCGGGGTGACGCGGTGGACCTGATCCCCGCCGTGTCCGCCGACCCCGCAGTCGAGGTATTCCGGCGGCACGCCACGGTGGCGCCAGTCGCCGGCCAGCCGCTCCTCGGCCGTGCCGGGCAACGGGGTGGGCAGCATCCGGGGCGGCCGGCCCAGCTTGGCGTCGAGCTGGAACCGGGCGACCGCCACGCAGGCCGCGACGGTGGCGGCCTGGTCGGCCCGGCCGGCCCGGTCCGGGTCCAGGTGGCCGAAGCCCAGGTGCAGCAGGCAGTGGGCGACCACCCACCACCACTCGTCGGGGTCGGCGCGCCGCCGCCGGTCGACCACGATCTCCCCGTCGCCCGCGACCCGGGCCCAGCCCTGCCCGTTCGCCAGCGCCTCGTCCTCGGTCCAGCGGAACCGGGCGCGGGGGTGGCCGTCGGCGAGCAGCGGCCGGAACATCGGGTGGTCGTACGCCCGCTTCTCGGCCTGGGCGAACGCCTCCTCGTTCGGGTCCGGCCGGCGGCCGGCGCGGCGTCGGGTGGCCACCGGTCAGGCCCGGGCCGCGACCAGGCGGGGCAGGTCCCGGGTCACCTCGACCAGGAACCAGGCCGGCAGCACCGGCATCCCGTCGTCGTCGGTGGCGACGACGAGCTGGGCGCACTCCAGGCTGATCTCGGCCAGTTCGACCAGCAGCCCTTTGGCCCGGACGGCGAAGTCGCGCACCGCGGGCGAGGCGTGCTCGCGCGAGGCGGGCAGCTCCCTGACCAGCCGGGCCCGGAACGCCTCGGCGAAGAAGTAGAGCAGGTCGCGGTCCTGGACGGCCCGCGGCCAGCCGGCATCGCCGCGCACGATGGCATCCAGGCCGTAGCGGTGCCGCACGGTCTTGACGTAGGCGCTGAAGTCCGCCGCGTGCCGCCCGGTGAGCGTCCCGCCGGCCAGCAGCCGCACCGTCGCCTCGTCGACCTCTGGGCCGAACGAGTGCAGCGCGTCGGAGAGCATGTGCCAGCTGCGCGGAGTGGAGAACGGCTCCTCGGTCTTGGGCGGGGCGACCCAGAGCTGGTCCGGGCGCTCGGTCAGGTAGTCCAGCACCCACGGGTGCAACCCGGCGCCGGTCGCCCAGGCCAGCCAGTCGGTGGCCGACGCGCGCAGGTGGACGTGCACCAGCCGGTTGACCAGCGCGGACGCCATCGGCCGGGCGAGCGCGTTGTCGGTGGCCCGGTTGCCGGCGCCGATCACGATCGAGCCGGCCGGCAGCTCGTACGAGCCGATCCGGCGGTCCAGGATGAGCGAGTAGAACGCCTTCTGCACCTCGGCACTGGAGGAGTTGAGCTCGTCGAGGAAGAGGCAGTACGGCTCGTCCCGGGCGATCGACTCGGGCGGGGCGAACCGGCTGCGCCCGTCGCGCAGCTCCGGCACCCCGATCAGGTCCTCGGCGGCGAGCTGGGTGCCGACCAGCGTCACGCAGGGCAGCCCGAGCGAGTCGGCGAAGGCGCGCACCAGCGAGCTCTTGCCGATGCCGGGTGCGCCCCAGACGAAGACGGGCCGGACCACCGCCACGTGCAGCAGCAGCGTGGGCAGTTCGGCCGGGGTCACCGTGAGGGCGGAGTGCACGCCCACCATGATCGGGACCCGGGCGCCCCGCGCGCACCCGAATATCGCCGTGGGGCGGACCGGCCCTTGGCACGCACCCGATTGTCGCCGCAGGGCGGGCCCGGCGGCGCTGGGCGTCGGCGGCCGGCCGGGCGGGGTCAGCCCAGTCGGGGCAGCACCTCACGCTGGTAGAGGTCGAACAGGCCCTGCCAGTGCGGGCCGGTGTTGGCCACGTAGATCTCATCGAAGCCGGCCTTGGCGTACTTGTCGACCATCTCCAGGTGTGCGTCGACGCTGTTGCCGCAGACGAAGGACTCCTTCATCATCTCCGGCCGGACCAGTTGGGCGGCCTGCTCGAAGTGCCGCGGCGAGGGGAGCACCTGGGACAGCTCACCCGGCACGCCGGCGTTCGGCCAGCGCTCGTACGCGATCCGCACGCCCTCGTCCTCGCTCTCGGCGTACGCCGCCTTGAAGCCGGCCTGGCAGGGCTTGTCGCCGCCGCCGTTGTCGCGGAACCGGCGCACCAGGTCGGCGTCGGGCATGGTGCTGACGTAGCCGTCGGCGATCCGGGCGGCCAGGTCGATCGACTTCGCGCCGAAGCCGGAGACGTAGATCGGCGGGGGCGTGTCGGGCAGCGTGTAGATCCGGGCGTGCTCGACCGTGTAGTGCCGGCCGTGGTGGTTGACGAACTCACCGGTCCACAGCTTCCGGATCACCTCGATCGATTCCTCCAGCATCGCCAGCCGGACGTCGGCCTGCGGCCACGGGTCACCGAAGATGTGCTCGTTCAACGCCTCGCCGGTGCCCACCCCGAGCACGAACCGGCCGTCGTGCAGCACCGCGCTGGTCGCCGCGGCCTGGGCGATCACCGCCGGGTGGATCCGGACGGTGGGGCAGGTGACCGCGGTGGTCACCGGCAGCCGGCAGACCTGGCTGAGCGCGCCGATGGTGGACCAGACGAACGGGCTCTGGCCCTGGGCGTCGACCCACGGGTGGTAGTGGTCGGAGATCCACAGTGCCTGGAAGCCGGCCTGCTCGGCGCCGCGCGCCTGGGCCAGCAGTTCCGCCGGGGTGTACTCCTCGCTGGACAGAAAGTATCCGATCTTCATGCTTCCCCCTCGCCGCGTCCGGTGCCGGGTGCGTGTCCGGACGAGGACAGCGGTACCCGGGGAGGCGGCGACCCGAACGCTCAGCGGCGGAACATCGCCCGGATGGCGATCAGCAGGAACAGCCCGCCCACGACCAGGCCGAGCAGGCGTACGCCGGGGATGTCCGCGGCCGTGGTGGCGTCGGCGAGCAGCGCGGAATGCATGGTCGCACTCTCCCACGGGCGGTACCGGTGCGCCAGGAGCTAACAGTAAGGATTGTTGACTATTTAGGGAGCCAGGTGTGACCATGTCAGCACCGCCGGGGCGGCGGACCGTGGGGAGACGGGGGTACGACAGCGCATGAGCGAGCGGATCGCGGGATCGACCGGGGACCTGGCGGCGCTCGCCGCGACCGTCCTGCAACCGGGCTTCGTCGGCACCACCCCGCCACCGTGGGTGTGCCGGTGGCTCGGCGAAGGGCTCGGCTCGGTCGTCCTGTTCGCCCGCAACATCGTCGACCACGACCAGGTGGCCACCCTCACCGCGACCCTGCGCGCCGAGCGTCCCGACGTGATCGTGGCGATCGACGAGGAGGCCGGCGACGTCACCCGGATCGAGTCGGCCCGGGGCAGCACCCGGCCCGGCAACTTTGCCCTCGGCGCGGTCGACGACGAGGCGCTGACCGAGGAGGTGGCCCGGGACCTCGGCGCCGAACTGGCCGCGGCGGGCGTCACCCTCAACTACGCGCCGGACGCCGACGTCAACTCCAACCCGGCCAACCCGGTGATCGGCGTGCGCTCCTTCGGCGCGGACGCGGCCCTGGTGGCCCGGCACACCGCGGCCTGGATCCGGGGGCTCCAGTCCGGCGGGGTCGCCGCCTGCGCCAAGCACTTCCCCGGCCACGGGGACACCCGGGTCGATTCCCACCACGCCCTGCCCCGCATCGGCGCCGACCGGGCCCGGTTGGACGCCGTCGAGCTGGCCCCGTTCCGGGCCGCGGTGGCCGCCGGGGCGCAGGCCGTGATGACCGGGCACCTGCTGGTGCCCGCCCTCGACCCGGAGCTGCCGGCCACCCTCAGCCCGCGCATCCTCGGCGGGCTGCTCCGCGACGAGCTGGGCTTCCAGGGCGTGGTGGTGACCGACGCCGTGGAGATGCGGGCCGTCGCCGACCGGTACGGCTTCACCGGCGGCGCGGTCCGCGCGCTCGCCGCCGGGGCCGACGCGATCTGCGTGGGCGGGGAACGGGCCACCGAGGCCGACGCGGTCGAGCTGCGCGACGCCATCGTCGCCGCCGTGCTGGCCGGGGAGCTGCCCGAGGAGCGGCTGGCCGAGGCGGCCAAGCGGGTCGGCCAGCTCGCCGCCTGGACCGTCGCGGCCCGGGCCGACCGGCCGGCCGCGCCGCGTGGCGACGGACCGCCGATCGGGCTGGCCGCCGCCCGCCGGGCGCTGCGGGTGACCGGCGGCCCTGCCGGGTTGCCGCCACTGGCCGGCCCGGCGCACGTGGTGGAGTTCGCCCCGCCGCACAACATCGCCATCGGCGCGGAAACGCCGTGGGGGATCGCCGGGCCGCTGACCGAACTCGTCCCCGGCACCACCACCGCCCGGTACGCCGAGGGCGAGGTCCCCGCCGACCCGGCGGCCGGATCGGCCGGCCGCCCCCTGGTGCTGGTCGTGCGGGACCTGCACCGGCACGACTGGATGCGGGCGGCGGTGGAGCACGCCCTGGCCGCCCGCCCGGACGCCGTGGTGGTCGAGCTGGGCGTGCCCGCCCTGGTCGCCGGCGCGGTGCACCTGGCCACCCACGGCGCCACCCGGGCCACCGCGTACGCCGCCGCCGAGCTGCTGGCCGGCGGTCGCTGAACCGCCGGCGCCCGGCCGACACGAGCGCCCCGCGTGGCCGGGCCGCCGCCGGGCCCCGGCCACGCCGGCGCATCCTCGGCCCGGCGCCCGCTCCGGCCCGCGGCCGGGATCAGGCGTCCGGGACGACCAGGTCGGCGTACTCGGGGTGGCGCTCGATGAACGCCGCCATGAACGAGCACCGGGACACCACCCGGCCGCCCCGCTCGCGGATCTGGTCCAGGGTGCCGCGGATCAGCGCCGCGCCCACGCCCATGTGCTGGAACCGGTCGTCCACCTCGGTGTGCGTGAACACCAGCAGCTCACCGCGGGGCTCGTAGGCGGCGAACCCGGCCAGCGCGTCGTCGACCAGGATCTCGAAGCGGCGCGCGGCGGGGTTCTCCTCGACCAGGAAGCTCACCGGGCCATTCTCTCCCCGCCACCGGCCAGCCGGTCCAGTTCGGCCAGCAACCGGTCCACCTCGTCGACCGTGTTGTAGTGGTAGACGCTGGCCCGGACGGCGCCACCGCTGGCGCGCAGCCCCATCGCCTCGAAGTACTCGTAGGCGTAGTAGTCGCCGGAGGAGAGGCAGAAGCCGGCCGCGCCCAGCCCCGCGGCGGTCTCCGCCGGGGCCGCTCCGGCGACCCGGAACGAGACGGTGGGGCAGCGCCGGGCCGGGGAGCCGTACACCGTGACGGCCGGGTGCTCGGCCAGCCCGGCGAGCAGCCGCGCGAAGACGATCTCCTCGTGCGCCTGGGCCGCGGCCAGCCCGGCCCGGACCCGCTCCCGCCGGCTGCCGGTGGCATCCGGGTCGAGGGTGGCCAGGTGGTCCACGGCGGCGGTCACCCCGGCCAGCAGCGGAAAGCTCGGCGTGCCGTACTCGAAGCGGTCCGGCACCGCGTCGGAGGAGGGCAGCAGCTTGGCCGGGCGCAGCGCCGCCCACCGGGCCGGGTCGGCGGCCATCGCCGCCAGGTGCGGGCCCGACCACTTGTAGGCGCTGGTGACCAGGAAGTCCGCGCCGAGCGAGGCCAGGTCGGTGGGGCCGTGCGGGACGGCGTGGACGCCGTCCACGCAGACCAGGGCGCCGGCGGCGTGCGCCGTCTTGGCGATCGCCGGCACGTCGGGCACGGTGCCGGTGGCGTTGCTGCCGGCGGTCACCGCGACCAGCCGGGTCCGCGCGGTGACCAGCTCCTCGTACTGCCCGGCGGGCAGCTCACCGGTCGCCGGGTCGAACTCGGCCCAGCGCACGGTGGCCCCGGCCGCCTCCGCCGCCTGCACCCACGGCCGGACGTTCGCGTCGTGGTCCAGCCGGGAGACCACCACCTCGTCGCCCGGCCGCCAGCCCGCGCCGAGCGTGCGGGCCAGGGTGTACGTCAGCGCGGTGGCGCTCGGCCCGAGCACCACGCCGGCGGGCTGCGCGCCGAGCAGATCGGCCACCGCCGAGCGGGCGGCGGCGACCAGCTCCAGCGACCGCCGGCCGGGCTCGAAGGCGGTGCTGCGGTTGCCGACGGCGGCGCCCATCGCGGTGGCCACCGCGTCGATCACCGGTCGCGCGGTCTGGGTGCCGCCGGCACCGTCGAAATGGACGAAACCCTCGCCCAGGGCGGGGTAGGCGGCCCGTACCCGGGCGACGTCGAAGACCATCCCGGCACCCTAGCGGGCCGGGAAGCGCCCTGCTCAACGCGTCCGGCCCGCGGCGGGCGCCCCGTCCGGCCGCCGCCACCGGGCGGCGCGCGCCCGGCCCGGGGTGGTTTCGGCCCCGTACCCTTGTCCGGGTGACGAACCGACGCGTTTCCCCCTCGCCGACCCCCGTCCGTCGCATCGCCGGCCTGCTGGCCGGGCTGACCCTGGGCGCCGCGCTGCTCGTCGGGTGCAGCGCGGAGGGCGCCTCCACCGACTGCGGCCTGGACGCCTGCACCGTCACCTTCGACCGGGGCGTGGAGGCCAGCGCCTCCATCTTCGGGGTGGAGGCGAAGCTGGTCGGCGCGCAGGGCGACCAGGTGACCGTCGAGGTCGCCGGCGAGCAACTCACGCTCACCTCCGGCCAGCAGGCCACCGAGGTCGGCGGTTTCCAGGTCAGCCTGGACAGCGTCACCGACCAGCAGGTGGTGATCCGGGTGGCGCACAACGCGACCAGCTGACCGGCCCCGTCGAGGCGGCCGACGTTTGGAAATCTTCGCTTTCGGTGATTGTGCCGCCATGTCACTCACCCGGAACGCCGAAGCCACCGCCGCCCGGACGGCGAACAGCAGGTGGCTGGAACTGTTGACCCGGGCCGGCTTCATCGGCTACGGGATCGTGCACCTCCTCTTCGCCTGGCTCGCGGTGCAGATCGCGTTCGGCAAGTCCGGCGAGGAGGGCAACCAGAACGGCGCGCTGCGCACCCTCGGTGCCCAGCCGCTCGGGAAGTTCCTCCTGGTCGCCATCGCGGTCGGCCTCTTCGCGATGGCCATCTGGCAGGCGTTCGAGGCGGTCATCGGCCACCGCTTCCGGCGCGGCCGGGAGAAGCTGTTCGAACGGATCGCCTCCGTCGTCCGCGTGGTCGTCTTCGTCTGGCTGGGCTGGACCGCGATCAAGGTGGTCCAGGACGCCAGCAGCAACGCCGCGGACCAGCAGCAGCAGTTCACCGAGAAGCTGATGGCCTCCGACGGCGGCCGGTGGCTGGTCGGGCTCGCCGGCCTGGTGCTCGCCGCGGTCGGCATCGGCATGGTCATCTACGGCCTGAAGAAGAAGTTCGAGCGCAACCTGAAGACCGGCGAGATGAGCCCGAAGACGCACCGGCTGACCCGCCGGCTCGGCATGGCCGGGTACGCCGCCCGGGGCGCCGTCTTCGCCATCGCCGGCGTGCTGATCGTGGTCGCCGCCGTGAACTACGACCCGGAGAAGGCGCGCGGCCTGGACGCCGCCCTGCGTACCCTGCGCGACCAGTCGTACGGGCCGGTGCTGCTGACGCTGATGGCGCTCGGTGTCGCCGCGTTCGGCGTCTACTGCTTCCTCCAGTCCCGCTATCGCCGGGTCTGATCCTGGTCGATACCGGGCGGGGCCGGGCACCATTGGGCCTTTGCCCGGTTCCCGGCTGGTGAGAGGGAGAGAGATTTCGTGCAGAGTTACCTCGTCACGACCGCCGCCGCGCTCAGCGCGGCGGCGGTCGCGTTGGTGCTGGTCGAGGTGGTGCACCGGCTGGCCCGACGGCTCGGCCGGCGCGCGCTGCTGATGACCGAGCTGGCCGAGCACTCGCACCGCGCGTTCCAGGTGGCCGCCACCGTGCTCGCCGTGCAGCTCGCGGTCCGGTTCAGCACCGGCTACGCGGTGGGCAGCCCGTGGCGCAAGCTCGTGCTGCACGCCCTGGTGCTCGCCATGATCGCCACGGCCGCCTGGCTGGTCGCCTCGCTGCTGGTGGTGGCGGAGGACACCGCGCTGGCCCGGTTCCGGGTGGACGTGCCGAACAACCGGCACGCCCGGCGGGTACGCACCCAGGTGGTGCTGCTGCGCCGGCTGACCATCGCGGTGATCGTGGTGCTCACCGTCGGCGTGATGCTGATGACCTTCCCGGCCGTCCGGGGCATCGGCGCCGGCGTGCTGACCAGCGCCGGTGTGGTCGGTGTGGTCGCCGCGCTCGCCGCGCAGAGCCTGCTGGGCAACGTCTTCGCCGGACTCCAACTCGCCTTCAGCGACGCGGTACGCCTCGACGACGTGGTCGTGGTGGAGGGCGAGTGGGGCCGGATCGAGGAGCTGACCCTCAGCTACGTGGTGGTGCAGATCTGGGACGACCGGCGGCTGATCCTGCCCACCTCCTACTTCACCAGCACCCCGTTCCAGAACTGGACGCGTACCGAGGCCGCGGTGCTCGGCACCGCCGAGTTCGACCTGGACTGGGCGATCCCGGTGCAGGCCATGCGGGAGGAGCTGCGGCGGCTCTGCGAGGGCACCGAGCTGTGGGACGGGCGGGTCTGCGTACTCCAGGTCACCGACGCCACCGGCGGCATGATCAAGGTGCGCGCGCTGGTCAGCGCCGCCGACGCGGGCAGCCTGTGGGACCTGCGCTGCCTGGTCCGCGAGCACCTGGCCGGCTGGGTCCGCGACCACCGACCGAGCGCGCTGCCCCGGTTGCGCGCCGAGGTCGGCGAGACCGGCGGCACGCTGCCCTGGCAGGCCGGGCGGCCGCGCCACCCGGGCCGCCGGCTGCCGGACACCGAGGTCCCCGACGACGCCCGGGTCTTCGGCGGCAGCGACGACGGCGAGGCCCGCAGCGAGGTCTTCGTCGGCCGCGAGGAGCACGCCGACACCCGCCGCTGACCGACACCCGGTCGCCGCCGGGTCCGTCGTGACCTGCGCGGCGGTCGGCCCGTTGCACCTGCGGAATGCCGGCCCGGCCGCGACTTGTCGGGCCGACCGGGTTTGTTCCGGCCGATCCGGGGGACCTGCTGCCCACGCCCCGGATCCGGTCGCCGCCCGGCGGCCGGCGTCCGGTGGCGCGCGGCCGGGCCGACCGGCCGTTCCGCGCAGGATTGACGGGCGGCGACTCCGGGCATACAGCGCGGTGATGACGAAAGGAGGACAGCATGGCTGACGTCGCGAGTCGCAGCGCGTCCCGGACCGGGAACGAGCCGTCCACCGCCGAACTGGTGCAGCGGGCCACCGAGCAGGTCTCCCGCCTCGTCCGGGACGAACTGGCGCTGGCCCGGGCGGAGCTGACCCAGAAAGGCAAGCACGCCGGGATCGGGATCGGCCTGTTCGGCGGCGGCGGGGTGATGGCCTTCTGGGGCGCCGGTGCCCTGATCGTCACCGTCATCCTGCTGCTGGACCTGGTGATGCCGGCCTGGCTGGCCGCCCTGATCGTGGCGGTGGCGCTCTTCCTGCTCGCCGGGATCCTGGCGCTCGTCGGCAAGAAGCAGGTCAGCCGTGCTGTCCCGCCGGTGCCGGAGGCGACGGTCCGCAGCGTCCGGGCGGACGTGGACACCGTCACGGCCGCGGTGAAGGACGGGAGGCGGGCATGACCGGCAACGGGACCGGGGACGTGGAGGCGCTCCGCCAGGAGATCCGCCGTACCCGGGTGGAACTGGGCGAGACGATGGAGTTGCTCGCGGCCAGGGCCGACGTCAAGGCTCTGGTGCGGCACTCCGCCGACCAGGCGAAGGCGCGGATGCGGGAGCAGGCGGCGTTGACCGTGGCGCGGGTGCGCGGGCAGGCTGCCGAGAAGGCCCGGGTGGTCCGGGCGCAGGCGTACGAGAAGGGTGGCTCGGTCGGGCGTAGCCCGGTGCCGTGGGCGGCGGTCGCGGCCGGCGCCGTGGCCACCGCGGTGCTGCTGCTGATCGTCCGGGGGAGGCGCAGGTGAGCAAGGGCATGGGCAGGGTCGTCTACAAGCCGGTCGGGGTGCTGATGGGCCTGGCCGCCGGCACCGTCGCCGGGGTCATCTTCCGGCACGTCTGGAAGCTGACCGCCGGTGACGGCGAGGCGCCCAGCGCCACCGACGAGGACCGCCGCTGGGGCGAGATCCTCGCCGCCGCGGCGTTGCAGGGGGCGATCTTCGCGGTCGTCCGCGCCGCCGTGGACCGGGGCGGAGCGGTCGGCGTACGCCGGCTCACCGGCCGCTGGCCCGACTGATCCGAGCTGTCCGAAAGGCCCCTTCCACTGTGTTGGACAGGGGCCTTTCGCATGGTCCGGCCGGGCCGCCCAGTGGATCTGTCGCCGCCGTCAGGTCACATGTCGGAGAATTTCGTCGGTTAGGCTGTGCAGAGTTTTTGCGTACGTGGTTTGCTGTCTCACGCTGTTGAGAGACGCGTGGGTTGAGAGAAGTCTCCTTCACCGGGGGCCGCCTCAGGCGCCGCTGCTCGAAAACGGCCAATCGGCCGCACGGCGTGCTCGGCCGCCAGTTTTAGAAGGAGATACACATGGCGCAGGGAACCGTGAAGTGGTTCAACGCTGACAAGGGCTTCGGCTTCATCACCGTCGACGGCGGGGGTGCTGACGTGTTCGTCCACTTCTCGGCCATCCAGTCCAGCGGCTACCGCACGCTGGAGGAGAACCAGCGGGTGGAGTTCGAGATCGCCCAGGGTCAGAAGGGTCCGCAGGCCGAGCAGGTCCGCCCCATCTGAGCTACGCCGCCCGGCGCGTCCGCCGGCGGCGAAAGCCCCGCGTCCCGTTCCGGGAGGCGGGGCTTTCCATTTGCGACCGAACCGAGGCCCAGCCCGGGGCGGCGCATCCGGGCGGCGGTTCAGCCGGGCGGGCGGCGTATTCGTGCGGGCGGCGCATCCGGGCGGGCGGTTCAGCCGCGCGGGCGGCGGGCCCGCATACCGAACCAGAGCGCGACGAGTCCGATCAGGACGACCACCGGGCCGACGGCCGCGGCGGGCCGCTGGTCGGTCAGCACGCTGTCGCCCCCGTAGCCCAGCCCCTGCACGGTCCAGAGCGCGCCGAGCACCACGGCCAGCAGCCCCACGGTGAGCCGGAACCAGCCCCTCATCGTTCCCCCTCCGACGACGCACGTCCGGCTCCAGCATGCCGGCCGCCCCCGGTCACCGGCGGCGCCGCGCCGGGCCGCCGGGCGGCGTCGGTCGGCGGCGCGCCGGGTGGCCGGGTCACCACCGGTCGTGCACCTGCGGGCGGATCAGCTCGTCGTAGGTGGCGCGGACGGCGGTCAGCTCCACCTCGGTCAGCGGCGGCAGGTCGACGGCGGCCGCGTTGCGCCGGGCCTGCTCGGCGTTGCGGGCGCCGGGGATGACCACGGTGACGCCGGGCTGGTCGAGGATCCAGCGGAGCGCGAACTGCGCCATGGTGCGGTCCGCGCCGACCAGCGGGGCGAGCCGGCGCACGGCGGCCAGGCCCAGGTCGTAGTCGACCCCGGAGAAGGTCTCCCCGACGTCGAACGACTCGCCGTGCCGGTTGAAGGTGCGGTGGTCGTCGGCCGGGAAGGTGGTGTGCTCGTCGTACCGGCCGGAGAGCAGGCCGCTGGCCAGCGGCACCCGGGCGATGATGCCGACCCCGGCCGCCGCGGCGGCGGGCAGCACCCGCTCCAGGGGCTTGAGCCGGACCGCGTTCAGGATGATCTGCACGCTGGCCACCCCCGGCCGGGCGATCGCGGTGAGCGCCTGGTCGCAGGTCTCCACGCTGACCCCGTACCCGGCGACGCGTTCCTCGGCGACGAGGGTGTCCAGGGCGTCGAAGACCCGGTCGTCGGCGAAGACGGCGCTGGGCGGGCAGTGCAGCTGCACCAGGTCGAGCGTGTCCATCCCGAGGTTGGCCCGGGACCGGTCGGTCCAGGCCCGAAAGTTGTCCAGCGTGTACGCCTCGGGCGTCTGCGGCACCCGCCGGCCCATCTTGGTGGCCACGGTCAGCCCGTGCCCCGGGTGCTCGCGCAGGAACCGGCCGATCAGCTGCTCGCTGCGGCCGTCGCCGTACACGTCGGCGGTGTCCAGGAAGGTGACCCCGGCGGCCACGGCGGCGGCCAGCACGTCCAGGGCCTCGTCCGCGCTGACCTCACCCCAGTCGGCGCCGAGCTGCCAGGCGCCGAGTCCGACGATGCCGACGTGCCGGCCGAGCCGGTCGAAGCTGCGCTGTTCCATTTCACCGAGCCTAGTGACCGGCCTTGCCGGGGCGCGCGTCGGGCCGTACCGTCTAGCAAGACGTACGTACGGTTTGGAGGCTGCGATGTGGGACCCGAGCACCTATCTGCGTTACGGCGACGAGCGCTCCCGGCCCTTCCACGACCTGCTGGCCCGGGTGCCGGCGGAGCGGCCGCGCGCCGTCGTCGACCTCGGCTGCGGTCCGGGCACGTTGACCGCCACCCTCGCCGACCGCTGGCCCGGCAGCCGGGTCTCCGGGCTGGATTCCTCCGCCGAGATGATCGCCCGCGCCCGGGCCCTGGCGCGTACCCGTGCCCTGGCCGCGGCCCGCACCGTGGCCGGGCCGGTCACCTTCGCGGTCGGCGACGTCCGGTCCTGGCACCCGGAGCCGGACGTCGACGTGGTGGTCTGCAACGCCGTGCTCCAGTGGGTGCCCGGCCACCGGGACCTGCTCACCCGCTGGGTCGCCGAGCTGCCCACCGGCGCCTGGCTCGCGGTCCAGGTGCCGGGCAACTTCGACGCGCCGTCGCACCGGGCGCTGCGCGAGGTCGCCGGCCGGGACCGGTGGCGCGACAGCCTCGCCCCGCTGCTGCGCGAGGCGCCCGTCGACGACCCGGTCGACTACGCCGCGCTGCTGGTCGGTGCGGGCTGCGCGGTCGACGCCTGGGAAACTACCTACGTGCACCTGCTCCCGGCCGCCGCCGCCCCGGATCACCCCGTGCTGACCTGGATGGAGGGCACCGCGCTGCGCCCGGTCCGGGCCGCGCTGGACGCCGCCGGCTGGGCCGACTTCCGCGCCGAGCTGGGGGTACGCCTCGCCGAGGCGTACCCGATCCGGCAGGGTCAGGTGTACTTCCCGTTCCGCCGGATCTTCGTGGTGGCCCGCACCGGCGCCCACGCAGAGGAGAACCCGTGACCGACCTGTCCACCTTCATCGCCGGCCTGCCCAAGGCGGAGCTGCACGTGCACCACGTCGGCTCCGCCTCGCCCCGGATCGTCGCCGAGCTGGCCGCCCGGCACGAGGGGCGCAGCCCGGTCCCGGCCGACCCGGAGGCGCTCGCCGACTACTTCGCGTTCCGCGACTTCGCCCACTTCGTCGAGGTCTACCTCAGCGTGGTGGACCTGATTCGGGACGCCGACGACGTCTGGCTGCTCACCCACGAGGTGGCCCGGGAACTGGCCCGGCAGCAGGTGCGCTACGCCGAGCTGACCGTCACCCCGTACTCGCACGTGCACCGGGGGATCCCCGCGCCGGCGTTCTGCGAGGCCATCGAGGACGCCCGCAAGCGCGCCGAGGCCGACTTCGGCATCGCCCTGCGGTGGTGCTTCGACATCCCCGGCGAGGCCGGGCTGCCGGCCGCCGAGCAGACCCTGCGGATCGCCCTGGAGCAGCGGCCCGCCGGGCTGATCAGCTTCGGGCTCGGCGGCCCCGAGATCGGCGTGCCCCGGCCCCAGTTCAAGCCGTACTTCGACCAGGCCCGCGCGGCCGGGCTGCGCTCGGTGCCGCACGCCGGCGAGACCACCGGCCCGGAGACCATCTGGGACGCGCTGCGCGAGTTGGGCGCCGAGCGGATCGGGCACGGCATCTCCGCCGCGCTCGACCCGGAGCTGCTCGCCCACCTGGCCGAGCGGCAGATCCCGCTGGAGGTCTGCCCCACCTCCAACGTCCGCACCCGGGCCGTGTCGCGCATCGAGGAGCACCCGCTGCCGCAGCTGGTCCAGGCCGGCGTGCTGGTCACCATCAACTCCGACGACCCGCCGATGTTCGGCACCACCCTCGACAACGAGTACGCGGTCGCGGCCCGGCTGCTCGACGCCGGCCCCGAGGGGATCGCCGCGCTGGCCCGCAACGCGGTGACCGCGTCGTTCCTGGAGCCGGCGGAGCAGGCCCGGCTCACCGGCGAGATCGACGCCTACCTGGCGGCCGCGCCGCGCTGACCGGACCCGACGGCACCGGCCGGCGTCGCACCTGCGCCGGCCGGTGCCGTCCGGCCAGGACCAGTCCGAACCCGGCCAGCGCGACGGCCGACGCGGCCAGCCCGACCGGGCCCGGTCGCGGCACGACGCCGGCGTGACCCGGACCGTACGCGAGCACCGGGTCCTGCCAGATGGCGAGGGTGAGGGCGACACCCACCCCGATCACGGCGGCCCAGCGGAGCAGCCGGCTGACGGTCGGCGTCATCACGGTCACCTCACGCCCGGGCTCGACGGGGGAGTGGCGCGCGGCGGGAGCGAGGTGTGGGGGGACCGAACTCCCGCCGCGCGCTCGGCTCCGCCGGCCGGAGTATTGCGGGGCGTCCCGGCCGACGGAACTGATGGGTTCGTCCTTGATGCTGACAGCTCCGCGGGCCGGCAGGGCCGCCGTTAACCCACATCTAAGGAAGACTTGCGGCGGCCCACAGCCGGCGTCAGCGCGGACGCGGCCAGCGCCGGGCGCGAGCGCGCGGCTCCCGGGCGTCCCGGGCCATCCGGCCGACCAGCCCGAACCGGTTGACCTGCCGGGGGGTGGCCTCCGGATCGGCCAGCAGCATCACCACGCTCGCCCCGCCCAGCCGGGCCCGGTCGATGCTCACCGACCCGTTGGCCTGCAGGGCGACCCGCTTGGCGATGTCCAGCCCCAGCCCGGTGGAGCCCTGGTCGCTGGCGCCCCGGCGCAGCGCCCGGTCCGGGTCGGGGATGCCCGGCCCGGCGTCGTCGATCCGGATCGCCACCCAGCCGTCGCGCCGGCTCACCGCCACCTCGAACGCGGTGCCCTGCGGGGTGTAGCGGAACACGTTGCCGATCACGGCGTCGAGCGCGGCGGCCAGCTCCGCCCGGGGCACCGGGGCGGGGATGCGCAGTTGCGCGCCGACCACCCGGTGCGGGCGGTTCTGGTCGCCGGCCAGGGCCGACCAGAACACCATCCGGTCCCGGACCACCTCGCTGACGTCGCACCGGGCCGGGGCGGGCTCCTGGCCGACCGCCTTGCGGGTGGTCTTGATCAGCTGGTCGACCTCGCCCTCCAGCGTGACGATGGCCTGGCGGATCCGCCGGATGCCCCGGCGGCGGTCCAGCTCCGCCTCGCTGAACGTGCCGATGCTGGTGTCGTCGGACTCCAGCGCCTCCGCGTCCAGCCGCAGCGCGGTCAGCGGGGTACGCAGCCGGTGCGACAGGTCGGCCACCAGTTCGCGCTCGTCGGCGCGCAGCGCCACCAGCCGCTCCGCCATCCGGTTGAAGGCGTGCCCGGCCGCGGTCAGCTCCCGCGGCCCGGTCGGCTCGACCCGTACCCCGAGGTCGCCGTCGCCGATCGCGGTGGCCGCCGCGACCAGGTCGCCGGTGGCGTCCACGACCCGGGCGGCGACCCGGTCGACCACGATCACCGCGGCCCCGACCAGCGCCAGCGCCACCGCGAGCAGCAGCAGCCACCGCCCGCCGCCGCCCGCGTCGAGCGCCTCGTCGGAGACGAAGACCTCCACCACGGCGACCCGGTCGCCGAGCACCACCGGGTCCAGCCGGAGCACCCCGCCGGGCACGTCGGTGACCACCGACTGCCGCTGGGCGGTGGCGCGGGCGAGCGCGGCCGGGTCGGCCCGGCCGCCCGACTCGTCGGCGCCGATGCCGTGCACGACCGGCCGGGACGCCGGATCGTCGCCGCTGGCCGCCACCGCCCGCGCCACCACCGCCGGGTCGGTGCTGGCGGCCAGCGCGCCGGTGACCAGGGCGCCGCGGCGGGCCGCGTCGGCGAGCTGTTCGTCCCGGGCCTGCTCGCGCAGGGTGATGCCGAGCGGGATGAGGAAGGCGAGCGCGACGAGGCTGCACATGCCGGCCGTGAGCCAGGCCAGCGCCAGCCTCAGTCCGGCGCCACCAGCCGGAAGCCGACCCCCCGCACGGTGCGCAGGTAGCGCGGCTTCGCCGCGGACTCGCCCATTTTGCGGCGCAGCCAGTACAGGTGAACGTCGATGGTCTGGTCCTCGCCGACCGACGGCTGCCGCCATACCTCCTCCAAGAGTTCCCGCCGGGACACTACCCGGCCGGGACGTGCGGCGAGATACGCCAGCAGGTCGAATTCCTTGCGGGTCAGCGCCAGCGGCTCGCCGTCCAGCACCGCGCTGCGCTCGCCGACGTCCACCCGCAGGCCACCCACCGTGTGGACGGCCGGCTGCACGGACCGGCTGGCCCGGCCCGCCCGGCGCAGCACCGTGGTGATCCGGGCGTCCAGGTGGGCGCCGGTGAACGGCTTGACCATGTAGTCGTCGGCACCCGCCCGCAGCAGCCGGACCACGGACTGCTCGTCGTCGCGCGCGGTGGCGATGATGATCGGTACGTCGGTGATGCCGCGCAGCATCCGCAGCGCGTCCGAGCCGTCCAGGTCGGGCAGGCCGAGGTCGAGCACCACCAGGTCCGGAGTCTCGGCGGCCACCCGGCGCAGCGCGTCCAGCGCCGTGCCGACGGCGTGCACGGCGTGCCCCCGGTCGGCGAGGGACCGCAGCATCGCGCCGCGTACGACGTGATCGTCTTCGACCAGGAGCACGGTGGCCACGTCAGCACCGTACTCGGCGTGGCAAGTTGATCGCGTTGCGGCGTTCCCGGGAAGCGGGCAAGCTGGGATGGCGATGACGTTCACCCTGTTCCCGGACGCCCGCCTCACGCTCGCCCGTGAGGCGCTGACCGGCCTGTCGGTGGGTGACGCGCTCGGCTCCCGGTTCTTCGTCCCCGGCGGGACGGTCGCCCCCTGGCCCGACGCGTTGCCGCCGGGCCCGTGGCCCTGGAGCGACGACACGGAGATGGCGTGTTCGGTGCTCGCCGTGCTCGCCGCGCACGGCCGGATGGAACCCGACGCGCTCGCGCTCGCCCTCGCCGCGCACTACGACCCGGCCCGCCGCTACGGCGCCGGCGCGGTCGAGCTGCTGGAACTCATCCGCGCCGGCACGCCCTGGCCGGTCGCCGCCGCGTCGGCGTTCGACGGGCAGGGCTCCTACGGCAACGGCGCGGCCATGCGGGTGGCCCCGCTCGGCGCGTGGCACGCCGACTCCGTTCGGCGCGCCGCCGACCAGGCCCGCGCCTCGGCCGAGGTCACCCACGCCCACCCGGAGGGGATCGCCGGGGCGGTGGCCGTCGCGGTGGCCGCCTCACTGGCCGCCCGCGCCCGGCTCGACGGCGACCGGCCCGAGCCGGCCCGGCTGCTCACCGCGGTGGCCGGCCTGCTGGAGCCGGCCGGCGAGGTGCACCGGGGCATCCGGCGGGCCACCGCGCTGCTCGGCCGCCCGGCTGCCGAGGTGGCGGAGGCGGTGGGCAACGGCTCGCGGATCACCGCGCAGGACACCGTCCCGTTCAGCCTCTGGGTCGCGGCCACCCTGCTGCACGACTACCCGGCCGCGATCCGCGTCTGCGTGCAGGCCGGTGGTGACGTCGACACCACGGCCGCGATCGTCGGCGGGGTGGTCGCCGCGTACACCGGGGTGGGTACCCCGGGCGGCGTGCCGGAGGGCTGGCTGGCCGCCCGCGAGCCGCTGCCCCGCTGGCTCACCACCCCCGCCTGACCACCGCGCCGTCCCCCCGAACCAGCGTCTACCAGGCGTACCGCCGACCGGAGGGCTGGCGTGCCGCCTGCGAGCCCCTATCCCGGCTCACCGCCGCTGCCTGACCAGTTGCACCGTCCCCCGACCAGCACCCACCCACCTCGTCTCCCCGCGCCCCGTCCCGCCGGGGCAGGAATCCGAGATCTTGGTAAGAAATGGCCCCCCTGGGGGCACTTTCCTTCCAAGATCTCCGACGTTGTTACTTGGTGGGAGGCTGGTCCCGTTCAGTGAACGATGTTGCGGCTTGGGGTGGAGGTTGTGCGGTTTAGCGGCGGGTACTGGCGATGGCGGGCTTGTTGGTGTCGGGGCGGGTGATGGCGACGGCTTCCGCGGCGGCCTCGGAGTCGGTAGCGGCGACGGCTTCTGTGGCGGCTTCGGCTTCTGTGCCGGGGCCGGTGGGCGGGGTGGGGGAGTCGGCGGTGTCGGACGGCAGGGTCAGGGTGCCGCGCCGGCGGCGGCTGAACAGCCAGCCGATCGCGGCCCCGCCGGCCAGCCCGGCGAGCAGACCGCCGCCGAGCAGCAGGTCCGCGCTCGGCCCGTCGTCGGTCGCCCCGGCCGTCAGGCCCCCGGCGGCGGCCCCACCCGGCGCCGCGCCGTCCTGGCCGCCACCGACGGCACCGTGGCCGCCGTGGGCCGCGCCGGCCGGTGCCGCGTCGCCGCCGTGCGCGGCGGTGCCGGGCGGCGGCGGCAGCAGGGTCACCGTCGGGGCCGGGTGCGCCCCGCCCGGCGGGTCGGCCCAGCGCACCACGGTCCCGTCGGCGTACGTCTGGATCACCTGGAAGGTGAGCCGGTCGGTGGCCGGCATCGGGCCCATGCCGAGTGACAGCCGGGCCGCCCCCTTGCTGCCCGGCATCCGGATCCAGGTCACCGCGTCGGTCACCTGGTCCAGTTCGGCGGCGTGGATGCCGGCGACCGGCTGGTCGAGGCGGCGGGTGGTGATGCTCGGCGCCCAGTCCGGCACGGACAGCGGGTAGACCTCGCCGATCGGGGCGTCCGCCGGCATCTTCAGCTCGATGCGGGTGGTCCGGCTGCCGCTGCGCTCCTCGGGCAGCACCACCGCCAGCTCGATCGCGTCGCCCTGACGCACCTCGGCGGGCGAGGTCGTGACGGTCACCTCGGCGGCGCTCGCCGCGCCCGGCCAGCCCAGCGTTCCCGCCGCCACGGCGGCCAGCAGCGCGGCCGCCCGCAGGCGACCCCGACGGGTCATCGTCATGGTCGTCCCCATCCGTCTCGGCGCGGCCGGCTCCGGCTCCGGCCACACCCGGTAGTTCGGGTCCGGGGGCGGAAAGGTTCAACGCCGGGGCGAATTCGGCGACACCACCGGCCGGGACGCGCGCCGTGGCCGACGACCCGCCACGGGCGACCGATAGCATCGCAGGGGCGCCGCCGGGCGGCGCCGCACATCGAACCGTCGACGACAGGAGTCACCGTGTCCGCACCCCGTACCCCCGTCGTGGCCGACCCCGTCGTCGTCGCCGCCGGGACGACGGCGGCCGACGCGGTGGCCGCGGCCGGACTGCCGACGACCGGCCCGAAGGCCGTCGTGGTGGTCCGCGACCCGCAGGGCGTGCTGCGCGACCTGGACTGGAAGCCGGCCGAGGAGACCACCGTCGAGCCGGTCGCGCTGGACTCGCCGGACGGGCTGAACGTGCTGCGCCACTCCACCGCGCACGTGCTCGCCCAGGCCGTGCAGGACGTCTTCCCCGAGGCGAAGCTCGGCATCGGCCCGCCGATCGAGAACGGCTTCTACTACGACTTCCAGGTCGACAAGCCGTTCCAGCCGGACGACCTGGCGAAGCTCGAAAAGCGGATGCAGGAGATCATCAAGTCCGGCCAGCGGTTCCGCCGGCGCCGCTTCACCAACCTGGACGAGGCGCGGGGCGAGCTGGCCGCCGAGCCGTTCAAGATGGAACTCATCGAGGTCAAGGGGGAAGGGCTGGACTCCTCCGAGGTGATGGAGGTGGGCGGCGGCGAGCTGACCATCTACGACAACCTCGCCGCGAACGAGGACAAGGTCTGCTGGTCGGACCTGTGCCGGGGCCCGCACCTGCCGAACACCCGGCTGATCGGCGCGTTCAAGCTGATGCGCTCCGCCGCCGCGTACTGGCGGGGCTCGGAGAAGAACCCGCAGCTGCAGCGGGTCTACGGCACCGCGTGGCCGACCCGGGACGAGCTGAAGGCGTACCTGAAGCTGTTGGAGGAGGCCGCCCGGCGCGACCACCGCAAGCTCGGTGCGGACCTCGACCTGTTCAGCTTCCCCGACGAGATCGGCTCCGGCCTGGCGGTCTTCCACCCCAAGGGCGGGGTGCTCAAGCGGGTGATGGAGGACTACGTCCGCACCCGCCACATCGAGGAGGGCTTCCAGTACGTCGGCACCCCGCACATCTCCAAGGAGGGCCTCTTCCACACCTCGGGCCACCTGCCGTACTACGCCGACGGCATGTACCCGCCCATGGAACTCGAGGGCGCGGACTACTACCTCAAGGCGATGAACTGCCCGATGCACAACCTGATCTACCGGTCGCGCGGGCGGTCCTACCGTGAGCTGCCGATGCGGCTGTTCGAGTTCGGGTCGGTCTACCGGTACGAGAAGTCGGGCGTGGTGCACGGGCTGACCCGGGTACGCGGCCTGACCCAGGACGACTCGCACTCCTACTGCACCCGGGAGCAGGCGCCGGCCGAGATCAAGCACCTGCTCAACTTCGTGCTGAGCCTGCTGAAGGACTTCGGCATCGACGACTTCTACCTGGAGCTGTCGACCCGCGACGAGGCCCGGCTCGACAAGTTCGTCGGGTCCGACGAGGACTGGGCGACGGCCACCGCCGTGCTGGAGCAGTGCGCCCGGGAGACCGGGCTGGACCTGGTGCCGGATCCGGGCGGCGCGGCCTTCTACGGCCCGAAGATCTCCGTGCAGGCCAAGGACGCCATCGGCCGCACCTGGCAGCTGTCGACCATCCAGTACGACTTCAACCAGCCGAAGGGCTTCGGGCTGGAGTACCAGGCGGCCGACGGCACCCGGCAGCAACCGGTCATGATCCACTGCGCGAAGTTCGGCTCGATCGAGCGGTTCATCGGCGTGCTCACCGAGCACTACGCCGGCGCGTTCCCGGCCTGGCTTGCCCCGGTGCAGGTGGTCGGCATCCCGATCCGCGAGGACCACACCGACTACCTCCAGGACTTCGTCACCACGCTGCGCAAGCAGGGCATCCGCGCCGACGTGGACGCCGGTGACGACCGGATGCAGAAGAAGATCCGCAACGCCCAGCAGCAGAAGATCCCGTTCATGGTGATCGCCGGGGACGACGACGTGGCCGCCGGCACCGTGTCGTTCCGCTACCGGGACGGCTCCCAGCGCAACGGGGTGCCGATCGCCGAGGCGGTCGCCCACGTGGTCGACGTGGTCACGTCCCGTACCAACTCCGGTCCGTCCGCCGAGGGCTGAGGCGTGGGCGGGGGCCCTGCCGCGCGGCGGACGGGCCCCCGCCGCCCGTAGGATCGCTGCTGTGACAGGGGCGGAACGGCACACGGACCACGGCACCGACAGCGGTCTGGCGGACGGGCTGGAACGGCTCTGGACGCCGCACCGGATGACCTACATCTCCGGCGAGGACCGGCCCGAGGGCGGCTACGAGAAGCCGGCCGGCTGCCCGTTCTGCCGGGCCCCCGGGCTGCCGCCGGAGGAGAGCCTGGTCGTGGCCCGCGGCGAGCACGTCTTCGCGGTGCTCAACCTCTACCCGTACAACCCGGGGCACCTGCTGGTCTGCCCGTACCGGCACGTCGCCGACTACACCGACCTGGACGCCCCGGAGACCGCCGAGCTGGCCGCCTTCACCAAGGACGCCATGCGGGTGGTCCGCCGGGTCTCCAGCGCCCACGGCTTCAACCTGGGCATGAACCAGGGCGGGGTGGCCGGCGCCGGCATCGCCGCCCACCTGCACCAGCACGTGGTGCCGCGTTGGGGCGGGGACGCCAACTTCATGCCGGTGATCGGCCGGACGAAGGTGCTGCCGCAACTGCTCGCCGACACCCGGGACCTGTTCGCCAAGGCCTGGCCGGCCTGACCCCGGCTGACCCGGCCTGACCCGGCCTGCCCCGGCTGACCCGGCCTGCCCGGGCTGACCCGGCCCAGCCTGACCGCTGCCTGACCCTGGCCCGGCCTGACGCCGGCCCGGCCTGACGCCGGCCCGGCCTGACGCCGGCCCGGCCTGACGCCGGCCCGGCCCGGTCTTGCCCCGGCCTGGGCGGTTCGCGCCGCCGGGCCGGACACTTCCGCTGGCCTCGCTCGACACTATGATCTTGCTCATGGCTCTGCTGCACCGCGCCGAACTGCGCCCCTCGAAGCTCGACCTGCTCACCGCCTGGCTGCCCGGCCGCCCCTGGTTCGCCGGCACCGCCGGCGCCGACGTCACCCGGGTCGCCGGGTACCGCTTCGACGACCCGGCCGGCGAGGTCGGCATCGAGACCATCCTGGTGCGGGCCGGGGACGGGCCGGTCCTCCAGGTGCCGCTGACCTACCGCGGCGCGCCGCTGGCCGACGCCGACCGCTGGCTGGTCGGCACCACCGAGCACTCGGTGCTGGGCCGCCGCTGGGTGTACGACGCGGCCGGCGACCCGGTCTACCAGGCCGCGCTGGCCGCCGCCGTCCTGGACGGGGTGGGGCAGGCCGAGGAGTACTTCGAGGTGGACGGCCGGCGGGAGGTGCGCGCGGCCAGCATGACGGTGCGGGGCGGCCGGCTGGCCGGTGTCGACGCCGCCGGGATCGGCGCGGTCCGCGAGGTGGTCGACGCCGAGCCCACGCGCCTGGTGACCGAGCGGGTGGAGCTGGCCCTGGTCCGCCGCCCCGGTACCGGGCCCGCCGAGGGCGGCCTGACCGGTGCCTGGCCGGAGCTCGCCCAACCGGTCGTGCTGGCGTACGCGACGCCGCGCTGAGGTCGCCCGTCGCCGCCCGGCCACCCCGGGTGACATTCTTCCCCTCGACCGTGCTCGAGGTGACAGGATGCGGCGATGGCAGTCAGCACGCGGCCGCTGGGCCGCAGCGGCATCGAGGTCAGCGCCCTCGGCATGGGGTGCTGGGCGATCGCCGGACCGTGGGCCGAGGGGACCCGGCCGCTGGGCTGGGGCGTCGTCGACGACGCGGAGTCCGTCCGGGCCGTGCGGCGCGCCCTCGACCTGGGCGTCACCCTCTTCGACACCGCCGACACGTACGGGGCGGGGCACGGCGAGCGGATCCTCGGCCGGGCCCTCGCCGGCCGCCGCGACGAGGCGGTGATCGCCACCAAGTGGGGGTACACCTTCGACGAGCGGAGCCGGCAGGCCACCGGGGAGGACGCGTCTCCCGGCTACCTGCGCCGGGCGGTGGTCGATTCGCTGCGCCGGCTGGGCACCGACCGGATCGACCTGTACCAGCTGCACCTGGGTGACCTGTCCGCGCCGCGCGCCGAGGCGCTGGTCGGCACCCTGGAGGACCTGGTGGCCGACGGCCTGGTGCGGGCGTACGGCTGGAGCACCGACCGGGCCGACCGGGCCGGCGGCTTCGCCCAGGTGGCCCGGGGCGCCACCGCCGTACAGCACAGCCTGTCGGTGCTCCGCGACGCTCCCGCCATGCTCGCGGTCTGCGACAAGCATGACCTGGCCAGCATCGCCCGGGGCCCGCTCGGGATGGGCCTGCTGACTGGCAAGTACACCCCGGAGTCCACGTTGCCCCGCGACGACCTGCGGGGCAGCGCGCCGACCTGGCTGGAGTGGTTCCGCGGCGGCCGGCCCGCCCCGGAGTGGCTGCGCCGGGTCGCCGCGGTGCGCGACGCGCTGACCGCCGACGGCCGGACCCTGGTCCAGGGTGCACTCGGCTGGATCTGGGCGCGCAGCGACCGCAGCGTGCCGATCCCGGGGGCGCGGACGGTCGCGCAGGTCGAGGAGAACGCCGCCGCGCTGACCTGGGGTCCGCTCGCCCCCGACCAGTTCGCCGAGGTGGAATGCCGGCTCGCCGCCCTGCGTGCGGCCGCCCTGCGCGACGCCGACCGCCCCCACTGGCCGATGCCCCCCGTCCCCGCCGCCCGCCCCTAACCCCACCCCCCCAACCCACCCGCGGCTCCCCACCCAACCCGCCCCCGCCCGCCCTCGCCGCCCTCCGCCCTCGCCGGCCCCGGGCACCGCCCGCCGCCCCACCCACTCCGCGATCATGGAGTTGTGGCACCGGACAAACCCGGCTCATGCCGGCTTCGCGGGCACCACAACTCCAAGATCGACGAGGCCGGCGGCGGGCGGCGGGTGGGCGGGAGGGGGCGGGCGGCGGGTAGAGCGGGGTGGGGGTGGGTCAGGGGTGGGGGGTGGCTTCCTTGCGGACCTGGTCGGCGAGGTGGGCGGGCATCGGCTCGTAGCGGGCGAACTCCCGGCGGAAGGTGCCGGTGCCGGCCGTCATCGAGCGCAGCTCGACCGCGTACCGGAGCAGTTCGGTGGCCGGGACCTCGGCGCGCACCAGGGTGCGGCCCTCGGCGTCCGGGTCCGGCTCGGTGCCGAGCACCCGGCCGCGCCGGCCGGAGAGGTCACCCATCACGGCGCCGACCGAGGAGTCGGGCACCCGGATGATCACCTCGTCCACCGGCTCCAGCAGAGCCGGCTGCCCCTGCTCGGCGGCGTCGCGCAGCGCCAGCGCGCCCGCGGTCTGGAACGCCGCGTCGGAGGAGTCCACGCTGTGCGCCTTGCCGTCGAAGAGGGTCACCCGCAGGTCCACCACCGGGTAGCCGGCGACCAGGCCGCGCTCCATCTGCGCGCGCACGCCCTTCTCCACGGACGGGATGTAGTTGTGCGGCACCGCCCCGCCGACGACCTTGTCCACGAACTCGAAGCCGGCGCCGCGCGGCAACGGCGTCACCTCGATGTCGCAGACCGCGTACTGGCCGTGGCCGCCGGACTGCTTGACGTGCCGGCCGTGCCCCCGGGCGCCGGTGGTCAGGGTCTCCCGCAGCGCCACCCGGACCGGCTCGGTCTCCAGCTCGACGCCACCGGCGCGGAGCCGGTCGAGCAGCACGTCGGCGTGCGCCTCGCCCATGCACCAGAGCACCAGCTGGTGGGTCTCGGGGTTGCGGTCCAGCCGCAGCGTCGGGTCGCCGGCCACCAGCCGGCCCAGGTTGCGGGCCAGCGCGTCCTCGTCGGCCCGGCTCTTCGCCACGATGGCCACCGGCAGCAGCGGCTCCGGCATCTCCCACGGGGCGACGAGCAGCGGGTCGTCCTTGGTCGAGATGGTGTCGCCGGTCTCCGCGCTGCCCGACTTGGTGATCGCGCAGATGTCGCCGGCGACCGCGGTGGTTACCTCGCGCAGCGTCGCGCCGAGCGGGCTGTAGATGTGCGCGACCCGCTCGTCGGCGTCGTGGTCGGGGTGGCCGCGCTCGGCCATGCCGTGCCCGGACACGTGGACCACCTGGTCGGGGCGGAGCGTGCCGGAGAAGACCCGGACCAGGGAGACCCGCCCGACGTGCCGGTCGACGGTGGTCTTGACCACCTCGGCGACCAGCGGCCCGTCCGGGTCGCAGGCCAGCGGCGGCCGGGGTGAGCCGTCCACCCCGGTGACCGCCGGCAGCTCGTGCTCCAGCGGTGACGGGAACGCCGCCACCAGGCCGTCGAGCAGCGCGTCCAGGCCGACGCCGGTCTCCGCGCAGACCGGCACCACCGGGTAGAAGTGGCCCCGGGCGACGGCCTTCTCCAGGTCGGTGATGAGCACCTCGGTGTCGATCTCCTCGCCGCCGAGGTAGCGGTCCATCAGGGTCTCGTCCTCGCTCTCGGCGATGACTCCCTCGATGAGCTCGTTGCGCGACTCCTGGATGGCGGGCAGGTGCTCCGGGTCGGGCTCGCGTACCGCGGCCGGCAGCCCGCCGGAGTAGTCGAAGACCCGCCGGGTGATCAGCCCCATCAGCCCGGCCACGCTCTCCCCGTCGTCGCCCAGCATCGGCAGGTAGAGCGGGAGCACGTTGTCACCGAAGACCCGCTGGCAGAGCGCGACCGCCTCGTCGAAGTCGGCGCGCGGGTGGTCCAGCCGGGAGACCGCCACGGCCCGCGGCATGTCCACCGCGGCGCACTCCTCCCAGAGGGCGGCGGTGGCGGCGTCCATCCCGTCGACGGCGGAGACCACGAACAGCGCGGCGTCGGCGGCCCGCAGCCCGGCGCGCAGCTCGCCGACGAAGTCGCCGTACCCGGGGGTGTCCAGGAGGTTGACCTTGACGTCGCGGTGCAGCAGCGGGGCGCAGGACAGGCTCACCGAGCGCTGCTGGCGCACGGCGGCCGGGTCGTGGTCGCAGACCGTGGTGCCGTCGGTGACGCTGCCGGCCCGGCCGATCGTGCCGCTGGCCGCGAGCAGCGCCTCGACCAGGGTGGTCTTGCCCGCCCCGGAGTGCCCGACGAGCACCACGTTGCGAACCCTGCCGGGCTCGGTCACCACCGGCGCGCCGCCGGTGACACCCTTCTCCTGGTTCTTCTGCGCCATCGCGGCGCACCTCCCTCAGCCGGTGGTGGTGGCGACCGCCGCTCGCGACGGGGAAGCGGCCCCGGGCGGGTTCCGCGGCGATATCTTCCGGTGATCTCCTCCGGGACGGCAACGCGGACCGGTGTCCCGGTGAACTGGCTCACCTCCCACGCTCGATCTCACACCCGTGACCGGGCCGGCACAAGTACGTCAGGCGGGTCGGGACGACCGGCTGTGTCCCCGGCCGCCGCCGGCCGTTATCGTGGGACCGCCATGGCGAAGATCTTCCAAGTGACGGCCCGCGCGGGCATGACCCGCGTCGTGGAGCCGATCGCGCGCGGACTGCTCCGCGCCGGTGTGTCCCCCAACGCGGTCACCGTGACCGGGACCGTCGGCGTACTCGTCGGCGCGCTCGGCTTCGGCGCCCGCGGCCACCTGGTCGCCGGCGCGCTGATCGTCACGGTCTTCGCGCTGACCGACCTGCTCGACGGCACGATGGCCCGGATGAGCGGCGGCTCGACGCGGTTCGGGGCCTTCCTCGACTCGAGCATGGACCGGGTCGCCGACAGCGCCGTCTTCGGCGCGGTGGCGTACTGGCTGGCCACCGAGCACGAATACTCCGGGGTGGCGGCGGCGCTGCTCTGCCTCGCCGCCGGCGGGCTGGTCTCCTACGTCAAGGCCCGCGCCGAGGGCCTGGGCATGACCTGCAACGTGGGCATCGCCGAGCGCACCGAGCGGCTGCTGATCGTCGGGGTGGGCGGCCTGCTCACCGGCCTGGGCCTCGACCCGGCCCTGGAGATCGCGCTCTGGCTGCTCGCCGCGGTCTCGATCTTCACCGTCGGGCAGCGGATGGCCCACGTGTACCGGCAGGCCCAGCGGGTCGGCGCGGAGTGAACCTCACCGAGGCGGGCTTCGTCGCGGGCTGGCGCCTGGTCCGGGCGCTGCCCCGGCCCGTCGCGGCCGCGGCCTTCCGGTTGGGCGCCGACCGCGCGCACCGCAAGGGCGGCGGAGGCATCCGCCGGCTGCGCGCCAACCTGCGCCGCGTGGTCGGTCCGGAGTTGCCCGAGGCGGAACTGGACGCGCTGGTCCGCGACGGCATGCGTTCCTACGCCCGGTACTGGCTGGAGGCGTTCCGGCTGCCGAGCCTGAGCCGCCGGGAGATCCTCGCCGGGTTCCGCCTGGACGGCGCGGAGCTGCTCGCCGCGGACGTGGCCGCCGGGCGGGGCGCCGTGGTGGCGCTGCCGCACGCCGGCAACTGGGACGCGGCCGGCGCCTGGGTGGCGGCGACCGGCTGGCCGATCACCACGGTGGCGGAGCGGCTGCCGAAGGGTGTGTTCGAGCGGTTCGTCGCGTTCCGGGAGGGACTGGGCATGGAGATCCTGCCCAGCCACGGCGGCCCGCGCCCCCCGTTCGACGTGCTGGTGGACCGGCTGCGGGCCGGGGCGGTGGTGCCGCTGCTCGCCGACCGGGACCTCTCCGCCCGGGGCGTGGAGGTCGACTTCTTCGGCGGCCGGACCCGCATGCCGGCCGGCCCGGCGCTGCTGGCGATCCGCACCGGCGCCCCGCTCTACGTGGCCTCGATGTGGTACGAGCCGGACGCCGCCTGCGCCTCGATCGAGGGCCCGCTGCCGCTGCCGGACCCGGACAGCGCCCCGCTGGACGCGCGGGTGCGCGCGGTGACGCAGCGGATTGCCGACGGTCTGGCGGCGGGCATCGCCCGGCATCCGCAAGACTGGCACATGTTGCAACGGATGTGGCTCGACCAGGGTCCGGGCGGGACGTCCTCGCCGACGCAGCCACCGGCCACCACCGGGACGGTCTAAGAGGGGGCGCAATGCGCATCGGCATCGTGTGCCCGTACTCCTTCGACGTCCCGGGCGGGGTGCAGAACCACGTCATGGACCTGGCCGAGGCGCTGCTCGGGCTGGGCCACGAGGTGAGCGTGCTGGCGCCGGCGGACGAGGACTCGGCGCTGCCGCCGTACGTGGTGTCGGCGGGGCGGGCGGTGTCGCTGCCGTACAACGGCTCGGTGGCCCGGATCGCGTTCGGGCCGGTCTCCACAGCGCGGGTGCGGCGCTGGATCACCCGGGGCGAGTTCGACGTGCTGCACGTGCACGAGCCGCTCACCCCGAGCCTGTCGATGCTGGCGGTGCTCTGCGCGCGGGGGCCGGTGGTGGCCACCTTCCACACCGCGATGACCCGGTCCCGGGTGCTGTCGGCCGCGCAGGGGGTGCTGCAGATCGTGCTGGAGCGGATCACCGCCCGGATCGCGGTGAGCGCGCTGGCCCGCAAGGTGCAGGTCGAGCACATGGACGGCGGGGCCGTGGAGATCCCGAACGGGGTGGCGGTGGCGAAGTTCGCCGGTGTCGAGCCGCTGCCGGGCTGGCCGGGGGAGTGCGCGCCGGGCAGCGGCGGGACGCTCGGCTTCCTGGGCCGGTTCACCGAGCCCCGCAAGGGCTTCCCGATCCTGCGGGACGCCTTCGTCGCGCTGGCCCCGCAGCGTCCGGGGTTGCGCCTGCTGGTGGCCGGGCCGGGCGACGCGGACGACCTGTACGGGCAGTTCCCGGCGGCGCTGCGGGACCGGGTCAGCTTCCTCGGCATGGTCTCCGAGGCGGACAAACCTCGCATGCTGCGCAGCGCGCACCTCTACGTGGCGCCGAACACCGGCGGGGAGTCGTTCGGGATGATCCTCACCGAGGCGCTGGCCGCCGGCACCACCGTGGTGGCCAGCGACCTGGACGCCTTCCGCCGGGTCCTCGACGGCGGGCGGGCCGGGCGGCTCTATCCGAACGGGGACGCGGTGGCGCTGCGGGCCGCCCTGGGCGAACTGCTCGACGACGCGGACGAGCGGGCCCGGCTGACCGCCTGCGGCGACCAGCTGGTGGCGAATTTCGACTGGCCCGTGGTTGCCCGCCGGGTTGTCGAGGTATACGCAGCGGCGATCGAGGCCACCGACGGCCGGGTCATCGACCAGGAGTGGGCGGAGCTGGGCTGACTCCCGTGGCCGGTGGGGCCGGGGTGGAGCGCGCTGGGGCCGGGAACCGTGCGGGCCGGGCGGGAGGAGGAGCAGCACTACGATGCCGGGCATGTGGTGGGTGGTGGGCACGATCCTGGTCGTCGGCCTCGGCGCGGCGTACCTGATCTGGACGGCCGGCCGGGTCCAGCGGCTGCAGACCCGGGCGGAGTCGGCCGCCCGGGCGCTCGACGCCCACCTGTTGCGCCGCGCGGCGGCCGCGGCGGTGCTGGCCGAGCGGCGGTACGGGGTGGAGCTGTACGCGGCCGCCCGGATCGCCCTGGACGCCGTCCCGGAGGAGCGCGAGGCCGCCGAGAACGACCTGACCCGGCAGCTGCGCGGGATCGAGCTGGATCCGGACGATCCGGCCTGCGAGGCGGTGATCGCCGCGAGCCGGCGCCTCGCCCTGGCCCGGCAGGTGCACACCGACCTGGTCCGGGACGCCCGGACGGCGCGTGGCCGCCCGGTGGTGCGGCTGTTCCGGATGGGGCGGGGCCGCGACTGGCCCCGCTACTTCGACATCGACGATCCCACCCTCCTGCCGCGGGCGGACGTCACCACGGGCTGAGGCGGCGGGCCGGTGACGCCGGCCACAGAGCAGGCCACCGGGGGTTTGATTGGCTGTCGGAACGGCGTTGGGCCGGTCGTAGCATCATCCACAGCCACCCCCCGCGTACGTCCGAGGAGCGATGACCCGTGTCCGAATCCACCTCCCCGAACACCGACTCCACCGCCCTGGTCGGCACCGCCCGCGTGAAGCGCGGCATGGCCGAGATGCTCAAGGGCGGCGTGATCATGGACGTGGTCACCCCCGAGCAGGCCAAGATCGCCGAGGACGCCGGCGCCGTCGCCGTCATGGCGCTGGAGCGGGTGCCCGCCGACATCCGCGCCCAGGGCGGGGTGTCCCGGATGAGCGACCCGGACATGATCGACGGCATCATCGACGCCGTCTCCATCCCGGTCATGGCCAAGGCCCGGATCGGCCACTTCGTCGAGGCGCAGATCCTGCAGGCCCTCGGCGTGGACTACGTCGACGAGTCCGAGGTGCTGACCCCGGCCGACTACGCGAACCACATCGACAAGTGGGCGTTCACCGTCCCCTTCGTCTGCGGCGCGACCAACCTGGGCGAGGCGCTGCGCCGGATCACCGAGGGTGCCGCGATGATCCGCTCCAAGGGTGAGGCCGGCACCGGTGACGTCTCCAACGCCACCACCCACATGCGGAAGATCCGCCAGGAGATCCGCCGGCTCCAGTCGCTGCCCGAGGACGAGCTGTACGTCGCCGCCAAGGAGCTTCAGGCGCCGTACGAGCTGGTCAAGGAGGTTGCCGAGGCGGGCAAGCTGCCGGTGGTGCTGTTCACCGCGGGCGGCATCGCCACCCCGGCCGACGCGGCCATGATGATGCAGCTCGGCGCCGAGGGCGTCTTCGTCGGCTCGGGCATCTTCAAGTCGGGCAACCCGGCCCAGCGTGCCGCCGCGATCGTCAAGGCCACCACCTTCCACGACGACCCGGACGTGCTGGCCAAGGTCTCCCGCGGCCTCGGCGAGGCGATGGTCGGCATCAACGTCGACGAGATCCCGCAGCCGCACCGCCTGGCCGAGCGGGGCTGGTGAGCGGGGCGGGGCGCCCGCCCGAGGCATCCGGCCGCGGCGGGGCCCCCGCCCGACGACCCGTGGAGAGGAACGACCGGTGACCGTACCCCAGATCGGCGTGCTCGCCCTGCAGGGCGACGTGCGTGAGCACCTCGCGGCCCTGGCCGGGGCCGGTGCGGACGCCCGCCCGGTGCGCCGGCCGGCCGAGCTGGACGCGGTCGACGGGCTGGTCGTCCCCGGCGGTGAGTCCACCACCATGAGCAAGCTCGTCGACATCTTCGAGCTGCGGGAGCCGATCGACAAGCGGATCGCCGGCGGGATGCCGGTCTACGGCTCCTGCGCCGGGATGATCATGTTGGCCACCGAGGTGCTGGACGGCCGGGCCGACCAGCGTGGCTTCGCCGGCATCGAGATGACCGTGCGGCGCAACGCGTTCGGCCGGCAGGTCGACTCGTTCGAGGCGCCGGTGCGGCTCGCCGGGGTCGCGGGCGGGCCGTTCCACGCCGTCTTCATCCGGGCCCCCTGGGTGGAACGGGTCGGCGACGGCGTCGAGGTGCTCGGCCGGGTCACGGACGGCCCGGCCGCGGACCGGATCGTCGCGGTCCGGCAGGGCCACCTGCTGGCCACCTCGTTCCACCCGGAACTCACCGGTGACCTGCGGCTGCACCGCTACTTCGTGGACCTGGTCCGGGCCGCCGGCTGAGCCCGTCCGCCCTGATCGGGGCGTCCGCCGGCCGGTTCCGCGGCCCGGCTCCCTGCTCCGCCGGGGGCGGCCGTCGGCGGGTCGCCGGGCCGGCCATGGGTGCCGGGTGTGACATGCGGGGCCCCGACCTCGGTAGGATTGCCGCTGGTTCGGCAGGGCTCACCGCCCGCCGCCGCCCCCCAGCCGACCGCCCGGCGGTCCCGGTCCGGCGCGGGCGCGGACAGTCGACGCAGGCGTGAGTCAACAGACGGAGGTATGAGATGTCCGGCCACTCAAAGTGGGCGACCACCAAGCACAAGAAGGCCGTCATCGATGCCAAGCGCGGCAAGATGTTCGCCAAGCTGATCAAGAACGTCGAGGTGGCGGCCCGGACCGGCGGCGGTGACCCGGCCGGCAACCCGACCCTCTACGACGCCATCCAGAAGGCGAAGAAGAACTCCGTTCCGAACGACAACATCGATCGCGCGGTCAAGCGCGGCTCCGGCCTGGAGGCCGGTGGCGCCGACTACCAGACGATCATGTACGAGGGCTACGGCCCGAACGGCGTCGCGCTGCTCATCGAGTGCCTGACCGACAACCGCAACCGGGCGGCCACCGAGGTGCGCACGGCGCTGACCCGCAACGGCGGCTCGTTCGCCGACGCCGGCTCGGTGTCGTACATGTTCTCCCGCAAGGGCGTGGTGATCGTCCCGAAGGCGGGGACCACCGAGGACGACGTGATGATGGCGGTCCTGGACGCCGGCGCCGAGGAGGTCAACGACCTCGACGAGGCGTTCGAGGTGGTCTCCGAGCCGACCGACCTGATCGCGGTGCGCACCGCCCTGCAGGACGCCGGCATCGAGTACGAGTCGGCCGAGTCCTCGCTGATCCCGAGCGTCAACGTCCCGCTCGACGAGGACGGCGCTCGCAAGATCTTCAAGCTGATCGACGTGCTGGAGGACTGCGACGACGTGCAGAACGTCTACGCGAACTTCGACGTCAGCGACGAGGTGATGGCCGCGGTCGGCTGAGCCGGCCCCGACCACGCCACCCGGTACGCCCCGCGGCCCGGCACCCCGGTGGGTGCCGGGCCGCGGCGTGTCGAGCGGGTCAGTGCCGGTTGCGGTACGCCTTGACCGCGCTGTCGATGATGTCCCAGGCGGTGATCAGGGCGGTGCCGACGGCGACGAAGGTGACGACGTTGTGCAGGTTCTCCGCGTGGGAGAGCCACTCCCACCGCTGCACGAAGTCCGGGTTGAGCAGCCGGTCGGTGGAGATCAGCCAGAGCACCGGGACGGCGAACGCGAGGTCCAGCGCGGCGTTGACCGCGACCAGCCGCCAGGTCCAGCGCCCGGCGCGGAACTTGGCGACCTCCAGGCCGATGGTCGCGACCAGCACGGCCATCAGGAACGGCAGCCAGAAGCTCCACAGCGCGGGGTCGAGGATCGGCAGGTTGCCGCCGCCGTCGCCGGGCACGAACGAGCGGAAGTGCTGGATCGGCAGGTACGCGATGACCAGCACCAGGAACCCGATGGCGGCGAACGTGTCGACCGGCGTGATCTGCCGGTCGGTGTGGTCCTCCTGGAGCTGGTCGACGGTCCACGCGGGCAGGTTGAGCGAGGTGTTGGTGCGCTCCAGCACCGCGAAGACCAGGGTGACCCAGAAGGCGATCTGGACCGCGGTCTGGATCGCCGCGCTGATCCCCGCGCCGATCGCGCCGCCCCCGTTCCCGTCGGAGGCCTCCACCAGGCCGACGACGACCCCGACGAGCGCCGGGATGAAGCTGAGCAGCAGCTTCATCAGCCGCTCCCAGGCCAGGTAGTAGGTCGGGCCGATGAGCTGGAGCCGCCGGTCGGCGTAGCGGGCCGCGAGCTGCGCGGGGTTGCCCAGCTCGGTGAGCACCTCGCGCTCGGCGGTGGCGACGTCGCGACCGTCGGCCCGCCGACCGTCGATCATGTCCTCGATCGAGCCGCGCAGCTCGGTCGCGATCTCCTCGCGCCGGTCGGCCGGCACCGCCCGCAGGGTGGCGGCGAGGTAGCGGTCGGTCAGGGTGGTCATTGTCCTACTCCTTCGATCAGCCCGGTGAGCGAGGTCTGTACGGCGGCGAGGTCGTCGAGGAGCCGGCGGAGCACCGTCTCGCCGGCGTCGCTGGTGCGGTAGAACTTGCGCGGCCGGCTTTCCTCGGTGTTCCACGCGCTGGTCAGCAGCCCCTGCTCCTCGAGGCGGCGCAGCAGCGGGTAGAGGGTGTTGGCGTCCACCGGGAAGCCGTGCCCGGTGAGCCGTTGCAGCAGGGCGTAGCCGTAGTCGGGGTGGCGCAGGGCGATCAGGCTCGCCACCACGACGGTGCCCCGGCGCAGCTCCTGGAGGTGGGTCCGTAGTACGTCGTCGCTGCCCATGCGTCACACCATACTGTGTGCCACACACTAATGTCTAGCGCCACATCGTCGTGCGTTGAACAACGATGTGTGCGGAGCGGCGGCGACCAGGAAACGGAGGCCGAACACGAGACGCGGGCCACCCTCGGCGCGGACGGTGGAGCCGCCGAGTTGACCTCGGTAGGGTGGTTCCCGGTCGGCTCCGACCGCCAAGATCCACAGCTGGGGGGCGCCTCGCATGGGCGATTCGTTCGCGCATCTGCACGTACACACCGAGTACTCGATGCTCGACGGGGCGGCCCGGCTCAAGGACCTCTTCGCCGAGGTCGGCCGGCAGGGGATGCCGGCGGTGGCGATGACCGACCACGGCAACATGCACGGCGCGAACGACTTCTACAAGCAGGCGATGGCCGCCGGGGTCACCCCCATCCTCGGCGTCGAGGCGTACGTGGCGCCGGAGTCGCGCTTCCACAAGCAGCGGGTCAAGTGGGGCCGGCCGGAGCAGAAGAGCGACGACGTCTCCGGCAACGGCGCGATCACCCACATGACCATGTGGGCGCAGAACCGGACCGGACTGCACAACCTGTTCAAACTCAACTCGCGCGCCTCCATGGAGGGCCACTACATCAAGTGGCCCCGGATGGACATGGAGCTGATCGCCGAGTACGCGGAAGGGATCATGGCGACCACCGGCTGCCCGTCCGGTGCGGTGCAGACCCGGCTGCGGCTCGGGCAGTTCGACGAGGCGCTCAAGGTCGCCGGGGCGTACCAGGACATCTTCGGCAGGGAGAACTACTTCCTGGAGTTGATGGACCACGGCCTGGACATCGAGAAGCGGGTCCGGGAGGGGCTGACCCAGATCGGCCGCAAGCTCAACATCCCGCCGGTGGTCACCAACGACTCGCACTACACCACCGAGTCGCAGGCCGAGGCGCACGACGTCCTGCTCTGCGTGCAGACCGCCAGCAACATCGACGACCCCAACCGGTTCCGGCTCGAGGGCGGCGGCTACTACATCAAGTCGGCCGACCAGATGCGCGCGGTGAACACCTCCGAGCTCTGGTTGGAGGGGTGCCGCAACACCCTGCTGATCGCCGAGAAGGTCGACCCGGCCGGGATGTTCGAGTTCCGCAACCTGATGCCGCGCTTCCCGACCCCGGAGGGGGAGACCGAGGAGTCCTGGTTCCGCAAGGAGACGTTCGCGGGGCTGGCCCGCCGGTTCCCCGGCGGGGTTCCCGAGACCCACGTCAAGCAGGCCGAGTACGAGCTGGGCGTCATCATCCAGATGGGCTTCCCGTCGTACTTCCTCGTGGTCGCCGACTTCATCCAGTGGGCCAAGAGCCAGGGCATCGCGGTCGGCCCGGGCCGCGGTTCGGCCGCCGGCTCGCTCGTCGCGTACGCCCTGGGCATCACCGACCTGGACCCGCTGCCGCACGGCCTGATCTTCGAGCGGTTCCTCAACCCCGAGCGGGTCTCGATGCCGGATGTCGACATCGACTTCGACGAGCGCCGGCGCGGTGAGGTGATCAAGTACGTCACCGAGAAGTGGGGCGAGGACAAGGTCGCGCAGATCGCCACCTTCGGCACGATCAAGGCGAAGGCCGCGATCAAGGACTCGGCCCGGGTGCTCGGCTACCCGTACGCGGTCGGCGACCGGATCACCAAGGCCATGCCCCCGGCCGTGATGGGCAAGGACATCCCGCTCACCGGCATCTTCGACCCGAAGCACCCGCGCTACGCCGAGGCCGGCGAGATCCGGGGCCTCTACGAGTCCGACCCGGACGTCAAGAAGGTCATCGACACCGCGCGCGGCATCGAGGGGCTGATCCGGCAGACCGGCGTGCACGCCGCCGGCGTCATCATGTCCGCCGAGCCGATCATCGACCACATCCCGCTGATGCGCCGGGACGCCGACGGGGCCATCATCACCCAGTTCGACTACCCGACGTGCGAGTCGCTCGGGCTGTTGAAGATGGACTTCCTCGGCCTGCGCAACCTGACCATCATCGACGACGCGCTGAAGAACATCGAGAGCAACCACGGCCGCAAGGTCGACCTGCTCCAGCTCCCGCTCGACGACAAGCCGACGTACGAGCTGCTGGCCCGCGGCGACACGCTCGGCGTGTTCCAGCTCGACGGCGGCCCGATGCGCTCGCTGCTGCGGCTGATGAAGCCGGACAACTTCGAGGACATCTCCGCCGTCCTGGCGCTCTACCGGCCCGGCCCGATGGGCGCCAACTCGCACACCAACTACGCGCTGCGCAAGAACGGCCTGCAGGAGATCACCCCGATCCACCCGGAGCTGGCCGAGCCGCTGGAGGAGATCCTCGGCCCCACCTACGGCCTGATCGTCTACCAGGAGCAGGTGCAGCGCGCCGCGCAGAAACTCGCCGGCTACAGCCTCGGCCAGGCCGACCTGCTGCGCCGGGCGATGGGCAAGAAGAAGAAGGAGGTCCTCGACAAGGAGTTCGTGCCGTTCCGCGACGGCATGCGCGGCAACGGCTACTCCGACGAGGCCATCCAGACCCTCTGGGACATCCTGGTCCCGTTCGCCGACTACGCGTTCAACAAGGCGCACACCGCCGGCTACGGGCTGGTGTCGTACTGGACCGGCTACCTCAAGGCCAACTACCCGGCCGAGTACATGGCCGGGCTGCTCACCTCCGTCGGCGACGACAAGGACAAGATGGCGCTCTACCTGTCGGAGTGCCGCCGGATGGGCATCCAGGTGCTGCCGCCGGACGTCAACACCTCGGCCGGGCCGTTCACCCCGGTCGGCAAGGACATCCGCTTCGGCCTGGCCGCCATCCGCAACGTCGGCGCGAACGTGGTCGCCTCGATCATGCGGTGCCGGGACGAGAAGGGCGGCTACACCGACTTCTACGACTTCCTGTCCAAGGTGGACGCGGTGGTCTGCAACAAGAAGACCATCGAATCGCTGATCAAGGCCGGCGCGTTCGACTCGCTCGGCCACCCGCGCAAGGGCCTGCTCGCCGTGCACGCCGACGCGATCGACGCGTACGCGGACGTGAAGCGCAAGGAGGCCGTCGGTCAGTACGACCTCTTCGGCGCCGGCTTCGGCGACGCGGACACCGGCGGCAGCACCACGGTGATGCCAACCATCGGCGCGGGGGAGTGGGACAAGCGGGACAAGCTCGCGTTCGAACGCGAGATGCTCGGCCTGTACGTCTCGGACCACCCGCTGTTCGGCCTGGAGCACATCCTCAACGCCGCCGCGGACACCACCATCGCCGCGCTCAACGAGGAGGGCGCGGTGCCCGACGGCGCGGTGGTCACCCTGGCCGGCATCCTCTCCGGCGTGCAGCGCCGGGTGACCAAGCAGGGCCGGGCGTGGGCCTCGGCCACCCTGGAGGACCTCGCCGGCGGGGTGGAGACGCTGTTCTTCCCGAACACCTACGAGGTGATCGGCCAGTACATCGCCGAGGACGCCATCGTGGTGGTCAAGGGGCGAGTGGACCGCCGCGACGACACCCCGCGGATCATGGCGATGGACATGTCCATGCCGGACGTCACCAGCAACCCGGCGACCAAGCCGGTCACCCTGACCATCCCGGTGCACCGCTGCACGCCGCCGCTGGTGGAGAAGCTCAAGGAGACCCTGGTGCTGCACCCCGGCGACACCGAGGTGCACGTCAAGCTGCTCAACGGCGGCAAGGTCACCACGCTGCGGCTCGGGCCGTTCCGGGTGGCCGCCACCACGGCGCTGATGGGCGACCTGAAGAGCGTGCTCGGCCCCGCCAACGTCAGCTGACCCCGGGCCGCCCTCGCCGCGGGGGCGTCCGCAGCTGACCCCGGCCGCCCTCGCCGCGGGGCGTCCGCGACCTGCCCGCCGGTGGGCGCCGAGGGCCGCGGGCCGCGGATTGGCCGTGCCGGCCGCCGCCGGCGCTCGTTAGCGTCGAGGCATGGACCTCGCGCAGGCGCAGAAGCTCTGGCAACCGGAGCCCGGGTGGCTGAACACCGCCACCTACGGGCTGCCGCCCGACCCCGCCTGGGAGGCGGTGCAGGAGGTGCTCGCCGACTGGCGGGGCGGGCGGGTCTCCTTCGAGGGCTGGGACCCGGCCGTCGGCCGCTCCCGGGCGGCCTTCGCCGGCCTGGTCGGCGTACCCGCCGAGGACGTGACCGTCGGCAGCACCGCCTCGCAACTGCTCGCCCCGGTGGCCGCCGCGCTGCCGCCGGGAGCGACCGTCGTGGTCCCCGAGGTGGAGTTCACCTCGCTGCTCTTCCCCTGGCTGGTGCAGGAGGACCGGGGGGTACGGGTGCGGACCGTCCCGCTGGCCGGCCTGGTCGACGCCATCGACGCGGGCACCGACGTGGTCGCGTTCAGCCTGGTGCAGTCCGCCGACGGCACCGTCGTGCCGTACCAGGAGATCGTCGCGGCGGCCCGGGCGCACGGCGCGTTCGTGGTGGTCGACGCCACCCAGGCCTGCGGCTGGCTGCCCTTCGACGCGAGCCTCGCCGACGCGGTGGTGGTCGGCGCGTACAAGTGGTTGATGTCGCCGCGCGGCGCCTCCTTCGCCTACCTGTCCCCGGCGCTGCGGGAGCGGATGCGCCCGGACGCGGCCAACTGGTACGCGGGCAAGGACCCGCAGGACTCCTACTACGGCCTGCCGCTGCGGCTGGCCGACGACGCCCGGCGCTTCGACATCTCCCCGGCGTGGTTCTGCTATGTCGGCGCGGCTCCCGCCCTCGAACTGCTCGCCGAGGTCGGGCTGGCGGCGGTGCGCGAGCACGACGTGGCGCTGGCCAACCGGTTCCTCGCCGGGCTGGGCCAACCGCCGGGGGACAGCGCGATCGTTTCGGTGACCGTGCCGGACGCGCAGCAGAAGCTGGCCCGGGCCGGGGTGCGCGCCGCCGTCCGGGCCGGCCGGGTCCGCGCGTCGTTCCACCTCTACACCACCGAGGCGGACGTCGACCTGGCCCTGACCGCGCTGACCGGCTGATCCGCGGCGGCTCGCGACGGGCTGAACCGTCGCCGGCGGCGGCTGCCCCGCGAACGGCTGCTCCGCGGCGCTGAACCGCGGCGAGCCGTCCCGCGACGAGCTGAGCGGGTGCTCCCACCCCGGGACCGGGCGGGAGCGCCCGCTCAGGCCAACGGGCCGCCGACCCGCCGGCGCGCCGGCTCGCGACGGGCGGCGCTCGACCGGCGGCGGACGGGGTCCCGTCCGGACGTGCGACGCCCGGAGGCCCGCTCGACGCGGCGGCCACCCCCAAACTATCGGCGCAAGTTTCCCGCCGTCCACCCCGGACCGTGCCTCGCCCCGACCCCTACCCGCCGGGCGCCGTCCCGCACCGAACGCCGCGGGCGCCGCCGGCTGCCGTCCCGTGCCGGGCGCCGAGGGCACGGGCTCCGCGGGTGCGGCGGCGTCGACGGCGACCGGTAGGCCCGTCCCCGGCCACGGCGGGGGCGCTCCGGCGGGACGCGGCCGGGGCGCGCCGCGCGGCGGTGGTGCCACCACATGTCGACGCCCGCCGATGACCCCCCGGGCGACGGGGCGCGCCGGCCTGGCCCGCCCACTATGGCGGGCCAGGCCGTCCGCCCGGGGGCGAATGTGTGGTCGGTCGACATGGTTCGATCCGGTGAACGCGCCGTAGGTTTCCTGCACGCGACGGCCCTGTGACCCCGGTCACCGACCTGGCCGCCGCATGGTGGGACCTGCGGAGGGTGTGGCGATGGCCGGGCAAGCGATCCTGTCGGCCCGCGGGCTGACCCGGGACTTCCGGGGCTTCCGGGCCGTCGACGGGGTCGACCTCGACGTGGCGCCGGAGTCCGTGCACGCCCTGGTGGGGCCGAACGGCGCCGGCAAGACCACGCTGTTCAACCTGCTCACCGGCTTCCTGCCGGCCAGCGGCGGGCGGATCGAGCTGGCCGGGCGGGACGTCACCGGCCTGCCCCCGGAGCGGGTCGCCCGGCTCGGGGTGGCCCGCTCGTTCCAGATCACCAGCCTCTTCCCGCAGCTCGCCGCCCGCGAGCACGTCGAGCTGGCGCTCCAGTCGGGCAGCGGGCTGGGCTGGCGGTTCTGGCGCTCGGCGAAGCTGATGCGCCGCTACCGGGAGCGAGCCGACGAGCTGCTCGCCATGGTCGGCCTCGCCGAGCTGGCCGAGGCCCCCGCCGAGGCCCTCGCGTACGGCCGCAAGCGGGCCCTGGAGCTGGCCATCGCCCTCGCCCTCGACCCGAAGGTGCTGCTGCTCGACGAGCCCACCGCCGGCATGGGACTGGAGGACGTCGACCGCACCGTCGACCTGATCGCCACGGTCCGCACGGGCCGCACCGTGGTCATGGTGGAGCACAACATGAGCGTCGTCGGCCGGCTGGCCGACACCGTCACCGTCCTGCAGGCCGGCAAGGTGCTCGTCGAGGGGCCCTACGAGCAGGTCCGCGCCGACGAGCGGGTCATCACCGCCTACCTGGGAGCCGCGGATGCTGCGCATTGAGAACCTCTCCGCCTGGTACGGCGAGGCGCAGGTGCTGCGGGAGGTGAGCCTGGAGGTGGCCGCCGGCGAGGTGGTCACCCTGGTCGGCCGCAACGGGGCCGGCAAGTCCACCCTGCTGCGCAGCGTGATGGGGCTGCACCCCGGCCAGCGGGGCACCGTCACCCTGGACGGTCGGGACATCACCCGGCTGCCGGCGTACCGGCGGGCGCGGGCCGGGCTCGGCTGGGTGCCCGACGACCGGGGCGCGTACGCCACCCTGACCGTCACCGAGAACCTGACCCTGCCGCCCCGGGTCGGTCCCGACCCGTGGTCCCTGGACCGCATCTACGCGGCGTTCCCGGCCCTGCACACCCGGCGCGACTCGCCGGCCACCCGGCTCTCCGGCGGCGAGCAGCAGATGCTCGCCCTGGCCCGGGTGCTGCGGATGGGCGCCCGGCTGCTGCTCTGCGACGAGCCCACCGAGGGCCTGTCGCCGCTGCTCGTGCGGCAGGTCGGCGACCTGCTGCGGGACGCCAAGCGGCACGGCGTGACCGTGCTGCTGGTCGAGCAGAACCTGCACTTCGCCACCGGCGTCGCCGACCGGCACTACCTGCTGGCCGAGGGACGCATCGCGGAGGCGATGGACAACTCCGAGGTGCGCTCGCGGGAGCGCGAGCTGCTGGCGTACCTCGGCATCTGACACGACGGCTGACCCGCGCGGACCGCGCGGTACGAAGGGGATGGACATGCGTAGGAGCGTGGGTGTGGCCGCGGCGTCGGCGGCGGCCTTGCTGGTCGCCGGCTGTGGCGGCGGTGGTCCGCAGTCCGGCGGCGACTCGAAGCTGACCGGCGACAAGATCGTGCTGGGCGTGCTCAACGACCAGTCCGGGGCGTACTCGGAGCTGTCCGGGCGGAACTCGGTCAAGGCCGTGCAGATGGCCATCGCCGACTTCAAGGCCAAGTACGGCGACAAGGCGGTGACCAAGGACATCACCGTGGAGACCGCCGACCACCAGAACAAGCCGGACGTGGCCAACAGCAAGGCCCAGGAGATGTACGACCGCAAGGGCGTCGACGCCATCCTGGACGTGCCGACCTCCTCGGCCGCCCTCAAGGTCGCCGACGTGGCCAAGGAGAAGAAGAAGCTCTACTTCAACATCGGCGCGGCGACCACCGACCTGACCGGCAAGAGCTGCAACAAGTACACGTTCCACTACGCCTACGACACCTACATGCTGGCGCACGGCACCGGCACGGTGACCACCGAGCAGGTCGGCAAGAACTGGTACATCCTCTACCCGAACTACGCCTTCGGGCAGGACATGGAGAAGAGCTTCTCCGCGGCCATCAGCGCGGCCGGCGGCCAGGTGGTCGGCAAGGACGGCGCGCCGTTCCCGAACACCAGCGGCGACTACTCCTCGTTCCTGCTCAAGGCGCCCACGTTGAACCCGAAGCCGCAGGTGCTCGGCACCATGCAGGCCGGCGCCGAACTGGTCAACGTGGTCAAGCAGTACAACGAGTTCAAGCTGCGGGACAAGGGCGTCGGGCTGGCCGTCGGCCTGATGTTCATCACCGACATCCACTCGCTCACCCCGGCCGCGCTGGCCGGCACCACCTACACCGACGCCTGGTACTGGAACTTCGACCAGCAGAACCGGGAGTGGGCGGACAGGTTCCAGCAGGAGACCGGCACCCGGCCGTCGTTCGCCCACGCGGCCAACTACTCCGCGGCCATGCAGTACCTGGAGGCGGTGCAGGCCGCCGGCACGGACGACGCGGACACCGTGGTCAAGGGGCTGGAGGGCAAGGAGATCAACGACCTGTTCCTGCGCAACGGCAAGATCCGCGCCGAGGACCACCGGGTCATCCACGACGCCTACCTGGCCCAGGTGAAGCCGCAGGCCGAGGTCGGCGAGCCGTGGGACTACGTGAAGATCCTCAAGACCATCCCGGCGGCCGAAGCGTTCCGCGCCCCGTCCCCGGACTGCACGCTCTGACATGTCCGGGTTCCTGCAGAACACGTTCAACGGGTTGGTGGGCGGGGCGTTCTACGCCCTGCTCGCCCTCGGGCTCGCGGTCATCTTCGGCATGCTGCGGGTGGTGAACTTCGCCCACGGCGCCTTCTACATGCTCGGCGCGTTCGGGGCGTACGTGCTGCTCGCCGAGGCGGGCGTGCCGTTCTGGGCGGCCCTGGTGATCATGCCGCTGGCGCTGGGCCTGCTCGGGATGGCGCTGGAACGGGCGGTGATCCACCGGCTGACCCGGCTGGACCCGCTCTACAACTTCCTGTTCACCTTCGGCCTGACGCTGATCCTCCAGGACCTGGTGAAGTCCCGGTACGGCGTGCAGTCCAGCCCGTACGCCACGCCGGCCGAGCTGAGCGGGACGGTCGACTTCGGGCTCTTCGACTTCCCCACGTACCGGGTCTTCATCCTCGGCTTCACGGTGCTGCTCTGCGTCGCCGTGTGGTGGGTGCTGGGGCGGACCCGGATCGGCACGGTGGTCCGGGCGGCCACCGAGCGGCCGGAGCTGACCCGGGCCCTCGGCATCGACGTGGGCCGGTGGGTCACCCCGGTGTTCGGCTTCGGCATCGCCCTCGCCGGGCTGGCCGGGGTCCTCGCGGCCCCGATGCGCGCGGTCAATCCGCTGATGGGCGCCGACCTGATCATCGTGGTCTTCGCGGTGGTGGTGATCGGCGGCCTCGGCTCCATCTTCGGTTCGGTGGCGGCCGGCTTCGGCATCGGGCTGGTCCAGGCCTGGGGCGAGGCGTACCTGTCGGACTTCCCGATCGTGTCGCAGACCGTCGTCTTCGTGGTGATGGCCGCGGTGCTGCTCTGGCGCCCGGCCGGCCTGTTCGGCCGTGAGGAGGCCCCGGCGTGAGCGCGCGGAGTGAGCCGGGTCTGCGAGCCGGGCAGCCGCCGACCGAGGGGGCGACGAGCGGCGTGGTGGACACTCCCGCCGGGGAGGCGGCCCGCCCGGCGCCCCCGTCCGGGCTGCTCACCGTGGCCCGGGCCCCCGGCTGGGTCCGGTACGCCCTGCTCGCCGCCGGCCTGGTGGCGGCGCTCTGGCTGCCCAACGGGCTCTACCCGGCGGTGGCCGTGGACATCCTCTGCTGGGCGCTCTTCGCCGTCTCGGTGGACCTGCTGCTCGGCTTCACCGGGCTGATGTCCTTCGGGCACGCCGCGTTCTGGGGCACCTCGGCGTACGTGACCGGTCTCGTCGCGATCCACGCCGGCCTGCCCTTCCCGCTGGCGGTGCTGGCCGGGGCCCTGGCGGCGGCGCTGCTCGCGGTGCCGATCGGCTACCTGGCGGTCAAGCGGACCGGGATCTACTTCGCGATGGTTACGCTGGCCTTCGCGCAGCTGGTCTACTACGTGGCCAACGAGTGGCGGTCGGTCACCCAGGGCGAGAACGGCCTGCAGGGCGTGCCCCGGGAGTTCTTCGGGCTCGACCTCACCGACGACTACTACTTCTACTACGCGATCCTGCCGATCGTGCTGCTCGGGCTCGCCGCGGCCTGGCGGATCGTGCACTCGCCGTTCGGCCGGGTGCTGGTCGGCATCCGGGACAACCCGGCCCGGGCCCGCGCGCTCGGCTATCCGGTGCACCGCTACAAGCTGACCGCGTTCGTGCTCTCCGGGTTCCTGGCCGGGCTGGGCGGCGGGCTCTTCGCGGTCGGCCACCGGTTCGTCTCGCTGGACGTGCTGCACTGGACCACCTCCGGCAAGGCGGTCATCGTGGTGGTGCTCGGCGGCATCGGCACGCTGTGGGGCGGGGTGCTCGGCGCGGCCCTGGTGGTGCGCCTGGAGGACTGGCTGTCGTTCTCCGGGTTCGAGGCGATCGGCCTGGTCACCGGCGGCATCTTCGTCCTGGTGGTGCTGCTGTTCCGGCGCGGCATCTGGGGCACGGTCGCCCAGTGGGCGCTGCGCCGGCGAGGGCTGCGGCGCCGGTGACCCTGCCGCGGTGGCGGCCCGACAACCACCGCCCCCGACGAACCCCCCGACGGCCGAGCGCCGCCGGGGGGTTCGTTTCGTGGTCGGCCGGTCCGGGCGGGCGGTGGGTGACCTGGACCACAAACGATACGAACCGGTTCCGTATCGAAACCTTCTCACCTAGGCTCGTCGTCGTTACGAGTCTGCCCCGTATCGTATTTGGATGCGGGGGAACCGGGGGGAGAAACCGCGTGGAACTGCACGAGAACACCGGACACCCGAGGAGGTGGGCGATCCTGGGGGTGCTGGTGATCAGCCTCCTGGTGGTCGTCCTCGACAACACCATCCTCAACGTCGCCCTGCGCACCCTCGCCGACCCGGTGCACGGCCTCGGGGCCAGCCAGGGCGAGCTGGAATGGGCGATCAACTCCTACACCCTGGTCTTCGCCGGGTTGCTGTTCACCTTCGGCGTCCTCGGCGACCGCCTCGGCCGCAAGCGCTTCCTCATGATCGGTCTGATCCTGTTCGGGCTCGCCTCGCTGCTCTCCGCGTACGCCCAGGACCCGGCCCAGCTGATCGTCACCCGCGCGCTGATGGGCATCGGCGGCGCCGCCATCATGCCGGTGACCCTGTCGATCATCTCCAACGTCTTCGACCCCCGCGAGCGGGGCCGGGCCATCGGCGTCTGGGCCGGCGCGGTCGGCCTCGCCGTGGCGATCGGCCCGGTCCTCGGCGGCGCCCTGCTCGAGCACTACTGGTGGGGCTCGGTCTTCCTGATCAACGTGCCGGTGGTCCTGCTCGGGGTGGTGCTGGTCGCCGCCCTGGTCCCGGAGTCCCGCGACCCGAAGCCGGGCCGGGTCGACCTGCTCGGCGTGCTGCTCTCCGTGGTCGGCCTGGTCGCCCTCACCTACGGCATCATCGACGGCGGTGAGCACGGCTTCGGCCGGCCGCAGGTCTGGGTCGCGATCGCCGGTGGACTCGCCGTGCTCGGCTGGTTCATCACCCACGAGCTGCGCAGCGACCACCCGTCGCTGGACGTCCGCCTGTTCCGGGTGCCCCGGTTCGCCGCCCCGGTGGCGCTGGTCGGGCTGGTCTTCTTCGCCGCCATGGGCGTGCTGTTCTTCAACGCGTTCTACCTGCAGCTGGTGCGCGGCTACAGCCCGCTGGAGACCGGCCTGCTCTTCCTGCCCTTCGCCGCCGCCCAGCTGTTCTTCGCCCCGCGCAGCGCGGCGATGGTCCGCCGGTTCGGCGGCCGGGCGGTCGCGGTGGTCGGCCTCGTCCTGACCGCGGTGTCGCTGGGCGGCTTCGTCCTCGTCGACGCGGTCACCCCGATCTGGGTGGTGCTGGTCCTGACCTTCGTCCAGGGCGTCGGCATGGCGAACATCATGCCGCCGGCGACCGAATCGATCATGTCCGCGCTGCCCCGGGAGAAGGCCGGCGTCGGGTCGGCGGTCAGCAACACGGTCCGGCAGGTGGCCGGCGCGCTGGGCGTCGCGGTACTCGGCTCGGTGCTCTCCGCGGTCTACCGGTCCGAGATCGCCTCGGCGCTGGGCGGCCTGCCCGCCCCGGCCCGGGACGCCGCCGAGGAGTCCATCTCCGGCGCGTACGCGGCCGCGGCCCAGCTCGGGCCGGTGGCGCCCCGGCTGATCTCGGCGGCCAACGACTCGTTCGTGGCGGCGATGCACTGGGCGGCCGGGTTCTCCGCGGTGGTGGCCCTGCTCGGCGTCGTGATCGCGCTGCGCTGGATGCCGGCCCGCCCGGCGGCGGCCCCGGCCGAGGTCCGGCCGGCCACCGAGCCGGAGTTGGCCGGGACCGCGTAGGTTCAGCGACAATGTCTGACATGAACTCCACCGCAGATGCTCCGCGGTCGCCCGGGCGACCGCGGAGCGTCCGCGCGGACGAGGCGATCATCGAGGCCACCCTCGACCTGCTCGCCGAGGGCAGCACCCTCGAGGCGCTCTCCATCGAGGCGATCGCCGCCCGCGCCGGCGTCGGCAAGGCCACCATCTACCGCCGCTGGCCGGGCAAGGACGCGCTGCTGATGGACGCGCTGCGCCGGCTCAAGGGGGTCCCGCCCCAGCCCGCCGGGGAGTCCGTCCGCGACGACCTGGTGCTGCTGGTCGGCGCGATCGGCCACAACGTCGACCCGCGGGCCACCAAGATCATGCCGTGCCTGGTGCCCGAGGTGAACCGCAGCCCGGACCACTACCAGCTCTACCAGAACATGATCGAGCCGCGCCGGAAGCTGATGCGCGAGGTGCTGCGGCGCGGGGTTGCCAGCGGCGAGCTGCGCGCCGACCTCGACATCGAGCTGGCCATCGCGCTGCTCGCCGGCCCGATGCTGGTCCAGCGGGTGCTGCGCTGGCACCCCGAGCTGGACGACCGGGTCCTGCCCGAGCACATCGTGGACAGCGTGCTGGGGGGCCTGCGCGCCCGCTGAGCACGACCCGGCCGGTGGCTGCCCGGCCGGTGGGAGAGACACGCGCCGCCCCGGCCGGTGGGACGCGCGCCGCCCCGGCCGGTTCTTCCGCCGGCCGGGGTCAGTCCTCCGGGGCGCGCAGCCGGTGCAGGCGTAGCGCGAGCTGCACCTCCAGGGCCCGCTCCGGCCGCTGCCAGTCCGTGCCGAGCAGCTGGCCGACCCGCTCCAGCCGCTGGGTCACCGTGTTGACGTGCACGTGCAGCAGCTCGGCGGCCCGGGCCAGGCTGCCGCCCACCCCGAAGTACGCCTCCAACGTCTTGACCAGCGCGGTGCCCCGGCGAGCGTCGTAGTCGATCACCGGACCCACCGTGGCGGTGAGGAACCGCGCCACGTCCCGGTCGCCCGAGTCGCCCACCGCGCCCAGCAGCAGCCCCACGAAGCCCAGCTCGGCGGTGCTCGCCCCCTGCCCGGCGCGGCCCAGCGCGCCCAGCGCGGTCAGGCAACGCTCCGCCTCGGCGAACGTGGCCGCCAGCGACGCCGGCCCGCTCGACGGGCCGCTGGCCCCGGCGGTCACCGGCCGACCGGTCACCCGGGACAGGTCCCGGGCCACCGCCCGCGCCGCCCCGCCCGCGTCCCGACCCGGCAGCATCAGCACCACCCGGCCGTCGCGCGCCGCCGCCAGCCCGCCCCGGGTCGAGGCGTACGTGGTGGCCCAGGAGAGCACCCGCTGCCGGGCCGAACCGGTCGCCGCGAACGCGTCGTCGCCGACCGCCACCAGCACGTGCGGCGCGTCCAGGTCCACCCCGAGCCGGCGGGCCCGGCTGCGCAACGCGTCGGCGTCCCGCAGCGGCCGGGCGATCAGGTCGTCCAGCAGCTCGCCGCGCACCCGCCCCTCCGCCTCGGCCACGGTCCGGCGGAACAGCAGCAGCAACGCGGTGACCAGCGCGGCCCGCTCCAGGATCCGCTGGTCGGCGTCGACCAGCTCACCGTCCGGGCGCAGCACCAGCGCGCCCAGGTTCTCCGCGCCGGCCACCACCGCGGCGTACCAGAGCGGACCCCGGCGCACGCTGCGCCCCTCGGTCCGGGACGCGGCCACCGCCTCGACGATGTCGGCCCGGTCCGGCTCCTCGATCTCGCCGACCCGGGCCAGCCGCCGCCCCTCGGCGTCCAGCGCCAGCAGCGCCCCGCCGAGCACCTCGGTGACCGCCGCGGCCACGTCCTCCATCCCGCCGCCGCGCAGCACCAGCGCGGTCATCCGGTCGTGCGCGGCCGCGGCCCGCTCCACCGAGCTGCTGTGCGCCCGGATCGTGCTGTTCGCCGCCGACAGCTCCTCCAGCGCCGACCGGGTCTCCGCCAGCAGCCGGGCCGTGTCGATCGCCACCGCCGCGTGCGCGGCGAGCGAGACCAGCAGCGACACCTCCTCCCGGGCGAACGGCCGGGCCGACCGGTTGGCCGCGTAGAGCACGCCGATCACGCTGGACCCGAGCCGCAGCGGCACGCCCAGGATGGCCACCAGGCCCTCCTCGCCCACCCCGCCGTCGATCTCCCCGGTGTGCTTGAACCGCTCGTCCTCCTGGTAGTTCGAGGTGACGTACGGGGTGCCGGTCTGCGCCACCAGCCCGCCCAGCCCGTCGCCCATCTCCAGCCGCAGCCGCTGGAACCGCGCCGAGATCGACCCGTCGGTGACCCGCATGTACGTGTCGCCGCGCTCCTCGTCGTTGAGCGTCATGTACGCCACGTCGGTGCCGAGCAGGATCCGGGCCCGGTGCACGATCGCCCGCAGCACGTCGTCCAGGTCGCGCAGCCCGGCCAGGTCGCTGGCCGTGTCGTACAGGCCGGACAGCTCGGTCTCCCGGCGCCGGCGGCGCGCCAGCAGCGCGCGGACCCGCAGCGCCACCACCTTCGCCTGCTCCAGCTCGGCCAGCCGGTCGGCGGGCAGCCCGGCGGCCCGGGCGGCGACCAGCGGGCCCTCGAACTCGACGGCGGCGGCCTCCCGGGCCAGCAGTTCCAGGAACTCGACCGGCGACGACATGACCGACATTGTGCGCGCGGCCACTAGTTGGCCGTCCAGCCCCCGTCGAGGGCGATCGAGGCACCGGTGATGAACGCGGCCGGCGGCGAGCAGAGGTACGCCACCAGCTCCGCCACCTCCTCCGGTTCGATCAGCCGCTTGATCGCCGCCCGGGCCAGCATGATCTTCTCGACCACCTCGTCCTCGCCGATGCCGTGGCTGGCCGCCTGGTCGGCGATCTGGCTCTCCACCAGCGCGGTCCGCACGTACGCCGGATTGATGCAGTTGGCGGTCACCCCGTGCGCGGCGCCCTCCAGCGCCACCACCTTCGACAGCCCTTCGAGGGCGTGCTTGGCCGAGACGTAGGCGGCCTTGAACGGCGAGGCCCGCAGCCCGTGCACGGAGGAGATGTTCACGATCCGGCCCCAGCCGCCGGCGTACATGTGCGGCAGGGCGCGCCGGATCAGCAGGAACGGCGCCTCCACCATCACCCGCTGGATGTACTCGAAGCGCTCGGTGGGGAAGTCCTGCACCGGCGCCACGTGCTGCAGTCCGGCGTTGTTGACCACGATGTCCACGGCCGCGTCGAGCCGGTCCACCGCCGCCGGGTCGGCCAGGTCGATCCCCTCGGCCCGCCCGCCCGCCTCGGCGGCGACCGCCCTGGCCGCTGCCACGTTGCGGTCCACCACCAGCACCGCCGCGCCGGCCGCCGCCAGCCGCAGGGCACAGGCCCGTCCGATGCCGCTGCCACCACCGGTCACCAGGGCACTGCGACCGGAGAGGTCGACGCGTACGACGTGGGGGACCGCCACGGGTTCTGCCGTCATGGCGCACAAGCTACGAGCTGGGTGGTCGGCGGCACATGGGGCCGCGACACATACTCGACCGATTCAGTGTGTGGCGGATTACGGCCCGCCCGGGCCGGTGGGCGTGTCCCGCCCGACCGCCGTCCGGCGGCACCAGTAGGGTGTCGAACACACGTACTGCTGGTGGCTCGGGGAGGAGGCGGCGTGCGGGTGCTCGGCGTCGACCCGGGGCTGACCCGGTGCGGGGTCGGCGTGGTCGAGGGCGTGCCGGGGCGGCCCTGCACGCTGGTCGCCTACTACGTCGTCTACACCGATCCGGCCGACGAGCTGCCGCTGCGCCTGCTGCACCTGGACCGTTCGCTCACCGACCTGGTGGCCGAGCACCGGCCGGACGCGGTCGCCGTCGAGCGGGTCTTCACCCAGCACAATGTCCGCACCGTGATGGGCACCGCCCAGGCCAGCGGGATCGCCGTGCTCGCCGGGGCGCGGGCCGGCCTGCCCGTGCAGACCTACACGCCGAGCGAGGTCAAGGCGGCGGTGACCGGCTCCGGTCAGGCCGACAAGGCGCAGATGACCACGATGGTCACCCGGCTGCTGCGGCTGCCCGAGCCGCCCCGGCCGGCCGACGCCGCCGACGCCCTGGCCCTGGCCATCTGCCACATCTGGCGCGGCGGCACCCGGTCCAAGCTGGCCGCCGCGGCCGAGCGGGCACGACGAGGAGGACTGCGATGATCGCCAGCGTGCGCGGCACGGTGACCGCGACCGCCCCGGACCACGCGGTGGTGGAGGTGGGTGGCATCGGCCTCGCCGTGCAGTGCGCCCCGGCCACCCTGGCCGACCTGCGGGTCGGCCAGCCCGCGCGGCTCGCCACCAGCCTGGTGGTGCGGGAGGACTCGCTCACCCTCTACGGCTTCGCCGACGACGACGCCAAGCAGCTCTTCGAGCTGCTCCAGACCGCCAGCGGGGTGGGTCCGCGGCTGGCCCAGGCGGTGCTCGCCGTGCACACCCCGGACGCGGTCCGCAAGGCCATCGCCAACGCCGACACCGCCGCGCTGACCCGGGTGCCCGGCATCGGCAAGAAGGGCGCCGAACGCCTCGTGCTGGAGCTGCGCGACCGGATCGGTCCGGTGCCGGTCGGGCCGGACGGCGCCGCCGGGGTGACCGTGGGCGCCTGGCCCGAGCAGGTCCGCCAGGCGCTGGTCGGGCTGGGCTGGACGGCCGGCCAGGCCGAGCAGGCGGTGGCCGCCGTCGCGGAGACCGTCGACGGCGAGACGCCCCCCGTGCCGGTCCTGCTCAAGCAGGCCATCCGCCTGCTGGGCCGCACCCGATGATGAGCGCGAGGAGTGAGCCGGGTTTGCGAGCCCCGCAGTCGCGAATGAAGGTCAGCCCATGAGCGCGAGGAGTGAGCCGGGTTTGCGAGCCCCGCAGTCGCGAATGAAGGTCAGCTGATGAGCGCGAGGAGTGCGCCGGGTTTGCGAGCCCCGCAGTCGCGAATGAAGGTCACCTGATGAGCGCGAGGAGTGCGCCGGGTTTGCGAGCCCCGCAGTCGCGAATGAAGGTCAGCTCATGACGGGGGAGAACCTGGTCTCGGCGTACGTCGGCGACGGCGAGTTGGACGCGGAGGCCAGCGTCCGGCCGAAGCGCCTGGACGAGTTCATCGCCCAGCACCGCGTCCGCGACCAGCTCGACCTGCTGCTCAAGGGCGCGATGCGGCGCGGCTCCCCGCCCGACCACATCCTCCTCTCCGGGCCGCCTGGCCTCGGGAAGACGACGTTGGCCAACATCGTGGCCGCCGAGCTGGGCTCGGGGATCCGGGTGACCAGCGGCCCGGCGATCGAGCGCTCCGGCGACCTGGCCGCGATCCTGACCAGCCTCACCGAGGGCGACGTCCTGTTCATCGACGAGATCCACCGGATCGCCAAGCCGGCCGAGGAGCTGCTCTACAGCGCCATGGAGGACTTCCGGGTCGACGTGGTGGTCGGCAAGGGTCCGGGCGCCACCGCCATCCCGCTGGACGTCGAGCCGTTCACCCTGGTCGGCGCGACCACCCGGTCCGGTCTGCTGACCGGCCCGATGCGGGACCGGTTCGGTTTCGTCGCCCACCTCGACTTCTACGCGCCGGCCGACCTGGAGTCGCTGCTGCACCGCTCGGCCCGGATCCTCGGGGTGCCGATCACCGGCGAGGGCGCGGCCGAGATCGCCGGCCGGTCCCGGGGCACCCCGCGGATCGCCAACCGGCTGCTGCGCCGGGTGCGCGACTTCGCCGAGGTCCGGGCCGACGGGGTGGTCACCCTGGAGACCGCCCGGGCCGCGCTCACCGTGTACGACGTCGACGCCCTCGGGCTGGACCGGCTGGACCGGGCGGTGCTCTCCGCGCTGGTCGACTCGTTCCGGGGTGGCCCGGTCGGGCTCTCCACCCTGGCCGTGGCGGTGGGGGAGCAGCCGGACACCGTGGAGGAGGTCTGCGAGCCGTTCCTGGTGCGGGCCGGCCTGCTGGCCCGGACCCCCCGGGGCCGGGTCGCCACCGAGGCGGCCTGGCACCACCTGGGGCGTACCCCGCCGAATGGTACATTTGGCGCGGATGCTCCTCCGGTGCCCGATCTGTTCTCGGCCCAGACCGATCAGCCGTGATGCGAACGTGATCTGTGCCGCATTCGGCGTTCCCAGGAGCACGGACTAGACTTCGCCGCGGTCTGTACAGGACGTGAGAATCCGCCTCCGCTCCGGCGCCCTCGGGCTCGGACGAAGGCCAATGGGAAGGTCAACAACTGTGCCTCTCGCACAAACCGGTAGCGGGGCCGGCGGTCTGACGCCGATCCTCATGATCGCCCTGCTCTTCGGGGTCATGTACTTCATGATGATCCGCCCGCAGCAGAAGCGGCGCCGCGAGGCCGAGCAGATGCAGTCCCAGCTCGGCCCGGGCGACGAGGTGGTCACCATCGGCGGGCTCTACGGCACCGTCGTGGCCGTCGAGGACGACAGCGTCCTGCTGGAGGTCGCGCCGGGCGTGCAGACCCGGTACGCGCGCCCCGCGATCGCCCGGGTCACCACCCGTGCCGAGCAGCCGACCGCCGAGCCGGTCAGCGAGGACGCGGAGTCGGTCAAGGAGTGAGCCGCCGGCCCCCGGACGGGGCAGCGGATTCGTCGACACAAGTGGATAGTTGGGGCGGCGTCCGCCGCCGACAGGCGAGTGCCCGCCCGGTGCCCCCGCGCCGGGTCCGGTAGCCGCGCCGGCCGGTGACGCCGACCCGCCAGAGGAGTCGGGCGGACACCCCCGGCCCGACCTTTCGTCGCCGCTGCCCAGCGGTGCGACCGTACAGGGAGACAAGACAGCCGTGGCACCACCTCAGGGACAGATGCGCCCCGGACGGCAGTTGGCCGTGCTCGGGCTCATCTTCGTCGTCCTCTATCTCTTGGTGTTCTTCTCGGGCGGCGCCAGCGGTGGCTGGAAGGACCGGTTGGAGCCCCGGCTCGGCCTGGACCTCATCGGCGGCACCCGGCTGACGCTCGAGGCCACCAACACCGTGGACGGCAAGCCCCCGACCGCCGCCAACCTCGAAGAGGCGCGCCAGATCATCGAGAACCGGGTCAACGCCTACGGCGTGGCCGAGGCCGAGGTGGTCACCGAGGGCAACCGGAACATCGTCATCTCCCTGCCCGGTCAGAACCGGGACCTGACGAACGTCGGTGAGGCCGCCGAGCTGCGCTTCCGCAAGGTGCTCAAGGCCACCGACGGCAGCGGCGCGACCGCCCAGCCGGCCCCGTCGGCCAGCGCGACCCCGAACCCGTCCGGCAGCGCGACCCCGAAGCCGTCCGGCAGCGCCACCCCGAAGCCGTCCGGCAGCGCGTCGCCGAAGGTGACCGCCGGCGCGGGCGCCAAGGCCAGCGCGTCGCCGAGCGCCGGCGGGCAGGGCGGCATGGCCCCCACGCCGAGCGCCAGCGCCGCCGCGCCGACCGCGTCGGCCACGCCGAGCGCCGCCGCGCCGAGCCCGAGCGCCAGCGCCGAGCCGGTGCCGCAGAGCATCGAGCAGCAGCGCAAGGCCATCGAGCAGAAGGTGGGCGCGGCCGCCTGGGCCGCCGCCTCCGGCCTGCAGGCGCCGGCCGACCTGGCGACCGACCCGTCGCTGGCCGACAAGCTCAAGCCGTTCGGCACGCTCTCCCCGCAGGAGGTCGCGGTGCTGCCGGTCGGGATCCAGTTCAACGTCCCGACCATCACCTGCGCCCAGCTCGACAAGCGGCCGGCCGCCTCGATCAAGAACGAGAACGAGCAGGCGGTGGCCTGCGAGTCCGGCGCCAAGTACCTGCTCGACAAGGCCAAGGTGCTGGGCACCGACGTCGACGACGCCAACGCGGTGCTCGACCAGACCAGCTCCTGGGTGGTCAGCCTCAACTTCACCGGCAAGGGCCAGGAGAAGTGGACCGCGCTGACCCGCGAGGCGTTCAACAACGAGGGCCAGGCCTGTGACCAGAGCGCGCTCGGCCAGGACGGCAAGTGCCGGGTCGCCGTGGTGCTGGACAACGAGATCGTCTCCTCGCCGGAGATCCAGGGCGTGCTGACCGGTGACTCGCAGATCACCGGCAGTTTCGACAACAAGTCGGCCAACGCGCTGGCCAGCCAGCTCCGCTACGGCGCGCTGCCGGTGACCTTCGAGCCGCAGGAGCAGCAGAACGTCACCGCGACGCTGGGTGACAGCCACCTGAAGGCGGGCCTGCTCGCGGCCGGCATCGGCATGCTGCTGGTCATCATCTACTCGTTCTTCTACTACCGGCTGCTCGGCTCGGTCATCTTCCTGAGCCTGGTGCTCTCGGCGTTGCTGGTCTTCGGCGCGCTGGTGGTGCTCGGCCGGTCGATCGGCTTCACCCTCACCCTCGCCGGCATCGCCGGCATGATCGTGTCACTCGGTGTGGCGGCGGACTCGTTCGTCATCTACTTCGAGCGGCTCAAGGACGAGATCCGCGAGGGACGCAGCCCGCGCAGCGCGGTGCCGCGGGCGTGGGTCCGGGCCCGCCGGACGATCATCTCGGCGAACGCCATCACCCTGATGTCCGCCGTGGTGCTCTACATCGTCTCGGTCGGCGCGGTGAAGGGCTTCGCCTTCGCGCTCGGCCTGGCGACGGTCCTCGACCTGGTCGTCGTCTTCCTCTTCCGTCACCCGATCATGACGATGTTCGCCCGGACCCGGGCGTTCCTGTCCCCGCGGGTCAGCGGTCTGGGCCGCGCCCTGCCGGCCCGGTCGGCCGAGCAGGCCACCGCTCGCAACCCGCGCGTCAAGGAGGCCTGAGATGGCTAAGAGTGGTCTGGCGTCCCGGCTCTACCGGGGCGAGGCCGATCTCAACATCGTCGGCCGGCGCAAGCTCTGGTTCGCCGTCGCCGGTGTGCTGGTGCTGATCGCCGTGCTCAGCTTCGCGGTCCGCGGCTTCAGTCTCGGTATCGAGTTCGCCGGCGGCAACTCGTTCCAGGTGCCGGCGAGCGTCGGCACGCTGGACCAGGCGGAGGACAAGGTCAACGCGGCGCTCGCGGCCAAGGGCGACGGCGCCACGGTGGTCACCGCGCAGAAGGTCGGCGGCACCAGCGGCGAGTACTACGAACTGCGCACCGGCCAGCTCACCGCGGAGCAGGCCAACGAGGTCAAGACCGAGATGGCGCAGTCGTTCGGCATCCAGGCCGACGAGATCAGCGGCAGCCAGGTCTCCGAGGCGTGGGGCAGCCAGGTCACCTCCCGGGCCCTGCTCGGTCTGCTGATCTTCGTGGCCGTGGTGGCGATCTACCTGATCCTCCGCTTCGAGTGGCGGATGGCGGCCGCCGCGATCGCGTCGCTCTTCACCAACCTGCTGCTCACCGCCGGCATCTACTCGCTGGTCGGTTTCGAGGTCACCCCGTCGACGATCATCGGCTTCCTCACCATCCTGGGCTTCGCGCTCTACGACGTGGTGGTGGTCTTCGACAAGGTTCAGGAGAACACCCGGGGCATCACCGCGAGCAACAACACCACCTACGGCGAGGCGGCCAACCTGGCGCTCAACCAGAGCCTCATGCGGTCGCTGAACACCTCGGTGGTCGCCCTGCTCCCGGTCGGCGGCCTGCTCTTCATCGGCGCCGGCCTGCTCGGCGCGGGCACCCTGAAGGACCTCGGTCTGGTGCTCTTCGTCGGTATGGCGGTGGCGTTCCTGACCTCGATCCTGCTGGCCACCCCGCTGCTGGTGCTGCTGAAGAACCAGGACCCGCGGATCAGCGCGCACAACAAGCGGGTGCTGGCCCGCCGGAGCGCCATCGCCCGGGGCGAGCTCACCCCGAAGGGCGCGCCGCGCGCCCCGGCGACGGCCGAGCAGGCCATCGACGCGGAGGCGGCGGCCCTGGCCGGCGCCGCCCCGAAGGTGGGCGCCCGGCCGGCCGGCAAGCGCCCCACCGGCGCCCGGGGCGGCCGCCCCACCGGCGGCGGGGGCAACCGGCCGGGCGGCGCGAAGCGCCGCTGAGCCGGACCGGGGCGACCCGGTAGGAACCGACCGGACGGCGTCCGCCATGCTGTGCGAGCAGCATGACGGACGCCGTCGTCGTTCGAAGGGACATGGGACGTACCGTGACGGAGACGCACACCAGCGGGGTACGGGGAGACAGCGGCCCGGAGGTCGCCCGGCTGGTCGCCAGCCGGGTGCTGGACGTGCCCGACTTCCCGAAGCCGGGGGTCATGTTCAAGGACCTGATGCCGCTCTTCGCCGACGGCCGGGTCTTCCGCGAGGTGATCGACGGGATCGTCGCGTACCACGGGCGTGACTCGTTCGACACGGTGGCCGGCATCGAGGCGCGCGGCTTCGTGCTGGCTGCGGCCATCGCGTACGCCACCGGGGTCGGCGTGGTGCCGGTGCGCAAGGCCGGCAAGCTGCCCCGGGCCACCCACTCGGCCTCCTACGCGCTGGAATACGGCGAGGCGACGCTGGAGGTGCACCAGGACGCCTTCACCGCCGGCCGCCGGGTGCTCGTGGTCGACGACGTGCTCGCCACCGGCGGCACCGCCGAGGCCACCCTCGACCTGGTCGAGCGGGCCGGCGGCACGGTCGCCGGCTTCACCGTGCTGCTGGAGTTGGGCTTCCTCAAGGGGCGGGAGCGGCTGGCGCCGCGTCCGGTCCATGCCCTGCTGACCGTTTGACGTCCCGGCCCGTCGGGCGGACCCACCGGGGTCCGTCCGGCGGAGCGGCGACGTACCCTGCGTGCGGGTAGCATTGCCCATTGCTGACCGGGCGGGTGACCGCCCGGCGGTGCGACGACCGGCCGGACGGCCGGCGCGGCGCGCGGTCGCCGGGACCGTGAGGTCCCCCGGTGGCCGGACGCGAGCCACGTCGACCGGGGGCGGTCGGCGCGGAACAACGCCGGCCCCCGGGCTGGTTGAACAGGACGTCGGCCGCACGGCCGGCGCATCCCCGGCGAGCGGTGAGGAGGCCGGTGTCCCACGATGTCGTCCCTCCGGTGGAGGGCGCGGTGCACCCGACAGGCGACGCGGACGGCTCGGTGACCGAGCGCAACGGCAACCCGCCGGCCCGGGTGACGGGCGGTTCCGGCAGTGGGTCCGACGCCACGGCGGACGGCGGGGCGGTCGTGGTGCCGTTCCCGGCCGACGCCCCGGCGGACACCTCGCCCGGCGGTGGTTTCGCCCTGTCCAACGCGCCGACCGGTCGGCGGGTGCGTGCCCGCCTGGCCCGGTTCAACGCGCCCTGGCAGACCTCGCAGGTCAGCGAGGTGCTGGAGCCGCTGATCGCGACCCACCGGGAGAACCACCCCAAGGCCGACGCCCGGCTGCTGCAGCGCGCCTTCGACACGGCCGCGCGCTGGCACTCGGGTCAGTACCGCAAGTCCGGTGACCCCTACATCACCCACCCGCTCGCGGTCGCCACCATCCTGGGCAACCTGGGCATGGACACCACCACCCTGGTCGCGGCGCTGCTGCACGACACCATCGAGGACACCGAATACACGCTTGACGCGATGCGCGCCGACTTCGGCGGCGAGGTGGCCCTGCTGGTCGACGGCGTCACCAAGCTGGACAAGGTCAAGCTCGGCGACGCGGCCAAGGCCGAGACCATCCGCAAGATGGTCGTGGCGATGGCCAAGGACCCCCGGGTCCTGGTGATCAAGCTGGCTGACCGGCTGCACAACATGCGTACGCTGACCTTCCTGCCCCGGCCCAAGCAGGAGCAGAAGGCCAAGGAGACGCTGGAGATCCTGGCCCCGCTGGCGCACCGCCTCGGTATGAACACCATCAAGTGGGAGCTGGAGGATCTGGCCTTCGGCACCCTGTTCCCGAAGCGGTTCGAGGAGATCAACCGGCTGATCGGCGAGCACCAGCCGCAGCGCGAGGCGCTGCTGCGGCAGGTGACGCAGAAGGTGTCCACCGACCTCAAGGCCGCCAAGATCAAGGCGGAGACGACCGGCCGGCCGAAGCACCTCTACTCGATCTACCAGAAGATGATCGTGCGGGGGCGTGACTTCAACGACATCTACGACCTGGTCGGGGTGCGGATCTTGGTCGACACGGTGCGGGACTGCTACGCGGCGCTGGGCGTGATCCACGCCAACTGGCAGCCGGTGCCGGGCCGGTTCAAGGACTACATCGCGATGCCCAAGTTCAACATGTACCAGTCGTTGCACACGACGGTCATCGGGCCCACCGGCAAGCCGGTGGAGATGCAGATCCGCACCTACGCGATGCACCGCACCGCCGAGTTCGGCATCGCCGCGCACTGGAAGTACAAGGAGCACAAGGGCACCCCGGTGGTCGGCCCGCCGGCGCACATCGACGAGATGACCTGGCTGCGCCAACTGCTGGACTGGCAGCGGGAGGCGGCCGACCCGAGCGAGTTCCTCGACGCGCTGCGGTTCGACCTGTCCAGCCAGGAGGTGTACGTCTTCACCCCGAAGGGTGACGTCATCCCGCTGCCGACCGGGTCGACGCCGGTGGACTTCGCGTACGCGGTGCACACCGAGGTCGGGCACAAGTGCATCGGGGCCCGGGTCAACGGCAAGCTGGTGCCGCTGGAGTCGACGCTGTCCAACGGCGACGTGATCGAGATCTTCACCTCGAAGTCCGACACGGCCGGCCCGACGCAGGACTGGCTGGGTTTCGTCAAGAGCCCGCGCGCCCGCACCAAGATCCGGCAGTACTTCAACAAGGAGCGGCGCGAGGAGGCGATCGAGGCCGGCAAGGACTCGATCGTCAAGGCGATGCGCAAGCAGGGCATGCCGCTGCAGCGGATGCTCACCTCGGACGCGCTGATGGCGATCGCCCGGGACCTGCACCTGGCCGACGTCGCCTCGCTCTACGCGGCGGTCGGCGACAGCCAGGTCTCGGCCCAGTCGGTGGTGCAGAAGCTGATGGCCGCGTACGGCGGCGAGGAGGGCGCGGCGGAGGACATCGCCGAGACCGCCGTCGCCACCCGGCCGCCGCGCAGCCGGCAGAGCAGCAGCGACCCGGGCGTCGTCGTCCGGGGCGTCAGCGACGTCTGGATCAAGCTGGCCCGCTGCTGCACGCCGGTGCCGCCGGACGCCGTCTTCGGCTTCGTCACCCGCTCCGGCGGGGTGAGCGTGCACCGGGACGACTGCGCCAACGCCGAGGACCTGCGGGCCCAGAGCGAGCGGGTGGTCGAGGTGAGCTGGAAGCTGACCTCGGCCTCCACCTTCCTGGTCGCCATCCAGGTCGAGGCGCTGGACCGGCACAAGCTGCTCGCCGACGTCACCCGGGTGCTCTCCGACGAGCGGGTCAACATCCTCTCCGCGACGGTCACCACCACCCGGGACCGGGTGGCGGTGAGCCGGTTCAGCTTCGAGATGGCCGACCCGAAGCACCTCGGGCACCTGCTGGCCGCGGTGCGCAAGGTCGACGGGGTGTTCGACGCCTACCGGGTCACCTCCGGCGCCTGATCGGGCACACGGAAAAGCGCCCGCCGGCTGAGGCCGGCGGGCGCTTTCGCGTGACGGGCGGGTCAGCCGCCCTGGATGTCGCTCATCGTCAGCTTGTTGATGACGATCTCCTTCTTCGGGTGACCGCCGCCGGCCTGCTGGGCGAAGGCGCCGTCGTCACCGGCCGCCGCCACCTGCTTCACCACGTCCATGCCACCGGTGATGGTGCCCAGGACGGTGTAGTTGGGGTCGAGCGGGGAGTCGCCGTAGACGATGAAGAACTGGCTGCCGGTGCTGCCGGGCTGGCCGGAGTTGGCCATCGCGATGACGCCCTCCGGGTACGGCGGCCGCTGGTCGGTGGGGAGGTTCTCCTCGGCCAGGGTGTAGCTCGGCCCGCCGGTGCCGTCGCTCTGCCGCCAGCCCTTGCCGGTGGCGCTCGGGTCGCCGCACTGGAGCACCTTGATGCCCGAGGTGACCAGGCGGTGGCACTTGGTGTTGTCGAAGAAGCCCTTGCTGGCCAGGTGGGCGAAGCTGCCGGCGGTGCAGGGCACCTTGCTGCGGTCCAGCTTCGCGGTGATCGGGCCCAGGTTGGTGTCGATGGTCATCGTCTGGGTGCCCTTGTTGCTCTGCTGGTTGTCCGGCAGGCCGACGTCCTTGACCTGCTTGGAGCGGGCCTCGGCGGGGACCTCGGTGTAGACGCACTGGGAGAAGCCGGCCGTGGTCGCGGCGTTCTGCTTCTTGTCGTCGTCGCCGCCGAGCGAGGTGGCCAGCCAGACGGTGCCGGCGACCACGAGCACCAGCACGGCCGCGGCCCCGACGATCGCCTGCGTCTGCCGGCGCTTGCGGGCCCGGGTGGCCCGCTCGGCCATCTCCCGCTCGAGTCGGGCCCGCGCCGCCGCGCGCTGCCGCTCTCTCGTGGACGTCACGGTCACTCCTCCGGTGTTTCTCGGGTGCGGCGCTGCCGCTGCTGCTCAGGGGTCGGGTCGGGCCGGGTCAGCCGGCGCTGGGGCTGGCCGAGGGCGCGCTGGTGGCGGCCGGGGCGTTCTGCACCTCGCCGACGGTGAGGCTCTGGATCACCACGTCCGTCTTTGGCTTGACCTTGGCACCGCTGCCATTGTCCACGGTCGGCAGCGCCCCGATCTTCGCCAGCACGTCGAGGCCGCCGGTGATCTTGCCGATCACCGGGTACTTCGGCTCCGCCGGGTTGAAGTCCTTGAAGAAGAGCAGGAACTGGCTGCCGTTCGCCCCCGGCGGGTTCGCGATCATGGCGACCGTGCCCTTCGGGTACGCCGGCGCCGGCGCGGGCGCCCCCGAGGCCGACGGGCTCGGCGCCGGGGTCGGCACGTTCTCGTCGTAGAACGAGTACGTCGGGCCGCCGATGCCGGTGCCGCTCGGGTCGCCGCAGCGCAGCGCCCCCTCGGTGGTGATCTCGTGGCAGGTGGTGTTGTCGTAGAACGACCGGCCGGCGAGGTGGGCGATGCTCGCCGCGGCGCACGGGGCGGAGGCGAGGTCGAGCTCGGCGGTGATCGGGGCGCCCTGGTTGGTGGTGACCGTCATCGGGCGGGTGCCGGAGGTGGGCAGGCCGGTGGTGCCCGGCCGGCCGACGTCCTTGAGGTTGGCGTTGGCGCCGCCGTCCTGGGGGGTCCAGAGGCAGACGTCCTCGGCGGCCTTCTGGGCCGGCTTCGAGTCGAACGCGCCGAGCGCCCAGGCCGAGCCGAGCACGATCAGCGCGAGCACCACCGCGGCGCCCACGCCGGCCTGGATCTGCCGGCGGCGCTTCGCCGCGGCGGCCCGCCGGGCGAGCTGCCGGTCGAGCTTCGCCCGCGCCAGTTTGCGCTGCCGGTCCCTGCTGGAAGCCACCCGTGCTCCCCTTCCTCTGCCCTGGTCCTCGCCGGCGTCCGGGCGGTGTCCGCCCGGCGGTGCGCAGGTGCGCCACGCCACACGCCCGCCAGAGTGTACGGGTACCGACTGGGAAAGTGGTGTACGAGGTACGGCCCCGGTTTATCGGGCGGTGTCACTGTGCCGGCTGGGGCCACCGGGACCGGTGGGCCGGCGAAACCGGGTGGCCGGTGCGACTAGGCTGCGGGGAGGACGACGAGCGGACGGAGAGGGGAGCGGACGTGCTGGTTGCCGGCTTTCCCGCGGACGCCTTCGGCACCAACTGCTACGTGGTGGCGACGGCGCCGGGGGAGCAGTGCGTGGTGGTCGACCCCGGCATCGGGGTGCTCGACCGGCTCGACGCCGTCCTCGCCGAGCACCGCCTGCACCCGGCCGCCGTGCTGCTCACCCACGGCCACCTGGACCACACCTTCTCCGTCGCGCCGGTCTGCGGCGCCCGCGGCATCCCCGCGTACGTCCACCCGGACGACCGGGAGTTGCTCGCCGACCCGAGCAAGGCGCTCTCGATGGACCTGACCCAGCTCTTCGGCGGCCGGCTGCCCTACGCCGAGCCGGAGGACGTGGCCGAGCTGACCGACGGCGCCACGCTCCGCCTCGCCGGGTTGGAGATCACCGTCGACCACGCCCCCGGCCATACCGGCGGGTCGGTGCTGTTCCGGATGCCCGGCGCCGGCTCGCCCTGGGAGGCCGAGCAGATCTGCCTCTCCGGTGACGTGCTCTTCGCCGGCTCGATCGGCCGCACCGACCTGCCGGGCGGCAGCCTGCCCCGCATGCTGTCCAGCCTCCGGGAGAAGGTCCTCCCGCTGGCCGACGACACCGTCGTCCTGCCCGGCCACGGCCCCGCGACCACCATCGGCCGCGAGCGCGCGAGCAACCCGTACCTCATCGAGGTGGCGGAGTCCGGCGACGCGCGCCCGGCCGCGCCCACCGGCGGCCTGTAGCCGCCGCGCCCACGACGTCCCCGCGCGGACCGCGCGGGATCAAGGAGTACGCCATGAGCAAGCCCACGCCCATCTCCGGCTTCCCGGAGTGGACGCCCGCCCAGCGGATGATCGAGCAGTTCGTGCTCGACCGGATCCGCGCCACCTTCGAGCTGTACGGCTTCGCCCCGCTCGAAACCCGCTCGGTCGAGCCCCTCGACCAGCTGCTGCGCAAGGGGGAGACCTCGAAGGAGGTCTACCTGCTGCGCCGGCTCCAGGCCGACAGCGACGGTCCGGCCGGCGACGACTCCCTCGGGCTGCACTTCGACCTGACCGTGCCGTTCGCCCGGTACGTGCTGGAGAACGCCGGCAAGCTCCAGTTCCCGTTCCGCCGCTACCAGATCCAGAAGGTGTGGCGGGGCGAGCGCCCGCAGGAGGGCCGCTACCGGGAGTTCCTCCAGGCCGACATCGACATCGTCGACCGGGACACCCTGCCGGCGCACTACGAGGCGGAGATGCCGCTGGTCATCGGCGACGCGCTGCGCTCGCTGCCGATCCCGCCGGTCCGCATCCAGGTCAACAACCGCAAGATCTGCGAGGGCTTCTACCGGGGCGTCGGGCTCACCGAGCCGGAGGCGGCGCTGCGCGCGGTCGACAAGCTCGACAAGATCGGCCCGGCGAAGGTGGCCGAGCTGCTGGCGGAGACCGCCGGGGCGAGCGAGGCGCAAGCCAAGGCGGTGCTGGCGCTGGCCGAGATCTCCGCGCCGGACGCCTCCTTCGCCGACGCGGTGCGTGCCCTGGGGGTGACCGACCCGCTGCTCGACGAGGGCATCGCCGAGCTGGTCGCGGTGGTCGAGACCGCCGCCGCGCACGCGCCCGGGCTCTGCGTCGCCGACCTGCGCATCGCCCGCGGCCTGGACTACTACACCGGCACCGTCTACGAGACGCAGATGATCGGGTACGAGCGGTTCGGCTCGGTCTGCTCCGGCGGCCGGTACGACAACCTCGCCAGCTCCGGCAACGTCCGCTTCCCCGGGGTGGGCATCTCCATCGGGGTGACCCGGCTGCTCGGCCTGCTCTTCGGCGCGGGCGCGCTGTCGGTCTCCCGGGACGTGCCGACCTGTGTGCTGGTCGCGGTGACCGCCGAGGAGGAGCGGGCGGCCAGCAACCGGGTGGCCGAGGCGCTGCGTTCACGGGGCATCCCGACCGAGGTCTCGCCGAGCGCGGCCAAGTTCGGCAAGCAGATCCGGTACGCCGAGCGGCGCGGCATCCCGTACGTCTGGTTCCCCGGCGCCGAGGGCGACGAGGTGAAGGACATCCGCTCCGGTGCGCAGGTGGCCGCGGCGGCGGGGGAGTGGACGCCACCCCGGGCGGACCTGAAGCCGCTGGTGGGACCGGCCGCCGCTGGCGCCTGACGACGATTGGACCTACGGTGGCGTAAGTTACGCCACCGTAGGGAGATCGCCGTGACCGTGCTCAGCCAGACCGCCCTGCTCCACGAGCTCGAACCCGTGGTCGAGAAGAACCTCGACCGGCACCTGTCCCTCGCCAAGGAGTGGTTCCCGCACGAGTACGTGCCGTGGAGCGAGGGGCGGACCTTCGACGGGCCGCTCGGCGGCGAACCCTGGACCGAGGGCGACTCGACCATCCCCGACGTGGCCCGGACCGCGCTGATCGTCAACCTGCTCACCGAGGACAACCTGCCCTCGTACCACCACGAGATCGCCACCCTCTTCGGCCGCGACGGCGCGTGGGGCACCTGGGTGCACCGGTGGACGGCCGAGGAGGGGCGGCACGGCACCGCCATCCGGGACTACCTGACGGTGACCCGGGCGGTCGACCCGGTGGCCCTCGAGCGGGCCCGGATGACCCACATGTCGGCGGGCTACGTCAACGTCCACGACGACGAGGTGCTGCACTCGCTGGCGTACGTCTCGTTCCAGGAACTGGCCACCCGCATCTCGCACCGCAACACCGGCCGGGCCACCGGCGACCCGGCGTGCGAGGCGCTGCTGGCCCGGGTGGCCGCCGACGAGAACCTGCACATGGTCTTCTACCGCAACCTGCTCGGCGCGGCCTTCGACCTGGCCCCGTCCCAGGCCATGCGCGCGGTCGCCGACGTGCTGGCCGACTTCCAGATGCCGGGCGTCGGCATCGACGGCTTCGCCCGCAAGTCGGTGGCCATCGCCCTGGCCGGCATCTACGACCTGCGCCAGCACCGCGACGAGGTGGTCGTCCCGGTGCTGCGCCAGTGGAACATCTTCGAGGTGACCGGCCTGGACGCCGACGGCGAGACGGCCCGCGACCAGATCGCCGCCCACCTCGACACCCTGGACACCCAGGCCACCCGCTTCGAGGACAAGCGCGCCGCCCGCGCCGCCCGCCTAGCCACCCGCCCCTAACCGCGGCCCCTCCCCGCCCGCCCCTAACCGCGGCCCCTCCCCGCCCCGCCCTTACCCGCCCCGTCCTCCCGCCCCCGCCGCCCCTCCCCGCCCTCTCCCGCCCCTCCTTGGTGCGCGTCGATCAAGGAGTTGTGGTGGTGAACAAAGGGGACATTGCCGACTTCTCAGGCGCCACAACTCCATGATCGCGGAAGGGGGCCGGGGCGGGGGCGGGTGGGGGTGGAGGGGTTAGGGGAGGGGGAGGAGGAGGCAGGTGGAGGTGGCGTGGGCGATGAGGCGGGACTGGGTGTCGGTCAGGCGGGCCTCGGCCAGCGCGGTACGGCGACCGCGTTGGATGACGGTGCCCTCGCAGCGCAGGGTGCCGCTGGCGACGGTGACCGGACGGAGGAACTTCACGTTCAGGTCCAGCGAGGTGTAGCCGACGCCGGCCGGCAGGGTGGTGTGCACCGCGCAGGCGGCGGCGGTGTCCAGCAGGGTGGAGATGACCCCGCCGTGCACCGTGCCGAGCGGGTTGTAGTGAAACTCCTGCGGCACCAGTTCGACGGCGACCCGACCCTCGTCCGCCTCCATTCGGGCCATGTCGATCAGATGCATGATCGGGGGTGCGGCGAGTTCGCCGGCGATCATGGCGCGCAACAATTCCAGGCCGCTGCGGCGGCCGATGTGGGCGGCCCCGGCGGCCGGGTCCGACCAGGTGAAGGTGCGGCTGCGCTGCTGCGTCTGTGTCATGGACGCAGCCTCGCAGCGCGTTGCTGAGTCTGTCAATCAGACCTAGCCTGGTCGGCATGAGACCCGCGGCACTGGACTGGTCGGTGGAGAACTGCACCATCGGGCGCGCCATGGAGATCCTCGGCGAGCGCTGGACCCTGGTGGTGCTCCGCGAGGTCTTCAACGGCGTACGCCGCTTCGACGACATGCGGGTCCGCACCGGGATCCCCCGGCAGGTGCTCACCAACCGGCTCGCCAAGCTGGTGGAGCAGGGGGTGCTGCGCCGGGAGCCCTACCGGGAACCGGGCAGCCGGGTGCGGCACGAGTACCGGCTCACCGCCATGGGGCTCGACCTCTGGCCGGTGCTGGTGGCGGTGCTGGGCTGGGGTGACCGTTACCTGGCCGACCCGGACGGCTCGCCGCTGGCGGTGGCCCACCGCGACTGCGGCGCGGAGGTCCGGGTCACGCTGCGCTGCGCCGAGGGACACGAGGTGACCGAGCCGCGCGACGTGCTGCCCCGGCCGGGCCCGGGGGCGCGCCCGCGCGTCTGACCCGCGCCCGCGCGGGGCGGGGCCGAGGCGCCACCCGGCGCGGGAGCGGTACGGTCGCGCGCCGGGTGGGGCGAGGGCTACCAGCCGAAGCCGGCGGCGTACGAGATGCTGGCGAGCACCGCCTGCCCGCTGGTGTTCGGGTGGAAGTAGTCCCAGCTGGAGACCTGGTTGAGGCTGAACGGGTAGTTGAACACGGCGTTGTCGTCGAAGTCGCAGTTCGGGCCGTACGCCGCGCACGCCTGGGCCAGTTGGGTGTTGTAGTCCACCACCCGCTGCCGGACCCGGGCCCGCCGGTCGACGTCGGCCTGGCTGGTCGAGGTCGGGTTGGCCAGCATCGACTGGCAGATGCCGAACAGCGACCAGGCGGTACGCGCGCTGCCGCTGCCCTTGCCCACGGACCAGAGGCGCTGGATGTCGGGGATGCTGAGCACGGCGACCCGGGCGTCGGGCAGGCCGGCCCGGAGCCGGTTGAGCGCGCTGTCGATGTTGGCGCGGAACGTGGTCACCGGGGTCATGCTCGACTCCGAGCCGGTGCAGGCGTCGTTGGCCCCGATGAGCATGGTGACGTACTGGACGCCCTGGCTGACCGCGCTGCCCGCCTGGCCGTACATGTCGGCGGACTTCGCCCCGGTCTTGGCGTCGTTGTGGTTGCGGCCCTGGATGGCCGGTTCGACCGCGCGGATGCGCAGGTAGTGGCTGTTCACGCTGGCGTAGTCGCCGGTGCTGAACGACCGGGAGGTGCAGTCGGAGTACCAGCCGCAGGCGTTGAACCCGCGGGTGATGGAGTCGCCCAGGCTGGCCATCGAGGTGGGCGGGGGGCCGGCGGCGGCCAGGGCGGGGCCGGACGCGAGCAGGACGAGGGCGGTGGCGCCGGCGAGGGTGGCCAGCGCGCGGCGGACGAGGGTCATGGTGGCCTCCGGATCGCGGGTGCCGAGGGGCTGTGCTGCGCCGGATCGTATCGATGGCCATCTGTGTCCACAATGTTGCGACCGGGTTGCCGGCGGCGGCCGGGCGAATTCGGGCAAAGCGAGTCTTGCTTATGATCTTAAATCTATGAATACTTTGGTCACTCGGCCGTTTCCCCAGGTCGGCCGGGTTGTCCCCGGGCGCGTACGCATGACAGCGCCCGTCACCCCCTTTCGGAGGTTGTTACATGCGACCCACGAGGTCCTCACTCCGCCGCGCCGCCGCGCTCGCCCTGACCGGCACCCTGGTCACCGGCGCACTGCTCGGCGCACCCGCCCAGGCGGCCCCCGCCTCACCCGCCTCCCCGGACACCGCCGCCGCCCTCGCCGCCACCCTCGGCGACCGGGCCGCCGGCGCGTACGCCGACGCCAGCGGCAAGATGGTCGTCGCGGTGACCGACGCCGCGGCCGCCCGGCAGGTGCGCGCCGCCGGCGCCACCCCGAAGCTGGTCACCCGGGGCGCCGACAAGCTCCGCTCCGCCACCGCCGAGCTGGAGCGGTCCGCCAAGATCCCCGGCACCGCCTGGTGGACCGACCCCGCCACCAACCAGGTGGTCGTCTCCGTCGACAGCACCGTCACCGGCGCCAAGCTCGAGCGGGTCAAGGCCGCCGCCGCCCGCACCGGCGGCACGGTCCGGGTCGAGGCCGAGCCCGGCGTGCTCACCACCCGCATCTCCGGCGGCCAGGCCATCTACACCGGTGGCTACCGCTGCTCGCTCGGCTTCAACGTCCGCAACAGCTCCGGCGTGAAGTACTTCCTCACCGCCGGGCACTGCACGAACCTGGGCTCGACCTGGTACTCCAACTCCAGCCAGACCACGGTGCTGGGCAGCCGGGCCGGCACCAGCTTCCCGGGCAACGACTACGGCATCGTGCGGTACAGCAACCAGACCACCACCCAGCCGGGCAACGTCTACCTCTACAACGGCAGCTACCAGGACATCACCGGCGCGGGCAACGCGTACGTCGGCCAGTCGGTGCGCCGCTCCGGCAGCACCACCGGCGTGCACAGCGGCAGCGTCTCGGCCACCGGCGCGACGGTGAACTACGCCGAGGGCAGCGTCTCCGGCCTGATCCGGACGAACGTCTGCGCCGAGGGCGGCGACAGCGGCGGCTCGCTCTTCGCCGGCAGCACCGCCCTGGGCCTCACCTCCGGCGGCAGCGGCAACTGCTCCTCCGGCGGCACCACCTACTTCCAGCCGGTCACCGAGCCGCTGAGCGTCTACGGCGTCAGCGTCTACTGATCGACCGCACCAGAGCGGGCCGCCGGCTGACCGGCGGCCCGTTCCGCGTCCCGGCCACCTGCCGGCCGCGCACCGTCATCGTCGGCCCGCACCCGGCCCGCCCGCCGAGGCGGTCAACCAGCGGATCGCCGGACCGGCCCGGCCCACCCGCCGACGCGGTCGACCAGCGGATCGGCGGACCGGCCCGCACCCGGCCCGCCCGCCGACGTGGTCAACCAGCGGATCGGGGGAGGCCCGGCCCGGCCCGCGGCCGGTCCCCGCCCGTCGGTCCGGCCGCGGTGCGCCCCCGGTGCGCCCGGCGCGCGGAGCCGACCGCGACCAGCGGCCAGCAGGCCACCGCGAGGGCGGCCACCCGCTCGGCCAGGCCGGTACGGGAGCCGCCGGTCACCTCCACCACGAACCAGCCGAAGAGGGCCAGCAGCAGCGCGGTCACGGCCAGCGCCACCGGCCGGCGGAACGCCCACGGCGGGGTACCGGCCGGCGCCGCGGCCACGTCCCGCCGGACGCTCCGGGGCAACCGCAGTGCCGACCCGGCCGGCCAGAGCGACAGGGCGAGCACCGCCACGGTGGCCACCGTGCCGTGCGCGGGCGAGCCGCCCACCTGCGGCCGGGGGACGGCGATCAGCGCGATGGTGGCCACCCCGCCGACGGCCAGCAGGAACCGGCTGGGCAGCCCGGCGGCGTGCAGCACCAGTGCGGTGCCCAGGTAGCAGCAGCCCAACAGGACCAGGCAGCCGCTCATGATCCACGAGTCGGTGGCGCCCGGCGCGGCCAGCTCGCTGATGGTGTCCCGGATCGGGTCGTACCCGGGTGGCTGCCGGGCGCCGGCCACCGTCCAACCTGTCATCAGCAGCACGGGCGCGGCCGCGGCGACGGCGACCGCCCAGCTCGGTACGGCACGCATCCGGCCACGGTATCCGCCGTCGCGGCGGCGCGGGTCAGGCTGGCGTTATCCGGGCGTCGGCGAGCACCGCGATCGAGGTCGGCGACTGACACTCCACCCGCAGGGTGAGGTCGTCGGCGCCCGCCACATCCGCCGTGAGCTGCCCCGGCGTGCCCTGCCGGGCGTCCACGCTGCCGCGCGCCAGCCGGTCGATCGTCCCGTCGGTCCGGCGGACGGCGACGTTCACCGTCACCCGGACGGGTGCCTGCGGGTCGTCCGGCGAGTACGCCTGGACGGTGAGCGTCAGATCCTGATAGCGGCGGCGCAGCTCGTAGGTGACCTCGCGCTGCTTGTCGTGGGCGGTGTTCTCCGGGCAGCCGACGGCGATCGCCCGGCCGAGACCGGGCTGGTCCTTCAGCGGCCGGGGCAGCGCCACGATGTTGCCGGCGCCGGCCTGCATCGGCAGGCTGTCCACGTGCACCCCACCCGAGCCGCTGGCCGGCGAGGGCGTGGGACCGGCCGCGGCGCTCGTTTGCGGGGCCGGCGCGGAGCCGGCCGCGGCGGCGGGCCCGCTCGGGGACGTTCCGTCATCCGCACCGGTCCATGTCCAGTTGCGGATGTCGCGGATCAGGGCGCCACCGGCGAAGAGCGCACCGAGGACGGTGGCGACCGCGACGGTCCACACCAGCCAGCGCGGGCCCTCACCGCCCCCGGCGCGACGGTCCGCGGTGGGCTGCTCCTTGTCGACGGTCCCCACGTCTCTCCCCGGTGTGTGTGGTCGACGCGATTGCGCCGTGTTTCTATCATCACGTCGATCCACAATCGACTCCGCGCCGCCGTGCTGTCCGGTAGGCGATAGCGCCCGCCCGTCGATCCTGGGATAACCGCAGTTCGTCCGACCGTCGCCTGTTCAGGAGAACACTTCATGAGCGATTCCCGCGAGCCGCAGGACACCCCGCCGACCCTGCCGGGCGCGAGTCGGCCCCCCGCCGCCGGCGCTACCCCGCCCGGCGCCGGGCCGCCGGCCGCCCCGCTGGGCCCCCCGCCGCCAGGCACCACGCCGCCGGGCACCGGTCTGCCCGGCCGGCCCGCCGCGGCGCCGCGGCCGGGTGGGCGGGGCCTGGCCGTGCTCGCCCTGGGCGTCGCCGGGCTGGCCCTCCTGCTCGCGCTGGGTTCGACGATCTTCGCCTGGCGGGCCATCGACCAGGCGCACGACGCGAAGGACATCGCCCTCCGACCCGCCGCCGGCACCTCGGCGGCGAGCGCGCCGGCCAGCGACGCGCCGACGGCCGCCGCGCCCACCGCCACGGGCGAGACCCCGACCGAGGACGTGCCCCGCTCGCCGGGCGAGGCGCCGCCGCTCGACGAGCGGACCGTCTACCGGCCCAGGTACGACAAGCAGCCGCTCACCTTCAAGGTGCCCTGCAACAATCGGATGTACGCGGATCTGGACGAGCCCCGGGTGATGAACGAGAGCACCGGCGCGGAGATCAAGTTCACCATGGGCTGCGGCAACACTCCCTCATACTTCACCCTTCAGGACGGGGTCGATGGGAGCGAGGACGCCAGTGCCGGCATGCTGCCGCCGGCGTGCGGCGACAAGATCCGTACCGCGCCGATCGCCACCGGGGCGGCGATCCCGGTCCGCAAGGGCACGGCGATCTGCGTGACCACCGACTACGGCAACGCCCGCGCGCACGGCGAGCCCTGGCGCATGATCCTCCTCGAGGTGATGGGCGTGGCCAACGACGGGGCGGCGACCGTCCGGGTGACCGCCTGGGACATTCCCGACGAGTGAGGCCGGCCGCCCGCCCGCCCGCGATCGAGCCACCCCGACCGGCCGCGACCGGGTTACCGGGTGGCGCGGGGCGTGCTCCGCCGAGCTGACAGAATGCGGGGGCAGCCCGTACAGCGATGAGGAGACGCCAGCCGTGATCCGTACCCACAATGCCGGAAGCCTGCGCGCCGCGGACGCCGGCTCGACGGTGACGCTCGCCGGGTGGGTGGCCCGCCGGCGCGACCACGGCGGCGTCATCTTCGTCGACCTGCGCGACGCCTCCGGTGTGGTGCAGGTGGTCTTCCGCGAGGAGGACGCGCACGCGCTGCGCAACGAGTTCTGCGTGAAGGTCACCGGCGAGGTGACCCGCCGCCCGGAGGGCAACGAGAACCCGGACCTGCCGACCGGCGAGGTGGAGGTGACCGCGACCGAGCTGGAGGTGCTCTCCGAGGCCGCGCCGCTGCCGCTGCCCGTGGACGACCAGGTCGAGGCCGGCGACGACATCCGGCTCAAGTACCGCTACCTGGACCTGCGGCGCAGCGGCCCGGCCAAGGCCCTGCGGCTGCGGTCCCGGGCCAGCCAGCTCGCCCGCACGGTGCTGCACGAGCGGGACTTCCTGGAGATCGAGACGCCGACGCTGACCCGTTCCACCCCGGAGGGCGCCCGCGACTTCCTGGTGCCCGTCCGGCTCCAGCCGGGCAGCTGGTACGCGCTGCCGCAGTCGCCGCAGCTGTTCAAGCAGCTGCTGATGGTCGGCGGCATGGAGCGCTACTACCAGATCGCCCGCTGCTACCGGGACGAGGACTTCCGCGCCGACCGGCAGCCGGAGTTCACCCAGCTCGACATCGAGATGTCCTTCGTCACCGAGGACGACGTGATCGACCTCGGCGAGGCGATCGTCACGGCGCTCTGGTCCGACCTGGCCGGCCACGAGATCTCCCGGCCGATCCCGCGGATCACCTGGCACGACGCGATGTCCCGGTACGGCTCGGACAAGCCCGACCTGCGCTACGGCGTCGAGCTGACCGAGCTGACCGACTACCTGCGCGGCACCGAGTTCCGGGTGTTCGCCGGCGCGATCGACGCGGGCGGCTACGTCGGCGCGGTGGTGATGCCGGGCGGGGCGAGCCAGACCCGCAAGGAGCTGGACGGCTGGCAGGACTGGGCCAAGGCGCGCGGCGCGCGCGGCCTCGCGTACGTGGTGCTCGACGCGGAGACCGGCGAGGCGCGCGGGCCGGTGGCGAAGAACCTGTCCGAGGCGCACCTGGCCGGCCTGGCCGACGCGGTCGGCGCGAAGCCCGGCGACGCGATCTTCTTCGCCGCGAGCACCAACACCCGGGAGGCGCAGGAGTTGCTCGGCGCGGCCCGGATCGAGATCGCCAAGCGGGCCGGGCTGGTCGACGAGAGCGCCTGGGCGTTCTGCTGGGTGGTCGACGCGCCGATGTTCGAGAAGACCGACGAGGGGAACTGGACGGCCGTGCACCACCCGTTCACCTCGCCGAACGCCGAGTGGGTGGACCGGTTCGAGGAGGCGCCGGACCGGGCGCTGGCCTACGCGTACGACATCGTCTGCAACGGCAACGAGATCGGCGGCGGCTCGATCCGTATCCACCGCGGCGACGTGCAGCAGCGGGTGTTCGACCTGCTCGGCATCACGCCCGAGGAGGCGCGGGACAAGTTCGGCTTCCTGCTGGAGGCGTTCAAGTACGGCGCCCCGCCGCACGGCGGCATCGCGTTCGGTTGGGACCGGGTCTGCATGCTGCTGGCCGGCGCGGACTCGATCCGCGAGGTCATCGCGTTCCCGAAGACCCGGGGTGGCTTCGACCCGCTGACTGGCGCGCCCACGCCGATCACCGCCCAGCAGCGGGCCGAGGCCGGCATCGACGCCAAGCCGAAGGCGCCGACCGGCCCGCACGCCGGCACCGCCGGCCCGGCCGCCCCGGTGGCAGACCCAACCTGATCCGGCTCCGTCGAAAGGCCCGCGTCATGATGACGCGGGCCTTTTCGATCATCAGGGGGACGGATGAACCTGCTCGTGGTGGGCGCCAGCGGCTTTCTCGGCGCCGAGGTGTGCCGGCAGGCGGTCGGTGCCGGGCACCGGGTGGCCGGCACGTACCACTCGGCCGTCGTCGCGGTGCCCGGCGTCGCGCCGCACCGGCTCGACGTCACCGACCGCGCCGCGGTGCGCGCGCTGCTGACCGGGGTACGCCCCGACGCGGTGGTCAGCACCCCGTACCGCTTCGACGACTGGGCGGTCACCGCCGACGGGGCGGCCCACGTCGCGTCCGCCGCGGCCGAGGTGGGGGCGCGGCTGGTGCACCTGTCCAGCGACGCGCTGCACGGCGGGCGTCCCGAGCCGTACGCCGACGATGAGCCGCCGACGCCGGTGTATCCGTACGGGGCGGCGAAGGCGGCGGCCGAGACGGCGGTGCGCGTGGTCGATCCGGGCGCGCTGCTGGTGCGGACCTCGCTGATCCTGGGGGAGGGGAGCAAGCAGATCGCGCGCTGCCGGGACGCGCTCGTCGGCCGGGCCACGCTGTTCAGCGACGAGATCCGCTGCCCGATCGACGTGGCCGACCTGGCCGCGGCGGTGCTGGAGCTGCTGCCGACCGAACTGGCCGGCCCGCTCAACGTGGCCGGCCCGGACGAGGTCAGCCGCGCCGACATCGGGCGGCTGCTGGCCGGCCGGCTCGGCGTCGACCCGGCCGGGCTGCGGACCACCACCACGGTGGCTGCCGGCCTGGTCCGCCCGGTCGAGGTACGCCTCGACTCCGCCCGGGCCGCCGGCCTGCTGCGGACCCGGCTGCGCGGGGTCGAGGAACTGTTCGCCTGCTGACCACGGCCGGGCCCAGCCCTGCGGTCCGCATGCACACTTTCTGTGCACAAGACTTGTGCACAGAAAGTGTGCACAGCTATTCTGCATTCATGGACAGCGACAGGACACCGGCACCGCGCGAGGTCCGGCTCGATCACCGGCAGGTGCGCGTGCTCGCCCACCCGCTGCGGATGCGCCTGCTCGGCGCGTTGCGGGTGAAGGGGCCGGCGACCGCCACCACCCTCGCCACCCTGCTCGACACCAACACCGGCGCGACCAGCTACCACCTGCGCCAGCTCGCCGAGGTGGGCCTCGTCGTGGAGGACCCGGACCGAGGCACCGGCCGGCAGCGCTGGTGGCGGGCCGCGCACGACGTCACCAACTGGGAAGCGAGCGACTTCGACGACGACCCGGACGCCCGCGCCGCGATCGACTGGATCCAGGGCGACCAGGTCCGCCTGCTGGCCGGGCACGCCGAGCAGTGGTTCGCCACCCAGCACGAGTGGTCGGCGGAGTGGCGGGACGCGTTCGGCATGAGCGACTTCTTCCTGACCGTCCCGGCCGCCCGGCTGGCGGCGATCGAGGCCGAGCTCTGGGCCGTCCTGGAGCGGCACCGGCAGGAGGCCGACCCGACCGAGCCCGGCGCCGAGCGGGTCCAGATCTTCGTCGCCGCCTACCCCATGCAGAAGGAGTTCCGGTGACCGCGCTCTCCGTACGCCAGGTCCGGTTCCGTTACCTCACCCTCTACGGCCTGCGCTGGCTGCCCGCCGGCCTGACCATCCCGGTGATGATCCTGCTGATGCAGGAACGCGGCCTGTCGCTGTCCCAGATCGGCCTGGTCGCCACCGCGCAGGGCCTGGTGGTGCTGGCGCTGGAGCTGCCCACCGGTGGCTTCGCCGACGCCCTCGGCCGCAAACCGGTGCTGATCGCCGCCTGGGTGGTCTGCCTGGCCTCGCTGGCGCTGTTCGCCGTGGCCGACTCGTTCTGGCTGTTCGCTCTGGTCTGGGCGTTGCAGGGCATCTACCGGGCGCTCGACAGCGGCCCGCTGGAGTCCTGGTACGTCGACGCCACCCTGGCCGCCGACCCGAAGGCCGAGTACGAACGGGGCCTCGGCTGGGCCGGCACCGTCGCCGGCATCGCCATCGGCGCCGGTGCGCTGCTCGGCGGCGGTCTGGTCGCCCTCGGCCCGATCGGCCCGGTCAGCGCGCTGACCCTGCCCGTACTGGTGGCCATCGCCCTGCAGGTGGCGGCGCTGGTGGTGCTCACCGTGCTGCTGGTCGAGGAGCGGCCGGCGAAGGGGCGCGCGGCGCTGCGGAACTCGGTGGTCGAGGCGCCCCGGATGGTCGGCCAGGCGTTCGGCCTGCTGCGCCGCAACCGGGTGCTGTTCGCGCTGGTCGCCGTCGAGCTGTTCTGGGGCTTCGGCATGGTCACCTTCGAGTCGCTGCTGCCGGTGCGTCTCGCCGAGGTGGTCGGTGGCGCCGACCGGGCCGCCGCGCTGCTCGGCCCCGCCGGCTCGGCGGCCTGGCTGGCCAACGCGGCCGGCGCCGCACTGACCCCGCTGCTGCTGCGGCGCCTCGGTGCCGCGCCCGCCGCCGCGCTCATGCGGGTGCTCCAGGGCGGCACGGTGGTCGGGATGGGCCTGCTCGCCGGCCCGGTCGGGGTGCTCATCGCCTACCTGGCCTGCTACACCGTGCACGGCGCGTCGAACCCGCTGCACATGGGCCTGCTGCACCGCCAGGTCGACGGGCCGTACCGGACCAGCGTGCTCTCGCTGAACTCGATGATGGGCCAGCCGGCCGGTGCGCTCGGCGCGGTGGTGCTGACCGCCGTGGCGGACCGCGCCAGCGTCGGCACGGCCATGCTGGTCGGCGCGGTGGTACTCGCCCTGGCCGCCCCCCTCTACCTGCCGGCCTGGCGGGCGAACCGGGCGGCCGCGACCGCCGCCGGCGCGCCGGCCGGGTCCGGGCCGGACCCGGCGGAGGCCGCCGGGGCGACCCCGGTCGTGGCGACCGGACCCGAGGGCAGTCTCGCCGGCCCCGCGCCGGTGTCCGTGCCCGCCGCGGACGCCGGCACCCGGTCCGCCTGACGGCCGGGCCGGCGGGACGACGGTCAGCCCAGGTGCACCGAGGTACGGGGCTCGGTGCGGGTGAAACCGAGGCGGCGGTAGAGCCGGATCGCGCCCACGTTGTCGGTGTAGACGCCGAGCGCGACGTGGTCGTACCGGCCCAGCAGGGCCCGGGTCATCCCGGCGGTCAGCGCCGCGCCGAGGCCCCGGCCCCGCCGGTCGGCCGCCACGGTGAGGCCGGCGAGGAAGCCGATGTCGCCCCGGCTCCGATCCGCGCCGGCGGCCACCAGCCGGTCGCCGGCGCGGATGCCGTACCAGTCGACGACGCGCGGGTCGCCCGGCCGGGACGTGGTGCTGGGGAACGCCGCGTCGATCAGCGCGTCGAGCGCCGGGTGGTCAGCCTCGGTGAGGCGGACCACCCGGTCCTCCCCGGCCTGCTCCGGCGGGGCCGTCGTGGTCCAGCGGAAGTCCCACTCGTCGAGCCGGGCCACCGTGAGCCGGCCGGCCACCTCCGCCGGGGTGGCACGCGGCAGGTGCAGCCACTGGCCGGCGTGCAGCGTCCCGTCCGCGACGAGGCCGGCGAAGACGTCCAGCGCCGGTCCCGCCGGCCCGACCGCGCCACCGGCCGGCCCCTGCCCGGGCGGGAGCAGCCAGCCCACCGCGCCGTCGCGCCGCCACCCCCGCGCCTCGTGGTCGCGCCAGAGCGCGTGGCGGGCGTACGGGTGGTGTCCGGTGGCGGCGAGCAGGGCCTCCCGCCCCGCCAGCACCTGCTCGGCGGTGATCACGCGGTCAGCCTACGAGAGCGCGGATCCCGGCCACCGACCCGCTCCGGGCCGCCCGGTCCAGCGTGGAGATTGACGAACAGACCGATCGGGTACATCCCTCGCCGACCCCATAGGGACCCCCCACCGGAGGAACGACCATGCTCGCCATTCTCGCGGCCATCGTGTTCGGCTTCGCGCTGCTGCTCGACTTCCTGGACACGAACCTCGGCGCTCCCGACCTGTTCAACGTGCACACCCTCATGCTCATCGGTTTTCTGCTGCTCTCGCTCTACCTGGCCGGGGTCGGCAACGGCCCGGGCACCGGCGGCCGGGGCCGCTGGTACCGCGGTCGCCGTCCCGGCCGCGGCTGACCGGAACGGATCACCGGGGCCCGGCCCACGGCGCGATTCCAGCGCCGTCGGCCGGGCCCGGTACTGTTCTCGTGATGGAGTCCGACGCCCTCTTCACCCTCGGCGAACCCGCCGGCGCGCCCCCCGGCGGCCCCGCGGGTTCCCCCGGCGTCGACCCGTTCTCCGCCACCCGGCCGGACGCTCCGCTGCCGGTCCGGATGCGCCCGGCCGGCATCGACGAGCTGGTCGGCCAGGAACACCTGCTCGCCCCGGGCGCCCCGCTGCGGCAACTGGTCGAGGGCGCCGCGCCGATGTCGGTGATCCTGTGGGGGCCGCCCGGCAGCGGCAAGACCACCATCGCCCACCTGGTGGCCCGGGCCACCGACCGGCGGTTCGTGGCCATGTCCGCGCTGACCGCCGGGGTCAAGGACGTCCGGGCCGTGATCGACACCGCGCGGCGGCAGCGCCGGGCCGGCGGCCCGCAGACCGTGCTCTTCATCGACGAGGTGCACCGGTTCAGCAAGACCCAGCAGGACTCGCTCCTCGCCGCGGTCGAGGACCGGACGGTGACCCTGCTGGCGGCGACCACCGAGAATCCGTACTTCTCGGTCATCTCGCCGCTGCTGTCCCGCTGCGTGCTGCTCACGCTCCAGCCCTTGGACGACGACGCCGTACGCGGCCTGCTGCGCCGCGCGGTGGCCGACGAGCGCGGCCTGAACGGCTCGCTGACCCTGGCCACCGAGGCGGAGGACCACCTGGTCCGGCTCGCCGGCGGCGACGTCCGCAAGGCGCTCACCGCGCTGGAGGCGGCGGCCGCCTCCGCCGCCGCGCGCGGCGCCGACCGGATCGACCTGGCCACCGCCGAGCAGGCGGTCGACGTGGCCGCCGTCCGGTACGACCGGGACGGCGACGCCCACTACGACGTGATCAGCGCGTTCATCAAGAGCATGCGCGGCTCGGACGTGGACGCCGCGCTGCACTGGCTGGCCCGGATGCTGGTGGCCGGGGAGGACGCCCGGTTCATCGCCCGCCGCCTGGTGATCTTCGCGAGCGAGGACGTCGGTATGGCCGACCCCACCGCGCTCACCGTGGCCACCGCCGCCGCGCACGCGGTCGAGTACGTCGGGCTGCCCGAGGTCCAGCTCAACCTCGCGCACGCGGTCATCCACCTGGCCACCGCCCCGAAATCGAACTCGGCCACCACCGCGATCGGCGCGGCGATCGCCGACGTCCGCGCCGGCCGGGGCGGGCCGGTGCCGCGAGGGCTGCGGGACGCGCACTACTCCGGGGCACGTGGGCTCGGGCACGGCGCCGGATACCGCTACCCGCACGACGACCACCGGGGGGTGGTCACCCAGCAGTACGCTCCGGACGATCTCGTGGGGGCCGACTACTACCGGCCGAGCGGGCACGGCGCGGAGCGGGCGGTGGCCACCCGGCTGCCGTTGCTGCGCCGGATCGTGCGAGGGCTGCCGACGCCGGCGGCCCGTGCGGAGCCGGCCACCGAGAGTGTCGGGGCGACCGCCCCGCAGCGGGGCGACGGGGCGAATGAGGGCGACGGCGCTGCCGTCGGGGAGGGTCAGCAGTGATGGCGCGTGGTCCTGAGCGGCCGGAAGACGGCCCGGAGGAGCGGCGCGACCCTCGTGCCAAGGGCCGCCGGTGGGGGCGGGGCAAGGCCGACGCGGAGCCCGACGAGGCCGCCGTCGGCGAGGAGTTCGGCTGGATCGACGACCTGCGGACCGCGAAGCAGCAGCGGGCCGAACTCGGCCCGGACGGGGACCTGCCCGCGGCGCCCCCGCGCGGCGCGGTGCCACCGGCCGCCGCCGGGCCGGTACCGCCCGCGTCCGAACCACCGCCCGCGGCCCGTCCCGGCCCGGTGCCGCCGCCGGCCGCCGGCCACCCCGGCCCGGTGCCGCCGGCCGCCGGCCGGTCGGGCCCGGCCGGACCGCCGGTCCGGCGTGGACCGGCCGACGCCGCGGCGGCCACCCCGCCGGCCCGTCCCGGCCGGCCGGACCCGGGCGCGGCCCGGCGCGGCCCGGTGGAGGCCTTCTGGCCGGGCGCTTCCGAGCCCGGCCAGCATCCCGCCGAACCACCCCGACGGGGCGAGGCGCCGACCGGTCAGCAGCCGCCCCTGCCACCGCCCGCTGCCCGAGCCGCGGGCCCGGACGGCCGGCTGACGCCGCCCACCGGTCGCGGCGGCCCGGTGCCGCCGGTCGGTCGCGAGCCCGACCGGGGTGGCCCGGTGCCGCCGGTCGGCCGTGAGCCGCGCCGGGGTGGTCCCGTGCCGCCGGTCGGCCGTGAGCCGGGCCGCGAGTCCGGCCGGGGTGGTCCGGTCCCGCCGGTCGGTCGTGAGCCGGGCCGGGGTGGTCCGGTGCCGCCCGCCGGCCCGGAGTCTGGCCCGGGTGCTGCTCCGGTGCCGCCCGCCGGCCCCGAGCCGGGCCGCGGCGGCCCGGCCCGGCCCCGGGGCGCCGGATCATCCGGCCGGGCTCGCGGCGCGGCCGCACCCGGCCCGGACCGTGGCCCGGCGCCGGTGCCGGAGCGCCCGGGCGCGGGCCCCGGCTGGCCGACCGGCGTCGACCTGCCCCCGGCCGGGCCGGGGGTTCCGGTCCCGCCCACGCCGCGTGGCCGGCACGGCGCCGAGAGCGCCGTCGACCCGGCCGTGCGACCCGTCTCGGGCGGCGCCCGGCGCGCCGCCCCCACCGGCGGTGGGGCCGGCGTCCGGCCGGTCTCCGGCGCCGGCCACCGCAGCGACCCGGCTGCCGGCCGGCCGGGTCCGGGCGGTGTCGAGCCGGGCGTCCGGCCGGTGTCCGGTGCCGGTCGGCGGTCGCTGCCCGACGGGGTCGAGGGCGGCGTCCGTCCCGTCTCCGGGGCCGGCCGTCGGGCCGCCGTCGGGCCCGAGACCGGTCGCACCGCGGTGCCGCCGGTCCGCGCCGCCGCCGCGCCGCCCGCTGCCGGCTATCCGGTCGTCGACCCGGTCACCGGCCGGCCCGGGCCGGCCGAGGCCGAGCCCCGGCGCCGCCATGCCCAGGCCGACCCCGCCGACGAGAGTGTGTCCCGGGTGGGCGGTCCGGCCGCCGGCCGCGCCGGCGGCCGTCGCCGCGCCGACGAGCCCGAGCCGCCGCCGGCGGTGCCGCGCAGCGGCAACGCCCCACCCGTTCCGAGCGTCCCGCCCGCCGGTCGCGGCGGCGCGGTCCCGCCCGCCGCCCGGCGGGCCGGCCCCGACGACCCAGCGTCGCCCGCCGGCCGCCGGCCGCTCCCGGACGATCCGGCGGCCCCGCGGGCCGGGCGCGCACCGGGGGAGCCCACCATGCCGCCGGCCGGCCGGCGCGCCCCCGACGGGCCGCCGGCCCGAGCCGGCCGCCGGACCACCCCCGACGCCCCGGCCATGCCGCCCGCCGGTAGGGACACCATGCCGCCCGCCGGTCGGGGCGCGATGCCGCCCGCCGGCCAGGACGCGATGCCGCCCGCCGCTCGGGGCGCCATGTCGCCCGCTGGCCGGGATGCGATGCCACCTGCCGGCCGGGATGCGATGCCGTCAGCCGGCCGCCGGACCGCCCCCGAGGAGCCAGCCCTCCGCGGCGGCCGCCGTGCCGGACCCGAGGACGTGACCGGTCGCCGTGCCGGACCCGAGGACGTGACCGGTCGCCGTGCCGGACCGGAGGATGTGACCGGTCGCCGTGCCGCGCCCGAGGACACGACCGGCCGCCGGCCGGTGCCGGACGACCCGGCCGGCCGCCGTGCCGCGCCGGAGCCGCCGACGGGCCGGCCGGTCGGTGCCGCTTCCGGACCGCGCCGGGGCGCCCACGAGCCGGCCGGCGAGCCACGGCCGCGGCCCGAGCGGCCGGCCGACTGGCTGCGGCAGGCCGGGCGTACCCCGCACAGCGATCCCGCCACCCCGGTGGCCGGCCGACCCACCGGCTCGCCGGTCGGCGCGCCGACCACCGAGGAGGGCCCGCCCACCGGCGCCAACCGTGCCCCGAACGCGCGGACCGGTGCCGCCGCGCCCCCGGACCGGGCGCGTCCCGCACGCGGCGCCGCGCGCCCCGGCGGCCCGGCCGGGCGAAACGCGGCGGCGCCGGAGGCCGGCCGGGCCGGTGCACCGGCCGGTGTGGACGCCGGCCGGGCCGGTGGCCCGCCGCCCGGCGGCGATCCCGCCCGCCCCGCCAACCCACCCGGCGGACGCGGCGGGCCGGCGGCCCAGCCCGGCCGTCCGGGGCCGGCCGGTGGTGACCCGCGGGCTAACGGCCCGGCCCGCCCCGGCCCGGACAGCGCGCCGCCGCCAGGTGGACCGGCGTCGGCACCGGGCCCGCGTGGCGGGGCCCCCCAACCCACGGTGGCCCGGGCGGCCGCCGCGGTCGCCCCGCCCGGCGTACCCGACGAGCGGCCGGCCGGGCGGGTCGGCCCGCATCCGCCGGAGCCCGCCCGGCCCGGCCCGGCCGGCCCGGCGGTCGTGCCCCCGGCGAGGGCCGGCGCGCCCGTGGCGGCCCGGGCGGCGGCGGTCGTACCGCCCCGGGAGCCGGGGCAGGCCGCACCGGAGGGCGCGACCGGACCCGCGCTGCGGCGAGCCGAGTCCGACCCCGGGCAGCCGCCCACCGAGGCCGGCGTCCTGCGCGGCGCGCGGTCCGAGCTGCGTCGCCAGATGCGCGAGCGGCGGCGGCTGCGGATGGGCATCCTCGCCCTGGTCAGTCTGGTGCTGCTCGGCGCGGTCCCGCTCTACTTCGGGCTGCGCGCGCTCAGCCACGACCCGGTCTTCGACACCCTCGACGCGCTCGCCGTGCCGTCCTGGGCGGCGAACGACACCGTCGACAACGTCAGCGGCAGCCGCTGGTGCCTGCAGGACTGCCGGCTGCGGGAACGCACCGTCGAGTCGGAGAAGGCCTGGAAGGAGACCGCCGAGGTCTACCAGCAGGCGCTCGGCCGGGACGGCTGGCGGCGGTGGAAGGTGGACCGCTGCCCGGAGCAGCCGGTCAAGGGCAGCTACACCTGCTGGCGGCGCGACGAGCTCACCCTCGACCTGTGGGTCCGGGATCCCACCTGCGTGCCGCCACCGGTCGGCGGGGAGCCGGCACCGACTCCGGCACCCACGCCCGCAGCGGAGAAGTGCACCGGGTCGTTGGTGTCGGTGAAGGTCCGCAACGCGATCGACGACGAGCGGACCGGACCACAGCCGAGCACCGACCCGTCACTCACCGGTGAGGATCCGTACCCGACCCTCACTGACGATCCGCTCGGCGAGCTGACACGCTCACCGTCGTGAGCCGGTTTCCATCACGGACGGTAGGGTCTGGGGCTGGCGGAACCGCCCGCGCCCGTTGACGGTGGGTCGGCGTGGGACGAAGTGGGTAGGACGGTCGCGCGTCCCGGGGCGTCGGGCCCCGGGACCCTGCTTGAGGAGGACATGCGCGTGAGTGGTGGAGAGATCGCCGCACTGATCGCGGCCGGCGCGTTCCTGATGCTGGTGCTCGTGCTGGCGGTGCCGATCCTGCGGCTGCGGCACACCGTGGACGCGACGACCCGCATGATCACCGAGCTGAACGACCGCACCACCCCCCTGCTCGGTGACGTCAACACGACCGTGAAGAACGTCAACACCGCGCTGGAGCAGGTGCAGACCTCCCTCGACGGGGTCAACCTCCAGCTCGCCAAGGTGGACACCATGACCACCCACGCGCAAAACGTCACCGCGAACGTGGCGAATCTGGCCGCCGTGGTCTCGGCCGCCGCCGCGAACCCGCTGGTCAAGGTGGCGGCCTTCGGTTACGGCGTGCGCAAGGCCGCCTCCGCCCGTCGGCACGCGGAGACCGAGCGTGAGGTGCGCGACACCATCAAGCAGCAGCGCCGGGCCGCCAGGCGCGGCAACCGCTGACCCGGGCCGGCGCACAGCGGGAGGATGAGAGCATGAGGCGGTTGTTCTGGCTGGGCGTCGGCCTGGCCGTGGGTGTGCTGGTGGTGCGCAAGGCCACCCGCACCGCGCAGGCGTACACGCCGGCGGGCATCGCCAGCGGGCTGTCCGAGTCCGCCGGCGGCCTGGTCGAGTCGGTCCGGGGCTTCGTCGAGGACGTCCGCGCCGGGATGGCCGAGCGCGAACAGGAGATCCACGAGGCCTTCGCCCGCGGCGAGGCGTACGACGACCAGTTCGCCGACCTGCGCGAGGACCCGCGCATCGGCGACCGAGAGATTTTCCCGGAGGAGCACCAGCGATGAAGACGGCGGAGATCAAGCGGCGGTACCTCGCCCACTTCGAGGCGAATGGCCACGCCGTGGTGCCGTCCGCTCCGCTGCCCGCCATCAGCGACCCGAACCTGCTGTTCGTCAACGCCGGCATGGTGCAGTTCGTCCCCTACTTCCTGGGCCAGCAGACCCCGCCGTACCAGCGCGCGGTCAGCGTCCAGAAGTGCATCCGCACGCCGGACATCGACGAGGTCGGCAAGACCAGCCGGCACGGCACGTTCTTCCAGATGAACGGCAACTTCTCCTTCGGCGACTACTTCAAGCAGGGCGCGATCCCGCTGGCCTGGGACCTGGTCACCAAGCCGGTCGAGGCGGGCGGCTTCGGGCTGGACCCGGAGCGGATCTGGCCGACGGTCTACCTCGACGACGACGAGGCGTTCCAGATCTGGCGTTCGGTCGGCGTGCCCGCCGAGCGGATCGTCCGCCGCGGCAAGGCGGACAACTTCTGGTCGATGGGCATCCCCGGCCCGTGCGGCCCCTGCTCCGAGCTGTTCTACGACCGCGGTCCCGAGTACGGCCGCGAGGGCGGGCCGGCGGTCGACGAGGACCGCTACATGGAGTTCTGGAACCTCGTCTTCATGCAGTTCGAGCGGGGGCCCGGCACCGGCAAGGAGGATTACCCGATCCTCGGTGAGCTGCCGGCGAAGAACATCGACACCGGCATGGGCCTGGAGCGGATGGCCTCGATCCTGCAGGGCGTCGACAACCTCTACGAGATCGACGAGGTCCGGCCGATCCTCGCCCGGGCCGCCGAACTGACCGGCAAGCGGTACGGGGCGCACTCCGGCCACGTGGCCAGCGAGTCGCACCCGGACGACGTGCGGCTGCGGGTGATCGCCGACCACGTGCGGACCGCGCTGATGCTGATCGGCGACGGGGTGACCCCGTCGAACGAGGGCCGCGGCTACGTGCTGCGCCGGATCATGCGCCGGGCCATCCGGGCGGTGCGCCTGCTCGGCTACCAGGACCGGGCGCTGCCCGAGCTGCTGCCGGTGGCCCGGGACTGCATGGCCCCGTCGTACCCGGAGCTGGCCGAGGACTTCGGCCGGATCTCCCAGTACGCGTACGCCGAGGAGGACGCCTTCCTCGCCACGCTGCGGGCCGGCACCACGATCCTGGACACCGCGATCGCCGAGACCAAGTCGGCCGGGCAGGCCGCCATCTCCGGTGACAAGGCGTTCCAGCTGCACGACACGTACGGCTTCCCGATCGACCTGACCCTGGAGATCGCGGCCGAGCAGGGCCTGCAGGTCGACGCGGACGGCTTCCGCCGGCTGATGGCCGACCAGCGCAACCGCGCCAAGGCCGACGCGCAGGCCCGCAAGACCGGCCACACCGACGTGTCGGCGTACCGGTCGGTGCTCGACGGCGGCGGGCCGGTCGAGTTCACCGGCTACACCGAGCTGACCCGGGAGTCGCGGGTCCGCGCCCTGCTCGCCGGCGGCGCGCAGGTCGACGCGGCGGTCGAGGGGGACACCGTCGAGCTGGTGCTCGACACCACCCCGTTCTACGCCGAGGGCGGCGGCCAGCAGCCCGACCAGGGTCTGATCACGGTCGGCGGCGGGCAGGTCGAGGTCTTCGACGTGCAGCAGCCGGTGCCCGGGTTGATCGTGCACCGGGCCCGGGTGGTCCGGGGTGAGGTGCGCGCCGGGGAGAGCGGGTACGCCGAGATCGACGCGTCCCGCCGGCGGGCGATCTCCCGCTCGCACACCGCCACCCACCTGGTGCACCAGACGATGCGCAACTTCCTCGGCGAGTCGGCGACCCAGGCGGGTTCGCTGAACGCGCCGGGCCGGCTCCGGTTCGACTTCAACACCCCGACCGGGGTGGCGCCGAGCGTGCTGCACGACGTGGAGCAGCAGGTCAACGAGGTGCTCCTGGCCGACCTGGAGGTGCACGCCTTCATCACCAGCCAGGAGGAGGCGCGCCGGATCGGCGCGATGGCGCTGTTCGGCGAGAAGTACGGCGAGCGGGTCCGGGTCGTCGAGGTCGGCGACTACGCCCGCGAGTTGTGCGGCGGCACGCACGTGGCCCGCTCCGCCCAGCTCGGCCTCGTGAAGATCCTCTCCGAGGCCTCGGTGGGCTCGGGTGTCCGGCGGATCGAGGCCCTGGTCGGCATGGACGCGTTCGGCTTCCTGGCCCGCGAGCACCTGCTGGTGTCCCGGCTGGCGGAGCTGTTCCGGGTGCCGGGCGAGCAGGTCGCGGACCGGGTCGAGCAGACCGTCACCCAGCTGCGCGACGCCGAGAAGGAGCTGGAGAAGCTCCGCGCCCAGCTGGTGCTGGGCGGTGCGGCGAGCCTCGCGGCCGGGGCGAAGGACGTGCGGGGCGTGGCGTACGTGGGCACCGAGGCGCCCGAGGGCGCGGCCGCGAACGACGTACGCACCCTGGCCCAGGAGATCCGCGGCCGGATCGACCCGGCCCGTCCGGCGGTGGTCGGGGTGGCCGCCCGTGCCAACGGCAAGGCCTCCCTGGTGGTGGCCGTCAACCAGGCTGCCCGTGGTCGTGGCCTGAGCGCGAAGGACCTGGTGAAGGCCGCGTTCTCCGGTCGGGGCGGCGGCAGCGACGACCTGGCCCAGGGCGGCGGCCTGCCGGCCGGGGAGGCGCCGAACCTGCTGCTGACCGTGGAGAAGGCGATCGCCGACGCGTGATGGTGAGACCGATCGACGCCAGGGCGGACCGGCCGGTCCGCCCTGGCCCGTACCGGAGGGGAGGTGTCCGGTAGATGGCTGACTCGACCACCGGCGTCCGCCTCGGGGTGGATGTCGGACAGGTCCGGGTGGGCGTGGCCCGTTCCGACCCGCACGGCATCCTGGCCACCCCGCTGGTCACCCTCGCCCGTGACCTGGCCACCGGCCCCGACGCGGTGCCCGGCGACATGGCGGAGCTGGTCCGGCTGGCCGCCGAGCACGAGGCGGTCGAGATCGTGGTCGGCCTCCCGGTGAACCTCGCCGGAAAGCATGGCCCGGCCGCGGCGAACGTATCGGCCTATGCTGCCCGGTTGGCCGATGTAATGGGGTCGATTCCGGTGACGCTGACGGACGAGAGGATGTCGACCGTGGTGGCTAGTCGTAGGCTGGCCGAACGGGGCGTCCGGGGAAAGCGCCAACGGGCGGTGGTCGACCAGGCCGCCGCGGTGGAGATTCTGCAGAGCTGGCTGGACGCACAGCGGAGGCGGACGCAATGATCGACGATCTTGATCTGGGGTTCGACGAGCCGGAGAGGGGGGAGAAGGGCCGGCACCGGCGCGGCGCGGTACGCAAGCGCAACGGCGGCTCGGGCGGCAGCCGGGGCAAGACGATCTTCGCTCTCCTGATGGCCATCGTGCTGCTGGGCGGCATCGGCGGCGGCGCGTACGTCGGCTTCGACCGGATCCGTAACCACTTCGTCACCCCGGATTACGACGGTCCGGGCTCGGGCGAGGCGACGGTGCAGGTCAAGGCGGGGGACACCCTCACCGACATCGGCAACTCCCTCTACGACGCCGGCGTGGTCAAGAGCACCAAGGCGTTCATCGAGGCCGCCGACGCGAACTCCCGCAGCAAGAACATCCAGGTCGGCACGTACAAGGTGCGCAAGCAGATGAAGGCCGCCGACGTCATCGTCCTGATGCTCGACCCGAAGAGCCGGGTGGTCGACGGGGTGACCATCCCGGAGGGCACGATCAGCCTCAACGTCTACGCGATCCTGTCCCGGGAGACCAAGATCCCGGTGGCCGAGTTCAAGGCCGCCGCGAAGGACCCGGTCAAGCTGGGCGTGCCGGCCTTCTGGTTCAACCGGCAGGACGGCAAGAAGGCCCCGAAGAGCATCGAGGGCTTCCTCTACCCGTCCACCTACGAGATCCCGCCGAAGGCCACCGCCGCGCAGATCCTCTCGATGATGGTCGACGAGTTCCTCCGCGTCACCGAGCAGCTCAACTTCGTCGACCGGGTGCAGAAGGAACGGAAGATCTCCCCGTACGAGGCGCTGGTCGCCGCCTCCATCGCGCAGGCCGAGGCGGTCGACCCGAAGGACTTCGCCAAGGTGTCCCGGGTGATCTACAACCGGGTCTACGCCGGCAAGATCGGCTGCAAGTGCCTGGGCATCGACAGCGGCATCAACTACTGGTTCCGGTTGCAGGGCAAGGATCCGAAGGACTCCAACGAGCTGCTGGCCAGCGAGATCCACAACCTGAAGAACCCGTACAACACGCACGACGTGGCCGGCCTGCCGATCACCCCGATCAGCAACCCGGGCGAGGGCGCGCTCAAGGGCGCGCTCGACCCGCCGACCGGGGACTGGATCTACTTCATGACGATCGACAAGAAGGGCACGATGGGCTACGGCTCCAACGACGCCGAATACCGCCGGCTCATCAAGACCATGTGCGACAACAAGGTGCTGACGGGATCGAACTGCGCGTGAGGGCCGCCGTCGTGGGCAAGCCGATCGCCCACTCGCTCTCCCCGGTCATCCACCAGGCCGGGTACGCGGCGGCCGGGCTGACCGGCTGGTCGTACACCCGGATCGAGTGCGCGGCCGACGAGCTGGCCGGCCTGGTCGCGGGCCTGGGCCCGGAGTGGGCCGGGCTGTCGGTGACCATGCCGGGCAAGGAGGCGGCGCTCGCGCTGGCCGGCGAGGCCTCCCCGGTCGCCGCCGCGGTGGGCGCCGCCAACACCCTGGTACGCCGCTGCGACGGCACCTGGTACGCCGACAACACCGACGTCACCGGCATGGTCGACGTGCTCACCGCCGCCGGGGTGCCGGCCGGGGCCACGGTGACCCTGCTCGGCGCGGGTGGCACCGCCCGGGCGGCGCTCGCGGCGGCGGCCCGGCTCGGCGCCGCCGAGGTGACCGTGGTGGCCCGCCGCCCCGAGGCGGTGCACGAGCTGCGCCCGGTGGCCCGGTCGGTCGGGGTGCCGCTGACCGGCGCCGGGTGGGACGGCGCGCCCGCGCACGCCCGCGCCGACGTGGTGATCTCCACGGTGCCGAAGGGGGTGGCCGACCCGCTGGCCGAGAACTTCGACTGGCGGCCCGGCACGGTCTTCTTCGACGCCCTCTACGACCCCTGGCCCACTCCACTCGCCGCGGCGGCGCTGGCCGCCGGCTGCCGGGTGGTCTCCGGCCTGGACCTGCTGCTGGCCCAGGCGGTCGACCAGTTCGCCCAGTTCACCGGGGTGCCCGCACCGGTCGAGGCGATGCGGGCGGCGCTGGCGGCGGCACGTCCCTGATCCGGGCCGGTCGGCCGCCGCGGCGGGTGGCGCGCGGCACCGGGATACGCTGCTGCCGCACCGCCGCCGACCCAGGGAGCCCTCCGTGACCGGGCAGCCGCCCCCGCACGACCGTCCGGCCCGGCCGGGCCGCCGGGCCGCGCTGCTCGGCGTCCTCGGCATCAGCCTCGTCACCACCCTGGCGGCCACCGCCACGCCGCCCCGGCACGCGGCGCGGACCGCCCCGGCCGGGCCGGTCACGCCGGCCGCCGTCCGGCCCGCGCCGCCGCCCACCGAGCCGCCCGGCGCCCACCTGCCCGGCTGGCGGCTGGTCTGGACGGACGAGTTCGACGGCACGGCGGTCGACCGGTCCCGGTGGAACGTCCGCGACGGCGAGGCGCGCGACATCGACCTTGGCTGCAACGTCGACGACCCGGCGAACGTCGCGGTGGCCGACGGGGTGCTGACCCTGCGGGTGCAGCGGCGGGTGGTCGCCTGCGGCTCCCAGCTGCGGCAGTACACCGAGAGCTACCTGGACACCATCGGCAAGGCCGCGTTCCGGTACGGCCGCTTCGAGGTGCGGGCGCAGGCGCCGGCCGGGCCGGCCGGGTCGCAGGGGCTGTGGCCGGCGTTCTGGCTGCGCGCCGACGACGCCGGCAAGGGCGAGATCGACGTGGTCGAGCTGCCCGGCGGCGCCGCGCACCACCGGGCCGCCACCCAGGCCATCTTCTACGACTACACGCCGGTGAAGCAGGACCAGCGCTGGCCGTTCCCGACCGGGCACCCGGGCGACGGCTTCCACACCTACACCACCGAGTGGGAGCCGGGGGTGATCCGCTGGTACGTCGACGGCCGGCAGGTGTGGCAGCGGGACCGGCGCAGCACGCCCTGGTTCGACGAGGTCTTCGACAAGCCCTACAACCTGCGGCTGAACGTCCAGGTCGGCGGCTGGCTCGGCGCGCCCGGCCCGGCCACCCGGTTCCCGGCCGACTTCCGCGTCGACTACGTCCGGGTCTGGCAGCGCTGACCGCCGACCCCGCCCGCCGTGCGCCGGCTGGCCGGCGGGCAATATCGTGGCCGCCGACGTGCCGGGGCAACGGGACGGGCACAGGGGAGGGCAGGGCGCGGTGCAGGATCCACGGAACCGCCAGGACGGCATCGGCTGGGTGAGCCGGGCCATCTTCGCCGACGCGCGGCTGTGGCTGGGCGTCGCGTCCGGCCCCGCGCCGCCGCCCCCGGGTCACCGGGTCGTCGCCCGGTACGCCGTGGTGCCCTCGGTGGAGCGGGCGAAGTTCCTGCTGCCGCTGGCCACCCGCCGGGTCGGCGCGGCGTCGACGCTGGCGTACAACGCGTTGCGGCCGCCCCGGGTCCGGGCCAACCGGCTCGCCGTCGGCGTGCTGGCGGGCCTGGGCGCCACCCGGCTGGCCCGGATGCCGGTGCTGACCGTCGCCGCCCCGGACGCCGCCGACCCGGCCGAGCTGCTGCTGACCGCGAGCCTCGCCCGGGCCGAGGGCCGGCCGCTGCACGCCGCGATCGGGATTCGGCCACCCGACCCGCACCACAAGCCGACGCTGCAACTCTTCGACGACCGGGGCGCGGCGTGGGCGTACGCGAAGGTGGGTTGGAACGAGGCGACCCGGGCGATGGTCCGCGCGGAGGCCGCGGCGCTGCGCGACCTGCCCCGCGGCGGCGGTGACCTGCCCGACGCGCCCCGCCTGCTGCGCGAGCTGAGCTGGGGTGACCTGGCGGTCACCCTGGTCGAGCCGATGCCCGCGGGCGTGCGCCGGCTGGCCCGCCCGGACCGGCCGGAGGTGGCCGCGATGCTGGCCGTCGCGCGGCGCGGCGGGCCGCCGGCCGCGCCCCGGCCCCTCGCCGGCTCACCGTTCCTGGCCGACCTCACCGCGCGGGCCGAACGCGCCGGCGGGCCGGTCGTGGCGGCGCTGGCGGCGCTCGCCGACCGGGACGGGGCGACCGCGCTGGAGTTCGGCCACTGGCACGGCGACTGGGTGCCGTGGAACCTCGGCACCCACCGGGGGCGGCTGTACGCCTGGGACTGGGAGAACAGCGGCGCCGCCCGGCCGGTCGGCTTCGACCTCGCCCACCAGGGCTTCCAGAGTGCCCTGTCGCTGCACGGGCGGCCGGCGGCGGAGGCGGCCGGCGAGATGACGGCGGCGCTGGCCCGGCACGGCCGGTCGCTCGGCCTCGACCCGGCCCGCTGCCGCCTCGTCGCCGACGCCTATCTCGTCGAGCTGTGGCTGCGGACCGCGGAGCTCGCCGCGGGTGGCGGCGGCTGGAGCCCGAAGCTGCACCCCGCGCTGCTGCACGTGCTCGCCGAGCGACTGCGACCGACCCGGGACTGAGCCGGTCCGGCGGGCCGACTGTCGGGGTGCCGACCGGCAAACCGGGGAAATGCCGCACGGCCCTCGCCCCCGCTACCGCTGGCCGGCACCCCTCCACTAAGGTGTCACCACTCGATCAACACTGCGGTGGTGACGGGTGCGATCGGTCCGGGCGGCGTGGGGCGCCCCCAGGGGTCGTAGGGTGCGGGAGGTCCGGCCGGTGGCTGGCATGGCAGAGAATGTGCGCGCGGCCGTCGTGGGGCACGCGGCCCGGACAGGTGGTGACCGACGGTGACGTTGATCTACCTGTGCGGGGCGCTCGCCGTGCTCGTGCCGGCGCTCGTCGTCCCGTGGCTGGCCACCCGGTGGGCGCCGGCCGTCGCCGCCAGCCGGACCGCCGACCGGCTGCGTCAGGCCGTCGCCGGACTCACCGACGCCTTCGGCCGGCTCGGTGCCGCCCTGGTCGTGCTGCTCGCCGGGTCCGCCGCGGTCATCGCGCTCTGCTGGCCGCTGGGCGAGGCGCTGTCCCGGCTCGAACCCCACGTCGACCACCCGGTCTTCGAGTACGTGCACGCCCGGCGGGTCGCCGGCTGGGCCGACCTGAACAGCTTCATCACGGCGATCGGCGACCGGTACCCGCTCAAGTGGGTCACCGTGGTCGGCGCCCTCGCCCTCGCCGTGGCGTGGCGCCGCCGGCGCTGGTGGCTCCCGCTGGTCGCGATGCCGTTGCAGTTCGTCCTCGAGCAGTACACCCAGCAGATCCTCGCCGTGGTGGTCGACCGCGGTCACCCGCCGACCGATCTGGGCACCTACCCGTCCGGCGGGTGCGCCCGGGTGCTGATGACCTTCGGCACCATCCTGGTGCTCGCCGGGTTCGTCTGGCACATCCCACGCCGGATCCGCGTCGGGCTGCTCACCGCGCTGGCCGTGCTGGTCACCGTGGAGGGCTACACCCGCGTCTACGCCGAGAAGCACTGGCTCACCGACGTCCTCGGCGGCTGGACCTTCGGCATCCTGCTCACCGCCGTGATGGTGTTCGCCGTCGCGGTCGCCGACGGGCGGGTCCGGCCCCCGGCGCAACGGCCCACCACCCCGGCCCGGGAACGCGTCCCGGTCGGCACCTGAACCGGCGGCCCGCCGCCAGCCCGCACCTGCCCCCACACCACCCCTCGATCGGAAGGTGGGCAACGACGTGACCACCCTTCTCGTCGCCTCCACCGGTGGACACCTCGCCGAACTGTACGACCTGAAGCCCCGGCTGGGCCTGGGTGACGACTGCGTCTGGGCGACCTTCGACTCGCCGCAGAGCCGGTCCCTGTTGGACGGTCACGAGGTCATCCACGTGCCGCCCGCGACCACCCGGGACGCGCTCGGCGCGCTGCGCGACCTGCTGGCCGCCCGCCGGGTGCTGCGCGGCGGCCGGTTCACCCGGGTGGTCAGCACCGGCGCCAGCGTGGCCATGTCGTTCTTCGTGCCCGCCAGCCGGCACGGGCTGGCCTGCCACTACATCGAGAGCGCGACCCGCACGGCCGGGCCGTCACTCACCGGCCGGCTGGTCTCCCGGGTGCCCCGCACCCGGCTCTACACCCAGCACCTGGACTGGGCCGACGAGCGGTGGCGCTACGGCGGCACCGTCTTCGACGGCTACCAGGCCAGCCGCCGGGCCACCCCCCGGCCGCTGTCCCGGATCGTGGTGGCCCTCGGCACGCACGGGCGGTTCGGCTTCCCCCGGCTGCTGGCCCGCCTGGTCGAGGTGGTGCCGCCCGAGGCGGAGGTGCTCTGGCAGGTCGGCTCCACCCGGATCCCCCGGATGCCGGCCGGGGCCCGCCCGCACGTCCCGTACGCCGAGATGCAGCAGGCGATGCGGGAGGCCGACGTCGTGGTGACCCACGCCGGCGTGGGCTCCGCGCTGGCCGCGATGCGGGCCGGCCACCGGGCCGTCTTCGTGCCGCGCCGGCGCAGCCACGGCGAGCACGTCGACGACCACCAGGTCGAACTGGCCCGGCAGCTGGACCGCCGGCAGCTGGTCCGGCACCGGGAGGCGGACGCCGTCACGGTCGAGGACCTGGCGGAGGCGGCGTCCTGGACGGTCGCGGCGACCGGCGCCGTGGCGCCGTTCGAGTGGACGGAGCTGGCATGAGGCCGCCACCAGACGGCCGACCCGGCAGCCCGCCCGGCCGGTCGACACCGGCCCCCGTCCGCACCGGGCACTCGGGACGCGACCCGTACGGCCGGGCCGGACCGAGCCGGTGATCGAGCGAACCGGACGGTTGATGGTGCGCAATGTCCGTTCCCCGCAAGCTACCCGTGATTTCTCTACCTCTTTGGGGGCAGTAGTGCTTCACAGAACGTCTCGTCCGGTGTGGCGGCGGTGGTGCGCCGTGCTCGCCGTACCGGTGCTCGCCGTCGGGCTGCTCGCGGCGCCGGCCGCCGCCGCCAATCCCACGCCGGTGACCAGCACGCTCACCTCGGCGAACCCGGCGGACAACACCCCGCACGCGCAGAACGGCGACAGCAAGGCGTTCGCCGAGATCGGCAACACCGTCTACGTGGGCGGGTCGTTCACCTCGGTGAAGGCGGCGGGCGACGCGAGCTGGACGGCCCGCAACTACCTGTTCGCGTACGACCGCTCCACCGGCGCGCTGAAGACCGGCTTCAACCCGGAGCTGAACGGCGCGGTGCACGCCCTCGCGGTCAGCCCGGACGGCAAGCTCATCGTCGGCGGCGCCTTCAACACCGTGAACGGGGTCAGCCGCAAGAACCTGGTCGAGCTGGACCCGGCCACCGGCGCGACGGTGACCAGCTGGGTCGGGCGCAGCGACGGCGGCCTGGTCCGGCGCACCGTCGTGGTCGGCAACAACCTCTACATCGCCGGCGCGTTCCACTGGGTCAACGGCACCCAGCACTCCCTGCTCGCCCGGCTGAACGCCACCACCGGCGCGATCGACGCGAGCTTCCAGATCGACGCCAGCGTCGCCCGGGCCAGCAGCGAGCTGGTCTGGGGCCTCGCCGTCTCGCCCGACAACAAGACCCTCGTCGCGGTCGGCAACTTCACCCAGGTCAACGGCCAGGCCCGCAACCAGGTCGTGGTCGTCGACCTCGACGGCACCCCGGCGGTCGCCGACTGGAGCACCCAGCGCTACGTCGCGCCGTGCTACAGCGACTCGTTCCCGTTCTACGCCCGGGACGTCGACTTCTCCGACGACGGCACGTACTTCGTCATCATCGCCGACGGCGGGCGGGGCACCGGCGCGTACTGCGACGCGATCGCCCGGTTCGAGACCGCCGCCCGGGGCGCCGGCATCGACGCCACCTGGGTCAACTACACCGGGACCGACTCGGTGACCTCGGTCGAGGTCGCCGACAACGTGGTCTACGTGGGTGGGCACTTCCGCTGGCTGAACAACGCCAACGGCAACGACGCGGCCGGCGCCGGTGCGATCAACCGGTTCGGCCTGGGCGCCCTGGACCCGGTCAACGGGCTGCCGCTGGTCTGGAACCCGACCCGCTCGGGTGCCCCGGCGGGCACCACCACCTGGGGCCCGATCATGTGGGAGCTGTGGCGCGGCAGCACCGGCCTGTACGCCGGCTTCGACTCCGACGGGGTGGGCAACGAGTACCACGGCCGGCTGGGCCACTTCCCGCTGGCCGGCGGCCGTACCGTGGCGGCGGTCAACGCCCCGTCCGCGGCGTCGGGCTACCTGTACGTCTCTGCCGCCGACGGGCAGGCGACCAAGGTGCCGTTCGACGGCAGCACGCTGGGCACCCCGGTCAGCAGCAGCCAGCCGAACCTGACCGCCGCCGGGGCGGCGTTCTCGGTCGGCAACAAGCTGTACTGGTCGAAGACCGACGCGAGCGCGCCGAACGGCAGCTACCTCGACGTGTCGATCTTCTCCGGCGGCTCGGTGGGCGCGCCGTGGGTCAGCAGCGGCTACAACGACTGGTTCAAGCCGTCGACGATGAGCGGCGCGTTCGCCCTGGACGGCCGGATGTACTACACCAAGTCCGGGACGAACAAGCTCTTCTACCGGTACCTGGAGCCGGACGGCTACATCCTCGGCTGCACCGAGTTCACCCTGCCCAGCATCGGCCTGGCCTGGGGCAACGTCCGGGGCCTGGCCTGGGTCAACGGCAAGATCGTGTACGGCAACCAGGACGGCTCGCTGCGGGCCGTGCCGTTCGACGGTGCGGCCGTCGACGGCGCCGCGTCGGTCGAGCTCGCGGCCGCCGGTGGCGCCGTGAACTGGTCGAGCCGGACGCTGTTCTTCGCCACCTCCTGACGGTCGGCCCGACCGGGCGGCCCGCCGCCGTCCCTGTGACCCGGCGGACCGCCCGGAGCGGCCGAACCGCTCTGCCGGCCGGGCGGCTCCGTCGGCCACAATGAGAGGTCACCGCCCCGGTCGGCCCGTGCCGCCCGGGGCGGTCACCGATCCCTCCATGCGCAAGGACCTGACTGATGGACGTGACCGACGTCGCTCCCGCCCGGCAGAGCCCGGTCGGCCTCGTCGAGCTGGCCCGCATCCCGCTCCGCCGGTGGCGGCTCGTGCTCGGCACGGCGGCGGCGGTGCTGGTGGCCGTGCTGGTCTACCTGTTCGTGCTGCCGGCGACGTACACCGCGACCACCGCCGTGGTGGTCCGGCCGGTGGTCACCGACCCGTTCTCGGTCCCCTCCGGCGGCGCCGACCGGGCGGTGAACATGACCGCCGAGAGCGGCATCGCCACCAGCAACGAGGTCATCGACAAGGTCGCCGCGATCACCGGCCGGGACACCAAGGAGGTGGCCGACGCGCTGGAGGTGGAGATCCCGGTCGGCGGGCAGGTGATGCGCTTCAACTACTCCGTCGACAGCGAGCGGGAGGCGGTCGCGGGCGCCAACGGGGCCGCCCAGGCCTACCTGGACCAGCGCCGTGGCATCTACGAGAACCAGCGCGCCGCCGTGCTCAAGTCCTACGACGAGACGATCGACGTGGTGACCGCCCAGCGCACCACCACCCAGCGGTCCCTGCCGGACCGCCAGTCGTCGGACAACCCGTCGCCGCGTACCAGCGCCCTGCTGGACCAGCTGCGGGCCCTCAACGACCAGCTCGCCACGCTGGCCGAGCAGCGCTCCAAGATCGCTTCGGCGGACCTCAGCCCCGGTTCGATCACCAGCGCCGCCCGTACCCCGGTGCCCTCCAGCCGCGACGCCGCCCCGCTGATCCTCGCCGCCGGCCTGCTCGGCGGCCTGCTGCTCGGCGGCCTGGTCGCGTTCGTCCGGGAGTCGCTGGACCGGCGGCTGCGCACCACCGCCGAGGCGGTCAGCGCGATCGGCGCGCCGCTGCTCGGCACGGTCCGCTGGGCGCGCAGCGGGCAGCCCGACGAATCCGACCTCCGCTACCTTTCGCTCGCCCTGGCCCGCTGGGTCGACGGCCCGCAGCGCGGCCCGCTGGTGCTGCTCTCCGCCGGCAGCGACGAGGGACGCGAGCAGGTGACCGCCGGCCTCGCCGCGATCCTGGCCGGCGCCGGTCACGAGGTGCGCCTGGGCGTCACCCCGGAGAGCCTGGACCGGATCCGGCCGCTGATGCTCGACGCGCAGCGCCGCAACCCGCCGACCGAGCCGGCGCTGACCAAGCTGCCCCGGCCGCGGCCGGCCCCGAGCCCGACCCCGGCCGCCGCCGGGACGCCGGCCGCCGCGGGGACCCCCGCCGCCGGCGGCGGCGACCCGGAGGCCACCGCGGTCATCCCCGCCGTGCGCAAGCCCCGCCCGTTCCCGACCTCGGACGCGAAGAACGGCGGCGTCTACCGCTCCACCACCACCGAGGACAAGACCCAGGTCATCCCGGCCGCCCGCACCGCCTCGACCGCCCCGACCACCCGCACCGACGGGCAGGAGCTGCGGATCGGCTCCGGCACCGTACGGCTGGTCGGGCTCGACGCCCCGCCCGCGGACGGCCTCACCCTGCTCGACGCGCCGCCCGCGCTGCACGACGAGCGGGGCGTACGGGCCGCCCGGGAGGGGCGCGCCGTGCTGGTGGCCGCCCGCGACCGGACCCGGTCGGCCCGGCTGGTCCGCCTGGTGGAGCGGCTGCGCTCGGTCGGCGTGGAGCCGTTCGGATTCGTGCTGACGGGAGAGGGACGTGACTGACCACGACCAGCCGGCGACCGGGCAGGCGTACCCGCCGGTGACCGTGGTGGTCGCCACCCGGGACCGGCCCGGGCTGCTGGAACGGGCCGTGGGCGCGGTGCTCGACCAGGACTATCCCGGTGCGGTGGAGTGCCTGGTCGTCTACGACCACACCGAGATCCGCCCGCTGGACCTGCCGGTGCCGGCCAACCGGAGCCTGCGGTACGTCAACAACACCCACTCCCGGGGCCTGCCGGGCGGCCGCAACACCGGCGCCGAGGAGGCGTCGCACGACCTGCTGGCCTTCTGCGACGACGACGACCGCTGGCTGCCCGCCAAGCTGCGCCGCCAGGTGGAGCTGCTGCTGGCCCGCCCGGACGCCGCGGCGGCCAGTTGCGGCATCCGGCTGGAGGGCCCCGGCATCGCCAAGGAACGCCGGCTCGACGCCGCCGAGGTGACCCTGCCCGACTTCGTCGAGGACCGGATCATGGAGGTGCACTCCAGCACCATCCTGCTGCCCCGCGCCACCTGGGACGCGGTCGGCCCGGTCGACGAGGAACTGCCCGGCGGGTACGGCGAGGACTACGAGTGGCTGCTCCGGATCGCCGCGCACGGGCCGGTGGTCATCGTGCCCGAGGTCCTGGTGGTGGTGGACTGGCACGGTGGCTCGTTCTTCTTCGGCCGCTGGGCGATGATCGTCGAGGCGACCCGCTACCTGATCGACAAGCACCCCGAGCTGGCCGGCAGCCGTACCGGGCTGGCCCGGCTGCACGGGCAGATCGCGTTCGCCCTCGCCGCCGGCCGGCGGCGCCGCGAGGCGGTCCGGGAACTGGGCCGGGTGATCCGGCTCAACCCGCGCGAAAAGCGGGTCCTGGTCACCGTGCCCGTGGTGCTCGGCCTGCTCTCCGGGGAGCGGGTGCTGCGGCTGGCCCAGCGGACGGGACGGGGTGTCTGACCGGACGGCGGCCACCGCCCCGCCGCCGGTGACCGGCCCCACCCGGACGCCGGGGCGCGCCGGCCGGTGGTCGCGGCGGTCGGCCGTGCCGCCGCTGCCGGTCTGGCCGCTGACGGTGATGTTCGCCCTGATGCCGCTCTGGTGGGCGCTCGGCGCGTTCTATCTCGGCTGGTCGGTCCTCGGCGTGGTGCTGCTCGCGCTGCTGGTCGCCCGCGGCCGGGTGCCGCTGCCCGCCGGGACCGCCTGCTGGCTGCTCTTCCTCGCCCTGGTGCTGCTCAGCGCCACCCGGCTGGACCGGGCCACCGCCTACTTCACCTTCGGGCTGCGCTACGGCTTCCTGGTGACGGCCCTCGTCGTCGGCGTGTACGCGCACGCCCTGGTCCGCGAGGGCGTCGCCTGGGAGCGGGTGCTGCGGCCGCTGGGCTGGTACTGGCTCGGCGTGGTGGCGCTGGGTTGGCTGGCCGTGCTCGCGCCCACCCTCACCCTCACCACGCCGGTGGAGTTGGTGCTGCCGCACGCGATCAGCGGGGAGCGGTTCGTCCAGGCGTTGACCCACGTGCGGGTCAACGAGTTCAACCCGGTGTCCCGTACGCCGATCTACCGCACCGCCGCGCCCTACCCGTACACGAACAACTGGGGCACCGCGTACGCGCTGCTGGTGCCGTGCGTGCTCGCGTACCTGACGTCGGTGCGGACCGGCCGGTTCCGGACCGTGCTCTGGGTGTCGCTGCCGCTGTCGGTGGTGCCGGCCTTCCTGACCCTCAACCGCGGCATGTTCCTGGGCCTCGGCGCCGGCCTGGTCTACCTGGGCCTGCGGGCCCTGCTGCGGGGCAACGCCCGGCTGATCGTCTCGATCGCCGGGCTGGTGCTGCTGGTCTGGGTGGTCAGCCTGGTGGTCCCGGTGCAGGACATGATCAACGCGCGGGTGAGCACCACCGACACCAACGTCGACCGGATGGACCTGTACCTGCGGACCTGGCAGGCGGTCGAACGGTCCCCGCTGCTCGGCTACGGCGCGCCGAAGAGCGTGGACACCACGCTGGCCGAGGAGCCGCTCGGCACCCAGGGGCTGATCTGGCAGATCCTCTACAGCCACGGCATCCCGGCGCTGGTGGTCTTCCTCTCCTGGCTGGTGCTGGTCGCCCGCCGGCTGGCCGCCGCGGTGTCGCCGGCCGGGTACTGGCTGAGCACCATCCCGGTGATCGCCCTGGTGGTGATCCCGGTGTACGCGTACATCGACCCGAACCTGTCGGTGATCTTCTTCGGTGTCGGCGCGGGGTTGGCCGCCGTCGCCGGCCCGGTCAACCGCCCCGCTCTCGGACCGTCGGCGATGTCCCGGCCGGCGCCGCTGACCCCGTGGCGGACCCGCGGTTTCGGCCGGGCCGCGGTGCCCGGCCGGCGGCGGCCGTCGGCGGCGGCCGGGGTGGCCGCCGTCCCGCTGCGCCTGGTGGACCGTCCCGGCGCCGACGTACCGCCCGCCGGTGCGGCGGCCCAGCCGGCGCCGGACCGTCCGGACCGTCCGGACCGTCCGGACCGCCCGGAGCGCTCGGAGCGCCCCGAACCGGCCGCCGGCTCGGCGGCGGTCCCGCCGAGGCCGCACCCGCCGCCGGCCACGCCGCAAGCCGGGATCGACGCGGACCGGGGAGGGACACCATGACCGGAACGACGACCGCGCCGGGCGGCACCGCCACCAGCGCCGACCGGGAGGTACGGCGCAGCACCCGCAGCGGCGCCGTCGGGCTACTCGGCGCGGCGGTCAACGGTGTGCTCGGGTTCGTGCTGACCGTGGTGATCGTGCGCGGGCTCGGGCCCGCCGGGTCGGGCGCCATGTTCACCGCGGTCGGCGTGGTCACCGTCCTGGCCGGGCTCTGCTGCGCGGGCGCGGACACCGCCCTGGTCTGGGCGCTGCCCCGGCGCAGCACGGGCCGCGACGGCGACGGGGCGCGGCTGCTGCCGGTGGCGCTGCTGCCGGCGCTGCTGTTCGGCGTCGCCGTGGCGGTGGCCGGCGTCGCCCTGTCCGGGCCGCTCGCGCCGGTCTTCTTCGACCCGGGCACCGCAGCCGGCGCCGACCTGCTCCGGCTGGCCTTCGCCGGGCTGCCGTTCGTGGTGGCGATGACCGTGCTGCTCGCCGCCGTCCGCGCGGTCCGGCCGGTCGCCGCGCTGGTCGCCGTGCAGTACGTGCTGCTGCCCGCGGCCCGGCCCGCGCTGGTGCTGGCCGCGGTCGCCGCCGGGGCGGGGGTCACCGTCGCGTTCGCCGGCTGGCTGGCCCCGGTGCTGGCGGCCGGGCTGGTCGCCGCGGCGCTGCTGGTCGGCCCGCTCGGCCTGACCCGCGGGGCCGCGCTGCGGCCGACCGGGCACGACTGGCGCACCCTGTGGGGCTTCGCCCTGCCCCGGGCCGCCTCGGCGGCCATCGACGCCAGCAGCATGTGGCTTACCGTGCTGCTCACCGCGGCCCTGGCCGGCCAGGCCGAGGCGGGCGTCATCGGCGCCGTCGGCCGGTACGCCCTGGCCGGGCTGCTCGTCATGCAGGGCCTGCGGGTGGCCGTCGCCCCGCAGCTGTCCCGGCTGCTCGGGGCGGGACGCACCGCCGAGGCGGCGCTGGTCTACCGCCGGATCACCAGCGTGATCATCGCGCTCTCCTGGCCCGGCTACCTGCTCCTGGCGATCTTCGCGCCGGGGTTCCTGCGGTTGTTCGGGGCGGAGTTCACCGCCGGTGCGGCCGCCATGGCGGTCCTCGCCGCCGGCATGATGGTCAACTCGGGCACCGGCATCGTGCAGACCCTGCTGCTGATGAGCGGCAGCAGCGGGCGGCACCTGGTCGCCGCCGCGACCGGCCTGGCGCTCAACGTCGGGCTGGCCCTGCTGCTGATCCCGGCCCACGGCGCGCTCGGCGCGGCGGCGGCCTGGACGGCCGGGATCGTGACCGAGAACGTGCTGGCCGCGGTGGCCGCCCGGCGGGTCGTCGGCGAGCCGCTGCTGACCCGTAACGTGCTCCGGGCGGCGGTCGCCGCCACGGCGGCCACCGTCGCGGTCGCCGGCGCGGGCGCGGCGGCCGGCGGGCGGGGAGTGGCCGGACTCATTCTCACCCTCGGGGTGGTGGTGCTGCTCGCCGGCGCGGCGCTGCTGCACCCCGGGGTACGCCGACGGGCCCGGGCCGCGGTGCCCACCCTGCTCGGCCGGGCACCGCGATGACGAGGAGGACGAGATGACGACGCTGCGGGACCGGGTCAAGACGCTGGTGCCCAGCCCGATGGTGAACGGGGTGCGCAGCTCGCTGGTGCGCTACGGGGAACGGACCAGCGACCGGCGCCCGCTGCCGGACTTCCTCATCATCGGCACGAAGCGCGGCGGGACCACCTCGCTCTGGCGCTACCTGCTGGAGCATCCGCTGGTGCCGCGGCTCTTCCCGGCGTGGAACACCAAGACCTCGCACTACTTCGAGGACACCCACGCCCGGGGCGAGGCCTGGTACCGCTCGCACTTTCCCACCGAGCGGCACCGGCGCGCCCTGGAACGCCGGCACGGCGGGCCGACCCGGGTGGGGGAGGCCGCGCCGCTGTACATGTTCCACCCGTTGGCCCCGGCCCGGGTCGCCGAGCTGATCCCGGCGGTGCGGCTGATCGTCCTGCTGCGCGACCCGGTCGAGCGGGCGTACTCGCACTGGAAGGAGCGGCGCACCGAGGGGGTGGAGCCGCTGGGCTTCGCCGACGCGCTCGCCGCCGAGGAGGAGCGCACCGCGGGGGAGCGGGAGAAGCTGATCGCCGACCCGACGTACGTCAGCAACGCCTACGACTGGTACAGCTACCGGGCCCGGGGTCGCTACCTGGAGCACCTGGCGCCCTGGCTGGACCGGTTCGACCGGGAGCAGCTGCTGATCCTGCCGAGCGAGACGCTGTACCGGGAGCCGGCCGTCACGTACGCCCGGGTGCTGGACTTCCTCGGCCTGCCGGCGCACCAGCTCGACCGGTACGAGGTCTTCAACGACCGGCGCAGCAGCGCCATGGACGACGCGGTCCGCGCCGAGCTGACCCGCTACTACGCGCCGCACAACCAGGCCCTCGCCGACCGGCTGGGGATGAGCTTCGACTGGGCCCGCTGACCGCCCCCACCCCGTCCTCCGGACGTCCGCGTCCGCAGGGCGGGACGGGACGGGCGGCGCACCGGGGCGGCCACCGGGCGTGACAGACTGACCGCTGTGTTGCGCTGGCTGACTGCAGGTGAATCGCACGGACCCGCCCTCGTCGCGCTGGTCGAGGGGGTGCCCGCCGGGGTCGAGGTGACCACGGCGGAGATCGCCGGTGAGCTGGCCCGGCGCCGGCTCGGCTACGGGCGCGGCGCGCGGATGGCGTTCGAGCAGGACGAGGTCGAGATCATCGGCGGGCTCCGGCACGGCGTGACGATCGGCAGCCCGGTGGCGATCCGGGTGGGCAACTCCGAGTGGCCCAAGTGGCAGACCGTGATGGCCGCCGACCCGGTCGACCCGGAGGAGTTGGCCCGGCAGGCCCGCAACGCCCCACTCACCCGGCCCCGTCCCGGCCACGCCGACCTGGCCGGCATGCAGAAGTACGGCCACACCGACGCCCGGCCGATCCTGGAGCGGGCCAGCGCCCGGGAGACCGCCGCCCGGGTGGCCGTCGGCACGGTGGCCAAGGCCCTGGTCAAGCAGGCGCTCGGCGTCGAGATCGTCTCGCACGTGGTGGAGCTGGGCCCGGTCGCCGTGAAGCCGGGCCTGCGGCCCACCCCGGAGGACGCGGTCCGGATCGACGCCGACCCGCTGCGCTGCCTCGACCCGGAGGCCAGCGCCCGGATGGTGGCCGAGGTCGACGCCGCGAAGAAGGCCGCCGACACGCTCGGCGGCGTGGTCGAGGTGCTGGCGTACGGGGTGCCGCCCGGCCTGGGCAGCCACGTGCAGTGGGACCGCAAGCTCGACGCCCGGCTGGCCGCCGCGCTGATGTCCATCCAGGCGATCAAGGGGGTGGAGATCGGTGACGGGTGGCAGCAGGCCCGGTCCCGGGGCTCCGCCGCGCACGACGAGATCATCCCGACCGCGACCGGGGTACGCCGGGTGACCGACCGGGCCGGCGGCCTGGAGGGCGGCATCACCACCGGCGAACCGCTGCGGGTGAAGGCCGCGATGAAGCCGATCTCCTCGCTGAACCGGGCGCTGTCCACGGTCGACGTCAGCACCGGCGAGCCGGCGACCGCGATCAACCAGCGTTCCGACGTCTGCGCGGTGCCGGCCGCCGCGGTGGTCGCCGAGGCGATGGTGGCGCTGGTGCTGGCCGAGGCGGCGGTGGAGAAGTTCGGCGGCGACTCGGTCGCCGAGCTGCGCCGCAACCTGGCCGGCTACCTCGACAATCTGGTGATCCGATGAGCGCGAGGAACGCAGCGCAGCGGAGTCCCGCAGCCGCGAATGAAGGGTGGCTCCGATGAGCACCCGGCCGGTCTGCGTGCTGGTCGGGGCGCCCGGCTCCGGCAAGACCACGGTGGGGCAGGCGCTCGCGGCGATCCTCGGTGTGGCGTTCCGGGACACCGACGCCGACATCGAGGCGCTGGCGGGCAAGCCGATCCCGGAGATCTTCGTGGACGAGGGGGAGGAGCACTTCCGTACCCTCGAACGGGCCGCGGTGGCGGCGGCGCTGGCGGCGCATCCGGGCGTGCTCGCCCTCGGCGGCGGTGCGGTCCTCGCCGAGGAGAACCGGGCCGCGCTGATCGGGCACACCGTGGTGCACCTGTCGGTGGAGTTGCCCGACGCGGTGAAGCGGATCGGCCTGGGGGCCGGCCGGCCGTTGCTGGCGCTCAACCCGCGCGCCACGCTCAAGCACCTGATGGAGCAGCGCCGGCCGCTCTACGCCGAGGTGGCCACCGCGACCGTGGTCACCGACGGGCGCACCCCGCAGGAGCTGGCCGCCGAGATCGCCGCGCTGCTCAAGCCCTGATGCGGGGGTGCCGCTCCGGCCGAGGATCCCCTGGACCGCCTGCCACCCACAGTGGAGAATGCCAGGGCATACTACGGAGCGCGTTCGCACGGTTGCAGAAGGAGTCGTGGTGGACTTCGACATGTGGATCCGCGCCTTGAAGGCCGCGCGGGCGAGTGCGGACGTCTCCCAGGAGCGGATGGCGAGCCTGGTCAAGTGGAGTCCGTCCACGGTGGCGGCGATCGAGACCGGCCGGCGCAGGCCGACCCGCGAGTTCGCGATCGCGGCCGACCAGGTGCTGGAGACCGGTGGCCTGCTGACCGAGCTGCTGGAGGCGGCCGACCGGGAACGCTCGCCGAGCTGGTTCGCCACCTGGCGCTCCTACGAGTCGCAGGCCGTGCGGCTGCGCGCCTTCGAGCCCTGCCTGATCCCGGGACTGCTCCAGACCGAGGAGTACGCCCGGGCGATCATCTCGGCCGGCGGGTTGAACCCGTCGGACACGGTGGACGAGCTGGTCAGCGTCCGGATGGAGCGGCAGCACCTACTGACCCGGGACGAGCCCCCAGAATGCATCTTCATCCTGGACGAGAGCGCGCTGCGCCGGCCGATCGGCGGTCCTGCGGTGCTCGATGCACAGCTCGGGCACCTGCTGGAGTTCGCCCGGCTCCCGCACGTCCACCTCCACGTCATCCCCAACGAGGCTGGCGCGTACGTCGGGCTCACCGGCAATCTTCTGTTGGCGGATCTGCCCGACGGCGAGCAGATTCTCTACCTGGAAGACATCGCCCGGGGCAGGGTGGTTGACGACCCGGACGCATTGCATCTGGTCCGGCGTAAGTGGGATAGCCTGCTCGGTGAGGCGGTATCCGAGCGGGCCTCGCTGGATCTGATCACGAAGCTGAAGGTGACCCCATGACCATCACCGATGGCCCTCGCTGGCGGACGTCGACCCGGTCCGGTGACACCGGCGGTGCCTGCGTGGAGGTCGCGGACAACCTGCCGGGTCGGGTGCTGATCCGGGACAGCAAGGACCGGCAGGGGCCGGTGCTGACCTTCGCGCCCGAAGCCTGGCGCGCGTTCCTCGGGTACGCCAGAACCCGCCCGTAATCCGGCCGGCAGGCCGAGGTGGCGACCGCTACGGTGGTCCCCGACGGGCGTACCTCGCGGGAGTTGGCCGCCGAGATCGCGGCGCTGCTCAAACCCTGAGGCGCTGCTCAAGCCCTGACCGGTGCGGCCCCCGCCGGTGCGGACCGCGCGGTGCGGCGGCGCCGGGCCGGCTCGGGCCGCCAGGTGGCGAGCAGCGCGAGCGCCAGCGCGATCTCGGCCAGGTCACCCAGGTAGTACATGAGCGTCGCCCCGGCCCGCAGCTCGGCGGCGGTGGCCGGCACGTCCACGAGCACCCCGGCGTAGAGCAGTTGGGCGATGGTGGCGTGCGCGGCGACCCCGAGCCCGAGCACCACCAGCCGCACCGGCACCCGGGGGCGGTGCGGGCCCGGGTCCGGCCCGGCGATCGACCAGGCGAACAGCGTGCCGCTGAGCAGGAAGTGCAGGTTCACGAGCGCGTGCAGGGCCGGGCTGTCCAGGGTCGCCCGGTAGAGCGGGGTCAGGTAGAGCAGCCACAGGCCGCCGGCGGTGAGCAGCAGGCCGGTCACCGGGTGGCCGAGCACCCGGGCGACCGGATGCCGCAGCAGGCGGACCAGCGCCCGGCCGGTACGCCGGTCCAGGGTGCGTAGCAGCAGCGTCACCGGCGCGCCGAGCACCAGCGCCAGCGGCGCCAGCATGCCGATCAGCAGGTGCTGCCACATGTGCCCGACGAAGTCAGCCGCGGGCCACCACAGCCCGGCCACCAGCAGCAGCGCACCCAGCCCGAAACTCGCCGTCCGGGCGTGCGGCCAGCCCGGCCCGCCCGGGTCGCGCAGCCGCAACGCCGCGGCCAGGTACGCCCAGAACACCACCACCGGCACCAGCGCGGTCGCCGGGAAGCCACCGGCGGCGTGCCCGGCGTGGGCGAGGCTCACCGGCGCTCCGGCGCGCAGAGGTCCACGGCGTCGGCCCGGCGCTGGATCGCCCAGCCGACCGCGACGAGTACCACGCCGAGGGCGAGGAAACCGAGGTCCCACCAGGTCTGGTGCGGGCCGCCGCGGACGTGGTGGATGCCGAGCAGGTGGTGGTCGATGATCCCCTCGACCAGGTTGAACAGCCCCCAGCCGACCAGCACCCAGCCCCAGAGCATCGGCGAGCGCCAGAGTCGGCCGCGGGAGTGGGTCACCCGGGCGTAGAGCAGGGCCAGCCCGGTCAGCACCGCCACCCAGGTGACGACGTGGAACAGGCCGTCCCACACGGTGTTCATCTGCAGCCCCGGCACGGTGTCGACCGGATAGTCCTTGATCCCCACCCGGTCGGTGGCGGTGCTGCTGAGCATGTGGTGCCACTGGAAGACCTGGTGCAGGAGGATGCCGTCGACGAAACCACCCAGGCCGATGCCGAGGATCGTGGCGGGCAGCCGGATGCTCGTCCCGGACTCCGGTCGCGTCAGGTGTGGTGTCCGCTCGCTCATCCGGCCGCCGTACCCGGGGGTCCGGCCGGGCAAACGCCCCACGGAGTGGACAGTCGCCCCGCCGGGGCCGGGTGCTGGACTAGGCTGCCCGCGATGGACGAGGTGACCCGGATCCCGGTCGGCGGCGAGCGGCCGTACGACGTGCTCGTGGGACGTGACCTGCTCGACCCGCCGCCCCGCCTGCTGCCCGGCGCGGAGCGGGTCGCCTTCCTGCACGCGCCCCCGCTGAAGGGCCTGGCCGACAGGCTGGCCGAGCGGGTGCGCGCGGCCGGCGTGACGCCGCTGCTGATCGAGGTGCCGGACGCCGAGGCGGGCAAGCACGTGGACGTGGCGGCGGCCTGCTGGGACCGGCTCGGCGCGGCCGGCTTCACCCGCACCGACGCGGTGGTCGGGGTGGGCGGCGGCGCGGTCACCGACCTGGCCGGGTTCGTCGCGGCCTGCTGGCTGCGCGGGGTGCGCTGGGTACCGGTGGCCACCTCGCTGCTCGGCATGGTGGACGCCGCCGTCGGCGGCAAGACCGGGATCAACACCGCCGCTGGCAAGAACCTGGTCGGCGCCTTCCACCCGCCGGCCGGGGTGATCTGCGACCTGGCGACCCTGGACAGCCTGCCCCGGGCCGACCTGGCCGCCGGGATGGCCGAGGTGGTCAAGTGCGGGTTCATCGCCGACCCGGTGATCCTCGAGCTGGTGGAGCGGGATCCGGCCGCCGCGCTCGACCCGACCGGGCCGGTGGCCCGCGAGCTGATCGAACGCGCGGTGCGGGTCAAGGCCGGCGTGGTCGCCGGCGACCTGCGCGAGTCCGGGGTACGCGAGGTGCTCAACTACGGGCACACTCTGGCGCACGCGATCGAGAAGGTGGAGGGCTACCGCTGGCGGCACGGCCACGCCGTGGCGGTGGGGCTGGTCTACGCGGCCACCCTGGCCCGGCTCGCCGGCCGGCTCGACGCGGCCACCGCCGAGCGGCACCGCGCCGTGCTGGCCGCCCTCGACCTGCCCACCGGCTACCGGGCCGACGCCTGGCCGGAACTGCTGGCCGCGATGCGGGTGGACAAGAAGGCCCGGGGCAACACGCTGCGGTTCGTGGTGCTGGACGGCCTGGCCCGCCCGGCGATCCTGGCCGGCCCGGACGACGAGCTGCTGGCCGCGGCGTACCGGGAGATCAGCTCGTGAAGGTCTACGTGCTCAACGGGCCGAACCTGGGCAGGCTCGGCACCCGCCAGGTCGACGTCTACGGGGTGACCAGCTACGCCGACCTGGTGACCATGTGTGAGGAGACCGGCCGGGAGTTGGGCCTGGACGTGGTGGTCCGGCAGACCGACGCCGAGCACGAGCTGCTGGGCTGGCTGCACGAGGCGGCCGACGAGGCGGCGGCCGTGGTGCTCAACCCGGCCGCCTGGTCGCACTACTCGATCGCGGTACGCGACGCCTGCGCGCTGCTGCGCGGCCCGCTGATCGAGGTGCACATCTCCAACATCCACGCCCGCGAGGAGTTCCGGCACCATTCCGTGGTCTCCGCCGTCGCCACCGGCGTGATCTGCGGCCTCGGCGTCAACGGCTACCGCCTGGCCCTCCACCACCTCACCACCCTCCCCTAACCCCCCTCCTCCCCCTCCCTCCCCTCCCTCGCGCCGCCCCGCCTCACGCGCCGATCATGGAGTTGTGGCGCCTCGAATGCCGGATTGACTCCCTTTGTCAGGTGCCACAACTCCATGATCGCGGGGGCAGGGGGGTGGGGAGGGAGGGGTGGGTGTAGCGCGGGGAGGCCGGGTCGACACAGCTAGTAGACTTCGTGGGTCTGTCCGCCAATTGATGATCAAGGCAGGAAATGGCCACCACCAACGACCTCAAGAACGGCCTGGTGCTCAACCTCGACGGCGAACTCTGGGCCGTCGTCGAGTTCCAGCACGTCAAGCCCGGTAAGGGTGGCGCATTCGTGCGTACCACGCTGAAGAACGTGCTGTCCGGGAAGGTGGTCGACAAGACCTTCAACGCGGGCACCAAGGTCGAGACCGCGACCGTCGACAAGCGCACCATGCAGTACCTCTACGCCGACGGCGAGGACTTCGTCTTCATGGATCTGGAGACGTTCGACCAGATCACCGTCCCCGGCGGCACCGTCGGCGAGGCCGCCAACTACCTCCTCCCCGAGGCTGAGGCGACCGTCGCCACCCACGAGAGCGTGCCGCTCTACATCGAGCTGCCCACCTCCGTGGTGCTCGAGGTCACCTACACCGAGCCGGGTCTGCAGGGCGACCGGTCGACCGGCGGCAACAAGCCGGCCACCGTCGAGACCGGCGCGACCGTGCAGGTGCCGCTCTTCATCACCACCGGCGAGAAGATCAAGGTCGACACCCGCGACGGCCGTTACCTCGGCCGCGCCTGATGGCTGAGGGTCCCAAGCAGCAGATGCCGGCGCGCCGCAAGGCGCGCAAGCGGGCGCTGGACGTGCTCTTCGAGGCCGATCTGCGGGACCGGCCCCCGGTCGAGGTGCTCGCCGGCTACCTCGAGCGGATCGAGAAGCCCCACCCGGAGCACCTCGGCTACGCGGTGGGCCTGGTCGAGGGGATCGCGGCGCACCTGGACCGGATCGACGAGGTGATCGCCAGCTACGCCGAGGGCTGGACGCTCGACCGGATGCCGACGGTCGACCGCAACCTGGCCCGGATCGCCGTCTACGAGTTGCTCTACGTCGACGAGATCGACGACGCGGTGGCGATCAGCGAGGCCGTCGAGCTGGCCCGGCAGATGTCGACCGACGACTCGCCGCGCTTCCTCAACGGCCTGCTCGGCCGGATCGCCGAGTACGCGACCCGCTGACGCAGCCGCCCCGGAGCACGAGAAGGGGCCTGCGCCCGACGGCGCGATCCCGGAGCACGACGACGGGCCGGCGCCGGGCGGGGCGGGCCCTGGTGCACGACGACGGGCCTGCGCCGGACGGCGTGGGCCCTGGAACATGACGAAGGGCCCGTGCCGGGCGGCGCGGGCCCCGGAACATGACGAAGGGCCCGTGCCGGACGGCACGGGCCCTTCCGCTGCGACAGCGTGGGTCAGGACGCGAAGAACGCGCGCGGGTCGGCGACCAGCACACCGTGCTCGGTGAGCCGCTCGATCAGGCCCGACGGCGAGGCGTCGTAGACGATCGCGAGGGCGCGCAGGTCGTCGGCGCGGATGGAGAGCACCCGGCCGTTGTAGTCACCGCGCTGCTGCTGGATGGCGCGCGCGTACCGGGCGACGTAGGCGAGGTCCTCGGAGGCCTCGTCGTAGAGCCGCTCCAGGTCCAGGACGATCTTGCTGGTGGGCTCGTGGCGCACACCGCTGCCGTCGGGGAGCAGCTCCGAGACGGGAACGCGGTAGAACTCGGCCAGCTCCGCCAGGCGGGACACGGTGACGGCCCGGTCGCCGCGCTCGTACGAGCCGACCACCACGGCCTTCCACCGCCCGTTCGACTTCTCCTCCACCCCCTGCAGGGACAGGCCCTGCTGCTGGCGGATGGAGCGCAGGCGGGCGCCCAGCGACTTGGCGTATTCAGAGGGCATTCGGACACTCCCAGTGCTGCTCGGGGTTCTCCCAGCTATCGCTACGGAGCGTGACGGTACGGGGATTGCGACACGTGGTCAAGTGTTCGAGGCGACCCGGTCGGGAGCGCCGGTGTGGGTTGTCCGCATTTCTCCGGGCTGACCCGGCGGTCAGTACCGGCGACGGCCACCCCGGTGACCGCTGGTAACGTGGCGTGAAGCCCCGGTCCGGGCCGTAGGCGGCCCGGACGAAGACCAGACGTCCTTTAACGACCCGTCCCGTGAGGCGGGGAAGGAGGTCCGCCGTGGCCTACCCACCGGCTGCCCAGTCACCGTCGCCGCCGCGACAACCCTCGGTGAAGGTGATCCTCGCCTCCGCCGACGTGTCGCGGGTGGTCGACCGCATCGCCCACCAGATCCTGGAGAAGACCCAGGGCGCCGCCGACACCGTGCTGCTCGGCATCCCCACCCGGGGCGTGCCGCTGGCCCGGCGCCTCGCCGCCCGGATCAGCACCTTCGAGGACGTGACCGTCCCGGTCGGCGTGCTCGACATCACGCTCTACCGCGACGACCTGCGCCGGCACGCCACCCGCGCGGTCGGCCCGACCGACCTGCCGCCCGGCGGGATCGACGGCAGGCGGGTCGTCCTCGTCGACGACGTGCTCTTCTCCGGCCGCACCGTGCGGGCCGCCCTCGACGCGCTCAGCGACGTCGGCCGCCCGGCCTCCGTGCAGCTCGCCGTGCTGGTCGACCGCGGCCACCGACAGCTGCCGATCCGCGCCGACTACGTCGGCAAGAACATCCCGACCGCGCTCGCCGAGAGCGTGAAGGTCACCCTCGCCGAGACTGACGGCGCCGACGAGGTCAAGCTGTACGGGGGGTCCCGGTGAGCGCGAGGAGTGCAGCGGAGCGGAGCCCCGCAGTCGCGAACGAAGGGCGGACCCGCGCATGATCCGGCACCTGCTCTCCGGGGCCGACCTGGACGCGGCCACCGCCACCCAGATCCTGGACACCGCCGCCGAGATGGCCACCGTGGCCGGGCGCGAGGTCAAGAAGCTGCCCGCGCTGCGTGGCCGGACCGTGGTGAACCTCTTCTACGAGGACTCCACCCGGACCCGGATCTCGTTCGAGGCGGCCGCCAAGCGGCTCAGCGCCGATGTGATCAATTTCTCGGCCAAGGGTTCCAGCGTGACCAAGGGCGAGAGCCTGAAGGACACCGCGCTGACCCTGCAGGCCATGGGGGCCGACGCGGTGGTCGTCCGGCACCCCGCCTCGGGCGCCCCGCACCGGCTCGCCAACTGGGTCGACGGCTCGGTGGTGAACGCCGGCGACGGCACCCACGAGCACCCCACCCAGGCGCTGCTCGACGCGTACACCATGCGGGCCCGGCTGGGCCGGCTGGCCGGCCTGCACGTGGCGATCGTGGGCGACGTGCTGCACTCCCGGGTGGCCCGCTCCAACGTGCTGCTGCTCTCCACCCTCGGCGCGAAGGTCACCCTGGTCGGCCCGCCGACCCTGATCCCGGTCGACATCCCGCAGGCGCTCGCCCCGGGCACCGACGTCTCCTACGACCTCGACGCCGTTCTACCGGGTGTGGACGTGGTGATGATGCTGCGGGTGCAGCGCGAGCGGATGGGCGACTCCTACTTCCCCTCGGCCCGCGAGTACGCCCGCCGCTACGGGCTGGACGGGCCGCGGATGCGCCGGCTGCCCGAGCACGCGATCGTCATGCACCCGGGCCCGATGAACCGGGGCATGGAGATCACCCCCGAGGTGGCCGACTCGCCCCGCTCCACCATCGTCGAACAGGTCGCCAACGGGGTCTCCGTGCGGATGGCCGTGCTCTACCTGCTGCTCGGAGGGAACAACCGGTGACCGCGTACCTGATCAGGAACGTCAGCGTGGTCGGCGCGGAGCCGACCGACCTGCTCATCCGCGACGGCGTGGTGGCGGAGTCCGGCGCGGGGCTGACCGCGCCGGACGCCACCGTGCTCGACGCCACCGGCCTGGTGGCCCTGCCCGGCCTGGTCGACCTGCACACCCACCTGCGGGAGCCGGGCCGGGAGGACGCCGAGACCGTGGAGTCCGGCTCCCGGGCGGCGGCGCTGGGCGGCTACACCGCGGTCTGCGCGATGGCGAACACCTCGCCGGTGGCCGACACGGCCGGCGTGGTCGAGCAGGTCTGGCGGCTCGGCCGGGAGGCCGGGCTGGTCGACGTGCAGCCGATCGGCGCGGTCACCGTGGGCCTGGCCGGCGAGCGCCTGGCCGAGCTGGGCGCGATGGCCGACTCGGCCGCCCGGGTACGGATCTTCTCCGACGACGGGCACTGCGTCGCCGACCCGCGGCTGATGCGCCGGGCGCTGGAGTACGTCAAGGCGTTCGACGGGGTGGTCGCCCAGCACGCCGAGGAGCCCCGGCTCACCGAGGGCGCGCAGATGCACGAGGGCGAGGTCTCCACCCGCCTCGGGCTGACCGGCTGGCCGGCCGTGGCCGAGGAGGCGATCATCGCCCGGGACGTGCTGCTGGCCGAGCACGTCGGCAGCCGGCTGCACATCTGCCACGTCTCCACCGCCGGCAGCGTCGAGGTGCTCCGGCACGCCAAGGCGCGCGGGGTACGGGTCACCGCCGAGGTGACCCCGCACCACCTGCTGCTGACCGACGAGGTGGTGAGCGGGCGGGGTGAGCTGGCGAGCCCCAGGCTCGCGCACGACTGGAGCCCGGCGGGGAGTTACGACCCGGTCTTCAAGGTCAACCCGCCGCTGCGTACCGCCACCGACATCGCCGCGCTGCGGGCCGCGCTCGCCGACGGGGTGATCGACATCATCGCCACCGACCACGCCCCGCACGCCGTGGAGGACAAGGAGTGCGAGTGGGCGTACGCCCGGCCGGGCATGCTCGGCCTGGAGACCGCGCTCTCCATCGCGCTGGACGTGCTCGGCCCGCAGTGGGACCTGATCGCCGAGCGGATGTCCCGCGCCCCGGCCCGGATCGCCGGGCTGGACTCGCACGGCCTCGACCCGGCACCCGGCGTGCCGGCGAACCTGACCCTGGTCGACCCGGCCGCCCGCCGCGTCATCGAGCCGGCGGAGCTGGCCAGCCGCAGCCGCAACACCCCGTACGCCCGCATGACGCTGCCGGGTCGCATCGTGGCGACCTTCCTGCGCGGCGAGCCGACGGTCCTGGACGGAAAGGCAGTCAAGTGACCCGCAGACCACCCGCGATCCTCGTCCTCGAGGACGGGCGCACCTTCCACGGCGAGGCGTACGGCAGCGTCGGTGAGACCTTCGGCGAGGCGGTCTTCAACACCGGCATGACCGGCTACCAGGAGACCCTCACCGACCCCTCGTACCACCGGCAGGTGGTGGTGCAGACCGCCCCGCACATCGGCAACACCGGCGTCAACGCCGAGGACGACGAGTCCGCCCGGATCTGGGTGGCGGGTTACGTGGTCCGCGACCCGGCCCGGATCGGCTCGAACTGGCGGGCCACCGGCTCGCTGGAGGACCGGCTCGCGACCGAGGGCGTGGTGGGCATCAGCGGGGTGGACACCCGGGCGCTCACCCGGCACCTGCGCGAGCGGGGCGCCATGCGGGTGGGCATCTCCAGCGTCGACACCGATCCGCAGCGCCTGCTGGCCCGGGTCCGCCAGGCGCCGCAGATGGTCGGCGCGAACCTGTCCGCCGAGGTGACCACCGCCCAGCCGTACGTGGTCGAGGCGGTCGGCGCGCACCGGTTCACCGTGGCCGCGCTGGACCTGGGCATCAAGCGCAACGTGCCGCGCCGGCTCGCCGCCCGCGGCGTCACCACCCATGTGCTGCCCGCCGGGTCGACGATCGAGGACCTGCTGGCCACCGGGGCGGACGCGGTCTTCTTCTCGCCCGGCCCGGGCGACCCGGCGACCGCCGACGGCCCGGTGGCGCTGGCCCGGGAGGTGCTGAGCCGGCGGATCCCGCTGTTCGGCATCTGCTTCGGCAGCCAGATCCTCGGCCGGGCGCTCGGCTTCGGCACCTACAAGCTCGGGTACGGCCACCGCGGCATCAACCAGCCGGTGCTCGACCGGGCCACCGGCAAGGTCGAGGTGACCAGCCACAACCACGGCTTCGCGGTGCAGGTGCCGGGCGCGGGGAACGGGGCGGTCGTGCCCGACCAGGTGATCGAGACCGACTTCGGCGGCGTCCAGGTGTCGCACGTCTGCCTCAACGACAACGTGGTCGAAGGGCTGCGGGCCATCGATGTCCCCGCCTTCACCGTCCAGTACCACCCGGAGGCGGCGGCCGGCCCGCACGACGCGGACTACCTCTTCGACCGCTTCGCCGAGCTGATCGAGGGCGGCGCCCTCGACCGGAACCAGAGTGAGGGCGGAAAGAATGCCTAAGCGGAGCGACCTCAAGCACGTGCTGGTGATCGGCTCCGGGCCGATCGTGATCGGACAGGCCTGCGAGTTCGACTACTCCGGCACCCAGGCCTGCCGGGTGCTGCGCAGCGAGGGGATCCGGGTCAGCCTGGTCAACTCCAACCCGGCGACGATCATGACGGACCCGGAGTTCGCCGACGCCACGTACGTCGAGCCGATCACCCCGGAGTTCGTCGAGCTGGTCATCGCCAAGGAGCGCCCCGACGCGCTGCTGCCCACCCTGGGCGGGCAGACCGCGCTGAACACGGCGGTCGCCCTGCACGAGGCGGGCGTGCTGGAGAAGTACGGCGTCGAGCTGATCGGCGCCAACATCGACGCCATCAACCGGGGCGAGGACCGGCAGCTGTTCAAGGACATCGTGGCCAAGGCCGGCGTACGCCTGGGCCTGGCCGACCCGTCGGCGCTGGTGCCCCGCTCCCGGGTCTGCCACTCGATGGACGAGGTCCGGGACACCGTCGCCGAGCTGGGCCTGCCGGTGGTGATCCGGCCGTCGTTCACCATGGGCGGCCTGGGCTCCGGCATGGCGCACACCGACGAGGACCTCGACCGCATCGCCGGCGCCGGCCTGGCGGCCAGCCCGGTGCACGAGGTGCTCATCGAGGAGAGCGTGCTCGGCTGGAAGGAGTACGAGCTCGAACTCATGCGCGACCGCCACGACAACGTGGTGGTGGTCTGCTCGATCGAGAACGTCGACCCGATGGGCGTGCACACCGGTGACAGCGTCACCGTGGCCCCGGCGATGACCCTGACCGACCGGGAGTACCAGCGGCTGCGCGACCTGGGCATCGCGGTGCTGCGCGAGGTCGGGGTGGACACCGGCGGCTGCAACATCCAGTTCGCGGTCAACCCGACCGACGGCCGGATCGTCGTGATCGAGATGAACCCCCGGGTGTCCCGCTCCTCGGCGCTGGCGTCGAAGGCCACCGGCTTCCCGATCGCCAAGATCGCCGCGAAGCTGGCCATCGGCTACACGCTGGACGAGATTCCCAACGACATCACGCTGAAGACGCCGGCCGCGTTCGAGCCGACGCTCGACTACGTGGTGGTGAAGATCCCCCGGTTCGCGTTCGAGAAGTTCGCCGGCGCGGACCCGGAGCTGACCACCACGATGAAGTCGGTCGGCGAGGCGATGAGCCTGGGTCGCAACTTCACCGAGGCGCTGAACAAGGCGATGCGCTCGATGGAAACCAAGGCATCGGGTTTCTGGACCACCCCGGATCCGGCGGGGGCCACCAGGGAGAACACCCTCGCCGCGCTGCGGATGCCGCACGACGGCCGGCTCTACACCGTCGAGCGGGCGCTGCGCCTGGGCGCCTCCATCGCCGAGGTGGCCGAGGCCTCCGGCGGGATGGACCCCTGGTTCCTGGACCAGATCGCCGCCCTGGTGGAGCTGCGCGCGGAGATCGTCGACGCCCCGGTGCTCGACGCCGACCTGCTGCGCCGGGCCAAGCGGGCCGGCCTGTCCGACCGGCAGCTCGCCGCGCTCCGCCCGGAACTGGCCGCCGAGGACGGGGTACGCACCCTGCGGCACCGGCTGGGCATCCGGCCGGTCTACAAGACGGTGGACACCTGCGCCGCCGAGTTCGAGGCGACCACGCCCTACCACTACTCGACGTACGACCAGGAGACCGAGGTGGCGCCCTCGGCCCGGCCGAAGGTGCTGATCCTGGGCTCCGGGCCGAACCGGATCGGGCAGGGCATCGAGTTCGACTACTCCTGCGTGCACGCGGTGCAGGCGCTGCGCAGCGCGCCGATCGGCGCCGCCGCGTCTGGCGCCGCCGCGTCTGGCGCCGGCGGCGTCGGCTACGAGACGGTCATGGTCAACTGCAACCCGGAGACCGTCTCCACCGACTACGACACCGCCGACCGGCTCTACTTCGAGCCGCTGACCTTCGAGGACGTCCTGGAGGTGTGGCACGCCGAGGACAGCTCCGGCAAGGCGGCCGGCGGCCCGGGTGTGGTCGGGGTGATCGTCCAGCTCGGCGGGCAGACCCCGCTCGGCCTGGCGCAGCGGCTCAAGAACGCCGGGGTGCCGATCGTCGGCACCTCCCCGGAGTCGATCCACCTGGCCGAGGAGCGCGGCGCGTTCGGCGCGGTGCTGGCCCGGGCCGGGCTGCGCGCGCCGGCGCACGGCATGGCCACCTCGTACGACGAGGCGAAGGCGATCGCCGACGAGATCGGCTACCCGGTGCTGGTCCGCCCGTCGTACGTGCTCGGCGGCCGGGGCATGGAGATCGTCTACGACGACGCCACGCTGCGCGACTACATCGGCCGGGCCACCGCCATCTCGCCGGACCGCCCGGTGCTGGTGGACCGCTTCCTGGACGACGCCATCGAGATCGACGTGGACGCGCTGGTCGACGCCGACGGCGACGTCTACCTCGGCGGGGTGATGGAGCACATCGAGGAGGCCGGCATCCACTCCGGTGACTCGTCCTGCGCCCTGCCGCCGATCACCCTGGCCGGCTCGCACCTGGACCAGGTCCGCCGCTACACCGAGGCGATCGCCCGCGGCGTCGGGGTGAAGGGCCTGCTCAACGTCCAGTACGCGCTCCAGGGCGACATGCTCTACGTGCTGGAGGCCAATCCGCGGGCGTCCCGGACCGTGCCGTTCGTCTCCAAGGCCACGGCGGTGCCGCTGGCCAAGGCGGCGGCCCGGATCGCGCTCGGCGCCACCATCGCCGAGCTGCGCGCCGAGCGGATGCTGCCGCCCACCGGCGACGGCGGGACCATGCCGGCCGACGCCCCGATCGCGGTCAAGGAGGCGGTGCTGCCGTTCAAGCGGTTCCGTACCCCGTCGGGCAAGGGCATCGACGTGCTGCTCGGCCCGGAGATGAAGTCCACCGGCGAGGTGATGGGCATCGACACCGGCTTCGGCCAGGCCTTCGCCAAGTCGCAGGCGGCCGCGTACGGGTCGCTGCCGACCGCCGGGAAGATCTTCGTCTCGGTGGCCAACCGGGACAAGCGCGGCATGATCTTCCCGATCAAGCGCCTGGCCGACCTGGGCTTCGAGATCGTGGCCACCACCGGCACGGCCGAGGTGCTGCGCCGGCACGGCATCGCCTGCGAGCAGATCCGCAAGCACTACGAGTCGGGTGCGGGCGAGGACGCGGTGTCGCTGATCCTCGGCGGTGACGTGGCGCTGGTGGTGAACACCCCGCAGGGCTCCGGCGCGAGCGCCCGCTCCGACGGCTACGAGATCCGCAGCGCGGCGGTGACGGCGGACATCCCCTGCATCACCACGGTGCCGGGGGCCGCCGCCGCGGTCATGGGCATCGAGGCGAGGATCAACGGCGACCTCCAGGTGCGCCCCCTCCAGGACCTGCACGCCGCCCTCCGGGCCGGCGAGTGACCGCCCCGCGCGTGTTGCCCGCTCCGGACCGGACCAGGCCGTGGCCCGTGTCGGTCATGAACCTGTTGCCGCGACACCCGGACGCGGTGCGGAGCGACGTCATGATCGACGGGGCGCCCGGGGAGGAGTGGCGTGCTCTTTGAGAAGGCGGTGCGGCCCTGGTTGTTCCGGATCGGGGGTGGGGACGCCGAGGCGGCGCACGAGTGGACGCTGGCGCGGCTGGCCACGGTGTCGCGCCGGCCGGGCGCGCTGGCCGCGTTGCGGGCCCGGTACTTCCGGGCCGCGCCGCGCACGGTGTTCGGGGTGGAGTTCCCCAATCCGGTGGGGCTGGCCGCCGGGATGGACAAGAACGGCGTCGCGCTGCCGGCCTGGCCGGCGCTCGGGTTCGGTTTCGTCGAGGTGGGCACGGTCACCGCGCACGCCCAGCCGGGCAACCCGCGGCCCCGGCTGTTCCGGCTGCGTGACAGCGCGGCCGTGGTGAACCGGATGGGCTTCAACAACGCCGGCGCCGACGCCCTCGCGGCCCGGCTGGCGGCGCTGCCGCGCCCGATCGGCGTACCGCTGGGAATCTCGCTCGGCAAGTCCAAGGTGACCCCGCTGGACGAGGCGGTCGAGGACTACCTGGCCTCGTACCGGGCGCTGCGGGGCCACGGTGACTACTTCGCGGTCAACGTGTCCTCGCCGAACACCCCCGGCCTGCGCTCCCTTCAGGACCGGTCGCACCTGGACGCGCTGCTCGCCGCCCTGGTGGGGGAGAAGCCGGTGCTGGTGAAGATCGCCCCGGACCTCACCGAGCCGGCCATCGCCGAGCTGCTGGAGGTCTGCCTCGACCGGGGCGCGGCCGGGGTGATCGCCACCAACACCACCCTGGGCCGCGACGGGCTGGCCCCGGCCGACCGGGCGCGCGGGGCGGAGACCGGTGGCCTCTCCGGGCGCCCGCTGACCGGCCGCGCCCGCGAGGTGGTCGCCTTCGTGCACCGGGAGACCGGCGGCCGACTGCCGGTGATCGGCGTGGGCGGCATCCTCGACCCGGACGACGCCGCCCGGATGTTCGACGCCGGCGCGAGTCTGGTGCAGCTCTACACCGGTTTCATCTACCGGGGCCCGGCCCTGGTCCGCTCGGTCGCCCGGGTGGCCGCCCGGCGCTGACCGCCGGGCCCGCCCGGACCCCAGGAAGGAGAACCGTGACGCCCGAGGAGATCCTGGCCGCCGACCGCCGGCACGTCTGGCACCCGTACGCGGCGCTGCCGCCGGCCAGCCCGCCGTACCTGGTGCACAGCGCCGAGGGCGTGCGGCTGCGGCTGGCCGACGGCCGGGAGCTGGTGGACGGCATGTCGTCCTGGTGGGCGGCGATCCACGGCTACCGGCACCCGGTGCTGGACGCCGCGGTCACCGACCAGCTCGGCCGGATGAGTCACGTGATGTTCGGCGGCCTCACCCACGAGCCCGCGGTACGCCTGGCCCGGACCTTGGTCGAGCTGGCCCCGGACGGCCTGGAGCACGTCTTCCTGGCCGACTCCGGATCGGTCAGCGTCGAGGTGGCGGTGAAGATGTGCCTGCAGTACCAGCGGGCCACCGGCCGGCCACAGCGGCACCGGCTGGGCACCTGGCGGGGCGGCTACCACGGCGACACCTTCCATCCGATGAGCGTCTGCGACCCGGAGGGCGGCATGCACCACCTCTGGGGGGACGTGCTGCCCCGGCAGGTCTTCGCGCCGGTGCCGCCGGCCGGCTTCGACACCCCGCCCGACCCGGCGTACGAGGCGGCGCTGGTGGACGCGGTCGAGCGGCACGCCGGTGAGTTGGCCGCGGTGATCGTCGAGCCGGTGGTGCAGGGCGCCGGTGGCATGCGTTTCCACCACCCGCACTACCTGCGGGTGCTGCGCGAGGTGACCCGGGCGCACGGCATCCTGCTGGTCTTCGACGAGATCGCCACCGGGTTCGGCCGGACCGGGACGATGTTCGCCGCCGAGCACGCCGGGGTGACCCCGGACGTGCTCTGCGTCGGCAAGGCGCTCACCGGCGGGTACCTCACCCTGGCCGCCGCCCTCTGCACCGCCGAGGTGGCCCGTGGCATCTCCGCCGACGGGGTGTTGGCGCACGGCCCGACCTTCATGGGCAATCCGCTGGCCTGCGCGGTCGCCAACGCCTCCCTGGGCCTGCTGCGGGCCGGGGACTGGGCCGGGCGGGTGGCGGGGATCTCCGCGGGCCTGCGGGCCGGCCTGGAGCCGCTGCGCGGCGCCCCCGGGGTGGCCGACGTGCGGGTGCTCGGCGCGATCGGGGTGGTCCAGCTCGACCACGAGGTGGACATCCCCCGGGCGACCGCCGCCGCGGCCGCCCAGGGCGTCTGGCTGCGGCCGTTCCGCGACCTGGTCTACACCATGCCGCCGTACGTCACCGACGAGGCGGACGTGGCACGGATCGCAACCGGCGTCGAGGCGGCGGTCAAGGCGGGCTGAGCCGGCGCGGCACTGGCCCCGCGGCACCGGGGCCGGCCGGCTGCGCAACCGGAAACCGGCGGGGCTGTCGGGCGGCGGGACCGGAACCGGCGGGACCGCCGGGCGGCGGAACCGGATCGTCCCGGGGGCGGCCGGGTTCCGACGCGGGATCTGCCGGTCGCGGCACCGGATCTGCCGGGTAGCGATGCCGGATCTGTCAGGTGCCGGCGCCGGATCTGCCGGTCGCGGCGCGGGATCTGCCGGGTCGCGGCGCCGGATCGGGCCGGCCCGGCCCGGTGTGGGACGGGAACGAAACCCGGCCGTCCATGGTGGCCGGCGGGAGGACGACGGCGACGGGGAACCCGCCGCCGGCACGCGCGGCGGAGGCCGCGCGCGGGAGAGGGAGGTTAGCGATGGAGAGCTTCGGCGCCCGCCTGCACCGGGCCGTGGCCGAGCGGGGACCGCTCTGCGTGGGCATCGACCCGCATCCGGGGCTGCTGACCCGGTGGGGGCTGACCGACGACGTGGCGGGCCTGGAGCGGTTCTGCGGGACCGTGGTGGAGGCGCTCGGCGACCGGGTCGCCGTGGTCAAGCCGCAGTCGGCGTTCTTCGAGCGGTTCGGCGCGCGAGGAGTGGGAATCCTTGAGTCAACTATCCGACAGTTGCGAGATTGTGGCTCACTCGTTCTCCTCGACGTCAAGCGCGGCGACATCGGCTCGACGGTCAGCGCGTACGCGTCGGCGTACCTCGATCCATCCAGCCCGCTGTATGTCGATGCGGTGACCGCCAGCCCCTACCTCGGGGTCGGCGCGCTGGCCCCGATGTTCGACCTGGCCGCGGCGCACGGCGGGGGCGTGTTCGTGCTGGCGCTGACCTCCAATCCCGAGGGCGCGGCGGTGCAGCGCGCGGTAACCGCCGACGGACGCACCGTGGCGCAGACCGTGATCGATGAGATTTCCCAGCTCAACCGGGGTGCCGACCCGCTCGGCAGCTTCGGGCTCGTGGTCGGCGCGACGATCGGCGAGACCGGCCACGACCTGTCCGGCGTGCACGGCCCGCTGCTCGCCCCGGGGCTCGGCGCGCAGGGCGCCACGGCCGCCGACCTGCGTACCGTCTTCGGCGCCGGCCTGCCGTCGGTGCTGCCCTCGTACTCCCGCGAGGTGCTGCACGCCGGCCCGGACGTGGCCGGGTTGCGGGCCGCGGCGGACCGCGTGCTGACCCAGTGCCGGGCCGCCCTGGCCGGGTCCTGACTGACTGACGACTCGGTCACTTTCTGTTGATCTCGCGCGCCCACGTTGCCGAAAACTCCGCTGACCGCTAGTTTTCCCCGCGCTGGGAACCACGGACCCCTTTGGTTGCCAGCGTCACCACGTTTCACAGCAGCGGCGGTGCGCCCCGCCCGCCGCACTAGGGACCTGAGGAGAACTGGTGCCGCTCCCGTCACTGACCCCCGAGCAGCGCGCTGCCGCGCTGGAGAAGGCCGCGGAGATCCGCAAGGCCCGCGCCAAGCTGAAGGAGGACCTCAAGCAGGGCAAGACCAGCCTCGCCACCGTCCTCGAGCAGGCCGAGTCCGACGACGTCGTCGGCAAGCTCAAGGTGTCGGCCGTGCTGCAGGCGATGCCGGGCATCGGCAAGATCCGGGCCACCCAGATCATGGAGAAGCTCAAGATCGCCGACAGCCGTCGCCTGCGTGGCCTGGGCGAGCAGCAGCGCAAGGCTCTGCTTGGAGAGTTCGCCGCCAACTGAGCGCCGCGGGCGTGTAGAAACAAGCGGTGAGCACGGATGACGAGGCGCGCCCGGCGGCTCGGCTCACTGTCCTGACCGGACCTTCGGGTGCCGGTCGGGGCAGTGTCGTCGAGCAGGTCCGGGCGCGTCTCCCGTCCGTGTGGCGGCCGGTGCCCGCGACCACCCGGGCGCCCGCACCGGGCGAGCTGCCCGGGATCGACCGGCTCTTCCTCGACCCGGCCACCTTCGACCGGATGATCGCCGCCGGCGAGCTGCTGGAGTGGTGCCGGATCGGCCCGTACCGGCACGGCGTGCCGCGGGCGGGCATCCGGGACCGGCTCGCCGAGGGGCGGCCGGTGCTGCTCCCGCTGGACCTGCCCGGCGCGCTCGCCGTCCGGGCCGTGCTGCCGGACGCGCAGCTGGTGCTGCTCGCCCCGCCGTCGTACCGTCCGGACCCGGCCGTGTCGGCCGCCGTGGCACACGCCGTGTGGCACGACCGGACCGAGCGGGTGGTCGAGGAGCTGGTAGGCTTGCTCGGTTCTTCCTTCCTGGCTCCGGCCCAACCGCGCCCGAGTGGTTGAGAGCCACCCGCTTGCGGGCGGTGCAGACAAACGTAGAGGTTTATTCGTGGGATCCATCGCCACCAACCCCGAGGGCATCACCAACCCGCCGATCGACGAGCTCCTCGAGAAGACGACCTCGAAGTACGCGCTGGTGATCTTCGCCGCCAAGCGTGCCCGCCAGGTCAACGCCTACTACAGCCAGCTCGGTGAGGGCCTGCTGGAGTACGTCGGCCCGCTCGTGGAGACCACCCCCCAGGAGAAGCCGCTCTCCATCGCCATGCGCGAGATCAACGCGGGTCTGCTCACCGCCGAGCCGACCGACCAGCCGTAACGCCCGCCCGCGCCGATGGCCGCCGAGATCGTCCTCGGGGTCGGCGGCGGCATCGCCGCCTACAAGGCGTGTGAGCTGCTGCGGCTCTTCACCGAGTCGGGCCACCGGGTCCGGGTCGTGCCGACCGCGTCGGCGCTCCGCTTCGTCGGGGCGCCGACCTGGGCCGCGCTCTCCGGCCGGCCGGTCGCCGACGACGTCTGGTCCGACGTGCACGAGGTGCCGCACGTGCGCCTCGGCCAGCACGCCGACCTGGTCGTGGTCGCCCCGGCGACCGCCGACCTGCTCGCCAAGGCCGCCCACGGCCTCGCCGACGACCTGCTCACCAACACCCTGCTGACCGCCCGCTGCCCGGTGCTGCTCGCCCCGGCCATGCACACCGAGATGTGGGAGCACCCGGCCACCGCCGCCAACGTGGCGACCCTGCGGTCCCGGGGCGTGCGGGTGATCGAGCCGGCGGTGGGGCGGCTCACCGGCGTCGACACCGGCAAGGGCCGGCTGCCCGACCCGGCGGAGATCTTCGCGGTGGCCCGCCGGGCCCTCGCCCGGGGCGTCGCCGCCCCGGCCGACCTGGCCGGCCGGCACGTGGTGGTCACCGCGGGCGGCACCCGCGAGCCGCTCGACCCGGTCCGGTTCCTCGGCAACCGCTCCTCCGGCAAGCAGGGGTACGCGTTCGCCCGCGCCGCGGTGGCCAGGGGCGCCCGGGTCACCCTGATCTCGGCCAACGTGACGCTGGCCGACCCGGCCGGCGCGGACCTGGTCCGGGTCGGCAGCACCGCGGAGCTGCGCACCGCGACGCTGGCGGCGGCCGCCGACGCGGACGTCGTGGTGATGGCCGCCGCCCCCGCCGACTTCCGCCCGGCCAGCTACGCGCCCGGCAAGATCAAGAAGTCGGACGACGGCAGCGCGCCCACCCTCGCCCTGGTGACCAACCCGGACATCGCCGCCGAGCTGGGCGCCGGCCGCCGGCCGGAGCAGCTGCTGGTGGTCTTCGCCGCGGAGACCGGGGACGCCGAGGCGAACGGCCGGGCCAAGCTGGCGCGCAAGCGGGCGGACCTGATCGTGATCAACGAGGTCGGCGTGGACAAGGTCTTCGGCGCGGAGACCAACGCGGCCACGGTGATCGGGGCGGACGGTGCCGTGCACCGGCTGCCCGAGCAGCCCAAGGAGGACCTGGCCGACGCCGTCTGGGACCTCGTGGTGGCCCGGCTGCCGGACCGGTCCTGAGAGTTGGTCACTCTCCCGTTCCCCGGGCCACCCTGGGAGCACGGTGACTAAACTGCCGCCGAGCGACCTTTAAAAGTCTTCACATGCTTAGGAGTGCCGTGACACGTCTTTTCACGTCCGAATCGGTCACGGAGGGCCACCCGGACAAGATCGCCGACCAGATCAGTGACGGCATTCTCGACGCCCTGCTCGCGAAGGACCCGCACAGCCGCGTCGCGGTCGAGACCCTGATCACCACCGGCCAGGTGCACGTCGCCGGCGAGGTGACCACCAAGGCCTACGCCGACATCCCGACCATCGTCCGGGAGACCATCCTGGAGATCGGGTACGACTCGTCGAAGAAGGGCTTCGACGGCGCGTCCTGCGGCGTGAGCGTCTCCATCGGCGCCCAGTCGCCGGACATCGCCCAGGGCGTGGACAACGCCTTCGAACTGCGTACCGGCTCGTCGGAGAGCGCGCTGGACGCGCAGGGCGCCGGCGACCAGGGCATGATGTTCGGCTTCGCCTGCTCCGAGACGCCCGAGCTGATGCCGCTGCCGATCGCGCTGGCGCACCGGCTGGCCCGGCGGCTGTCCGCGGTCCGCAAGGACGGCAGCGTGCCCTACCTGCGGCCGGACGGCAAGACCCAGGTGACCATCGAGTACGACGGGCTGCGCCCGGTCCGCCTCAACACCGTCGTGGTCTCCAGCCAGCACGCCGCCGACATCTCGCTGGAGTCGCTGCTCACCCCGGACATCCGCGAGCACGTCATCACCCCCGAGCTGGAGGGCCTCGGCCTGGACACCGAGGGCTACCGGCTGCTGGTCAACCCGACCGGGCGGTTCGAGATCGGCGGCCCGATGGGCGACGCCGGTCTCACCGGCCGCAAGATTATCGTCGACACCTACGGCGGGTACGCCCGGCACGGTGGCGGCGCGTTCTCCGGCAAGGACCCGTCGAAGGTGGACCGCTCCGCGGCGTACGCGATGCGCTGGGTGGCCAAGAACGTGGTCGCCGCCGGCCTCGCCGAGCGCTGCGAGGCGCAGGTCGCGTACGCGATCGGCAAGGCCCACCCGGTCAGCCTCTTCATCGAGACCTTCGGCACCGAGACCGTGCCGGTCGCCTCGATCGAGAAGGCCGTCGCCGAGGTGTTCGACCTGCGCCCGGCCGCGATCATCCGGGACCTCAACCTGCTCCGCCCGATCTACCGCCAGACCGCGGCGTACGGCCACTTCGGCCGGGAGCTGCCGGACCTGACCTGGGAGAGCACCGACCGGGCCGCCGACCTCAAGTCGGCCGCGGGAGCCTGACCGCCACCAGGCGCACCGACCGGCGACCCGCTGACGGGTCGCCGGTCGCTCGTGTCTGCGTGGACCTGCCCCTGGCCCACCTCGACCGCCCCTTCGACTACCTGGTCCCCGCCGAGCTGGACGCGGCGGCCCGGCCCGGGGTGCGGGTGAAGGTGCGCTTCGCCGGCCAGCTCGTCGACGGCTGGCTGCTGGAGCGGGTGGCCGCGTCCGACCACCCCCGGCTGGCGTACCTGGAGAAGGTGGTCTCCCCGGTCCCGGTGCTGGCGCCGGAGGTGGCCCGGCTGGCCCGGGCGGTCGCCGACCGGTACGCCGGCAACCTCGCCGACGTGCTCCGGCTCGCCGTCCCGCCCCGGCACGCCCGGGTCGAGAAGGACCTGATCACGGCCGCCGCTCCCACCCCGGACCCGGCCGCACCGACCGACGCCGGCCCGGCCGAGCCGACCGCCGCTGCGCTGCCGACCGCCGACCCGACCGCCGCTGCGCTGCCGACCGCCGACCCGACCGCGCCGACGACCGCCAGCCCGACCGCCCTCGGCGCAGACGCGCCGACGACGGACCCCGGTGCGCGGCCGGCCGATCCGGCCGCGCCGGGCGAGGTCGATCCGCGCGGCTGGCGGGACTACCCGGCCGGGCCGGCGTTCCTGCGCGCGCTCAGCACGGGCCGGGCTCCCCGCGCCGTCTGGTCGGCGCTGCCCGGCGAGGACTGGGCGGCCCGCTACGCCGACGCGGTGGCCGCCACGGTGGCCGGCGGCCGGGGCGCGCTGGTGGTGGTGGCCGACGCCCGCGACCTGGACCGCCTCGACGCGGCGCTCACCGGCGTCCTCGGCCCGGGGCGGCACGTCTGCCTCTCCGCCGCGCTCGGTCCGGCCCGCCGGTACCGGGCCTTCCTGGCCGCCCTGCGGGGGGACGTGCCGGTGGTCGTCGGCACCCGGGCGGCCATGTTCGCCCCGGTCGACCGGCTCGGCCTGGTCGCCATCTGGGACGACGGCGACGACCTGCACGCCGAGCCCCGGGCGCCGTACCCGCACGCCCGGGAGGTGCTGCTCACCCGGGCCCAGCTCGCCGACGTGGCCGCCCTGGTCGGCGGGTACGCCCGTACCGCCGAGGCGCAGTTGCTGACCGAGACCGGCTGGGCCCGTGCCGTGGTGGCCGACCGGACCACCCTGCGCGCCCGGGTGCCGGCCATCACGCCGACCGGGGACGACCCGCAGCTGGCCCGCGACCCGGGCGCCGCGTCCGCGCGGCTGCCCAGCCTGGCCTGGACCGCCGCCCGGGACGCGCTCCGCGCCGACCTGCCGGTGCTGGTGCAGGTGCCCCGCCGCGGCTACCTGCCCTCGGTGGCCTGCGCGGACTGTCGTACCCCGGCCCGCTGCCCGCACTGCGCGGGCCCGCTCGCCCTGCCCGCCGCCGACGGCGCGCCGGCCTGCCGCTGGTGCGGGCGGGTCGCCGCCGCGTACACCTGCCCGGAGTGCGGCGGGCGGCGGCTGCGGGCCGCGGTGACCGGCGCCCGGCGTACCGCCGAGGAGCTGGGCCGGGCCTTCCCCGGCGTGCCGGTGCGGACCTCGGGCCGGGAGGAGGTGCTCGCCACGGTGCCCGGCGGCGCCGGCCTGGTGATCGCCACCCCGGGCGCCGAGCCGGTCGCCGGCGGCGGGTACGGCGCGGTGCTGCTGCTCGACTCGTGGGCCCTGCTCACCCGGGCCGACCTGCGGGCGGGGGAGGAGGCGCTGCGGCGCTGGCTGGCGGCGGCGGCGCTGGCCCGGCCGGGGCCGGCGGGGGGCCGGGTGGTGGTGGTCGCCGACGGGGCCCTGGCCCCGGTGCAGGCGCTGCTGCGCTGGGACGCGCCCTGGTTCGCGGCCCGTGAGCTGGCCGAGCGGCGGGAGCTGGGCTTCCCGCCGGCGGTGCGGATGGCCAGCCTCACCGGCCCGCCCGCCGCGGTGGCGGACCTGCTGGCCGGGGTCCGGCTGCCGGACGGCGCCGAGGTGCTCGGCCCGGTGCCGGCCGAGGAGGGGCGGGAGCGGATGCTGGTCCGGGTGCCCCGGGCCCGGGCGGGCGCGCTCGCCGGCGCGCTGCACACCGCCGCCGGGCAGCGCAGCGCCCGCAAGGCCGCCGACCCGGTCCGGCTCCAGGTCGACCCGCTGACCCTGTTCTGAGCCCAGACCTGGCGCGTGTGCTGCCGCACGCGGCCCGTCATGAACGCTCGTGAGCAGCGGTTTGTCGCACACCTCGGGCGGCAAATGGGTAACAACCGCGTGATAGCATCGCCCGTCATGCCGGGGCGTACGGAGCGACGGGGCGTCGGGGCGGACGCGAAATCGATGATGTCAACCAGCCGGTGATCAGGAATGGACCAGTCGTGACCGTTCGTCAATCGATCGTTTTCAACGGTGACCTCGGCAGCGGCAAGAGCACCGTCTCGGTGGAGATCGCCAAGCGGTTGAACATGCGCCGGGTCAGCGTCGGCGACCTCTACCGGCAGATGGCCCAGGAGCGGCAGATGACCGCCCTGCAGCTCAACCTGCACGCCGAGCTGGATCAGGCCGTCGACGGGTACGTCGACCAGCTCCAGCGGGACATCGCCGCCTCCGGCGAGCGCCTGGTGATGGACTCCCGGCTGGCCTGGCACTTCTTCACCGACGCGCTCAAGGTGCACATGATCACCGAGCCGACCGAGGCGGCCCGCCGGGTGCTGGCCCGCCCGTCCGGCCCGGCCGAGAGCTACACCTCGCTGGACGAGGCCAGGGCCAAGCTGCGCGAGCGCAGCGAGAGCGAGCGCGGCCGGTTCATCGTCCGGTACGGCGTCGACAAGGCCCGGCTGCGCAACTACGACCTGATCTGCGACACCACCCGGGCCACCCCGGAGCAGGTGATCCAGCACGTCATCGACGTCTACGAGGGGCGGCTCGGTGCCGACGTGCTCCGCGACGGGCACCCGCTGCTGCTGCTCGACCCGGGCCGGATCTACCCCACCGAGGAGATCGCCACCCTGCGCGGCCTGTGGGACTCGGAGTACGTCGGCGACGTGGCCGAGGCCGGCGACGAGGCGCTGGAGCCGCTGACCATCGGCTACACCGGGGAGTACTTCTTCGTGGTCGACGGGCACCGCCGGCTCAGCGCCGCGCTGCGCAGCGGCTTCCCGATGGTCCCGGCCCGGCTGGTCGCCGAGGTGGACGAGCCGGTCGTCGGCGGGCTGGGCGCGGTCGACTACTTCACCGCCCAGGCCCGGCCCAGCCTGATCCACGACTGGGAGGCCGCGCACGGCATCCAGCTGCCGCTGCCCGAGCACGCGCTGCTCGGCGGGGACGCGGTGCTGGCCGGGGAGCCGGGCGCCGGCGCCTGAGCGCCGGCGGGGGATCGCCGGATCCGGCGCGCCGGGGCATGATGAAGGTCTCCGATGCCTGGGAGGCCCACCGTGGATCCTGCCGACGCCCTCGCGCTGCTGATGTCCCCGGCCGGGCGGGTCGACCCATACCCGACCTACGAGCAGCTGCGCGCGCACGGGCCGGTGGTCCAGGCCGGCCCGGTGTTCTACCTGGTGACCGGGTACGCGGAGGCCGATGAGATCCTGCGCGACGGCCGCTTCGGGGTGATGGACGACGACCTGCGCGACCAGTTCATGCCCGGCTGGCGGGAGAGCCCGGCGGTGCTGTCGATCTCCCGGTCGATGCTGCGTACCAACCCGCCCGACCACAGCCGGATGCGCCGGCTGGCGGCGGGCGCCTTCACCCCGCGCCGGATCAACGCGATGCGCGACGTGATCGAGGCGCAGGCCGACGAGCTGGTCGACGGCATGCTGGCCGCCGGCCGCGACGGCGCCCCGGTGGACTTCATGGCGGACTTCGCCTACCCGCTGCCGGTCGGGGTGATCTGCGCGCTGCTCGGGGTGCCGGCGGCCGACCGGCCGCTGTTCCGGCGCTGGGCCGCCGACCTCACCGGCGTCCTCGAGCCGGAGATCACCCCGGAGGAGCTGGCCGTCGCCGACCGGGGCGCCGTCGAGCTGCGCGACTACTTCACCGAGCTGGTCCGGGTCCGCCGGCGCGCCCCCGGCGACGACCTGACCTCCGCGCTCGTGCAGGCGCACGACGGCCCGGATCCGGCCGCGGCGGACCGGACGCGGGCCGGCGCCGACGGCGCCCGGCTCAGCGCCGACGAGCTGCTGGCCAACCTGATCGTGCTGCTGGTGGCCGGCTTCGAGACCACCACCAACCTGCTCGGCAACGGCCTGGTCGCGCTCCTGGACCACCCGCGGGAGGCGGCGGCGCTGCGCACGCACCCCGAGTTCGCCCCCGCCTACGTGGAGGAGTTGCTGCGTTACGACTCCCCGGTGCAGCTCACCTCCCGGATGAGCACCGCGCCGAGCCGGCACGGCGGGCTCGACCTGCCGGCCGCGAGCTGGCTCATCGTGATGCTCGGCGCGGCGAACCGGGATCCGCGCCGCTACCCGGAGCCGGCGCGCTTCGACCCGTGGCGCCCGCAGCCGCACCCGCTCTCCTTCGGCGCCGGCCCGCACTACTGCCTGGGCGCGGCGCTGGCCCGCCTGGAGGCCCAGGTGGCCTTCCCGCTGCTGCTGCGCCGGCTGCCCGGGCTGGCCCTGGCCGGGACGCCCGAGCGGCGGGTCCGGCTCACCCTGCGCGGGTACGCCACCCTGCCGGTCACGGTCGGCGGCCCGGCCGGTCGCGGCACGCCGGCCGGGGCGGGCGCCGATCGCGGTGCCCCGACCGGGGCGGGCGCCGATCGCGGTACGCCGGCCGGGGCGGCGGGAGCGACTCCGTAGACTGGGACGGCACCACTCGTCCCAGTTAAGGAGCCACCCCGCGTGACCGTCCAGCCCATCCGTCTGTTCGGCGATCCGGTGCTGCGCACGCCGGCCGACCCGGTGGTCGACTTCGACGCCGAGCTGCGCAAGCTGATCGCCGACCTGACCGACACGATGCGCGAGCAGAGCGGCGCCGGGCTGGCCGCGCCGCAGCTCGGGGTGGGCCTGCGGGTGTTCACCTTCGACGTGGACGACGTCCTCGGTCACCTGGTCAACCCGGTGCTGGAGTTTCCCGACGAGGAGGAGCAGGACGGCCCGGAGGGCTGCCTGTCCATCCCCGGGCTCTATTTCGACACCAAGCGCCGGCAGAACGTCATCGCCAAGGGCTTCAACGGCTACGGCGACCCGCTGCAGATCGTCGGCACCGGCCTGATGGCCCGCTGCGTGCAGCACGAGACCGACCACCTCGACGGGGTGCTCTTCGTGGACCGGCTCGACCCGGCCGGCCGCAAGGAGGCCATGAAGGCGATCCGGCAGGCCGAGTGGTACGACCCGGCCGCGCCGCCCACGGTCAAGCTCAGCCCGCACGCCGCCGGCAACCCGTTCGGCCTGGGGCGGTGAGCCGGATGCGCCTGGTCTTCGCCGGCACCCCGGCCGTCGCCGTGCCCGCCCTGGACGCCATCGCCGCGGCCGGCCACGAGTTGCTGGCCGTGGTGACCCGTCCCGACGCGCCTGCCGGCCGGGGCCGCGGCCTGGTCCGCTCGCCCGTCGGCGCGTGGGCCGACGCGCACGGCGTGGAGGTGCTCACCCCGGCCCGCCCGCGTGAGCCGGAGTTCCTCGACCGGCTCCGCGAGCTGGCACCCGACTGCGTGCCGGTGGTCGCGTACGGCGCCCTGGTCCCGCCGGTGGCGCTGGAGATCCCCCGGCACGGCTGGATCAACCTGCACTTCTCGCTGCTGCCCGCGTGGCGGGGCGCGGCCCCCGTCCAGCACGCCGTGCTGCACGGCGACGAGCTGACCGGGGCCAGCGTCTTCCAGCTGGAGGAGGGGCTGGACACCGGCCCGGTGTACGGCACGGTGACCGACGAGGTCCGCCCCACCGACACCTCCGGCGACCTGCTGGAGCGGCTCGCCCACGCCGGTGCCGGCCTGCTCGTGGCGGTGCTCGACGCGCTCGCCGCCGGCACCGCCCGGGCCGAGCCGCAGCCCGCCGACGGGATCTCCCTGGCGCCGAAGCTGACCGTCGAGGACGCCCGGGTGCGCTGGACCGACCCGGCGTTCGCGGTCGACCGGCGGATCCGCGCCTGCACCCCGGCCCCCGGCCCGTGGACCACCTTCCGGGACGACCGGGTGAAGCTCGGCCCGGTCACCCCGGTGCCCGACGGCCCCGAGCTGAAGCCCGGCGAGCTGCTGGTCGAGAAGTCCCGGGTGTTGGCCGGCACGGCCACCACCCCGGTCCGGCTCGGCGAGGTGCGGGCGGCCGGCAAGAAGCCCATGTCGGCCAGCGACTGGGCGCGCGGCGCCCGGGTCGCGGCGGGCGAGGTGTTCGCGTGACCGGCCCGTCCGTGCCGCGCGGCGAGCGTTCCGCCGGGGACGGCCCACGCGGCGAGCGTTCCGCCGGGAACGGCCCACGCGGCGAGGGTTCCGCCGGGGACGGGCCGCGCGGGGACCGCGCGGGCGACGCCGGGCGGTTCGCCGGCGGCGACCGGTCCCGCGACCGTGGCGGGGCCGAGCGCGGCGGGCGCCGGGGCGACGGGCCGCCGCGCGAGGGGCGCTTCGGCGCGGACCGGCGCGGCGGGCCCCGCCGGCCGGTCCGGCCGGTGGTGGACCTGCCCCGGCAGGTCGCGTACCAGGCGATCGCGGCGGTGCACCGGGACGACGCGTACGCCAACCTCGTGCTGCCGGCGCTGCTGCGCGAGGAGGGGCTGAGCGGCCGGGACGCCGCCTTCGCCACCGAGCTGACCTACGGCACGCTGCGGCACACCGGCACCCTGGACGCGATCATCACCGACGCGGCCGGCCGGGACGTGGCGCGCATCGACCCGCCGGTGCGGGACGCGCTGCGGCTCGGGTCCTACCAGCTCCTGCACACCCGGGTGCCGGCGCACGCGGCCGTCTCGTCCACCGTGGACCTGGTCCGGTCGGTGGGTCCCGGCGCCACCGGCTTCGCCAACGCGGTGCTCCGTGAGGTGGCCGGCCGGGACGCCGACGGCTGGGTGGCGAAGCTCGCCCCGGCCGAGGAGACCGACCCGATCGGGCACCTGGCACTGGCGTACAGCCACCCACAGTGGATCGTCCGGGCCTTCGCCGAGGCGCTCGGCGGCGACCTGCGCGAGACCGCCCGCCTGCTCATTGAGGACAACGAGCGCCCGCCGGTGCACCTGTGCGCCCGCCCCGGGCGGGCCGACCCGGTGGCGCTGGCCGACGAGGTCGGCGGCGCTCCGGGTGCCTTCTCGCCGTACGCGGTCTATCTCTCCGGCGGCGCGCCGGGTGAGCTGGCGGCGGTGGCCGACGGGCGCGCGCACGTCCAGGACGAGGGCTCCCAGCTGGTGGCGAACGCCCTCGCGGTGGCCCCGCTGGACGGGGCGGACGGCCGCTGGCTCGACCTCTGCGCCGGTCCGGGCGGCAAGGCCGGCCTGCTCGGCGCGCTGGCCGCGGAGCGCGGCGCCCGGCTCACCGCCGTCGAGGTGGCCGAGCACCGGGCCCGGCTGGTCGCCCAGGCCACCCGGGGGCTGCCGGTCACCGTGGTGCACACCGACGGGCGCACGGTCGGCGCCGACCCGAAGCTGCCCGAGGGGCACTTCGACCGGGTGCTGGTCGACGCGCCGTGCACCGGGCTCGGCTCGCTGCGCCGCCGGCCGGAGTCCCGCTGGCGGCGGCAGCCGGCCGACCTGCCGCCGCTGACCCGGTTGCAGCGGGAGCTGCTCACCGCCGCGCTGCGGGCGGTCCGGCCGGGCGGCCTGGTCGCGTACGTGACCTGCTCGCCGCACACCGTGGAGACCCACGTGACGGTGACCGAGGCGGCCCGGCGGTGCGGCTTCCCGGTCGACTTCGTCGACGCCCGGCCGCTGCTGCCGGCCGGCATGCCCGGCCTGGGCGACGGGCCGACCGTGCAGCTGTGGCCGCAGCGGCACGGCACCGACGCGATGTTCCTGGCGGTGCTGCGCCGGGGCTGAGCCCGACTTGGGTCGACGCGCGTCCCGACGGCTTCGGGCGGGTTCCGGCACGGCCCGCCCGGGGCTGTCGGGGGCGCGAACGGTGGGCTGAACGGCTGGTCGTCGCGGGGGAGTGGGGCGCCGGGCGGATGTGCCGGAATGTGCCGCGCCTCGGCCGCCTCGACCCCCATCGCACGGAACCTCGCTCCGCGCACCATGTGACACCCCGTTGACTCTTAGATCGATACATGTAACTGTTCCGATCACCGGTTCCCCGCCGGCCCCGGGGCTCTCCCACCGGAGACCACCGGTCGCGCCACCCCCCGCCAGCACGTCCCGCCGACCCCCACGAGGAGTCTCCATGAGACGCAGCACGCCCGCCGCCGGCCTCGCGCTCGCCCTCTTCGCCGCCATGACGGCGACGGTGACCGCCACCGCCGCCTCCGCCGCGCCCGCGCCGGTGAGCGTCGCCGCCCCGCTCGCCGCCGCCGCGCCGGACATCTCGGTGACCAACGTCCAGGCCCACCTCACCCAGCTCAACACCATCGCCAGCAACAACGGCGGCACCCGGCGGGCCGGCTCGGCCGGTTACACCGCCTCGGTGGCGTACGTGAAGTCGAAGCTCCAGGCCGCCGGCTACACGGTCACCGAGCAGACCTGCACCAGCTGCACCTATCCCGGCAGCAACCTGATCGCCGAATGGCCGCAGGGCCCGGCCGACCAGGTCGTCATGTTCGGCGCGCACCTGGACAGCGTCTCCGCCGGGCCGGGCATCAACGACAACGGCTCCGGCTCGGCCACCCTGCTGGAGAACGCCCTGGTGCTGGCCAGCCAGCGCCCGACCATGTCCAAGCGGGTCCGGTTCGCCTGGTGGAACGGCGAGGAGCAGGGCCTGCAGGGCTCGAAGTACTACGTCGGCCAGCTCAGCTCGACCCAGCGGGGATACCTCAAGGCGTACTACAACTTCGACATGGTGGGCTCGCCCAACGGCGGCTACTTCATCAACCGGATCACCTCGGCCACGGCCGCGCCGCTGAAGGCGTACTGGGACTCGTTGAACCTCCAACCGGAGGAGAACACCGAGGGCGCCGGCCGTAGCGACGACTACTCGTTCGCCAACGCCGGCATCCAGACCTCCGGCTACGCCGCGGGTGCCAGCTACACCAAGACGTCCGCGCAGGCCAGCAAGTGGGGCGGCACCGCCGGGGCGGCGTACGACGGCTGCTACCACCGCTCCTGCGACACCACCGCCAACGTCAACGCGACCATCCTGAACCGCAGCGCCGACGGCGTCGCCTACACGATCTGGAACACGGCCGTCGGCGGCACCCCGACCAACGACTTCTCCGTGGCGGTGAGCCCGACCTCCGGCAGCCTGGCCCGGGGCGGCTCCACCACGGCCACCGTCAGCACCGCCACCACGAGCGGCAGCGCCCAGACCGTGAGCCTGTCCGCCAGCGGCGCCCCGAGCGGGGTCACGGTGAGCTTCAGCCCGTCGTCGGTCACCTCCGGCGGCTCAGCCACCATGACGGTGAGCGCCTCGTCGAGCGCCACCACCGGCACCTTCACCATCACCGTGACCGGCACCGGGTCGGTCACCCGCACCGCCGGCTACACCCTCACCGTGACCGGCACCGGCGGCTGCGCCGGCGGTCAGCTCATCGTCAACGGCGGCTTCGAGTCCGGCAGCTCACCGTGGACGGCGACCTCGGGCGTGATCACGAGCGACTCCGGCCAGGCGGCCCGGACCGGGTCGTACAAGGCCTGGCTGGACGGCTACGGCAGCTCGCACACCGACAGCCTCGCCCAGACGGTGAGCCTCCCGGCCGGCTGCGCCAGCTACAGCCTCGCCTTCTGGCTGCACATCGACACCGCGGAGACCACCACGTCGACCGCGTACGACAAGCTGACCGTCCAGGTCGGCGGCACCACCGTGGCGACGTACTCGAACCTCAACGCCGCCAGCGGCTACCAGCAGCGCACCGTGAACCTGGCCGGGTACGCCGGGCAGACGGTCACCTTGAAGTGGACCGGGGTCGAGGACGCGTCCCTGCAGACCAGCTTCGTCATCGACGACGTGACGGTGCAGGTCGGCTAGGCGCGCTCCGGCGGGGCGGGCCTGGTGCCCGCCCCGCTCACCGGACCGGCAGGCCCTTGCTGCCGGCGCCCCGCAGCGAGCGGGTCAGCGTCCGGTCGGACAGCCAGAGGAAGCACTGCACGCCCCGCTCGCCGTTGCGCCACTCCGCCTCGAAGGGGTGGTAGATGATCGTGCCGGCCCGGTACTGCAGGTCGCCGTTGTTCGGCACCTTGACGTACTTGGCGATCAGACCCCGGCAGGCCTTGTGCGCGCGCAGCGAGGTGCGCTTGAACTCGGCGTACGAGATGTCGGGGAACTGGTAGACCCCGACGAACTCGGCGTGGTGCTTCGCCGTGCAGGCGACCGGGCGCATCTGTTGGATGTCGTCCTTGACCAGCTTCGGGTTGAAGCAGCCGAAGGCCAGCGGGGAGCCCGCGGCGAGCGCGCCCCGCAGGCTGGCGGTACGCGACGTGACGCTGCCGTCGTCGAGGCTGGTCACCTCCGAGGCGTCGCACCGGAACCAGCGTGCGCCGCCGCCCCACGCCAGGGCCGACGGGAAGACCACACCGACCGCCAGGCGCCCGGACCGCCAGTCCGCGCCGACGGCCTTGCTCACCTGGGTGTCGCACTGGGCGCGGGCGGTGCGCATCCCGGCCGAGCCGGCGCGCGGCGGCGTGGACCGCTCGGCGTCCGGGCCGGTCAGCGTGCCCACGTACAGCGTCTCCGCCCGGTGCGAGGCGGTGCAGTCGACCGGGTTGTAGCCGCTGAGGTACCCGACGTCCTGGATGGTGACGTGGCAGGTCCCCGCGTCCGGCAGGAACGCGGCGGCCTTCGGCAGCGCGGGCCAGTCGTCGGCCAGGTCGCGGTCCACCCCGCCCGGCGCGCCGCACCCGGTCAGCGCCAGCGCCGCCGCGGCACCCGCCGCGATCGCCGTCCACCATCGCCGCATCGCACCGACCTCCCCGTCGTCGTGGTCCCGCGGACCCGCACCGCGCGCCGGCCCCGGCCCGGGCCTCTGCCGCGCGCCGGAACGGCCGACCGTCACGGCGGTGCAGCATACGGCACGGACGCTCAGATGACCGGTAGTCCCTCCGGGCCGGCGCCGCGCATCGACCGGTTGAGCCTGCGGTCGTCGCTCCACAGGAAGCAGCGCACCCCCCGGTCGCCCTCCGTCCACTCCCGCTGCGACGGCGGATAGAAGATCGAGCCGGCCCGGTACGGCAGGTCGGCGTTGTCGGGCACCTCGGCGAAGGTGGCGATGAGCGCCATGCAGCGGCGGTGCACCTGCGGGGCGGCGCGCAGGAAGTCGGCCCAGCTCATGTCCCGCTCCACGAAGACGCCGACGAACTCGGCCCGGTGCGGCTCGGTGCAGAGCACCGGGGCCATGTAGTTGAGGTTCTCGCCGATCAGCTTCGGGTCGAAGCAGCGGTGCGCCAGCGGGTTGTCGCCGACCAGCGCGCCGCGCAGGCTGCCCACCCGGTTGACCGGGCGGGTGTTGTCGATGCTGTCGGTCTCGGCCAGGTCGCAGCGGTACCAGCGGGCCCCGGCCAGCCAGGCGGCCGTCGTGGGCAGCGCGATGTTCAGGGCGAGCCGGGCCGCGTGCCAGTCCCCGCCGATGACCTCCCGGGCCCGCTGGTCGCACTCGGCGCGGGCGGCCCGCAGCGCGGGCGAGCCCGGCTCGGGGCGGGGGCCGGTGGCGGCGGACCCGGCGAACGTGCCGACGTGCACCACCTCGGCGAGGTGGCTGCGCGCGCAGTCGACCGTCTCGTAGCTGCCGGCCGGCACCACCGGCGTGATCCGGGGCAGGCAGGCGTCGGTGGCGGGGACGAAGACGCGGGCCTCCGGGAGCGCGGGCCAGTCGTCGGTCAGGTCGCCGTCGGCCCGGTGCCCGGGCACGCAACCCGCCAGGAGCAGCGTCGCCGCGCCGGCCAGCGCCAGGAGCCACCGTCGCATCGTCCGCCCTTTCCGGGAGATGACAGGCGGTCGCCGGGGCCCGGATGGCGGGCGTACCGCCGCCGGGGCGTGCAGCATACGCGACCGTCCCTGTTGGAGTGTTGCGGTCTTTCCGTCGTTCGGCCAGTAGTGTCTGGCTCCTCGTTCCGGATTATTCCTCCGGACGGGCCGATCCCGCACCGCGGGTCACGCCCGGGTCACGGCGCGTTCCCGCGGGTGCCGGGTGGTGAACGGCGGGTCACCGCGTTCGTACACTGGCCCGGTGACCGTACCGCCGCTGATCGTCGCGCCCAGCATCCTGGCCGCCGACTTCGCCCGCCTCGCCGACGAGGTCCGTGCCATCGAACACGCCGCCGACTGGCTGCACGTGGACGTGATGGACAACCACTTCGTGCCGAACCTGACCATCGGCCTGCCGGTGGTGCAGAGTCTGCGCGCGGCGACCGAGCTGCCCTTCGACGTGCACCTGATGATCGAGGACCCGCGCCGCTGGGCCCCCGGCTACGCCGACGCCGGCGCCTACAACGTCACCTTCCACGTCGAGGCGTGCGACGACCCGGTGGCGCTGGCCAAGGACCTGCGCTCGGCGGGGGCGAAGGCGGGGCTGGCCATCGACCGGGACACCCCGATCGAGCCGTACCTGGAGCTGCTGCCCAGCTTCGACACGTTGCTGATCATGACGATCAAGGCGGGCTTCGGCGGACAGCGGTTCCTCCCGCAGCTGCTGGAGAAGGTCCGCACCGCCCGGCGGCACGCCGCCGCGGGGCACCTGGAGCTGCGCATCGAGGTCGACGGCGGGATCGCCGACGACACCATCGCGCAGGCCGCCGAGGCGGGTGCCGACGCCTTCGTCGCCGGCACCGCGGTCTACGGCGCCGACGACCCGGCCGAGGCGGTACGCCGGCTGCGCGGCCTGGCGGAACGCGCGACGACCGGGGCCTGAGGTGGAGCCGGCCGGCGAGCGACCCGACGTCATCCTGGTCGTCGACGACGACGAGGACATCGCCCGCTTCGTCGAGTTCAACCTGCGGCTGCACGGTTTCGAGGTGCTGCACGCCGGCGACGGCCAGGAGGCCCTGGAGATCATCGAGCAGCGCCGGCCCGACCTGGCCGTGGTGGACCTGATGATGCCCCGCATCGACGGCCTGGAGCTGACCCGCCGGCTGCGCGCCGACCCGATGACCTCGGCCCTGCCGGTGATCATGCTGACCGCCAAGGGGATGACCGTCGACAAGGTCAACGGCCTCAGCGCGGGCGCCGACGACTACCTGGTCAAGCCCTTCGACACCGCCGAGCTGGTCGCCCGGGTCAGCTCCACGCTGCGGCGCAACAAGGAGTTCCGCGAGGTCTCCCCGCTGACCGGGCTGCCCGGCAACAGCCGGATCCGCCGGGAGATCAGCGACCGGGTGCGCAACGGCGTCGACTACGCGGTCGGCTACATCGACATCGACCGGTTCAAGAGCGTCAACGACCGGTACGGCTTCGTCCGCGGCGACGAGTTCATCTCCGCGCTCGCCCGCAGCCTGCACCGGGCGGTCGTCTCGATCGGCCTGCCGCCGGCCTTCCTCGGCCACGTCGGCGGTGACGACTTCGTCATCGTCTGCACGCCGGCCCAGGTCCGGCCGCTGACCAGCCGGGCCGTGGTCGACTTCGAGAAGGCCGCCGACGCCCTCTACGACCCCACCGACCGGGAGCGCGGGTTCGTCGAGCTGAAGGACCGGCGCGGCAACATCCGGCGGGCCGCCCTGGTCACCCTCTCCATCGGGGTCTCCCTCTCCGACTCGGGCAAACGGTTCACCGACCCTCTGGAGGCGATCGCGGTCGCCTCCGAGATGAAGACGGTCGCCAAGAGCCAACCCGGGTCGTACGTCGCGGTCGACCGGCGGCGGGGCGTGACGTGACGATCCACCCGTCGCTGTGAGGTAGCTCGCCTCGGTGGCACGCGCCCCCGTCCGGCGTGTAAGACTTCCCCTGTACCCACCACGCGCTGGCGGGGCTCGGTGAAATTCCGAACCGGCGGTGATCCACGGTCCGACCGTGGTAAGCCCGCGACCCGGACGGCTTCGGCCGGACGGTGGACCTGGTGAGAATCCGGGGCCGACGGTTGGGGTGCGGCTCGTCCGCCCCCAGACAGTCCGGATGGGAGACAGCGCGCGGGACGGGGAGGCCCCTGCCGGCCGCTGGCATGCTCAGCCGCCGCGTGGGCTCTCTCCGGGGTCGGCCGTGCCGTCCCCGGATCTCCGCCGCCGCGTGTCCGCGGCACCCGTGCCGTCCGTCTTCCGCCCGTCCGCGCGTGCCCGGCGAGCGAGAGGACAGGGCTGGCGATGGCGAGCGTCTCCGTCGACGAGGCGATGGGTCGCGCGATCGAACTGGCCGCCCGCGGCCTCGGCACCACCAGCCCCAACCCGGTGGTGGGCTGCGTGCTCCTCGACCCGGACGGCGAGATCGTCGGGGAGGGCTTCCACGCCTACGCCGGCGGCCCGCACGCCGAGATCGTCGCCCTGGCCCAGGCCGGCAGCCGCGCCCGCGGCGGCACCGCCGTGGTCACCCTGGAACCCTGCGACCACACCGGCCGCACCGGCCCGTGCAGCCACGCGCTCATCGCGGCCGGGATCGCCCGGGTGGTGGTCGCCGTCGGTGACCCCAACCCGGTCGCCTCCGGCGGCGCGGCCACCCTGCGCGCCGCCGGGGTCCAGGTCCAGGTGGGGGTACGCGCCGAGGAGGCCGAGGCCGGCAACGTCGCCTGGCTCACCTCGATGCGCCGCGGCTGGCCGTACCTGATCTGGAAGTACGCCGCCACCCTCGACGGGCGCTCCGCGGCCGCCGACGGCACCAGCATGTGGATCACCTCCGAGGCCGCCCGGATCGACGTGCACGCCCTGCGCGGCACCGTGGACGCGGTGCTCGCCGGGGTCGGCACGGTGCTCGCCGACGACCCCCGGCTGACCGCCCGCAACCTGCGCGACGGCACGCTGGCCATCCGGCAGCCGCTGCGGGTGGTGGTGGACAGCACGGGGCGTACCCCGGCCGACGCCCGGGTCCGCGACGGCGCCGCCCGCACCTGGATCGCCACTGCCGCGGAGGTCGGCGCCGGCCCGGACGGCCGGGTCGACCTGCCCGCGCTCCTGGCCGAGCTGCACCACCGGGGCGTGCGCGCCGCGCTGCTGGAGGGCGGCCCCCGGCTGGCCGGGGCGTTCCTGGCCGCCGGCCTGGTCGACAAGGTCGTCGGGTACGTCGCGCCGAAGCTGCTCGGCGCCGGCCCGACCGCGCTGCTGGACGCCGGCGTGACGACCATCGCCGACGCCATCGACCTGGAGCTCACCGACGTTACGCAGGTCGGTCCCGACCTGCGGATCACCGCGCTGCCCCGGAAGAGGGAGGCCTGAGATGTTCACCGGCATCGTCGAGGAGTTGGGCGAGGTCGTCCGGATCACCGAGACCGGGGGCGACTCCGCGCTGGTCGCCCTGCGCGGCCCGCTGGTCACCTCGGACGCCCGGCACGGCGACTCGATCGCGGTCAACGGCGTCTGCCTGACCGTGGTCGACGTCGACGGCGGCGTCTTCACCGCCGACGTGATGGGGGAGACCCTGCGCCGCAGCGCGCTGGGCGCGCTGCGCCCGGGCGACCCGGTCAACCTGGAACGCGCCGCGGCGCTGAACAGCCGCCTCGGCGGGCACCTGGTCCAGGGCCACGTGGACGGGGTCGGCGAGGTGGTCGCCCGGGAACCGGCCGCCCAGTGGGAGACGGTCCGCTTCCGGCTCCCCGCCGGCCTGGCCCGGTACGTGGTGGAGAAGGGCTCGATCACCGTCGACGGCGTGTCGCTGACCGTCGCCGAGGTCGGCGACGACTGGTTCGCCGTCGGGCTGATCCCGACCACCCTCAAGCTGACCACCCTCGGCGCCAGGGGCGTCGGCGACCCGGTCAACCTTGAGGTGGACGTGCTGGCCAAGTACGTCGAGCGGCTGCTCGGCGACCGGCTCGCCGGGGGTGCCCGGTGACCGGCCCGCTCGGCTGGCTGCTCGAGGCCCAGGTGCACGTCGCCGGCTCGCCGGTGCTGGTCCGGGAGATCGTCGGCAACGTCTTCGGTCTCGCCTCGGCGTTGCTCGGGCTGCGCCGGCTGGTCTGGGCCTGGCCGGTCGGCATGATCGGCAACGCGCTGCTGTTCACCGTCTTCCTGGGCGGGGTCTTCGCCACCCCGCAGGCGCACGACCTCTACGGCCAGGCCGGCCGGCAGGTCTTCTTCTTCGCGGTCAGCGTCTACGGCTGGTGGCGCTGGTCGCGCAACCGCCGCTCCGGTGACGGCCAGCGGCCCGCCGTGGTGCCGCGCTGGGCGACCGGGCGGGAGCGGCTCGGCCTGCTCGTCGTGGCGGTGGCCGGCACCGCGGCCGGGTACCCGGTGCTGGCCGCGCTCGGCTCCTGGGGTCCGCTGCCGGACGCCTGGATCCTGGTCGGCAGCCTGCTCGCCACCTACGGGATGGCCCGCGGCTGGGTGGAGTTCTGGCTGATCTGGATCGCCGTCGACGCGGTCGGCGTGCCGCTGCTGCTGCGCGGCGGCTTCTACCCGTCGGCCGCCATGTACCTGGTCTACGGCGGGTTCTGCCTGGCCGGCCTGGCCGCCTGGTGGCGTACCTCGCGGGCCACCCCGCCCGCCCGCACCGACATCCCGCCGACGTACTCGGAGGCCGTGGCATGAGCAGCACCTTCGGCAGCATCGAGCAGGCGGTGGCGGACATCGCCGCCGGCCGGCCCGTGGTCGTGGTGGACGACGAGGACCGGGAGAACGAGGGCGACCTGATCTTCGCGGCCGAGCTGGCCACCCCGGAGCTGGTCGCGTTCATGGTCCGCTACACCTCGGGTTACATCTGCGCCCCGCTGACCGAGAGCGAGTGCGACCGGCTGGACCTGCCACCCATGCACCACACCAACCAGGACCGGCGGGGCACCGCGTACACGGTGACCGTGGACGCCCGGGAGGGGGTCAGCACCGGCATCTCGGCGGCCGACCGGGCGCACACCATCCGGCTGCTCGCCGCCGCCTCGACCGACCCGACCGACCTGGCCCGCCCCGGGCACGTGGTGCCGCTGCGCGCCCGCGAGGGCGGGGTGCTGCGCCGCCCCGGGCACACCGAGGCGGCCGTGGACCTGACCCGGCTGGCCGGGCTGCGTCCGGCCGGCGTCCTCTGCGAGCTGGTCAACGACGACGGCACCATGATGCGCCTGCCCGACCTGGAGAAGTTCTGCGCCGAGCACGGGCTGACGCTGATCACCATCGCCGACCTGATCGCCTACCGGCGGCGTACCGAGAAGCAGGTGGAGCAGGTCGCCGAGGCGCGGATGCCCACCCCGTACGGGGTGTTCCGGGCGCTCGGCTACCGCAGCGACTTCGACTCGGCCGAGCACGTCGCGCTGGTCATGGGCGACGTCGGCGATGGGCAGGACGTGTTGGTCCGGGTGCATTCGGAGTGCCTCACCGGGGACGTGTTCGGCTCGCTGCGCTGTGACTGCGGCCCGCAGTTGCAGGCCGCCCTGGCCCGGGTCGCCCAGGAGGGGCGGGGCGTGGTGCTCTACGTGCGCGGGCACGAGGGGCGGGGGATCGGCCTGCTGCACAAGCTGCAGGCCTACCAGCTCCAGGACCAGGGTCGGGACACCGTGGACGCCAACCTCGACCTGGGCCTGCCGGCCGACGCCCGCGACTACGGCACCGGCGCGCAGATCCTCTACGACCTGGGCGTCCGCACGATGCGGCTGCTGACCAACAACCCGGCCAAGCGGGCCGGCCTGGAGGGGTACGGCCTCACGGTGAGCGGCCGGGAAGGGCTGCCCGTGCGGTCGAACCCGGAGAACGTGCGCTACCTGCGCACCAAGCGGGACCGGATGGGCCACCTCCTGGAGGGGCTGGACGAGGTGACCGAGGCGCCGATGGGGCGTCCGGTGGCCGGCGACGAGATCGGAGCGTAGGAATGGCGGGTTTCGGGGAACCGGGCGCGAGCGCGGTGGACGCCGCCGGGCTGACCGTCGGGATCGTGGCGGCGCGCTGGCACGGCGACCTCACCGACCACATGGTCGACCGGGCGGTGGCGGCCGCCGAGGCGTGCGGCGCCCGGCCGGTGGTGGCCCGGGTGGCCGGCTCGGTGGAGCTGCCGGTGGTGGCGCAGGCGATGGCCCGCCGGTACGACGTGGTGGTCGCCCTCGGTGTGGTGGTGCGCGGCGCCACCGCCCACTTCGACTACGTCTGCCAGTCGGTGACCGAGGGGCTGACCCGGGTGGCCCTGGACGAGGGCAAGCCGGTGGCGCACGGGGTGTTGACCGTGGACACCCTCGAGCAGGCCCGGGACCGGGCCGGCCTGCCCGGCTCGGCCGAGGACAAGGGCTGGGCGGCGACCGTGGCGGCCCTGGACGCGGCGCTGGCCGTGCGTGGCCTGGACGCCGCCAACGGCCGCCGGGTCGGCTTCGCCTGACCGCCCTCTCCGCCGAGCGACCGCTCCCCGGCCGGACCGCCGGCCACCGTCGGCTCGGGGCCGGGGAGCGCACCCGAACCGCTCACCCGGCCGGCGCGTCGACCCGCGGTGCGACCCGGCGGGGGACACCGGTGTCGGCCGGCCCGCCGCCCTGCCCGGACGGCGCCGAGAGGTGGCGGCCGGTGAGCAGGTAGCCGCCGGCGGCCAGCAGCAGGGCCCCGATCGCCGCGAACAGCAGGCGGTAGTCGACCAGCCCGACCAGTAGCGCGCCCAGCCCGATGGCCAGCGACTGGGGTCCGCTGGCGAGCGCGTCCAGCGCGGCCGAGGCGCGGCCGAGCAGCTCCGGCGGGGTCTGCCTCTGCAGCAGGGTCATGGTGCCCACCAGGGCGACCGGCAGCCCCAGCCCGATCAGCACGGCGGCGGCGACGGCGACGGCGAGCACCGGCCAGATCGGGGCCAGGAAGCCCACGGCGACGGCGGACACGCCGAGTGCCATGCCGCCCAGCTCGCCGAGCCGGCGCACCAGGGCCGCCGAGGCCAGCCCGCCGAGCAGGCCGCCGATGCCCTGCAGGGAGACCAGCACCCCGAGGAAGGCGGGCTCCCGCCCGAGCCCCTGGTCGACGTAGGCGAACCAGAGCGTCTCGCCGAACCCGAGGCCGACGGTGGCGGCCACCACGGCCAGCAAGGCCCGCCGCAGCGCCGGCTCGCGCACCAGGTGCCGCACGCCGGCGACCACCTCGGTCCGCCAGCCGCCGGCGGCCCTCACGGCCGCCTCCGGCGTGGCCGTCCCGGCGGGTCCGTCCGCGCCGGCCGCCGGCACCGGAGCCGGGCGTACGGCCAGCCCGACGGCGGCCGCCGCGAGGAATCCGAGCGCGCAGACGGCGGCCATCGCGGGGCCGCCGAGCAGCACGTAGAGCCCGGCGCCGAGCAGCGGGCCGACCAGCCGCAGCCCCTGCTTGACGGTCTGGGTGACGCCGTTGGCGTCGGGCAGCAGGCCGGCGGGGACCAGTTCCTGCACGAGCGCGGTGACGGTCGCGCCGAGCGCGATGTAGGACAGGCCGTAGCCGGCGGCGACCGCGTAGACGACCCAGAGCCGGCCGGCGTCGTGCACGGCCAGCAGCGGCAGCAGCAGCCCGGCGGTGGCCGCGTTGAGGGCCACGAACAGGGTCCGGCGCGGCATCCGGTCGACCACCCAGCCGGCCAGCGGGGCGAGCACCATCGGCGCGGTCAGCGCCAGGAAGGTGGCGCCGGCCAGCCCGTCGGAGCCGGTCAGCTCCTTGACCCAGATGGCCAGGGCCAGCAGCAGGATCGACTCGGCGATCATGCTCACGGTCAGCGCGACGAAGAACAGCCGGAAGTCCGGCCGGCGCAGCAGTTCTCTCATCGGTCCCCGTTCCCCTCCGCGTCGGTGTCGCCAGCGCCGGGCGCGTCCTCGGTGTCCGCCCCGCCGGCGACCGCCGTCCCGTCGACGTCGGGCACGGCCCAGGCGAGCAGCCGTACCGGCCGGGAGCCGGGTGGGCGCGCGGCCGGGTCGGCCAGCCGGTTCAGGTGGCGGGCGAGCACGGTGCTCAGCTCCGCCTTCAGGTCCTGCAGCTCCGCGGCGGTGTACCAGCCGATGAACTGGTGCAGGAAGTCGACCTCGCGCCAGCCGGGGGACTGCTGGCGCCGGACGGCCAGCCAGCCCCGCAGCTTGCGGTGTTCCAGGTCGAGCAGGGCCAGCAGGGCCGCGTCCCCGGCCTGCGCCAGCGCCGGGCTCTCCGCGCCCTCGCCCCACCGGTGCCCCTCGGTGACCAGCCGCCACGGCCGCTGCCGGCCGGTGCCGCCGCCCGCCTCGGTGACGAAGCCGTAGCGGGCGAGCTGGCGCAGGTGCCAGGAGCAGTTGGCCGGGCTCTCGCCGACCCGCTCGGCGACCTCGGTGGCGGTCAGCGGGCCGTGCACGGCGACCGCGTCGAGGACGCGCAGCCGCAGTGGGTGCGCGAGGGCGCGCAGCGTGTCGACGTCGGTGATCTTCCGGGTTCGCGGTTCGTCCACGGTCGAAGCGTACCTTTCGAAAACCTCCTTTCGAAAGCCCTCTTTCCAAGAGTCCGGCATGTGGTCCGGGTCCGGACCCGGCGCGTACCGCGACCGGCCGGGGCTGGAAGAATCGCCTCCCGTGAAGACGTTCGAGGAGTTGTTCGCCGAGCTGCAGGCCAAGGCCGCCGCCGGCACCCCGGGCTCGGGCACGGTCGACGCGCTCGCCAAGGGGGTGCACTTCATCGGCAAGAAGGTCGTCGAGGAGGCGGCCGAGTCGTGGATGGCCGCCGAGCACGAGGGCCCGGAGCGCGCCGCGGAGGAGATCTCCCAGCTGCTCTACCAGGCCCAGGTGCTGATGCTCGCCACCGGCCTCGAGCTGAAGGACGTCTACCGACATCTCTGAGTGCCCCCGCCCGCTGATCATCCGATCATTCGAAGGAGCACTCTCCCCATGCTGCGTGTCGCCGTACCCAACAAGGGCGCCCTGGCCGAATCGGCCGCCGGAATGCTGCGCGAGGCGGGCTACCGCCAGCGCACCGACCCCAAGGACCTCGTCTGCCGGGACGAGGCCAACGACATCGAGTTCTTCTACCTGCGCCCCAAGGACATCGCCACCTACGTCGGCTCCGGCGACCTGGACGTCGGCATCACCGGCCGCGACCTGCTGGTCGACTCCGGCGCGCCGGCCGAGGAGATCGTCGACCTGAACTTCGGCCGGGCCACCTTCCGCTTCGCCGCCCGCCCCGACGACGTGGACTCGGTCCAGCAGCTCGGCGGGCACCGGATCGCCACCGCGTACCCGGGGCTGGTCGAGCGGCGCCTGGCCGAGCTGGGCGTCAAGGCCGAGGTGATCCGCCTGGACGGCGCGGTGGAGAACGCCATCCGGCTGGGCGTGGCCGACGTGGTCGCCGACGTGGTGGAGACCGGGGCCACCCTGCGTCAGGCCGGTCTGGTGGTCTTCGGCGAGCCGCTGCTGCGCTCCTCGGCGGTGCTGGTCCGGCGGGCCGGCGCACCCGGCTGCGCCCAGCAGGAGCAGCTGCTGCGCCGCCTGCACGGCGTGCTGGTCGCCCGCCGGTACGTGATGCTCGCCTACGACGTGCCGGCCGGCCTGCTCGACCGGGCCAGCTCGCTGACCCCCGGCATCGAGTCGCCGACGGTCTCCCCGCTGCACCGGGAGGGGTGGGTCGCGGTGCAGGCGATGGTCCTGCGCGACGACGTGCACCGGATCATGGACGAGCTGTACGAGCTGGGCGCCCGGGCGATCCTCGTCACCAACATCCACGCCTGCCGGCTGTGAGGCCGCTGCCGGTCCCGGCCGCCCTGGCCGTGGTGGTGCTGGGCGGGGTGGGCTCGGCCGCGCAGGGCGTGGTCAACGCCGAGCTGGGGGAGCGGACCGGCGACCCGCTCCTCGGCGCGGTGGTCAACAACCTCGGCGGCAGCCTGCTGGTGCTGCTCGGGTTGGTCGCGGTCCCGTCGATGCGGGCCGGCCTGGCCGGGCTGCGCCGCGCCCGCCTGCCCTGGTGGGCCTACCTGGGCGGGCTGGGCGGCGCGGCGATCGTGGTGATCGGCCCGTTCGTCGTACCGGCGCTCGGGGTGGCGGTCTTCACCATCGCCCAGGTGGCCGGGGGCAGCCTCGGCGGGCTGGGCGTCGACCGGGCCGGACTGGGCGCCACCGGCCGCCTGCCGCTCACCGCCCCCCGGGTCGCCGGCGCGCTGGTGGGGATCGCCGCGGTGGCCCTCGCCCAGCTCGGCCAGCCGGTCGGCGACCTGGCGACCGGGCTGGTGCTGCTCTCGGTCGGCGGCGGCCTGGCGGTGGCGTTCCAGTCCGCCCTCAACGGGCGGCTCGCCGCCCAGGTCGGCCCGGCCGCCGGGCTGGCGGTGAACTTCGCGGTGAGCACCGCGGCGATCGCGGCGGTGGCCGCGCTGGCCGGCGCGCTCGCCGACCACCCCGCCTGGCCGGCCCAGTGGTGGTTGTACGTGGGCGGCCTGTTCGGGGTGGGCATCGTGCTCGCCCTGCTGGTCGGCGTCCGGGCCGCCGGCGTGCTGCGCACCGGCCTGGCCCTGGTGGCCGGCCAGCTCGGCGGCGCCCTGCTGCTGGACGTGGCGCTGCCGGGCGGTGCCGGGGTGCGGCTGCCGGTGCTCGCCGGCGCGGTGCTCACCGGGGTGGCGGTGCTGGTGGCCGGAGGGCGGCGGGGCACGCCGGTCCGAGTGGCGGCCGAACCCGACCCCGCACCGGATGGCAGACTGGTCGGGTGAGCGATGCAGTGGTGACCGTGCGGCCGCGCCGGCTGCGGGTGGTCTGCTGGGTGTCGGCCGGCGCCCTGCTGGTGGTGTTCGCCGGGCTGGCCACCTCGCTGACCGGGACGACCGGCGACGGCTACGGCACGTTCCAGCGCGGCGACCAGCTCGCCATGGTCGGGCTGGGCGTCTTCGCCGCCCTCGGGGTGCTGCTCTTCACCCGCCCCCGGGTGGTCGCCGACGCGAAGGGCGTCCGGGTGCGCAACGTCCTCGGCTCGTACGACCTGCCGTGGGAGGTCGTCCGCGGGGTCCGGTTCGACCGGGGCGCCCCCTGGGCCAGCCTCGAGCTGCACGACGACGACCTGCTGCCGATGGTGGCCCTCCAGGCCGCCGACAAGGAGCACGCGGTGGAGGCGGTGCGCGCCCTGCGCCGCCTGCACGGGGCGCACCCGGCGGTCCGGGCCGACGATCCCGCGCCGCGCTGAGCCCCGGGCCCGGTTTGGGGGCCGCTGCGGCGAGGGTGTAGTGTTGCGGAGTCGACCAGACTGCCTCCGTCCCTGACGTGCGGGCAGTCGTTGAAGCGGAGCGCCTGCTCCCACCCGAGTCGCCCCCGTAGGTGGCCGGGTCCGGTCACCGGTTCCGGGCACGTCCCGGTCCCGGATGCGCGATCATTGTGATCGTGCCGACCGGTCGAGTGGGCCCTGGCATGCGCCGGGGCCTTCTGCTTTCCGGGCCGGCTCCCGCCCGGGAGCCCACGGAGTCGGCACCGTAGGACACTCGACTCGAGGAGGCCCCATCAGCGTCGAACCACGCGTGAACGAGCAGATCCGGGCACGTGAGGTCCGACTGGTCGGCCCTGAGGGTGAGCAGGTGGGCATCGTCCCGCTGGAGCGCGCCCTGCAGCTGGCCGCGGACGTCGACCTGGACCTGGTCGAGGTTGCGCCGATGGCGCGCCCGCCGGTGTGCAAGCTCATGGACTTCGGCAAGTTCAAGTACGAGAGCGCACTCAAGGCGCGCGAAGCGCGGCGTAACCAGCAACAGACCGTCATCAAGGAGATGAAGCTCCGGCCGAAGATCGACCCGCACGACTACGAGACCAAGAAGGGTCACGTGGTGCGGTTCCTCAAGGCGGGCGACAAGGTCAAGGTGACGATCATGTTCCGCGGTCGCGAGCAGAGCCGCCCGGAGCTGGGTTACCGGCTCCTGCGCCGGCTCGAGTCCGAGATCACGGACCTGGGATACGTCGAGGCCGCTCCCAAGCAGGACGGCCGAAACATGATCATGGTTCTCGCTCCGCACCGGGCCGTCAAGGCCTCCGCGGTCGCCGCCACGGCGTCCCGCGGTGGACCGCGCGACCGGGCGGCGGAGGAATCGGCCGCCCCGGCAGGCGGCGAGACCCCGGCGGCCGGCGAGACCGCAGCAGCCGGCGAGACCGGCCCGACCGCTGACACCAGCGGCCAGTAACAGGGGAGAGACGTTCCACATGCCGAAGATGAAGAGCCACACGGGTATGGGCAAGCGGGTCAAGGTCACCGGCAAGGGCAAGATCGTTGCCCAGCAGGCCGGCCTTCGCCACCACATGGAGCTGAAGCCCTCCACCCGGACCCGGCGACTGACCGGCACTGTCGAGCTGGCCAAGGCCGACGTCAAGCGCATCAAGAAGCTGCTCGGCCGCTGACGCGCGCCACCTGAACCGAAGAAGGAGTTGAGATGGCACGCGTCAAGCGGGCTGTGAACGCCCAGAAGAAGCGTCGTACCCTGCTGGAGACCGCGAGCGGTTACCGCGGTCAGCGCTCCCGGCTGTACCGCAAGGCCAAGGAGCAGGTGCTGCACTCGATGCAGTACGCCTACCGGGACCGCCGCGACCGCAAGGGCGACTTCCGGCAGCTCTGGATCCAGCGGATCAACGCCGGCGCCCGGGCCAACGGCATGACCTACAACCGGCTGATCCAGGGCCTGCGCCTGGCCGGCATCGAGGTCGACCGCAAGATCCTGGCCGACCTGGCCGTCAACGACGCCGCGGCGTTCGCCGCGATCGTCGAGCTGGCCCGCGCCGCCGTGGCGGCCGAGGGCACCGGTGGCGCCGCGGCCCAGGCCGCCTGATCCACCTCTAGCGGCAGACCGCGGACCCACCCGGACCAGCAGATCGAGGCGTCTCCCATGCCGTCAGCACCGCACGGGAGGCGCCTCGACGCTGTTCCCGGCCCGTTCACCCCGCGTACCCCGCGGGTGGTCGCCGCCCGCCGGCTCCAGCGCCGCCGGGACCGCGAGGCCGCCGGCCGGTTCCTGGCCGAGGGGCCGCAGGCGGTCCGGGAGGCGCTGGCCCGCGCCGGCACCGTGGTCGAGCTCTTCGGCACCCCGGCCGCGCTCGACCGGTACGCCGAGCTGGCCGCCGCGGCCGCCCGCGCCGACGTGCCGGTCTCCGAGGTCACCGACGAGGCCCTCGCCGCGCTCGCCGAGACCGTCGCCCCGCAGGGCCTGGTCGCCGTCTGCCGGCACCTCGACGTACCGCTGGACGACGCCCTGGCGCGCGGGCCGCGCCTGGTCGCGGTCCTCGCCGAGATCCGCGACCCGGGCAACGCCGGCACCGTGCTGCGCACCGCCGACGCGGCCGGCGCGGGCGCGGTGATCTTCGCGGGCGACGCGGTCGACCCCTACAACGGCAAGTGCGTGCGGGCCTCCGCCGGCAGCCTCTTCCACGTCGACGTGGTCCGGGCCACCGACCCGGTCGCCGTGGTCGCGGCGCTGCGCTCCGCCGGGCTCACCGTCCTGGCCACCACCGGGTACGGCGACAGCGACCTCGACGACCTCGCCGACGCCGGCCGGCTGGCCGCCCCGACCGCCTGGCTCTTCGGGTCGGAGGCGCACGGGCTGCCCGCGGAGCTGACCGCCGCCGCCGACGCCCGGGTCCGGGTGCCGCTGCACGGGCGCGCCGAGAGCCTGAACCTGGCTGCGGCCGCGGCCGTCTGCCTGTACGCTTCAGCGAGAGCACTGCGCTGACGTGATCGCGTCGCGCGGCACACAGCAGGGGAGTCGTCCACGTGATGAACGCGCCACGGCGTTCGTTTAGCCAGCCCGCCGGTGTCGGCGGGCGGCGGGCCTGACCCTTCCCCCTGCGCGACCTCCCACCGGCGGGCTGCGGCGAAGCCGCGCGTCCGTAGACTCGCCTAGCCGCCCCGAAAGGGCCGGCGCCGCCGTGAGGGAGTGCCCGTACGCCATGAGCTACCGCAACGATCCGTACGACCCGAAGCAGGTCGCCCTGCTCGACCCGGACGCCCTGGCCGGGGCCGTGGCCGACGCCGAGAAGGCGTTCGCCGCCGCCACCGACCCGGACGCGCTGACCGCGCTGCGCCCCGCGCACCTGGGAGACCGCGCCCCGGTCTCCCTCGCCCGCCGGGAGATCGGCGCGCTGCCGCCGGCCGCGAAGGCCGACGCCGGCAAGCGGGTCAACGAGGCCCGCCGGGCCATCGAGTCCGCGTACGCCGCCCGGCAGGAGATCCTGGAGCGCGAGCAGGCCGAGCGGGTGCTGGTCGAGGAGCGGGTCGACGTCACCCTGCCCTACGACCGCCGGCCGCGCGGCGCCCGGCACCCGCTGAGCACCCTGATGGAGCAGATCAGCGACCTGTTCATCGGGATGGGCTACGAGGTGGCCGAGGGCCCCGAGGTCGAGCTGGAGTGGACCAACTTCGACGCGCTGAACATCCCCGCCGACCACCCGGCGCGCGGCCTGATGGACACCTTCCACATCGCACCCCCGCCCGGTGCGGAGAGTTCCGGCCTCGTTCTGCGGACCCACACCTCGCCGGTGCAGGCGCGCACCATGCTCACCCGCCAGCCGCCGATCTACGTGGTGGTGCCCGGCCGGGTCTACCGCACCGACGAGCTGGACGCCACCCACGCGCCGGTCTTCCACCAGGTCGAGGGCCTGGTGGTGGACAAGGGCATCACCATGGCGCACCTGCGCGGCACGCTGGACCACTTCGCCCGGGCCATGTTCGGCGAGGGCGCGAAGACCCGGTTCCGGCCGCACTACTTCCCGTTCACCGAGCCGTCCGCCGAGTTCGACGTCTGGTTCCCGGAGCACCGGGACGGTCCGCAGTGGGTCGAGTGGGGCGGCTGCGGCATGGTCAACCCGCGGGTGCTGCGCGCCTGCGGCATCGACCCGGAGGTCTACTCCGGATTCGCGTTCGGCATGGGCATCGACCGGACCGTGATGTTCCGGCACGGGGTCAGCGACATGCGGGACATGGCCGAGGGCGACGTGCGGTTCACCCGCGCGTTCGGGGTCTGACGGTGCGGGCACGAGTTACGGAGACGGTGGTTTAACAGTCATGCGAGTTTCTGTCAGTTGGCTGCGGGAGTACGTGGACCTCCCGGCCGACCTGCCCGCCGGCGACCTGGAGCGGGCGCTGGTCGACCTCGGCATCGAGGTCGAGTCCGTGGTGGACCTGCGGCAGTCCGTCACCGGCCCGCTGGTGGTCGGCGAGGTCCTGGAGATCGAGGAGCTGACCGGCTTCAAGAAGCCGATCCGGTTCTGCCGGGTGGATGTCGGGGCCGCCAACGGCACCGGCGAGCCGCAGGAGATCGTCTGCGGGGCGCGCAACTTCGCCCAGGGCGACCGGGTGGTGGTGATCCTTCCCGGCGGGGTGCTCCCCGGCGACTTCCACATCGGCGCGCGCAAGACCTACGGGCGCAACTCCAACGGCATGATCTGCTCGGCCAGGGAGCTGGGCCTGGGCGACGACCACTCGGGCATCCTCGTGCTGCCCGAGCACATCCCGGCCAAGCCGGGCGACGACGCGCGCCCGCTGGTCGGCCTCGACGACGTCGTGGTCGAGCTGGAGATCACCCCCGACCGGGGGTACGCCCTCAGCCTGCGCGGCCTGGCCCGGGAGCTGGCGCACGCGCTCGACGTCGGCTTCCAGGACCCCGGCCTGCGGTCCGCCCCGGGCGCGACCGCCGAGCCGGCGTACCCGGTCGAGGTGCGGGACACGGTCGGCTGCGACCGGTACGCGGCCCGGATGGTGCGCGGCGTCGACCCGGCCGCGGCCACGCCGGACTGGATGGCGCGGCGGCTCGCCGTCGCGGGCGTGCGCAGCATCTCGCTGCCGGTCGACATCACCAACTACGTGATGCTCTGCCTCGGCCAGCCGATGCACGCCTTCGACGCCGACCGGATCAGCGGCCCGCTGGTGGTGCGCCGCGCCGAGCCGGGGGAGAAGCTGACCACCCTGGACGGGGTGAACCGCACCCTGGCCGCCGAGGACATGGTGATCTGCGACGACACCGGGCCGATCTCGCTGGCCGCGGTGATGGGCGGCGAGACCAGCGAGGTCGTGCCCACCACCACGAACGTGCTCTTCGAGGCGGCGCACTGGGACCCGGCGATGGTCGGCCGCACCGCCCGGCGGCACAAGCTGTTCAGCGAGGCCGCGAAGCGCTGGGAGCGGGGTGTCGACCCGGCGCTGCCGCTGGTCGCCCTCGAGTTCGCCGTGCAGCTGCTCACCACCCACGGCGGCGGGACGGCCGGTGCCGAGATCCTCGACATCGACCACGTCCGGCCGCGTACCCCGGTGACCCTGCCGGTGGACCTGCCGTCGCGCCGGGTCGGCGTGGCGTACCGGCCGGAGCGGGTGGTCGAGCTGCTGGAGCACGTCGGCTGCACCGTCACCCGGGGCAGCGACCGGCTCGGCGAGGACCCCGGCGCGGCTGGGACCGCGGCCGGCGGTGCCGAGGTGCTGAGCGTGACCCCGCCGACCTGGCGGCCCGACCTGACCGACCCGGCCGACCTGGTCGAGGAGGTGGTCCGCCTCGACGGGTACGACCGGGTGCCGTCGGTGCTGCCCACCGCGCCACCCGGCAGGGGCCTGACCTGGCAGCAGCAGCGCCGCCGGTCGGTGGCCCGGTCGCTGGCCGAACGCGGGTACGTCGAGGTGCTGGCGCACCCGTTCGTCGCCACCGAGCTGGCCGACCAGCTCGGCCTGCCCGCCGACGACCCGCGCCGCCCGGCGGTGCGGGTGGCCAACCCGCTGTCCGAGGAGGAGCCGCTGCTGCGCACCACGCTGCTCGGCCCGCTGCTCGGCATCCTCAAGCGCAACGTCGGCCGGGGCCAGCGGGACGTGGCGATCTACGAGATCGGCGTGGTCTTCCACCCGCGTCCGGGCGCCGGCGCCCCGCCGGCCATGGGCGTCGACCGGCGCCCCACGGACGAGGAGTTCGCCCGCGCCGACGCGGTGGTGCCCGACCAGCCGCGGCACGTCGCCGTGGCGCTGACCGGGGAGCTGGACCCAGCCGGCTGGTGGGGCGCGGGCCGCCCGGCCGGCTGGGCGGACGCCGTCGAGGCCGGCCGGGCGGTGCTCGCCGCCGCCGGCATCCCCGCCGAGCGGGTCACCGTCCGGGCCGCCGAGCAGGCACCCTGGCACCCCGGCCGCTGCGCCGAGCTGCTGGTCGACGGCAGCACCGTCGGGTACGCCGGCGAGCTGCACCCGAACGTCCTGGCCACGCTGGAGCTGCCCCGGCGGACCAGCGCCATGGAGCTGAACCTGGACGCGCTGCCGGCCGCGGCGATGGTGACCGGACCGGCCATCTCCACCTTCCCGCCCGCCCTCATCGACGTGGCGCTGGTGGTGGACGAGTCGGTCCCGGCGGCCGAGGTGGAGCGGGCCCTCGTCGAGGGGGCCGGCGCGCTGCTGGAGGACGTCCGGCTCTTCGACGTGTACGCCTCCGCGCAGCTCGGCGCGGGCCGCCGGTCGCTGGCGTACAAGCTGACCTTCCGGGCCCCGGACCGCACGCTCACCGTCGAGGAGGCGGTGGCGGCCCGGGACGCGGCGGTGGCCCGGGCGGCGGAGCGGTTCGGCGCCACCCTGCGCGGCGCCTGACGGTCGTTCCTCGCCCCGGTGCCGGGCCGTCGCGCAGGCGGCGGCCCGGCACCGGGGCGAGGCGGCGGCCCGGCACCGGCCGCAGCGCGGTGCGGCGGCCTGGGCGGTGGTGTGGCGGCCTGAGCGGCGGTGTGGCGGCCTGAGCGGCGGTGTGGCGGTCTGAGCGGTGGTGTGGCGGCCTGGGCGGGAGCCGCTGCCGGGTCAGCGGTCCGGGTGCCGGCGGCGGAAGTCCTGGTAGGTCTCGTTGGCCAGTTCGATCTCGCGGACCTGGGCGGCCAGCTCGGCCCGTCGGATCTCGGCGGCCGCCCGCTCCCGGGCCAGCCGCAGCTCGTGCCGCCGGTCGCGGGCCCGCGCCCAGCCCCGCACGGCGGCCCAGGCGATCCAGCCGCCCGACGCGGCGAGCCCGGTCACCACGAAGGCGAGCAGGAAGTCCATCTCGACGCCTCCTTCCGCCCCCGTCAGCCGACGTCCCGGCGGGCGGCCAGCCAGCTGCCCGCGCCGAACATGACCAGAACGTAGCCCAGCAGCACCACCACCGGCAGCACCGCGCTGGCCGACTCCAGCACCCCGGGGGTGCCGCCGTCGAACTGGGAGCGGGCCCCCAACGCGCCGGCCAGGGCGCCGGAACTCGGGGCCAGCAGCACCTTCTGCACCACGGTCAGCGGGCTCAGCGCGAGGGCGAGCGCGCTGACCGCGTTCTCCAGCACCAGCGTCCAGACCAGACCGACGGCGATCGCCGTGGTGGCGCCGCGGAACGCGATGGCGAGGAACCAGCCCACCGCCGCGTGCGCGGTGCAGATCAACCAGGCCGCCGCGACCGCCGCCAGGAGCCGGCCGGCCGACGGCCAGTCGGCGGCACGCCCCTCGGCCGCGGCCAGCGAGCCGGTGGTGGCCGCCAGCGCGGCGAAGGTGAGCACGGCGACCAGCAGGGTCAGCCCGCAGAGCACGACCGCCTGCCCGAGCATCACCTGCACCCGCCGGGGGCGCTGGGTGAAGACCAGGTTCCAGGTCCCCCAGCGGTACTCGTTGCCCACCACCAGCGCGCCGAGGATCACCAGGATGGCGCCCCCGAAGAGCGGGAACAGCCCGATCCCGGTCGGCACCAACTGCCCCGGGAGGACGGCGGCGAGCAGGGACTCGGCGGACTCCGCCTCCTTCGGGTCCCCGGCCAGCGCCAGGTGCACCAGGTAGGGCACCCCGACGCCGAAGGCGAGGGCGAGCAGGAGCCAGGTCGTGGTGACCGTCCACACGGCCGGGCGTTTGCGGTCGGCGAACCAGGCCGCGCGGACGGCTGCGATCATCGGGTGCCTCCCGTGGTGGTGGCCGGCTCCGGTGGCTGCGGCCGGCTGGGCGCGGTCAGTTCCAGGAACGCCTCCTCCAGGGAGTGCCGCAGCGGGCGCAGCTCCCGGACGTCGATCCCGGCCTGGACCAGCCGCCGGTTGAGTTCGGCGGCCAGCGCCGGGTCGGTGACCACCCGCAGCCGCCCGTCCACCGGCTCGACGGCCCGTACGCCCGGGTGCCCGCGCAGGCACGTCGCGGCCTCGTCGAGCGGGTCGGCGTCGAACAGCAGCACCGCCTGCCCCAGCGTGCCGCGCAGGTCGTCGGGGCTGCCGTCGGCGATCAGCCGGCCCTCGTCGATGACCACGATCCGGTCGCAGATCTGCTCCACCTCGCCGAGCACGTGGCTGGAGAGCAGCACGGTGCGGCCGGCCCGGCCCAGCGCGCGCAGCAGCTCGCGGATGTCGCTGACCCCGGCCGGGTCGAGTCCGTTGGTCGGCTCGTCCAGAATCAGCAGGCTGGGCTCCTTGAGCAGCGCGGCGGCCACGCCGAGGCGCTGTTTCATGCCCAGCGAGTAGGTGCGGAACGGCGAGGAGGCCCGCTCGGTCAGGCCCACCTCGGCGAGCACCCGGTCGGCGGCGGTGTCCGGCACGGCCGCGTACCGGGCGGCCAGCCGCAGGTTGTCCCGGCCGGACAGGTGCGGGTAGAACGCCGGCGACTCGATCAGGGCGCCCACCCGGGCGAGCGCCCGCGGCGTGCCGGGCGGGTGGCCGAGCACCCGGATCCGGCCACTCGTCGGCCGGACCAGCCCGACCAGCATCCGCATCGTGGTGGTCTTGCCGGCCCCGTTGGGACCGAGGAAGCCGAGCACCTCACCCTCGCTCACGCGCAGGTCAAGGCCGTCCACCGCGGTGACGCCGCCGGGATAGCGTTTGGTCACCTCATGAACTTCAATGGCAAATCGGTCATTCCTCAACGTGCCACCGCAATCGTCCGATGCCACGCCGAGAGCCCACCGATCGGATTTTCCTTCGCGTTCATCTCGGCGCCCTTCGCATTCCCGACCACATCACAGGGTTATTTTCCTTGGCCCGCATTTAGCTCCGCTTTAGGACACGTTAAGTGGTGGCCCCGGCCCCGGCCCGGTGGTCGCGCCGGCATCGCCAGCCCTCGGCGACCTGCCACCGCCGAGCCGGGCACAGCCCCTCTGACCTGCGGTGGTGTGGTCGACGCCCACAGGGTATCGGAGGTCGATCGACTGCGGAAGATCCGAAGTCCGGGCTTCGCCACGTTTTTTGTCTTTACCGCAGCTCAATGCACGTCAATTTGCATACGCGGCCGATCGGCTCGAAACAATCTGTTGACGAATGACATGACCTTGGGCAGCATGAAGACGCTTTCGAGACGGTCGAAGTCGTTGTCATGGGGGGTCGGATGAGCCAGCCACCGGACGGTGCGACAAACCTGGAAATGCGCCCCAAGCTGCGGCACGACGTGGTCTTTCTGGACGCGCCGGCCGGGGCGTACCTGCGCGGGCCGGACAACGCGTTCCTGATCAAGGGCAGATCCGCGTTCCGCTGGTTGACGTCGCTGAGTCCCTACCTGACCGGGGAGCACACCCTGGCGCAGCTCACCGCGGCCCTCGACCCCGGTCAGCGGCAGACCGTGCTCACCCTGGTCCAGGCCCTGCTGGCCCGCGGCTTCGCCAAGGACGCCGGCGAGCGCAGCCCGCTGCCCGAGCCGCTGGCCCGCCGCTTCGCCGCCCAGATCGAGTTCATCGACCACGTCGCGGACGACCCCACCGGGCGGTTCGCCCGCTTCCACGCCGCCCGGGTGGCGCTCTGCGGCAGGGGAGCGGCGCTGCTCGCCGCCGCGAGCGGGCTGCTGCGCAACGGCTGCGTCCGCCTCGACCTGTACCCCGACGACGACCCGGCCGGCTACGCCGAGGCGCTGCGCCCCGAGCTGGCGGAACTGGACGCCGACGGGCTGCCCGCGCAGGTCCGCTTCCCCGGCGGCACGCCCGCGCTGTCCACCGTGGACGCGGTGCTCTGCTGTGCCGGCCCGGACGGCCTGGCCCGGCTGGCCGAGCTGGCCCGCACCGCACACCGGGACGGGCCGCTGCTCGTGCCGGTGACCTGGGACGGTGACCGGGCGGTGGTCGGGCCGACCGTCGCGGCCGGGCGTACCCCCTGCTGGCACTGCGCGCAGCTGCGGCTGGCGGCCGCCGCGGACCCGGCCGTGGCCGCGGAGTTTTGGCGCCACCTCGCCCTCGGCGGGCCGCCGGCGGCGCTGCCCGAGGTGACCGCCCGGATGCTCGGCAACGCCGCCGCCTTCGAGCTGTTCCGGGCGCTCACCGGCGCCGTCGCGCCGGACACCGCCGGCGGGGTGCTGCTGCTGGACCCGGCCACCCTGGAGTCCACCCGGGAGCGGGTGCTGCCGCACCCGGCGTGCCCGGTCTGCCGGGAGGTGGCGGTGACCGAGCCGGCGCCGCCACCGGGCTCGGACGACGAGACCTACCAGCGGGCCGAGGCCCTGGTGACCCCGAACGCCGGGGTGTTCACCCGGTTCGTCGACGACCCGCTGGAGCAGGCGCCGCTGAAGACCGCCCGGCTCCGGCTGCCCGGCCGGCGCGGCCCCCGCGAGGTGACCGCCTTCGACGTGCACACCGTGATGGGTGCCCGGCTCGCCGCCTACCGCGCGGCGGTCCGCGACCACGCCGCCCGCCACGCCGACCCGGCCGCGGCGGTGACCGCCTCGGTGGCCGAGCTGCGCGAGCGGGGTGAGCACCCGGTGCCCTGGCGGGACCTCGTGCCGACCGCCGCCCCGCCCGACGCCGACACCCGGCGCGTCCGCTGGCTGCCGGCGACCGTGCTGGGCGGGGCGGATCGGGTCCTGGTGCCGGCGGCCGTGGCCCTGCCGACCTCCGCGTACAACGCCGACGGGTGGGCCGAGCCGACCGTGGCGGGCGCCGCCGCCGCGGGCTCCCCGGACGAGATGATCGACCGGGCACTGGCCGACGCGCTGGCCTACCACGCGCTGCTCGCCGTCCTGCGCGGCCGGGCCGAGGCGCGGCCGGTCGGCGAGGAGGACCTGGTCACCGACGACGACACCGCCTTCGTGGTCAAGGCCGCCCACCGGTTCGGCCGCCGGCTGTCGGTGTACGCCCTGACCGGCGTCGAGCCCGCCCACGCGGTGCTCGCGGTGGCCGCCGCGCCCGGTGGCGACGACCCGGACTGGGCGCTGGCCGGCGGGTACGACCCGGTCGCCACCCGGCTCGCGGCGGTCCGCGACGTGGTCGGCCGGGCCCAGGTGCGGCACTTCGAGGGCACCGTCGCCGACCTCGGCGACCCGGTGCTGCGCGACCTCGACCCGGCGGCGCTCGCCGCGAGCGCCGGCCCCGCCGTCCCGGCCGGTGCGGCCACCGACCGGCCGGCCGTGCTGGCCGCGCTGGCGCGGCGGGGGATGAGCGCGCTGCTGGTCGAGACGACCACCCGGGACGTCCGGGCCACCGGGGCCTTCCGCAGCGGGGTCGTCCTGCTGCGCCGGCCCGCCCCGGCGGCCGACTGAGCCACCACGTCAGTGGTTTCGGCGAGGCACGCACCACGAGAGGAGGTGGAAACATGCCGATCACCCTGAACGACGAGCTCCGCGAGCTGGAGACCGAGACCTTCGAAATCGAGGAGGTCGAGGACGGCGGCGAGGCGCTCGCCGCCACCAGCTCCAGCTGCTCCTGCTCCAGCTGCTGCAGCTGCAGCACCTCGAGCTGCTGCAGCACCAGCACCAGCACCTCCAGCTGCGGCTGACCGGGTGGACGGGGTTGCCCCCGACGCTGACGATTTCCGGTCCCCGGTGGGACGCGCACGAACACCGCACCATCCGCCGCCGGCCGACACCGGCGAGTAGCCCCTGCGTGCCTCCGCAACCACCGTGGTGGTGCGCGCGGACCACCGACGACCGGCTCGAAACGCGGCTCAAGGAGAGGCCTGTGCCCACACAACCCCCGACATCCGGCGTGCTGTCCGACTCGGTCCGCAGCGAGCTGCGCGACCTGCAGACCGAGACGTTCGAGGTCGAGGACATCGCTGATCTGTCCGCCGACCTCATGGACATCTGCAGCAGCAGCACGAGCACCTCGAGCTGTTCCAGCTGCAGCACGTCCAGTTGTTGCAGCTGCACCTCGTCGAGTTGCAGCAGCACCAGCTGAGCCCGGCGCCGTCGGTCGCTCCGGACGGCCGGCCGGCGCCGCGGCCCCTAACCGACCAGAGGGGAGGTGGAAGGAAATGCCGGAACTGACTGAGGAACTGCGCGCGCTGGAGACGGAGACGTTCGAGATCGAGGACGTCGACGCGATCGACGCGATGGTCATGGACTGGTCCAGCTCCAGCTGCTCCTGCTCCAGCTGCTGCAGCTGCAGCACTTCGAGCTGCTGCAGCAGCAGCACCAGCACCGGATGCGGCGGCGGGTGAGCCAACCCACCGCCTTACCGTCCCCGCCGGCGAGCCACGTCGGCGGGGCACCGGTAGCCCAGCAACCCGCCCAGTCCGCGAGCGCAGACAGGTGAACCGCATGATCGTCGATGTCCGGACCACCTCCACGGGGTGGGACAGCAGCCTCAAACAGCTCGGCGAGGCGTTCCACGAGCGATTCCAGGACCGGACCCGGCAGCCGGCCGACCCGGACGGGCCGCTGCACGGGATCACGGTCCGGATCGCCGCCCTCGGCCTCACCGACGCGTACGCCGACGGCGGGGAGGGCCTGACCGGCACCGTGGTGCCGATCTGGTTGCACGGCGCGACCGCGCTGGTCGGGCCGCGGTGGACGGACACCGCCACCGGCTCCGGGGCCGCCACCGGCTCCGGGGCCGCCACCGGCTCCGGGGCCGCGACCGGCACCGGCTCCGAGGCCGCCATCGGCACCGGCACCGGCTCCGAGGCCGCCACCGCCGGCGGCCGGCCTGGGCCGTGCCCGCTCTGCACCCAGCGCCGCTGGCAGGCCATCCGGGTCCGCGAGGAGCGGCACGCCCTGGAACACCAGGCTCGGGTCGGCACGGTGGCCGCCCTGCCGCACCTGACGCCGTTCGCGATCGACGCGCTGTGGCAGCTCCTGCTGGACGCCAGCCGGCCCCAGCCGGCCCGGCCCGGCGTCGGCCGGCTACGGCAGCTGCGCATGGACACCCTGGAGACCACCGTCGTCGAGGTGCTGGCCGACTCCGAGTGCCCGGCCTGCGCGCGCCCCCGCCCGGACAGCGCGGCGGCGGCCGTCATCCCGCTCACCAGCCGGCCCAAGCCCGAGCCCGACGCGTACCGGCTGCGCTCGGCCGGGGAGCTGGACCTGCCGGTCGCCGCGCTGGCCAACCCGGTCGCCGGGGCGCTGGGCGGCGGCGCGCTGCGCGCGTACAACGCCACGGCGACCGCACCGGTGACCGGCTACTTCCGCATCCGCAGCCGCTACGACCTGCACGAGATGTGGTGGAGCGGGCACGCCAACAGCTACGGCGGCAGCGAGACGTACGCGCTGCTGGAGGGGTTGGAGCGGTACGCCGGGCAGTTCCCCCGGGCGCGCCGGACCACCGTCTTCGACAGCTACGCCAACCTCGCCCCGGACGCGCTGGACCCGGCCGGCCTCGGCTACCACCCGGCCTTCTACCAGGGCCACGGGCTCTACTACCAGCCGTACGCGCCGGACGCGCCGATGCCCTGGGTCTGGGGCTGGTCGCTGCGCGACCGGGCTCCCCGGCTGGTGCCCGAGCAGCTCGTCTACTACCTGGACCGGCGCACCGACCACCGCAAGTTCGTCCAGGAGTGCTCCAACGGCTGCGCCAGCGGCAGCTGCCCGGAGGAGGCGCTGCTGCACGGCATGCTCGAACTGGTCGAGCGGGACGCCTTCCTGCTCGCCTGGTACGGCTCGGCCCGGCTCGCCGAGATCGATCCGGCCACCTGCCGCGACGAGCGGGTGCACTTCATGCTCGACCGGGTCGACCTGCTCGGGTACGACATCCGGCTCTTCGACACCCGGGCCGACCTGCCGGTGCCGGTGGTCACCGCGGTGGCGGTCAAGCGCGGCGACGGACTCGGCCAGCTCTGCTTCGCCGCCGGCGCCAGCCTCGACCCCGACGACGCGGTCCGCGCCGCGGTCTGCGAGACCGCGTCCTACGTGCCCGGCTTCGACGAGCGGGTCGCCGCCAGCGAGCCGGAGCTGCGCGAGATGATCCGGGACTACACCAAGGTCACCGAGCTGAGCCACCACGCCCTGCTCTACGGCCTGCCGGAGATGACCCGCCACGCCGCGTTCCTCTTCGACGACCCGCCGCTGCGGTCGATGACCGACCTGTACGGCGACTGGCTGGCGAGCCGGCCGACCCACCACGACCTGCGCGCCGACATGGAATACCTGTGCGGTCTGATCGCCGGCCTGGGCGGGGACGTGGTCGCGGTCGACCAGACCTGTCCGGAGCAGGAGGTGGCCGGCGTGCACACCATGGCCGTGGTGGCGCCCGCCCTGGTCCCCATCGACTTCGGCTGGCAGCGCCAGCGGGTGCTCTGGAGCGACCGGCTGGCGCGGCACCTGGCCCGGGGCACCCGCGGCCCCGACCGGCTCGGGGCCACCGGCCGCAACCCCCACCCGCACCCCTTCCCGTAGGAGCGACGCATGCAGCAGGAGGCCCGTACGGTCGTCCGGGAGTACGCGGAGGCGGTGTTCCGCCGGGCGCGGACCCCGATGGAACCGCTCAACTACGAGGTCGACTGGGCCGACCAGCCCTCCCGGCACCTCAGCTACCCGGACGCCCCGCGGCTGCCGCTGCCGGCGGACGGGCCGACGCTGCCCACGCTGCGCGACCTGTTCACCGGCGCGGACCGGCCGCCGGCCGGCGGCTGGACGCTGCCCGCCCTGGCGACGCTGCTACGGCTCTCCTACGGGGTGCTCGACCGGCGGCTGACCGTGAACTGGAACCAGGACCTGGCGAAACGGACCCACTTCGAGCACGCCGTCTGGGGTCGCGGCACCGCCTCCGGCGGCGGCATGTACCCGGTCGAGATCTTCCTGGTCGCCGGCGCCTCCGCGCCGCTGCTGCCGGGCGTCTACCACTACCACACCGGCCAGCACGTGCTGGAACGCCTGCTGCTGGGCGACGTCGCCGGGACCGTCCGGGCCGCGGTCGGCGACGCGGCGGGCGCGGCGGACAGCTTCCTGGTGGCGAGCATCCGGTTCTGGAAGAACTCGTTCAAGTACAACAGCTTCTGCTACCACGTGGTCACCCAGGACCTGGGCGCCCTGCTCGGCTCCTGGGACCTGCTCGCCCAGGGCCTCGGCGTGCCGCTGCCCCGGCTGCTCGGCTTCGACCCGGTGCCGGTGGACCGGCTGCTCGGTTTCGACGGCGAGCGGGAGAGCGCCTTCGCCGTCGTGCCGCTGAGCTGGGCCGACGCCGAGCCAGCCGGGGCGACGGCGCCGGTGGGGGCGGCCGCGCCGGGCGGGGCGACCGCGCCGGTGGGGGCGACCGTGCCGGCCGGGGAGACCGCGCCGCCGGAGACCCGGGTCCGGTACCGGGCCTTCGAACGGTCCCGCCGGCTGCGCGAGTTCCCCGCGGTGACCGCGGTGCACCGGGCGGCGGCGGCCCCCGCCGTACCCGACCCGGACGCGCTGGCCGCCGCCGCGCCCGGCGACCTGCCCGGCGAGCCGGTGGCGCTGCCCGCGCCGCTGCTGGACCGGCTGGCGCGCCCCCTGTCGACGGTGCTGGCCACCCGGTCCAGCAGCTTCGGCCGGTTCCGCCGGCCACCCGAGCTGACCGCCGCCGAGCTGGGCACCACGCTGGCCTTCGCCGCCGCCGGCCGGCACCACCCGGCCGACGCCGGGCTGCCCGCCGACGCGCCGCCGCTGACCCGGCTCTGGGTCTTCGCCAACCACGTCGACGGCCTGCCCACCGGCACGTACGGCTACTGCCCGCGCCGGCACGCCCTGCTGCCCGCCGCCGGCGAGCCGGCCGGCGGCATGTCCGCCTTCCTGCAACAGCAGTACTTCCTCACCAACTACACGATGGGCCAGGTCGGCGCCGTGCTGGCCATCTCCGGCCGGCTGGACGCGGTGCTCGACGCCGTCGGCCCGCGCGGTTACCGCCTGCTCAACGCCGAGATCGGCGCCGTCGCCCAGCGGACGTACTGCGCGGCCACCGCCCAGCGGGTCGGCTGCGGCGCGGTGCTCGGCTTCGACAACGTCGCCATGGACGACGCCCTCGGCCTGACCGGCGGCGACGAGCGGACCGTGCTGTTCCTCCTGCTCGGCCACCACCCCGAGGACGTCGCCGACGTCGTCTACCGGCTCTGACCCCGGCAGGCATCGCCTGCACGCACCGACGACTCCCCTGCACGCATCGACGAAGGAGCAACCCGTGACGGTGTCCCTGCCCGCGCCAGCGGTCACCGAGGTGTCCTGGCGGATGCCGGAGGTGTTCATGCTGCGTACCGCCGGCCTGCCGTTGGAGGTCGCCGACCGGCTCGCCTTCGACCGCAGCGCCGGGTGGGCGCGCCGGACCCTCGACCTGGAGGACCGGCTGCGGGCGGCCGGGCCGCCGCTGGCCGACGCGTTGCAGGAGGCGGTGGCCCGCAACCTCGACGACGACCGGCTGCGGCGGCGGCTGATCCGGCTGCGCCGGGACGTGTGGAACCTGCGCCGGCCCGACCCCGCCGACCCGGCGGCCTGGCCCGCCGGTGCGCTCGGCGCGGACACCCACCGGCTGCTGGTGGACTGGCTGGACACCTTCGCGGCGTACCGCCGGGAGCTGGCCGGCGGGGCGGCGGTGCTGGCCGCGGAACTGGCCGAGCGCCGGGAGGTGCTGCGCGAGCTGGCCGACGACCCGGACCTGCGCGGCGGCATCCTGCTCGCCTCGCCGTCGCTGGACCAGTACCTGTCCACCTACCTGGCCACGCCCGGCCGGCTCGGCAAGCGGGCCCGGCGGGTGGAGCGGTCGCTGCTGGAGTACGCGCTGCGCACCGCCTGCAAGACCAGCCCGTTCAGCCGGCTCACCACGGTCAACGTGGGCACCTTCGCCCCGCACGCCGGCCCGCTGCTGCACGTGGCGCCGGCCACCGGCCGCACCGGCGACGCGAAGCGTGGGGCGGCCCGGCTCAACCTGGCCGCGCTGGGCCGGCTGTCGGCGGTGGTGCTCGCCGACGAGACGCTCCGCGCGGACCTGCCGGTCACCGTCACCACCGGCTGGCGCATCGAGCGCGGCCGGCTGCGCTACCTGCGCCGGCGCCGGACCAGCTCGGAGGACGGCGAGGCCGCGATCACCCTGGAGTCGATCCACGAGTCGCTGTTCGTGCTGCCCACCGGCCGGGTCCTGCACGACATCCTGGCCGCGCTCGCCGGCGGCCGGGTGCGCCGGATGGCGGACCTGGTCGCCGAGCTGGCCACCGACGGGCGACCGGCCGCCGAGATCGAGCAGTACCTGCACCACCTGCTGCGGGTGGGCCTGCTCGTGGTGCCCAACCTGCACCTGGACATCCACGCCGACGACCCGGTCGACGGTTACCGGCGGGCGCTGCGGGAGATCGGCCGCGACTGGGCCGACGGGCTAGCCGACCGGGTGGACACCGCCAACCGGCTCGCCACCGGCTATCCGGAGCGCGACCTGCCCGGGCGGCGCGGCGCGCTCGCCGACATCCGCCGGGAGCTGGTCGCGGCCCACACCGAGCTGGGCCGCCCCGACGTGCCGGCGCCGCGCACCCTGCTCTACGAGGACGCCACCCTGGTGACCCGGGCGCCGGTCACCGCCGACCGGGACCGCTGGGAGCGGGAGGTGCTGCCCGGCCTGCGGGCGCTGGCCCGGATCATGCCGGTGTTCGACATCAACCTGCCGCGCCGGCTGGCCACCAAGGGCTTCTTCGTGGCCCGCCACGGCGCCGGCGGCCGCTGCGACGACCTGCTCACCTTCGCCCACGAGTTCCAGCAGGACTTCTTCGAGCACTACAGCGGGCGGATGATGCGCCGCCGGGCGTTCGACGCCGACAACCGCTACGTGCGGCAGGAGAACTGGTTCCGGCAGCCGGAGATCACCGCGCTGGACGACGCCCGGATCGAGGTCGCCCGGCGGATGAACGAGGCGTACGACCGGCTGCCGGCCGGCGCCGAGGAGCTGCGCCTGGACGGCGACTTCATGACCGCGGTGGCCGCCCTGGTGCCGGACACCCTGGGCACGCTCGACCCGCGGTCGTTCTTCCTCCAGATCGCCGACCAGGGCGACCGGCACCGGGTGGTGGTCAACCGGATCTACTCCGGGATGACCCTGCTCTTCTCCCGGTTCGCGCACCTCTTCGCCGATCAGGACCTGGCCGGGGCGCTCCGCGCCGAGCTGGCCCGGCTCGCGCCGCCGGGCGCGGTGCTCGCCGAGCTGAAGGGCGGGTACGACGCCACCAACCTGAACCTGCACCCGGCGGTCACCCCGTACGAGCTGGTCTGCCCGGGCGAGATCAGTTTCCGGCCGGCGGCCGAGCAGATCCACATGGACGACCTCAGCGTCGAGCACGACCCGGTGGCCGACCGGCTGCTGCTGCGCTCACGCCGGCTCGACGCCGAGGTGATCCCGGTCTACCTGGGGTTCCTGCTGCCGATGGCGCTGCCCGAGGTGCAGCAGGTGCTGCTCACCTTCGCCTACCTGGGCATGGCGCAGCCGGACCTGTGGGCGGGGACCACGGTGCCGCTGCCCGGGCACGGGATCGCCGGGTATCCGCGCATCGTGCACGGCGACCTGGTGCTGCAGCGGCGGATGTGGAAGCTGCACCCGGACCACCTGCCGCCGCCGCGTACCCCGGACCGCGATGACGCCGAGTGGTTCCTGGGCTGGCAGCGGTGGCGCCGCGACAATGGCCTGCCCCGGCGGGTCTTCGCCACCCCGGAGGGGAGCCGGCTCACCCCGGCGGCCGACGACGGCGCCGCGCAGCCGGCCGGTCGGCCGGAGCACAAGCCGCTCTACGTCGACTTCGACAGCCACTTCTGCCTGCAACTGCTGGAGGCCACCGGGCGCGGCGCGGGCAGCCGCCTGGTGCTCACCGAGATGCTGCCGGACCGCGACGAGCAGGTGCTCCGCGGGCCGGGCGGCACCCACGTCACCGAACTGACCGTCGAGCTCAACGGCGTGCGCGCCGGAAAGGTGGTCCGATGACCGACTTCCCCTCCCCGGTCGCGCACGACTGGCTCAGCGTCCACGTCTTCTACGCCAGCAACGCCAACCCGATGCTCGTCGAGGGGGTCCGGCCGCTGGTGGACGAGCTGCGGGCCGAGGGACTGATCAGCCGCTACTTCTTCATCAAGTACTGGATGGAGGGGCCGCACGTGCGGCTGCGGGTGCTGCCCGCGCCCGGGGTGGACCCGGCCGTGGTGCGGGCCCGGGTGGACGCGGCGATCGAGGCGTTCCTGCGCCGCCGTCCCGCGCTCTACGAGGTGGACAGCGAGGGACTGGGCGAGCTGTACAAGCAGATGTTCCTCGCCGAGTACGGCCAGCAGCGGTGGGACGAGGAGTACGGCCCCGACGGGGTGATGCCGATGCGGGCCAACAACAGCTACCACCACATCCCGTACGAGCGGGAGTACGGCCGCTACGGCGGCCCGGCCGGGATCGAGCTGGCGGAGTGGCACTTCGAGCACTCCAGCGACGTGGTGCTGGACCTGCTGGCCACCACCAACGTGCACGTCCGGCCGGTGCTGCTCGGCCTCTCCGCGCAGCTGACCATGATGATGTGCGCGGTCTTCCTGACCGACGACGGGCGGGTCGCCGACTTCCTCGACGAGTACCGCCGGTTCTGGGAGGTCTCCTACGCCGAGCCGAGCGACGACTACCACGCCAGCTTCGACGGCAGCTACCGGCGGATGGACGCGGCGCTGCGCGACCGGCTGGCGCAGATCCGGGGGACCGCCCGGGGTGCCGCGGCGGTGCGGCCGACCGGCGTGGAGGGGCGTTGGGCGGCGCACTGCCGCGAGCTGCGGGACCGGGTGGTCGCCTCGGTCGAGCGGGGTGAGCTGGTGTTCCAGCGCGGCGGGGCCGAACCCACCCCGGTGCGGGATCTCGACGCCGCGCTGCCCATCCTGCTCAGCTCGTACGTGCACATGACCAACAACCGGCTCGGGGTGAGCATCCTCGACGAGATCTACCTGTCGTACGTGATGCGGACCGCGTTGCGCGACGACCTGGCCCCGGCGGGCCCGCGATGACGACGGTGGACGCCACCTGGACCCGGCCCCGGCTGCGGGCCGGGATCGTGCTCGGCCCGGGCCAGTGGCGCGGCGAGAAGCTGGTGCACCACGTGAAGGACCCGGAGACCGGCTGGTTCTACCGGATCGGGCCGCGGGAGCACTTCCTGTTGTCCCGGATGGACGGCAGCCGGACCCTGGACGACCTGGCCGCCGAGTACGCCGCGGCGTTCCGCCGCCGGCTCGGCCCGGAGAACTGGCAGCAGCTGTTCGGGATGCTGCACCAGCGGCAACTGCTCGACGGCGCGACCGACCCGGCGGCCCTGGCCCGGCTCACCTCGGCCGCCGCCGAGGGGGCCGCGCGCAGCCGCCGCGGCCCGCTGTCGGCCCGGCTGCCGCTGGCCGACCCGGACCGGCTCTTCGACCGGTTGCTGCCCCGGCTGGCGCCGCTGTTCAGCTGGTGGTTCGTCGTGCCGGCGCTGCTGGCCGTGCTGGCCGTCGCCGGGTACGTGGCGGCCCACCTGCCGGAGCTGGCCGGCGTGGTCGGCCGGGGTGACCGGCCGCTGGCCGCGATCCTCGCCTCGGTGGTGATCACCTGGCTGATCGTCCTGCTGCACGAGTGCGCGCACGGCCTGACCTGCCGGCACTTCGGGGGGCGCGGCACTGAGATCGGGGTGATGTGGCGCTTCCCGCTGCTCGCCCCGTACTGCAAGGTCGACGACATCGTGCTGTTCACCCCGCGCCGGCGCGTCGCCACCGCGTTCGCCGGGGTGTTCGTGAGCATGCTGGCGCTGGTGCCGTTCGCCGCCGTCCGGATCTGGGGTACGCCGGGCGGCGCCCTGTACGACCTGGCCGGCACGATGCTGCTCTTCGGCACCGCGACCGCCGCCTTGAACCTGGTGCCCTTCCTCCGGCTCGACGGCTACTACATGCTCAGCCACGCGTTGAACCTGGCCGACCTGCGGACCGACACCTACCGGTTCTACGGCCGGCTGCTGCGCCGCGGCCCGGGCGCGGTGCGCGGCTACCGGCCCCGGGACCGGGCCGTGTACGCCCTCTACGGCCTGACCTCGCTGGTCTTCGCGGTCACCGTGCTGACCCTGCTGGTGCGCTACTGGTACGGCACGCTGGCCGACTGGCTCGGCCCCGGCTGGGCGGTCACCGTCCTGGTCGCGGAGGCGCTGGTGCTGGCGGCCCTGGCCGGTCACCTGGCGCGGCGCCGCGCCGGCGCTGACCCGGCCGGCCGGCCGGTCGGGGACGGGTGAGGTCTCCCGGCCGGATGGGTCGACCCGGCACCCGCCGCACCGGCAGGTGCGATGATGGGCCAAACGGGGACAAGCAGGGTCAATCCACATGGTCACGCGGGGTATGGCGGCTGAGCTGCCGGGGAGCCGTCAGCCCCCGCAGCGGGCGGGTTTCGTCGAACTGCTCTTCGACGTGGTGCTGGTCTTCGCCCTCACCCGGCTCTCCGACCGCCTCTTCACGGAGCTGAACTGGCGCGGCTTCTACTCGGCGCTCGTGCTGACCCTGGCCGTCTGGTGGCTCTGGTACCGGATGGCCTGGACGGCCAACCGGTACGATCCGACCCGCCCGATGATCCAGGTCATGGTCCTGGTGACCATGTTCGCCGCCCTGCTGCTGGCCGCCGCGCTGCCGGAGGCTTTCCAGGACCGGGCCGCCGTCTTCGCCACGGTGTACGTCGCCGTCGAGGTGCTCCGACATCTCTGGCTGGTGCTCTTCGCCGGGGACGGCTACGCCCGCCTGGTCAGTGTCCGGATCCTCTTCTGGGCCGGCGTCTCGGCGGTGCCCTGGATCGTCGGCATCTTCACCGACCAGGACACCCGGATGGTGCTGTGGAGCGTGGCGATCCTGATCGACTACGCCGGCGGACTGCTCGACTTCCCGACGCCGGGGCTCGGCCGCGCCGGGCTGCGGGGCCAGCCGATCGCCGAGGAGCACCTGACCGACCGGTACCGGCAGGTACTGATCATCGCCTTCGGTGAGACGATCCTGACCTCGGGCATCCAGTTCAGCCCGTACGGGTTCGAGCGGGAGCGGACGGCGGCGCTGCTGGTGGCGTTCGTGACCACCGTGCTTCTCTGGCAGATCTACTACTACCGGGCCGGCGAGATGCTCCCCGCCGCCATCGCCTCGGCCCGGTCCCCGGCGTACGTGGGTGACCTCGGCGCGTACGCGCACCTGGTCATGGTGGTCGGCGTGGCGGTCACCGGGGTGGGGGACAAGCTGATCATCGCGCATCCCTTCGACGGGAACCAGGTGGCCTGGACGGTGACCATCCTGGGCGGGCCGGCGCTGTTCCTGGTCGGGCGGGCGACGCTCGACTACGCCGCGTTCAGCCGGGTCTCCTGGTCCCGGCCGATCGGCATCGCGGTGCTCGCGATCCTGGCCCCGGCGACGGTCGCCCTGCCGCCGCTGCTGGTGGCGGTGGCCGCCGCCCTGGTGGTGGCCGGCATCGCCGTCTCGAACGCGATCAGCTGGCGGCTGTTCCCAAGGCGGATGACCCCGCCGCCCGGCCTGCCGCCGGCCGGGTGAGCGTGGTCCCACGGGATGAACGCCAAGTTCATGCAGTCGACTGCATGAACTTGCAGGGGCCGATCACCGCTGCTAACCTACTCTGCATAGTCATGCGGAGGTGAGTATGGGTATCCGGGTCGCGGTCGCCGGTGCCAGCGGGTACGCCGGCGGCGAGTTGCTCCGGCTGCTCGCCGGGCACCCCGAGTTCGACCTCGTGGCCGCCACCGCGCACTCCTCGGCCGGTCAGCCCGTCGCCGCCGTACACCCGCAGCTCACCGGGCTGGACCTGGTGTTCGGGGCGACCGACCCGGCCACCCTGGCCGACGCGGACCTGGTCTTCCTGGCCCTGCCGCACGGCCAGTCGGCGGCCCTCGCCGCGGCCCTGCCCGGCACCGTCAAGGTGGTCGACCTCGGCGCCGACCACCGGCTCGCCGACGCCGCCGCCTGGGCCCGCTACTACGGCGGCGACCACGCCGGCACGTGGACCTACGGGCTGCCCGAGCTGCCGGGCCAGCGGGCCGCGATCGCCGCCGCCACCCGGGTGGCCAACACCGGGTGCTACGCGGTCGCCACCACGCTGGCCCTCGCCCCGCTGATCGCCGCTGGCGCGGTCCACCCCGCCGACGTGGTGGTGGTCGCCGCCTCCGGCACCTCCGGCGCCGGCCGGGCCGCCAAGCCGCACCTGCTCGGCAGCGAGGTGATGGGCGACCTGTCCCCCTACAAGGTCGGCGCGCACCAGCACGTGCCGGAGATCAAGCAGGCCACCGGGGCGACCGGCCTCTCCTTCACCCCGGTCCTCGCGCCCATGCCGCGCGGCATCCTGGCCACCGTCACCGCCCGGCCCACCGGCGACGCCGACCCGCGGGCGGTGCTCGCGACCGCGTACGCCGACGAGCCCTTCGTGCACGTGCTGCCCGCCGGCGTCTGGCCGCACACGGCCGCGACCGCCGGCGCCAACTCCTGCCACCTCCAGGCCACCGTGGACGCCGACTCCGGCCGGGTGATCGTGGTCAGCGCCGTCGACAACCTGGGCAAGGGCGCGGCCGGCCAGGCCGTGCAGAACGCCAACCTGATGTCCGGCCTCCCCGAGACCACCGGCCTCTCCGGCTGGGGGACCGCACCGTGACCGCGCGGCGTGGCCCCGCCGACGCGACCGAAAGGACCGCACCGTGACCGTCACCACCCCCCGCGGCTTCCGGGCCGCCGGCGTGGCCGCCGGGCTCAAGTCCGGCGGCGCCGGCGACGTGGCCCTGGTCGTCAACGACGGCCCCGACGCCGGGGTAGCCGGCGTCTTCACCGCCAACCGGGTCAAGGCCGCCCCGGTGCTCTGGACCCAGCAGGTGGTCCGCGGCGGCGTGGTCCGCGCCGTGCTGCTCAACTCCGGCGGCGCCAACGCCTGCACCGGGCCGGCCGGCTTCCAGGACACCCACGCCACCGCCGAGCACACCGCCGCCGTGCTCACCGCCAGCAGCCCCCGGCTGATGGTCGGCGCGGGCGAGGTGGCGGTCTGCTCCACCGGCCTGATCGGCGAGCGCCTGCCGATGGACAAACTCCTGCCGGGCGTACGCGGCGCGGTGCGCGGCCTGTCCCGCGACGGCGGCCACCCGGCGGCCGAGGCGATCATGACCACCGACACCCGGCCGAAGACCACCGTGGCGCAGGGCAGCGGGTGGACCGTCGGCGGCATGGCCAAGGGCGCCGGCATGCTCGCCCCGGCCCTGGCCACCATGCTCTGCGTGCTCACCACCGACGCGGTGGCCGGGCCGGAGCTCCTCGACGCCGCGCTGCGCGCCGCCACCCGGGTCACCTTCGACCGGATCGACTCCGACGGCTGCATGTCCACCAACGACACCGTGCTGCTGCTGGCCAGCGGGGCGTCCGGCATCGAGCCGACCGCGGCGGAGCTGACCGCCGTGGTCACCGCCGCCTGCCACGACCTGGCCCAGCAGCTGATCGCCGACGCCGAGGGCGCCACCAAGCAGATCGCCATCGACGTGGTCGGCGCGGCCGACGAGGACGACGCCGTCGAGGTGGGCCGCTCGGTGGCCCGCAACAACCTGGTCAAGACCGCGCTGTTCGGCAACGACCCGAACTGGGGGCGGATCCTCGCCGCGGTCGGCACCACCGCCGCCGCCTTCGAACCGGACGGCGTGGACGTCGCGGTCAACGGCATCTGGGTCTGCCGGGGCGGCGCCGCCGCCGAGGACCGCGCCAAGGTCGACCTCGCCGGCCGGGACGTGACCATCCGGATCGACCTGCACGCCGGCACCGCGGCGGCGACCGTCTGGACCAACGACCTGTCGCACGCGTACGTGCACGAGAACTCGGCGTACTCAACGTGAGCGCGAGGAACGCAGCGCAGCGGAGTCCCGCAGTCGCGAACGAAAGGTCAGCCCGGTGAGCGCGAGGAACGCAGCGCAGCGGAGTCCCGCAGTCGCGAACGAAAGGCGGGCCCGGTGAGTGGGAGCCTGAGCGCCGACCTCACCCGGGCCCAGGCCAAGGCCGAGACGCTGATCGAGGCGCTGCCCTGGCTGGCCCGTTTCTCCGGGGCCACCGTCGTGGTCAAGTACGGCGGCAACGCCATGGTCGACCCCGCGTTGCAGCGGGCCTTCGCCGCCGACATGGTCTTCCTCCGGTACGCCGGCCTCAAGCCGGTCGTCGTGCACGGCGGCGGACCGCAGATCTCCGCGATGCTCGGCCGGCTCGGCATCGCCAGCGAGTTCAAGGGCGGCCTGCGGGTCACCACTCCCGAGGCGATGGACGTGGTCCGGATGGTCCTGGTGGGCCAGGTCGGCCGGGAACTGGTCGGGCTGATCAACGCGTACGGACCGTTCGCGGTCGGCCTCTCCGGCGAGGACGCCGGCCTGTTCACCGCCGTGCGCCGCCCGGCGTACGTGGACGGGGAGCCGGTGGACGTCGGGCAGGTCGGCGACGTGGAGTCGGTGGACGTCTCGGCGGTGACCGACCTGATCGCGGCCGGCCGGATCCCGGTGATCTCCACCGTGGCGCCGGACGCGGACGGGGTGCTGCACAACCTCAACGCGGACACCGCCGCTGCCGCGCTCGCCGTCGCCCTCGACGCCCGCAAGCTGGTCGTGCTCACCGACGTGGCCGGCCTCTACGCCGACTGGCCCGACACGGCCAGCCTGGTCAGCGAGATCAGCACCGACGAGCTGGCGAAGCTGCTGCCGTCCCTGGAAGCCGGGATGGTCCCCAAGATGGAGGCCTGCCTGCGGGCCGTGTGCGGGGGAGTGCCCGCCGCGCACGTCGTCGACGGCCGGGTCGCCCACTCCACGCTGCTCGAGGTCTTCACCTCGGAAGGGTTCGGCACGATGGTCGTGAGCGGCGAGCCCGCGCGCGACCCGGCCGAGACGACGGAAGGCACGGTCGGGTCATGAGCACACTGGTCGAGCGCTGGGGCGCGGCCATGATGGACAACTACGGCACCCCGCCGCTGGCGCTGGTCGCCGGCGCCGGCGCGGTCGTGGTCGACGAGGCCGGCCGGGAGTACGTCGACCTGCTCGGCGGCATCGCGGTCAACGCCCTGGGCCACGCCCACCCGGCCGTGGTGGCCGCCGTCTCCCGACAGGTGGCCACCCTCGGCCACGTGTCCAACCTGTTCGTCGCCGAGCCGCCGGTGGCCCTGGCCGAGCTGCTGCTGGCCCTCGCCGGCCGCCCCGGCCGGGTGTTCTTCGCCAACTCCGGCGCCGAGGCGAACGAGGCCGCCTTCAAGCTCTCCCGGCTCACCGGGCGCCGCCACGTGGTGGCCACCCAGGGCGGCTTCCACGGCCGCACCATGGGCGCGCTGGCGCTGACCGGCCAGCCCGCCAAGGCCGACCCGTTCCGCCCGCTGCCCGGCGACGTCAGCCACGTGCCGTACGGCGACGCCGCCGCCCTCGCCGAGGCGGTCACCGACGCCACCGCCATGGTGATCCTGGAGCCGGTCCAGGGGGAGAACGGCGTGGTCGTCCCGCCGCCCGGCTACCTCACCGAGGCCCGCCGGATCACCGCCGCGCACGGCGCGCTGCTGGTGCTCGACGAGGTGCAGACCGGCGTCGGCCGCACCGGCCACTGGTTCGCCCACCAGGCCGAGGGTGTCGAGCCGGACGTGGTCACCCTGGCCAAGGGGCTCGGCGGTGGCCTGCCGATCGGGGCCTGCCTGGCCTTCGGTCGGGCCGCCGAGCTGCTCGCCCCCGGCTCGCACGGCACCACCTTCGGCGGCAACCCGGTCAGCTGCGCCGCCGCCCTCGCGGTGATCTCGACCATCGCCAGCGAGGGCCTGCTCGACCACGTCAAGCGGATCGGGGAGCGGCTGCGGCGCGGCGTCGAGGCGCTGGGTCATCCGCTCGTCACCGGGGTACGCGGCGCCGGCCTGCTGCTCGGCATCGTGCTCGACCAGCCGGTCTCCGCCGCGGCGGCGACCGCGCTGCGCGCGGCGGGCTTCCTGGTCAACCCGGTGCAGCCCGGGGTGCTGCGGCTCGCCCCACCGCTGATCCTCACCGCCGAGCAGGCCGACGCCTTCCTGGCCGCTCTGCCCGCCGCGCTCGACGCGGCGGTGGCCGCTCCCGCGGCGACCCTGCCCACCCCCGCGCCGGGCTCCGCCGGCCCGACCACGACGGAGGTCCCCGCATGATCCGGCACTTCCTGCGCGACGACGACCTGTCCCCCGCCGAGCAGTCCACCGTGCTGGACCTGGCCGCCCGGATGAAGGCCGACCGGTTCGCGTACCAGCCGCTCACCGGGCCGCGGTCGGTGGCCGTGCTCTTCGACAAGCAGAGCCTGCGCACCCGGATCTCCTTCGACGCCGGCATCGCCGAGCTCGGCGGTCACCCGCTGGTGGTGGACACCCAGGTCACCCACTTCGGGCGGGGCGAGACGCTGGCCGACGCCGGCCGGGTGCTCTCCCGGTACGTCGCGGCCATCGTGCTACGCACCCACGGCGACGACCGGATCGCCGAGGTCGCCTCGCACGCCACCGTGCCGGTGATCAACGCGCTCACCGACACCTACCACCCGTGCCAGCTGCTGGCCGACCTGCTCACCGTCCGCGAGCGGTTCGGCGCCACCGCCGGGCGCACCCTGGCGTACGTGGGGGACGCGGCGAACAACATGGCCCACTCGTACCTGCTGGGCGGGGCGAGCGCCGGCATGCACGTGCGGGTGGCCGGGCCGGCCGGCTTCCAGCCCGACCCGGAGATCGTGGCCCGCGCCGAGAAGATCGCCACCGGCACCGGCGGTTCGGTCCGGGCGCTCACCGACCCGGCGGAGGCGGCCCGGGGCGCGCACGTGCTGGCCACCGACACCTGGACCTCGATGGGGCAGGAGTCCGACGGTCTCGACCGGATCACCCCGTTCCTGCCGTACCAGGTGAACGAGGCGCTGCTCGGCCACGCCGCGCCGGACGCCGTCGTGTTGCACTGCCTGCCCGCCCACCGGGGCGAGGAGATCACCGACGGGGTGCTCGACGGGCCGCGGAGCGCGGTCTTCGACCAGGCGGAGAATCGGCTGCACGCCCAGAAGGCGCTGCTGACGTTTCTCCTGGAGGCATCCACACCATGACCGCCCCGCTGACCCGTGCCGCCCGGCACGCCCGCATCGTCGAGCTGATCCGTGACCAGGCCATCCACTCGCAGACCGAGCTGGCCGACCTGCTCGCCGGTGACGGCATCCAGGTCACCCAGGCCACCCTCTCCCGGGACCTCAAGGAGTTGGGCGCGGTCACCGCGCGCGGCGGCGACGGGCGGGGCGTCTACCTGATCCCGGAGGACGGCCACCGGCCGCTGCGCGAGGCCGAGGCCGCCCCGGCCCGGCTGGTCCGGCTGCTGCACGAGCTGCTCAACGGGGTCGACTCCAGCGGCAACATCGCCGTGTTGCGCACCCCGCCGGGCGCGGCCCAGTACCTGGCCAGCGCGTTGGACCGGGCGGGCCTGTCCGAGATCGTCGGCACCATCGCCGGCGACGACACCATCCTCGTGGTGGCCCGCGAGGCCGACGGCGGGGCGGCGCTCGGCGACAAGCTCGCCGGGTGGGCCCGCCGGGGAGAAAACGTCGAAGGGAACACCACACCATGACCGAGCGGGTCGTGCTGGCCTATTCCGGGGGTCTGGACACCTCCGTCGCCATCCCGTACCTGGCCGAGCAGACCGGCGCCGAGGTCGTCGCGGTCGCCGTCGACCTCGGCCAGGGCGGCGAGGACATGAACGTCATCCGGCAGCGCGCGCTGGACTGCGGCGCCGTCGAGTCCGAGGTGGTGGACGCGCGCGACGAGTTCGCCGCCGAGTACTGCCTACCGGCGGTCCGGGCCAACGCCCTCTACATGGACCGCTACCCGCTGGTCTCCGCGCTATCCCGGCCGCTGATCGTGAAACACCTGGTGGCGGCGGCGACGAAGCACGGCGGCACGATCGTGTCGCACGGCTGCACCGGCAAGGGCAACGACCAGGTCCGCTTCGAGGTCGGCCTGGGCGCGCTCGCTCCCGACCTGAAGATCATCGCCCCGGCCCGGGACTTCGCCTGGACCCGGGACAAGGCCATCGCCTTCGCCGAGGAGCGGGGCCTGCCGATCGACGTGACGGCCCGGTCGCCGTACTCGATCGACCAGAACCTGTGGGGGCGGGCCGTGGAGACCGGCTTCCTCGAGGACATCTGGACCGGGCCGGTCGAGGAGCTCTACGCGTACACCGCCGACCCGGCGCAGGAGCGCGACGCCGACGAGGTGGTCATCACCTTCGACGCCGGCGTGCCGGTCGCGATCGACGGCGAGACGGTGACCCCGTACCAGGCGATCCTGGAGCTGAACCGGCGGGCCGGCGCGCAGGGCGTGGGCCGGCTCGACATGGTCGAGGACCGGCTGGTCGGGATCAAGAGCCGCGAGGTGTACGAGGCGCCCGGCGCGATCGCCCTGATCACCGCGCACCGGGAGCTGGAGGCGGTCACCGTCGAGCGGGACCTGGCCCGGTTCAAGCGCGGCGTCGAGCAGCGCTGGGGCGAGCTGGTCTACGACGGCCTCTGGTTCTCGCCGCTGAAGAGGTCCCTCGACGCCTTCATCGACGACGCCCAGCGGCACGTCTGCGGCGAGGTCCGGCTCACCCTGCACGGCGGCCGGGCCACCGTCACCGGGCGGCGTTCCGAGGCCAGCCTCTACGACTTCGGCATGGCCACCTACGACACCGGCGACACCTTCGACCAGTCCCTGGCCAAGGGTTTCGTGCAGCTGTGGGGCCTGCCCAGCAGGATGGCCGCCGCGCGGGACGCCCGGCTGGGCGGATGCTGACCATGACGAATGAGCGAGCTCAACGAGTGAGCCCCGCAGTCGGGAGTGAAAGGTGAACGCTGCCACAATGGGTGGGGTGGACGACAAGAGTCTGACCGAGAACAGTGCCGCCACCAACCGGACGAGCCTCTGGGGTGGCCGGTTCGCCGGCGGTCCCGCCGAGGCGCTCGCCCGGCTGTCGGTGAGCGTCCAGTTCGACTGGCGCCTCGCCCCGTACGACATCGCCGGCTCCCGGGCGCACGCCCGGGTCCTGGCCGGCGCGGGCCTGCTCGACCCCGATGAGCTGGGGCGGATGCTGGCCGCGCTGGACGACCTGGAGGCCGCCTGCGCCTCCGGGGAGTTCCGTCCCACGGTCGACGACGAGGACGTGCACACCGCCCTGGAGCGGGGCCTGCTGGAGCGGCTGGGCACCCTGGGCGGCAAGCTGCGCGCCGGCCGCTCCCGCAACGACCAGGTCGCCACCGACCTGCGGCTCTATCTGCGTGACCACGCGCGCGGCGTGGCGGCCCGGCTGGTCGAGCTGGCCGAGGCGCTGGTGGAGCAGGCGGAACGGCACGTGGACACCGCGGCGCCCGGCATGACCCACCTCCAGCACGCCCAGCCGGTCACCTTCGGGCACTGGCTGCTCGCCCACGTGCAGCCGCTGCTGCGGGACCTGGAGCGGCTGCGCGACTGGGACCACCGCACCGCGATCAGCCCGCTCGGCGCGGGTGCGCTGGCCGGCTCCGGGCTGCCGCTGGACCCGGTGGTGGTGGCCAAGGAGCTGGGCTTCCGCACCTCCTTCGCCAACTCGATGGACGCGGTCGCCGACCGCGACTTCGTGGCCGAGTTCCTCTTCGTCACCGCGATGATCGGCGTGCACCTGTCCCGGCTCGGCGAGGAGGTGGTGCTCTGGACCTCGCAGCAGTTCGGCTGGGTGGAGCTGGACGACTCCTTCGCCACCGGGTCGTCGATCATGCCGCAGAAGAAGAACGCGGACATCGCCGAGCTGGCCCGGGGCAAGTCGGGTCGGCTGGTGGGCGGGCTGACGAGCGTGCTCACCATGCTCAAGGGCCTGCCGATGGCGTACGACCGGGACATGCAGGAGGACAAGGAGCCGGCGTTCGACGCGGTCGACACCCTGGAGCTGCTGTTGCCGGCGCTGGCCGGGATGATCGCCACGATGACGGTCCGGGTCGACCGGCTGGTCGCCGACGCGCCGACCGGCTACTCGCTCGCCACCGAGGTGGCGGACTGGCTGGTGCTGCGCGGCGTGCCGTTCCGCGAGGCGCACGAGATCACCGGCAAGCTGGTGGCGCTCTGCGCGGCCCGGGACTGCGCCCTCGACGAGGTCACCGACGCGGACCTGGCGGCGGTGAGCCCGCGCCTCGACCCGTCGGTGCGTGACGTGCTCTCGGTGCGGTCGGCGCTGGCCGCCCGGATCACCCCCGGCTCCACCGGCCCCGGCCCGGTGGCCGACCAGCTCGCGGCCGCCGCGGACCGGCTGGCCGGCTGGCGGGAGTGGGCCGCCGAGCGGGTGGTGCCCCGCTGACTCCGGTACCGCGCGGCGGCCCCCGGGACTCCCCGTCCCGGGGGCGCCGTCCGTGACGGCGGCGTCGCGGTAACGGCCGCTCCCCGGGGAATTTCGGGCCGGTGCCGGGCGCCCGACCGGCGGCGCCGACGGTGGCGCGTCGACGGTGGCGCGTCGGCCGTGGCGCGCGTCGTCGGTGGTGCGTCGGCGGCGGCGCGCGTCGGGCGGGAGGATGATCCACTCCGGTTGCGGCAATCCGGCCCTTCCTCGACGCCGGATGCCCCCGTTTGCCGCATCCCGTCGTCAAGCAGCGGCGGCGACGCGGGTGCGGGCTGGGTGGGTGTGGGCTAGGCGGTCGGCCGCTCGCCCTTGGGCAGCTTCGCCACCACCGCGTCGTACGACCCGTCGACGGCCTCGCGCAGTTCCTCGTCCGGGATGGCGCCGCCCAGGCGCAGCGTGTTCCAGCCGGAGCGGCCGATGTAGGGGGAGGAGCGGGCATCCTCCGGGAAGCGGTGCAGCCACTCGTCGGCCACCTCCCGGGACGGGCCGCACTTGACGCCCACCCGCGCCTCACCGTCGGGTCCGCCGAGGAACGCGAAGATCCGGCTGCCCACCTTGACCACCTCGTCGCCCTCCCAGGGCTGGTCCAGCCAGGCACCCGGCTTGGCCAGGCAGTAGGTCCGCATCTCGTCGCGCCGCATCGCGTCCTCCCTGTCGGTCCCCGGCCAGTCTGCCGCGCCCTCCGACCAGCCGCGACCCCCGGGCAAGCCGCCGCCTGTCACGACCCACCGGCAAGCCGCGCCCGCAGCAGTGCCCCTGGCAAGTCGCGCCCGCAGCCGTGCCCCTGGCAAGTCGCGCCCGCAGCCGTGCCACCGGCAAGCCGCGCCCGCAGCCGTGCCCCTGGCAAGCATCGGCCCGCCGTCGCGGCGCCGCCCGCGGCGCCGCCGGACGGACCGCTCAGTCGCCGGTGCCGGTGCGGACGGCCAGTCGCTCGTAGCGCTGCCGGGCCGCCTGGGCGCTGCCCAGCCCGAGCCCGAAGGCGATCGCCTGCCAGGTGAGGCCCCGACCCCGGGCCACCTGCAACAGCCCGGCCTCGAGCGCGTCCACCTCGGCCCGCACGTGCGGGATCAGGGTCAGCGCGGCCATCAGGTCGGCCTGGTCGACCGGCTCCTCGCCCGGCTCCAGCTCGGCGCCGCCGGCCAGCGCCATCACCAGGGTGGCCGCCTCGTAGGCGTCGGGGACGTCGGGGTGCGCGTACCGCCGGCGACCGGCCTCGGTGCCGGCGTGCCGCTCGGCGATCCGCATCAGCGCCGCGTAGTTGCGGTGCGCCCGGGCCTGGGCAGCATCCGGAGCGGTGAACGGGTCGTTGTTTAGCGTGACCATGCCCACCATGAGAACCTGTTGAACAACTGTTTGTCAACGCTCTATTGAAAGCAGATTGCGCGGGAACCGGGGACGCCGGATAGGCTCGGTCCGTGACCGCAAGCGACCTCGCCAGCCTCGCCGATCTGCTCGCCGGGCCGGTCGAGCCCGCCGCCCGGGGTCTGCTCGGCTGCCGCCTCGCCGGTCACGGGGTGACCGTGCGGATCACCGAGGTGGAGGCGTACGCCGGCACCGCGGGCGACCCGGCCTCGCACGCCCACCGCGGGCGCACCCCGCGCAACGCGGTGATGTTCGGCCCGGCCGGGCACGCCTACGTCTACTTCACCTATGGCATGCACTGGTGCGTGAACGTGGTCACCGGGCCGGACGGGGAGGCCTCGGCGGTGCTGCTGCGGGCCGGTGAGGTGGTCGACGGCCTCGACCTCGCCCGGTCCCGCCGGCCGGCCGTACGCCGGGATGTGGATCTCGCGCGCGGGCCCGCCCGGCTCTGCGCGGCGCTCGGCATCGACCGGTCCGTCTACGGCGCGGACCTGCTCGGCGACGGCCCGGTCCGGCTGCGGCCCCCGGCCGCGCCGGTGCCACCGGCGGCGGTCGCCACCGGGCCTCGGGTCGGCGTCACCGGCGCGCACGACGTGCCGTGGCGCTTCTGGCTCGCCGGCGACCCGACGGTCAGCGCCTACCGCCGGCACGTGCCCCGCGCCCGGCGCTGACCCGGTGGCACGGTGCAGGGCGCCCGGCGCCGTCCCGGGCCCGGCGGCCCCGCTCCGGGCGGCCGGTCCGCGGGTGGGTGAGCCGCACCACCCGGGGTGGGGTGCGTGGCGGAATAGTTGACTCGTCAAATATGTTGTGCGGTACGACTCCGGGTCGATCGACCCGGACGGCACGCGAGGAGCGGTCATGCAGTTCGGAGTCTTCACCGTCGGCGACGTCACGGTCGACCCGACCAACGGGCGGATGCCGTCCGAGCGTGAGCGCATCAAGGCCATGGTGGCCATCGCGCTCAAGGCCGAGGAGGTCGGGCTCGACGTCTTCGCCACCGGTGAGCACCACAACCCGCCGTTCGTGCCCTCGTCGCCGACCACCATGCTCGGCTACATCGCGGCCCGCACCGAGCGGCTGCTGCTCTCCACCGCGACCACGCTGATCACCACCAACGACCCGGTGAAGATCGCCGAGGACTACGCGATGCTCCAGCACCTGGCCGACGGCCGGGTCGACCTGATGATGGGGCGCGGCAACACCGGGCCGGTCTACCCGTGGTTCGGCCAGGACATCCGCAACGGCATCCCGCTGGCGATCGAGAACTACGACCTGCTGCGCCGGCTCTGGCGCGAGGACGTGGTCGACTGGAAGGGGCGGTTCCGCACCCCGCTGCAGGCGTTCACCTCGACGCCGCGCCCGCTCGACGGCGTGCCGCCGTTCGTCTGGCACGGCTCGATCCGCAGCCCCGAGATCGCCGAGCAGGCCGCGTACTACGGGGACGGCTTCTTCGCCAACCACATCTTCTGGCCCAAGGAGCACACCCAGCGGATGGTGGGCCTCTACCGGCAGCGCTTCGAGCACTACGGCCACGGCTCCGCCGACCAGGCGATCGTCGGCCTCGGCGGGCAGGTCTTCCTGCGGCGCAACTCGCAGGACGCGGTACGCGAGTTCCGGCCGTACTTCGACAACGCCCCGGTCTACGGGCACGGCCCGTCGCTGGAGGAGTTCACCCGGGAGACGCCGCTGACCGTCGGCAGCCCGCAGCAGGTCATCGACCGGACGCTGAGCTTCCGCGAGTACGTCGGCGACTACCAGCGCCAGCTCTTCCTCGTCGACCACGCCGGGCTGCCGTTGAAGACCGTGCTGGAGCAGCTCGACCTGCTCGGCGAGGAGGTCATCCCGGTGCTCCGCAAGGAGTTCGACACGCTGCGCCCGGCGCACGTGCCGGAGGCGCCGACGCACGCCTCGCTGCTGGCCGCGGCCGGCGGGGGCACCGACGCCACCGTCCACGCCGTCGACGACGTGACCGGCAAGGCCCCCGAGGAGGCCCGATGACCCGGCGCACCCTCGTGGTGATCTCGGCCGGCCTCGGCCAGCCCTCGTCCACCCGGCTGCTCGCCGACCAGCTCGCCGCGGCCGCCCGCGACGAGCTGGTCCGGCGCGGCGCCGAGGTGGAGATCCGTACCGTGGAGCTGCGCGAGCACGCCCACGACGTGGTGAACCATCTGCTCACCGGCTTCCCGCCGGCCGCACTGCGCGAGGTGCTGGCGACCGTGGCCGGCGCGGACGGGCTGATCGCGGTCACCCCGATCTTCAACGCCTCGTACAACGGGCTGTTCAAGTCGTTCTTCGACGTGCTCGACCGGGAGGTCCTGGCGGACCGGCCGGTGCTGATCGGCGCCACCGGCGGCACCGCCCGGCACTCGCTCGCTCTGGAGCACGCGGTCCGGCCGATGTTCGGCTACCTGCGGGCCGCGGTCGTGCCCACGGCGGTCTTCGCCGCCCCGGAGGACTGGTCCGGTGAGGGCGACGAGAGCGCGCTGCGGGCCCGGATCCGCCGGGCCGGTGCCGAGCTGGCTGAGCAGGTGGACCGGCGGCCGGCCGCGACCGGACCGGCCGACCCGTTTGCGCTCACCACCAGCTTCGAGGAACTGCTCGCCGGCCGCGACCCGTCCTGAGCCGTGGCGAGCCGGCGCCGGTCACGGCGCCGGCTCGTGCGGGTGGGCGACCAGCACCGGGCAGCGCGCGTGCTGGACCACCGCCTGGCTGACCGAGCCGAGCAGCAGCCCGGCGAAGCCGCCCCGCCCGCGCGACCCGACCACCACCAGGGCGGCCTCGCCGCTGGCCGTGATCAACGCCTGCTCGGGGGAGTCCGCCTCGAGCGCCCGCTCGACCACCCGCAGCGCCGGATGGTCCGACCGCACCCGGGCCGCCGCCTCGGCCAGCAGTTCCCCGGCCTCGCCCGACCCGGCGTCCGCCCCGCCCGGCTCGGCCTGGCCGGCGCGGCCCCGGTCCGTCGGCCGGACGTGCACCAGCACCAGGTCGGTGTCCCGGCGGCCCGCCTCCTCGGCGGCGAGCTGGACGGCGAACGCGGCCGACGTCGAGCCGTCCACCCCGACCAGCACCGGTCCCCGCCGGGGAATCGGCTGCTCGGCGGGGCGAACCACCAGCACCGGGCAGTGCCCGTGCTGGGTCACCTGCCCGCTGACCGAGCCGAGCAGCAGCCCGGTGAAGCCGCCGATGCCCCGGCTGCCCACCACGACCAGATCGGCCCGGCGGGACTCCTCGACCAGGGTGGCACCCGGCCCGCCGGCCACCTGGCGGACCGCGACCCGCAGGCCGGGACGGGCCTCGGCCAGCTCGGCGGCCACCCGCTCGAGCATCTGCCGCGACTCCTCGGTGGGCGCCGGCACCCCGAGGTCGTACGGGTTCAGCGGCACGCCGTAGCCCAGCGGGTGCAGATAGCCGTGCACCACCAGCAGCGGGCGGGACCGGGCCACGGCGACGTCCGCCGCGTACTCGGCGGCGGTCAGGCTGGTCGGCGAACCGTCGACACCCACCACGACAGGCCGGTCCATCGGTACATCCCCTCCCGTCGGCTCAGGTCATTCTCGTCCTGCCGTCCGCGTCGCACCCGGGTTTACCCGGAACGCCGGGCCGGCGTGGCGTCCGTCCGGAACGCCGGGCCGGCGTGGCGCTGGTCCGGAGCGCCGGGTCGGCGGGGGAACGGCGCGCGGCACGCCGGATCCGCCGGCCGGCAGCAGCCGGCCGGCGGAGCGGTGGCGGGGGAATCAGCCGGCGTCGGATCCCGGCCGGTGCCGCACGATGGCCAGCGGGCTGCGTGCGTGGTGCAGCACCGCGTGGCTGATCGAGCCGAGCAGCATGCCGCCCAGGCTGCCCCGGCCGTGCGCGCCGACCACGGTCAGCTGCGCCTCGGTGGACTCCTCCACCAGGGCCCGGGCCGCGTTGGCGGCCACCAGCTTCTGCCGGACCCGGACCTGCGGGTAGCGCTCGGCCCAGCCGGCCATCGCCTCGGCGAGCACCCGCTCCTCCTCGGCGCGCAACTCCTGCGGGTCGTACACCAGCGGCATGATGTCGCCGTACGCCTCCCGGAACGCCGGGGACGCCGGGTAGAGCCAGGCGTGCACGGCGACCAGGTCGGTGCCGCGCTGCGCCGCCTCGGCGAAGGCGAAACCGATCGCCTCGCGGGACAGCGCCGAGCCGTCCACGCCGACCACGACCGGGCCGTCGGCGCGCGGCTCGTCCCGCACCACCAGCACCGGGCACTCGGCCCGCGCGGCGAGCTGCACCGCCGCCGAGCCGACCAGCAGCTCGGCGAAGCCACCCAGGCCGCGGTGGCCCAGCACGAGCAGCGCCGCGTCCCGGGCCGCCCGCAACAGCACCGGGATCGGGCCGCCGTCCACCACGGCACCGGAGACCACCAGCTCGGCGTCGATCTTGCGGGCCTCGTCGACGGCCTCCTGGACCAGCTTGCCGGCCTCCTCGCGCAGTTCGGGGTCGGGCAGCGCGGCCGCGACCGGGCCGAGCGGGGTGCCGAGCATCGGCCACAGGAACGCGTGCACCACCCGCAGCGGCCGGTGTCGGGCCGCCGCCTCCCGCGCGGCCACCCGTACCGCGTGCAGCGCCGAGGGGGAACCGTCCACGCCCACCACGACGGGGGCACCGGATCTGTTGGTCATCACGTCCTCCTTCGTCCACCTTCAGCCTGCGCCCGCCGGCCCTGCGCCGGCAGGGCCGGTCCGCCCCGGGGACCGGGACCATCGGCCCTGCCCGCCCGGGTTCTTCCGAGGTGGGATGGAGGCAGGACGATCGACAAGGAGGTCGACAATGTCCACTGTCACCAAGTTCCGGGGCGGCGCGTTGGCGCCGTTCGACTGGACGAACCTGTCCTGGCTGCCGATGCTGGCGCCGACCATTCGGGTCGAGGACTACCTCGACGGCGACCGGTACGTCGTCCGCGCCGAACTCCCGGGCATCGATCCGGCGAAGGACGTGCGGATCACCCGGACCGGCGAGAACCTGCGGCTGGACGTGGTCCGTCGGGAGGGCCACACCGACAAGGTCCACTCCGAGTTCCACTACGGCTCGTTCTCCCGCCTGATCCCGCTGCCGTCCGAGGTGAAGGAGGAGACGATCACGGCCCGCTACGCGGACGGCATCCTCGAGATCACCGCGACGGTCGGCACGATCGAGCCGATCACCCGGGAGATCCCGATCACCGTGGAGCACGACACGAAGAAGTGAACCGACCCGAGGGGCCCGGCCGCGACGCCGGGTCCCTCTTCCCATCCTGGAGGCGTGATGACCCCGTTGGAGATGCTTCGGGCGCACCCGTTCCTCGCCGGGCTGCCGCAGGAGTGGCTGCCCCGGCTGACCGGCTACGCCCGGCCGGTGGCCTGGCACCCGGGGCAGCGGCTCTTCCGCACCGGCCAGCCCGCGGAACGGTTCTGGCTGGTCCGCGGCGGCGAGGTGGCGCTGGACTTCCCAGTGCCCGGCCGCGGTGACGTGGGTATCGAGACGATCGGCCCGGGCGGGGTGCTCGGCTGGTCCTGGCTCTTCCCGCCCTACCGCTGGCAGTTCGGCGCGGTCGCCGTGCAGCGCTGCACCGCGGTCGAGTTCACCGCGGCGGGGGTACGCCGGCTGATGGAGTCGGACGACGCGCTCGGCCGGCAGCTCACCACCCGCTTCATGAGCGTGGTGGTGGACCGGCTACACGCCTCCCGGGTCCGGCTGCTGGACCTTTACGGCTACCCGACCTCCGCGGCGAGCTGAGCCGCGAGCGGGTCACTCGTCGCCCGGGCCGGCGTCGCGCCGGACGACCAGTTCGGTGACCTCCAGCCGGCCGATGCGCAGCTCGCGGATCACCGCGCGGCGCACGGCCAGCCGGCCGATGGCGAGCGCACCCACCGCCACCGCGCCGAGCGCGGCGGCGCCCAGGGCGACCGCCCCGAGGGCCAGCGCGCCGGTGGCCGCGGCCCCGACGGCTCCCGCACCGGTCGCCTGCGCGCCGGTGGCCGCGGCCCCGACGGCTCCCGCACCGGTCGCCTGCGCGCCGATGGCCTGCGCCCCGGTCGCCTTCGCGCCGATGGCCTTCGCCCCGGTCGCCTTCGCGCCGATGGCCTTGGCCCCGGTGGCCTTCGCGCCGGTGGCCTTGGCCCCGGTCGCGCTCGCGACCAGGCTCCGGACCCGCGAGGTCGGGCGGCGACGCGGCCGGGCGGCGGTGAACATGCCCCCGATCCTAGTACGGCACCGGGCCGGGCGAGCGGGTCGCTCAGGTGACGGTCAGGCCGCGGGCGGCGAACTGGCCCCGCACCCGGGCCAGCAGCTCCGGGGTCGGCGGCGCGGTGTCCGCCAGCGGGAAGGCGAGGCCCAGCTCGGCGTACTTGTGCGCGCCCAGCCGGTGGAACGGCAGCACCTCGACGCGGGCCACGGTGGCCAGCCCGGCGGCCACGTCGGCCACCCGGTCCACGTCGTCGGCGTCGTCGGTCAGCCCCGGCACCAGCACGTACCGGATCCACATCGGGGTGCCCCGGTCGGCCAGCCGGCGGGCGAAGCGCAGCGTCGGCGCCAGCCGGCCGGTGCCGGTCACCCGCCGGTACGTCACCGGGTTCCCGGCCTTGATGTCCAGCAGCACCAGGTCGGTGGCCTCCAGCAGGGCGTCGTCGGCGCGGACGCCGAGGAAGCCGGAGGTGTCCAGCGCGGTGTGCAGGCCCAGCGCGTGGCAGCGGCGCAGCACCTCCCCGGTGAACCGGGGTTGCAGCAGCGGCTCCCCGCCGCTGATCGTGACGCCGCCGCCGGCCACCTCGATGAACCGCCGGTAGCGGGCCACCTCGGCCAGCACCTCGTCCACCGTCCGGGTCCGCCCGCTACGCCGGTACCAGGTGTCCGGGCTGTGGCAGTACCGGCAGCGCAGCGGGCAGCCGGCCAGGAAGACGACGAAGCGGGTGCCCGGCCCGTCCACCCCGACCGAGGTGTCCCAGGAGTGCACCGCCCCGACCGGCGCGCCGCCGCGCGGCCCCGCCGCCGGGGTGGCGGCGGGGTGCGCGGGTGGGGGCCGGCCGGTCACAGCGACCCGTGGAAGGTCCGCGAGATCACGTCCCGCTGCTGCTCCGGGGTGAGCCGGACGAAGTTCACCGCGTACCCGGAGACCCGGACGGTGAGCTGCGGGTAGCGCTCCGGGTGGGCCATCGCGTCGACCAGCGTGTCGCGGTCGAGCACGTTGACGTTGAGGTGGAAGCCGCCGGCGTCGGTGTAGCCGTCCAGCACCCCGGCCAGGTTGGTGATCCGCTCCTGCCGGGTGTGGCCCAGGCCGTCCGGGGTGACCGTGCCGGTCAGCGAGATGCCGTCCCGGGCCGCGTCGTACGGCAGCTTCGCCACCGACAGCGCCGCGGCGACCAGGCCGTGGGTGTCCCGACCGTTCATCGGGTTCGCCCCCGGGGCGAACGGCTCACCGGCGCGCCGCCCGTCCGGCGTGTTGCCGGTGTGCCGGCCGTAGACCACGTTCGAGGTGATGGTGAGCACCGACATGGTCAGCTCGGCGTCGCGGTAGGTGCGCTGCCGGCGCAGCTTCGCCGCGAACGTCTCCACCAGCCGCACCGCCAGCTCGTCGGCCCGGTCGTCGTTGTTGCCGTAGGTCGGGAACTCGCCCTCGACCGCGTAGTCGACGGCCAACCCGGTCTCGTCGCGCAGCACCTTGACCCGCCCGTACCGGATCGCCGAGAGGCTGTCCACGGCGACCGAGAGGCCGGCGATGCCGGTGGCCATGAACCGGCGCACCGGGTGGTCGTGCAGCGCCATCTCCAGCCGCTCGTAGGCGTACCGGTCGTGCTGGTGGTGGATCACGTTCAACGCGTCCACGTACGTCTCGGCCAGCCAGTCCAGCGTCCGGTCGTACGCGGCGACGACCTCGTCGTAGTCCAGGGTCTCCCCGCCGACCGGCGGGGCGGGCGGGGCGACCTGCTCGCCGGTCAGCTCGTCCCGGCCCCCGTTGATCGCGTACAGCAGCGCCTTGGCCAGGTTCGCCCGGGCGCCGAAGAACTGCATGTCCCGGCCCACCCGCATGGCCGACACGCAGCAGGCGATCGCGGTGTCGTCGTCGTACGCGGGGCGGATCAGCTCGTCGTTCTCGTACTGGATGGCGCTGGTGTCCAGCGACACCTGGGCGCAGAACCGCTTGAACCCGTCGGGCAGCCGCGGCGACCAGAGCACGGTCAGGTTCGGCTCGGGCGCCGGCCCCAGGTTGTACAGGGTCTGCAGGTAGCGGAAGGCGGTCCGGGTGACCAGGGGCCGGCCGTCGGCGTCCATCCCGCCGAGCGTCTCGGTGACCCAGGTCGGGTCGCCGGAGAAGAGCTGGTCGTACTCGGGGGTGCGGAGGAAGCGGATGATCCGCAGCTTGATCACGAAGTCGTCCACCAGCTCCTGCGCGGCGGTCTCGTCGAGCCGCCCCTCGGCCAGGTCCCGGCGCAGGTAGACGTCGACGAAGCCGGCGGTGCGGCCCAGCGACATGGCCGCGCCGTTCTGCTCCTTCGTCGCCGCCAGGTAGGCGAAGTAGAGCCACTGGATCGCCTGCTGGCCGGTGCCGGCCGGGCGGGAGAGGTCGAACCCGTACCCGGCGGCCATCTCCTTCAGTTCGCCCAGCGCGCGGATCTGCTCGGCCAGCTCCTCCCGGTCCCGGATCACCTCGTCGGTGGAGGGCCGGTCGTCCAGGGCGGCCTTGTGCGCGCGGCGCTCGGCGATCAGCCGGTCCACCCCGTACAGGGCCACCCGGCGGTAGTCGCCGATGATCCGGCCCCGCCCGTACGCGTCGGGCAGCCCGGTGATCACGTGCGACCGGCGGGCCCGCAGCACGTCCTCGGGATAGGCGTCGAACACCGCGTCGTTGTGGGTCCGGCGGTACCGGGTGAAGATCCGGTGCACGTCCGGGTCGGGCTCGCGGCCGTACGCCCGCAGCGCGGTCTCCACCATGCGCAGCCCGCCCTGCGGCATGATCGCCCGGCGCAGCGGCGCGTCGGTCTGCAGGCCGACGATCAGTTCCCGCTCCCGGTCGATGTAGCCGGGGCCGTGCGAGGTGATGGTCGACGGGGTGGCGGCGTCGACGTCGTACACCCCGCGGCGCCGCTCCTCCGGGAACATCGCCTGCAACCGGCCCCAGACCTGCCGGGTGCGGTCGGTGGGGCCGGCGAGGAAGTCGGCGTCACCGAGGTACGGCTCGTGGTTGCGGCGCACGAAGTCCGCCACGTCGATGGTGTCGCGCCAGGGCCCGTCCCGGAATCCACGCCACGGGTGCAGCGCTTCGGTGGCTGTCATGGTCTCGTCCTTCCAGCGTCGGGCAGGTGGGTACGGGACCGGGCCGGGCCGTCCGGTGGTGGCGGCCCGGCCCGGTGGTCAGGGCTGCAGCACGAGCCGCGCGGCGACCCGGCCGGCCAGGATGTCCTCGACCGCCTCGTTGATCTCGTCGAGCTTGCGGACCTCGTAGACCACCCGGGTCCGGCCCGCGGCGTGCAGGGCGAACACCTCGGCCAGGTCGGCCCGGGTGCCGACGATCGAGCCGACCACCGTGATGCCCTTGAGCACCGTCTCGAAGACCGGCAGGGTGATGGCGTTCTCCCGGGGCAGCGAGACCAGCACCAGTCGGCCGCCCCGGCGCAACGACCGGTGGGCCTGCTCGATCACCCGCGGGCTGGCGGCCAGCACGATCGCCACGTCGACCCCGCCGAGGGCGGTGATCGCGGCGACCGGGTCCTGCCCGGCGGCGTCGACGGTGTGCCGGGCGCCCAGTTCGGTGGCCAGCGCCAGCTTGTCGGTGGTGACGTCGACGGCGACGGTCTCGCCGCCGAAGAGCTGGGCGTACTGCAGGGCCAGGTGGCCGAGGCCGCCGATGCCGAAGATCGCCACCCGGTCGCCGGGCCGCACGCCGGCGACCTTGACCGCCTTGTACGTGGTGACGCCCGCGCAGGTCAGCGGGGCGGCCTCGAACGGGTTGATCCCGTCGGGCACCCGGACCGCGTAGCGGGCCGCGGCGACGGCGTACTCGGCGTGCGCGCCGTCGACGCTGTAGCCGGTGTTGAGCTGGGCCTCGCAGAGCGTCTCCCACCCGCCGACGCAGTACCGGCAGGTGCCGCAGGCCGAGCCGAGCCACGGCAGGGCGACCCGGTCGCCGACCACGTGTTCGGTGACGCCGGGGCCGCGCCGTTCGACCACGCCGACGCCCTCGTGTCCGGGCACGAACGGCGGGGCGGGCTTGACCGGCCAGTCGCCCCGGGCGGCGTGGATGTCGGTGTGGCAGAGCCCGCTGGCTTCGATCCGGACCAGGATCTGCCCGGGACCGGGCTCGGGCACGGCCCGGTCGAGGATCTGCATCGGACGGTCGAACGCGGTGACGACACTGGCACGCATCGGGGGCCTCCCGGAACTGGTTCTCTCGCCTACACCACCAGCCTGGTCCGCGCGGCCCCGGCCGGGCAGAGGCGCAGGACCGCCCCGGCCCGGGACGAAGGTCCCGCCCCGGTCGATCCGGCCGGTCAACAGTGGACAGTCGCCCCCCGAACCGGGGAGCGACTGCCCACGGCGCCGCCGGTCAACGGTCGACGACCAACCGGCGGGCCCGCAGCAGCCGGGCCCACCAGGGCCGCCGGTCCGGCCGCAGCGCCGGCACCCGGGCGCCGCGCAGGCTGACCCAGCCGCCGGGCCCCATGCTGACCGCGCCGATGGCCGGCGGCCGGCGGCGGGCCAGCACCGCCACGGCGGTGGTGAGGGCGGCGACCGCGAACGCCCCGGCGGCGGCCGCGACGAGCTGGTCCGGGTCGACCACCGGCCGGTACCGGACCCGCCCCCGGGACAGCACGAACGCGCCGACCGGCCGGCCCGCCTGGGTCACCGGCACCAGCGCCGTGGCGGACGGGCCGGGCAGCTCCAGCACCGGGCCGACCGGCCCGGCGGCCGGCGCCGCGGGCGCCGGGGCGGGCGCCGGGGCGGGCCGGGGGAGCGGGGGCGCCTGGGCCAGCCCGGTGGGGTTGAAGATGGCGGTCATCGTGCTGCCTCCTATCGGGAGTCGGACGTGCCGGTGTCGGCGTCGACGGCCGCCCGGCCGGCGGCCAGCCGGGCGATCGGCACCCGGTACGGCGAGCAGGACACGTAGTCCAGCCCCGCCTGGGCGAAGAACGCCACCGAGTCGGGGTCGCCGCCGTGCTCCCCGCACACCCCGACGGTCAGGTCGGGTCGGGCCGCCCGGCCCTCGGCGACGGCCAGCCGGATCAGCCGCCCGACGCCGGCGGTGTCGAGGCGCTCGAACGGCGACGCCGGGAAGATCCCCTGCTCCAGGTACGCCCCGAAGAACGAGCCCTCCACGTCGTCGCGGGAGAACGCCCAGGTGGTCTGGGTCAGGTCGTTGGTGCCGAAGGAGAAGAACCGCGCCTCGGCGGCGATCTCCCCGGCGGTCAGCGCGGCCCGGGGCACCTCGATCATGGTGCCGATCGGGATCTCCGGCACCCCGTCGATACCGGCCAGCACCGACTGCGCCTCGGCCCGGACCGCGGCGAGTTCCCGCACGTCCCCGACGAGCGGCACCATGATCTCCGGGCGTGGGTCGCCGCCGGCCCGGACCCGCTCGGCGGCCGCCTCGGCCACCGCCCGCACCTGCATGGCGAACAGCCCCGGCACGACCAGGCCGAGCCGGACCCCGCGCAGCCCCAGCATCGGGTTGGTCTCGTGCATCCGGCGCACCGCGGCCAGCAGCGTCGCGTCCCGGCCCGGGTCGGCGCCGCGCGCCTCGGCGCGGGCCACCCGGTCGGTCAGCTCGACCAGCGGGGGCAGGAACTCGTGCAGCGGTGGGTCGAGCAGCCGGATGGTCACCGGCAGCCCGTCCATGGCGGCGAGGAGGCCCACGAAGTCGGTCCGCTGCAACGGCAGCAGCGCGGCGAGGGCCGCCTCGCGTTCGGCCGGCCCGTCGGCCAGGATCAGCCGCTCCACCAGCTCGCGGCGCTCGCCGAGGAACATGTGCTCGGTACGGCACAGGCCGATGCCGGCGGCGCCGAGGTCGCGGGCCCGGCGGGCGTCGGCCGGGGTGTCCGCGTTGGCCCGTACCCCCAGCTTGCGGACCGCGTCCGCGTGCCCGAGCAGCCGGTGCACGGCGGCGACCAGCGGGTCGGCCTGCGGGCTCAGCTCGCCGGCCAGGTAACGGGCGACGGGGGAGGCCTGCACCGGCACCTCGCCGAGCCAGATCCGGCCGCTGGTGCCGTCGATGGAGATCACGTCGCCGGCGTGCACCACCCGGTCGCCGACGGCCAGCTCGCCGCGCTGCGGGTCGATCCGCACCGCCTCGGCCCCGCACACGCAGGTTCGGCCCATGCCGCGGGCCACCACGGCGGCGTGCGAGGTCTTCCCGCCGCGCGAGGTGAGCACCCCGGCCGCGGCGATCATGCCGGGCAGGTCGTCCGGGTTGGTCTCCCGGCGGACCAGGATCACCGGCTCGCCGGCGGCCACGGCGGCGGCCGAGTCGAACACCACCCGGCCGACCGCGGCGCCGGGCGAGGCGCCCACCCCGACGGCGAGCGGCTCGGGCGCGCCGGTGAGGTCGAACGCGGGGAACATCAGCTGGGCGAGCTGCGCCCCGGTGACCCGGGTCAGCGCCTCGTCCGCCGTGATCACACCCTCGTCGACCAGCTGCGCGGCGATCACGAACGCGGCCGCGGCGGTCCGCTTGCCGACCCGGGTCTGCAACATCCACAGCCGGCCGCGCTCGATGGTGAACTCGATGTCGCACAGGTCCCGGTAGTGCCGCTCCAGCGTCGCCATGATCTCCCGCAGCCGGCGGAAGCTGACCGGGTCGATCCGGGCCAGCTCCGGCAGTGGGATGGTGTTGCGGATGCCGGCCACCACGTCCTCGCCCTGCGCGTCGGTCAGGTAGTCGCCGTACACCCCGGGCGCGCCGGTGGCCGGGTCGCGGGTGAACGCGACCCCGGTGCCCGAGTCCGGGCCGAGGTTGCCGAAGACCATCGCCATCACGTTGACCGCCGTGCCCAGGTCGTCCGGGATGTGCTCCTGGCGCCGGTAGATCCGGGCGCGCTCGGCGTGCCATGACTCGAACACCGCGCGGATGGCCAGGAAGAGCTGCTCGTGCGGGGCCTGCGGGAAGTCGTGCCCGGTGTGCCGGGCGAAGATCTTCTTGTACGTGTCGACCAGGTCGCGCAACTGCCCGGCGTCCGGCCCGCCGGGTCCGGCGGTGGCCCGCACCGCCTCCAGCTCGAGCTCGAACTCCTCGGCCGGGATGCCGTGCACGGTGCGACCGAACATCTGGATCAACCGCCGGTACGAGTCCCAGGCGAACCGTTCGTCGCCGCTGTGGGCGGCGAGCCCGCCGACGGTGGTGTCGTTGAGCCCGATGTCGAGGATCGTCTCCATCATCCCCGGCATCGAGTACCGGCCGCCGGAGCGGACCGCCAGCAGCAGCGGCTCGTGCGGGTCGCCGAGTCGCCGGTCCAGCCGGGCCTCGACCTCGCGCAGGTGGGCGTGCACCTCGCGGAAGAGCCCGTCCGGCGGGGAGCCGGTGGCCAGGAACGCCCGGCAGGCGTCGGTGCTGATGGTGAATCCGGGCGGGACGGGCAGCCCCAGCCGGGTCATCTCGGCCAGGTTCGCGCCCTTGCCGCCCAGCAGGTCGGCCCGGCTCCGGTCACCCTCGATGAAGTCGTAGACATACTTCGGCATGGTCCGGCCTCCAGTCGGCGCCTCGCGGGACCCGGTGTCCCATTCCTTCGTACCGATGCGCTGGGCCGCCGCGGCAGGGCCGGACGGGACGGCGGCCGGGCCAGAGGTCCCGAAAGCGTCGGTGGGCCGACGTACCCTCCGGCGATGAGCAACGAGGTGCGACTCCGCCCGGTCCACGACGACGACCTGTCCGCGTTCTTCGCCCACGAGCAGGACCCGCAGGCCAGCTGGATGGCCGCGTTCGTCGCGAAGGACCCCGCCGACCGGGCCGCCTTCGACGCCCACTGGGCCCGCATCCGGGCCGACGAGCGCATCGTCAACCGGACGGTGACGGTGGACGGCGAGGTGGTCGGGCGCGTCGCCGCCTTCCCGGTGGGCGACCGCACCGAGGTCAGCTACTGGATCGACTCGGCCCGGTGGGGCCGCGGCCACGCCACCGCGGCGCTCGCCGCGCTGCTGCGTGAGCTGCCGCAGCGGCCGGTGTACGCCCGGGCCGCGAAGGACAACGCCGCCTCCCTCGCCGTGCTGCGCAAGTGCGGCTTCGTCGTGGTCGGCGAGGACTCCGGGTACGCCGCGGCCCGCCACGCCGAGATCGAGGAGTACCTGCTGGAGCTGCCCGCCGGGGCGGCTGACCAGCGCGGCGACTAGTCTCCCCCGGGTGAACTGGCTGGAACTCGTCGGCTGGGCCGGCTCCGCGCTGCTGGTCTGGTCGCTGCTGCAGACCCGCATCCTGCGGCTGCGCGCGCTCAACCTGCTCGGCTGCCTCATCCTGATCGGCTACAACGCGGCGGTGCACGTGTGGCCCATGGTCGGGCTGAACGTGGTGCTCGCCGTGATCAACGTCTGGTACCTGCGGACGATGCTCGCCACCCGGCACGACGAGCAGACCTACCAGGTGGTCGAGGTGGGCACCGACGACGCGTTCCTGGCCCACACCCTGCGGGTGCACGCCGCCGACATCGCCCGGTTCAACCCCGACTTCCGCTGGGAGCCGGCCGCCGGCCGGTCGGCCTTCCTGGTGGTCCGCGCCGACGAGGTGGTCGGCGTGGTGGTGTCGCACGCCGAGGGCGGTGGGGTCGCCCAGATCGACCTGGACTACGTCACCCCGCCGTTCCGCGACCTGACCCCGGGCGAGTTCGTCTACCGGCGCAGCCGGCTGTTCACCGACCGCGGCTTCCGCCGGGTGGTCAGCCCGCCCGGGATGGTCGCCCCCTACTACCACCGGCTCGGCTTCCGCCGCGAGGGCGACGCGTACGTCCTCGACCTGCCCGCCCGGTAGGCACCCCGGGCGCGCCGCCCGGTAGGGAGACGCCCTCGCGGGCCGCCCGGTCCGGGGCGGCGGCCCCGGGCGCCGCGCCGGACCGGGCAGCGGCAGCTCCTCGACACCGGCGCCGGGCAGGGTTCGGCCTGCCGCCGACGGGGCACAGAGGGGCCGACGCCGCCCGGTCCCCGGGTGGCGGCGGGGCGGCCACGACGGCCGGCCCGGGTCCGTCGAGGGAGAGAACCGGGCGTGCAGAGCTACTGGAGCCAACTGGCCCTGGTCGGATTTCTGGTGATCGTGAACGCGGCCTTCGCCGGCAGCGAGATGGCCCTGGTCTCGCTCCGCGACAGCCAGCTCCAGCGGCTGGAACGCAGCGGCCGGGCCGGCCGTACCCTGGCCCGGCTCGCCAAGGACCCGAACCGCTTCCTCGCCACCATCCAGATCGGCATCACCCTGGCCGGCTTCCTGGCCTCCGCCGCCGCGGCGGTCTCCCTGGCCAAGCCCCTGGTCCCGCTGCTCGGTAGGTTCGGCGACGCCGCCGAGACGGTCGCCGTCGTCGCGGTCACCCTGGTGCTGACCTTCGTCACCCTGGTCTTCGGCGAGCTGGCCCCGAAACGCATCGCCATGCAGTCCGCCGAGCGGTGGGCCCTGCTCGTGGCCCGCCCGCTCGACCTGCTGGCCAGTCTCACCCGGCCGGCCGTCTGGGCCCTCGGCGCTACCAGCGACCTGGTGGTCCGCCTGGTCGGGCTCAACCCGACGCACCAGCCGGACGAGATCGGCCCGGACGAGCTGCGCGAGATCGTGGCCGGCAACCACGGTTTCACCAAGGAACAGCGCACCATCATCGCCGGCGCCGTGGAGATCGCCGACCGGCAGCTGCGCGCGGTGCTCGTACCCCGCCTGCAGGTCTTCACCCTGGACAGCGGGACGACCGCGGAGGCCGCCCGCCTGGTCCTCGGCGCCACCGGCCACTCCCGGGCGCCGGTGGTCCGGCACGGCGGCCTGGACGACGCGGTCGGCGTGATCCACCTGCGCGACCTGGTCGGCGTCCCGGACGACCGACTGGTCGACGAGATCGCCCGCCCGCCGATGCTGCTGCCCGACTCGCTGCCGGTGGTCGACGCGCTGCGCCAGTTCAAGGCGGAACGCCAGCACATCGCCCTGGTGGTGGACGAGCGCGGCGCGGTCGACGGCATCGTCACCCTGGAGGACATCCTCGAGGAGATCGTCGGGGAGATCTACGACGAGACCGACCGGGATCTCGGCTCGGTCCGCACCGCGGACGACGGCACCCTCGTGCTGCCCGGCACCTTCCCCGTGCACGACCTCACCGAACTCGGCGTCGAGCTGCCCAACCGGCCGGCCGGCGACTACACCACCATCGCCGGGCTGGTGCTCAGCTGCCTCGGGCACATCCCGACGGTGGCGGGGGAGCGGGTCACCGTCGACGGCTGGGAACTGGCCGTCGGCGGGGTGGAACACCACGCGATCACCGAGGTGCGGGTGCGCCGCGGCGCCGACCAGCCTCACCCCGACGAGGCCGGGGAGAGCGCGCCGCCGGTCCTCGACGAGGCCCGCGGCTGACCTACCCGGCCGGGTGCGCGTCCCGCCCGTCCGGGCCGTCGGGTCCGGCCGGGAACGGCTCAGCCGTCCCGCCCGGCCGGCGGGCCGAACGGAAAGCCGGGCACCGGCGGTCGGAGCTGCACCGTGTCGGCCGGCACCTGCCGGGTGCTGCGGCCCAGCACCCGGGCCACGGCGCGCAGCAGCCACGGCCCGGACGGGTGCAGCTCCGGCCCGATGAGCCGTCCGCTGACCCGGGTCCACCAGTGCCCGGCCACGATCACGTCGGTGATCCGCAGCCGCTGTGGCGGCCACCCGCCCCGGACCACCACGTCGACCACCCGACCGAGCCGCCGGCCCCGCAGGTCGTACGCGGTCCGGCCGAGCAGCTCACCCGCTCGCACGGGCCGACCCCGGGATCCGGTCGACGAGATGCTGCCGCAGCCACGACTCGACCGGCGAGGGTGGCAGGTCGGCGACCCGGCAGCGCAACCGGACCGCGCTGCCCACCCGGTCGATCAGCGTGAGCGGGATCCGCCGGGGCGGCGCCGGCGGCTGGTCGGTGAACCGGTCGGCCACCGCGACCAGGATCCGCCCGATCCGGCCGCCGACCCGCCGCCCGAGCGCCGCGTGGCCGCTGAGCAGGCAGTCCACGTACGGGACGCCCTCGGCGTCGACCGCGAAGCCGAGGTCGTCGACCCGGCCGACCAGCCGGCCGTCGACGTCCACGATCTGCCGGTCGAGCAGTTGCTTGGCCAGCTGAACCCTCACTGTCCCATCCTCGTGATGATCGCCAACGGGATCGCCGCCACCGACGCGGCGACGATGAGCAGCAGGAAGAGCGCCCCGAGCAGGTTGGTCCACCACCCGTTGACCCGGTCGCCCAGGTAGCCACGGTCGTTGGCCACCACCAGGATCGGCAGGTAGGTCAGCGGCAGCACCACCGCGCTGAGCACCAGCATGTACTCGGTGAGCCGGACCGGGTCGACCGTGGTCATCAGCATGATCACCCCGAGCAGCACGCTGACCAGGAGCACGCTGTGGAAGCGGGCCGCCTCCCGCGGGCTGACCCGCTTGCCCCACTGCCAGCCGAAGTACTGCGCCGCCGCGTACGCCGCGGACAGCCCGGTCTCCAGCGCGGCGCCGAAGGTCACCGCGAAGAACGCCAGCACCGCCACCGCCAGCCCGGCGCCGCCGAACGCGGTCACCACCGGCCGGGCCACCTGGTCCAGGCTGTCCAGCGACGACCCCGACGGGTGGTACGCCACCGCGGCGACCGCGATCAGGGACAGCGCCAGGAACCCGCCGACCGGGAAGCCGATGAGCACGTTGGAGCGGGCGTGCGCCAGGTCCGCCGCGCTCCACCGCTCCTCCACCCCGCCCGAGGAGAAGAAGAACACCTCGTACGGGCTGACCGTGGAGGCGAAGAGCGCCACCGCCACGAACCAGTACACCGACCAGCCCTGCCCGGCGGAGCTGATCTGGACCGCCTGGTGCCCGAGCCGCGCCCAGTCGGTCGGCAGCGCGAACAGCGCGACGGCGAAGACCAGCAGCGCCAACCCGGCCAGCCCGAACACCCGCTCCATCAGCTCGAAGCGCATCCGCCAGAGCACCAGCCAGACCGCCACCCCGGCCAGCGGCACCCAGAGCAGGTAGCTCCACCCGCTGGCCAGTTGCAGCGCGAGCGCCACCCCACCCAGTTCGGCCGCCAGGGTGATCACCGTGACCAGCCAGGACGCCACCAGATTGAGCAGCGCCACCCGCGGCCCGAGCCGTTCCCGGACCAGGTCGAAGACCGCCCGGCCGCTCACCGCCGCGATCCGGCCGGCCATTTCCGCGTACGCGCAGATGCCCAGCACCCCGACCAGCAGCACCCAGGCGTGGGCCAGGCCGAAGCGCGCGCCGGCCTGGCTCGCCGCCACCAGGTCACCGATGTCCACGAAGCCGCCGATGGCGGAGAGGACACCGAGCGTGGCGGCGAAGAGCTTCCTCACGTCGGGCCGGCGGCGGGCGGTCTCATCGCCGCGACGATAACCGCGTCAGAGCGGTCTTTTGGGGCGAATCGAGCAGGCCGCCGTACCCGGTCAGGCGCCGGTGAGGTTCTGCAGCCGTACCTGCCCGCGCGACACCAGCCGGCCGCCCTCGTCGGTGATCTCCACGAGCCAGAGCTGCTGGCTGCGACCCCGGTGGATCGGCGTGCCCACCGCGGTCAGCTCCCCGTCGCGGACCGCGCGCAGGAAGTCGGTCTGGTTGGCGACCCCCACCACCTTGCCCTGGTCGCCCAGCCACAGGGCGCCACCGATGCTGGCCGCCGTCTCCACCACCGCGCAGTAGACCCCGCCGTGCTGGATCCCGTACGGCTGGTGCAGCTCCGGCCGGACCTGCCAGCGGATCACCACCCGGTCCCCACTGACCTCGTCGAACTTCAGCCCGAGCAGGGCCACGAAGCCCCCGGTCACGTCCGGCATCTCCACCACGGCTGCTCCTCCACTCCGGTGGACCGCCAGCCTAGTCCCGCCCGGTCGGGCAAACCCGCTACGGTCCGGCGCCGGGCATGGGGGAGAATTGGTGACCGTGACCGAGAGCAACCTCCCGCACGGGCGGGACTCCCTGACCGAAGACCTGCGGTGGCGGGGCCTGATCCAGGACTCGACCGGCCTCGACGAGCTGCGCGAGCTGCTCGACGGCGGGAGCGCCACCTTCTATGTGGGCTTCGATCCGACCGCCCCGAGCCTGCACGTCGGCCATCTCATGCAGGTCGCCACGGCCCGCCGGCTGCAGCTCGCCGGACACCGCCCGCTGCTGCTGGTGGGCGGGGCGACCGGCCAGATCGGCGACCCGAAGGAGAGCGCCGAGCGCACCCTCAACCCGCCCGAGGTGGTCGCCGGCTGGGTGCAGCGGATCCGGGAGCAGCTCTCCCCGTTCGTCTCCTACACCGGCGCGAACGCCGCCCAACTGGTCAACAACCTGGACTGGACCGGCGCGATGTCGGTGGTGGAGTTCCTCCGGGACGTCGGCAAGCACTTCCCGGTGAACAAGATGCTGGCCCGCGAGGTGGTCAAGGCCCGGCTGGACACCGGCATCAGCTTCACCGAGTTCAGCTACCAGCTGTTGCAGGCCAACGACTTCTTCGAGCTGCACCGCCGGCACGGCTGCCAGCTCCAGTACGGCGGCTCCGACCAGTGGGGCAACATCACCGCCGGCGTGGACTACGTGCGCCGCCGGGGGGCCGGGCCGGTGCAGGCGTTCGTGACGCCGCTGGTGACCAAGGCCGACGGCACCAAGTTCGGCAAGACCGAGGGCGGCGCCGTCTGGCTCGACCCGGAGATGACCAGCCCGTACGCCTTCTACCAGTTCTGGGTCAACGCCGACGACCGGGACGTCACCCGCTACCTGCGCTACTTCAGCTTCCGCTCGCGCGAGGAGCTGGAGGAGTTGGAGAAGGCGACGGCGGAGCGGCCGCAGGCGAGGCTGGCCCAGCGGGCGCTCGCCGAGGAGCTGACCGCCCTGGTGCACGGCGAGCGGGAGATGGCCCAGGCGGTGGCCGCGAGCCAGGCGCTGTTCGGCCGGGGCTCGCTCGACGAGCTGACCCCGGAGACGCTGCGCGCGGCGCTGACCGAGGCCGGCCTGGTGCACGTCACCGAGCTGCCGGACGTGGCCGGCCTGCTCAAGGAGTCCGGGCTGGTGCCGAGCATGAAGGAGGCCCGCCGGGTGATCGCCGAGGGCGGCGCGTACGTCAACAACACGCGTATCGCGGCGGTGGACGCCACTGTGTCGGAAGCGGACCTGCTGCACGGGCGTTACCTGGTGCTGCGCCGCGGCAAGCGCAGTTTCGCGGGCGTCGAGCTGCGCGGATAGTCATCGGTCGACGGTGTGACGCGGGACGCGCCCAGCGGATTTGACGATCAATCCGCTGGGCGCGTAACTTTCTCTCTGCCAGCGCGGAACGGACGAAACAGGCGAAAGCCGAAAAGGCCGGAGCGCGGGAAATGCCATCGGGTTCCACCGGGTCGTCTACCGGCGTGAGCCTGGACCGGGCGGTGTGACCACGGGTCGCGCAGCCGGCCGGGTGGCAACGAATGACCGCCGGGTGCGGATGGCTGACGGCCATCGGGACCTGGACCGGGCGGGGCCCCGGATTCGCCGCAGGGCGGATTTGGCGAGGCGGAACCGACCGGGTAAGGTGGTCGACCGGCAGGGACACGGACGAGTGAGCGGGAAAACCGCGGCGGCCGTCCTGCTGAAATCTCCGGAACAGCCGACGGAAGTCGGATGAATCGGGGTGCCCGGAAAAGGGGCGGAAGCACGGCAAACCGCGAAACACCGGTTTGACACGGCGGAAACCACCGGGTAACGTAGTAAAAGTGCCCGGCGCGAGAGCGGATGGGTGCGGTTGAATGGCTTGCCCCGGATGGGGGCTCCACGGTGTGGGGTTTTCCGATGGTGTGTGGTTGTTCTTTGAGAACTCAACAGGGTGCTTGTAAAGCCAGTGCCAATTGTTTTATACCCCGGACTGGTCAGTTTTTGCTGGCTG